>NZ_CAKLBZ010000001.1:1467083-2156666 GCF_921008455.1 Bacillus basilensis | reverse complement strand
TTTTACTTTACTCTCAAATTTAAGTTGTTCATTACATTCAGCTGCATACCCTACGATAGCTGAAGTAATAACTTCCGATGATGGATACGTTAAAGCTTCATCTAGTTCTATGAAAAAACTTTTAGAAAATAGTTTTTTCATAATCCCTTTTTTCTCTTTCATCATATTCCATCCCCTTCAATTTAAAGTTATTAACATCCATATTATACCACATCATCAATTTATCTTTGAAAATAAAAAAATCCTGCATTTTTCATGCAGGATTTTTTTATTAGTCATTTTTCGTAAAGTATGAAACGAAACGAAGAATTTCTAAGTATAACCAAACTAATGTAAGCATTAGTCCCATCGCAGTGTACCACTCCATATATTTCGGAGCTTGACTACGTACACCATTTTCGATTAAATCGAAATCTAGTAATAAGTTTAATGCAGCAACTACGATAACAACTGCACTAATAATAATACCGATTGTACCGCCTTGGTGAATGTACGGAACAGTCACACCAAACATGTTTAGTAGAAATACGACTAAATACATAACCATAATTCCAAGTGTTGCTGCCATTACGCCTGTACGGAATTTATCCGTTACCTTTACTACGCGTGTTGCATATAACACTAACATTGCAAATAGAATTGAGATTGTTAGTAATACAGCATTTAAAACGATAGAATCGCCAAATTTCATTGTATAAACTGCTGAAATACTACCTAATACAACCCCTTCTACTGCTGCATAGATCGGTGCACCAAAAGGTGAAATACGCGGGAAGAACATAGATGCAAATGCGATGATTGCTGCAACTACTAATGCACCAATTAACACCGGCATTTTCATCGTCCCCTGCATCATCTGTATGTATGAATAGACAGACGTTGCAAGTAGCAAGATAAGCATAATGAACGTTTTGCCTACTGTTCCGCCAATCGTCATCGCAGAAGCGCTTGCTCCCTCTTTACGAAATGCCTCTTTTTTCAACATTGGATTAGATGTTCTCATTTTTTCCCTCCTAAAATAGGTTCTACCAATAGTGTAAAGTTTTTCTCTTTACTTTTCAATATATGCAGCTTGTTTTTATTTTAATCCTTCAACAATATCCGATAGTTCACTCCATCTTTCCATCGTTTTTTCTAGCTCTTCTTCTGTTTTTTGCTGCGTTTCAGACAATTCTTGAGCTTTCGTAAAATCAGAACCAACATTCGCAAGCTCTTCTCCAATAGATTCCAGTTTTTCTTCAAGTCCTGCAATTGTATCTTCAATTGTATCCCATTCGCGTTGCTCGTTATATGAAAGTTTACGCTTACGTTGTTGTTTCGGTGCTTCTTCTACTACTTTTCTCTCTTTTTGCACTTCCGCTTTCTCAATGAGCTCTCTCGTTTTTTCCATTTCTAAGTAATCAGTATAGCTACCTAAAAATTCACGTACTTCGCCTCCGCCAGCAAAGATGAACAATTCATCAACTACTTTATCTAAGAAGTAACGATCATGCGATACAGTTAAAACGACGCCTGGGAAATCTTCTAAATAATCTTCTAACACTGTTAATGTTTGTGTATCTAAATCATTCGTAGGCTCATCCAGTAATAGTACGTTCGGTTCTCCCATTAATATACGTAATAAGTATAAACGTCTTCTCTCGCCACCAGATAGTTTACCAAGCGGTGTACCATGTGAATGTGGCGGGAATAAGAAACGTTCTAACATTTGAGACGCACCAATTACTTTTCCATCTGTCGTATGAATAACTTCCGCAATTTCTTTAATGTATTCAATCATACGTTGATTTAAATTCATCTCTTCATTTTCTTGCGTATAATAAGCAACTTTTACAGTTTGCCCAACTTCAATTTCACCACTATCAGGAGATAACTTACCTGCAAGCATATTTAATAGCGAAGATTTCCCGCTTCCATTCGCTCCAATAACTCCGATACGATCGCCTGGTTTCACAATATGATTAAAATTGTTCAATACCGTTTTATCACCGAATTTTTTTGTTACATCTTTTAGCTCAAGTACTTTTTTCCCAAGGCGGCTACCGCTAAGTGCAATATCAACAGACTGTTTTGCAGCTGGTCCTTCTTGACCTTTTATCTCTTCAAAACGTTGAATACGTGCTTTTTGCTTTGTCGAACGAGCTTTTGCACCACGGCGAATCCACGCTAGTTCACGGCGATATAAGTTTTGACGCTTTGATTCTTGCGCAAGTTCTTGCTCTTCACGAAGTGCTTTCGCTTCTAAAAACGTACTGTAGTTTCCTTCATAACTATACAGTTTTCCATTATCTAATTCGAAAATACGATTCGTCACACGATCTAAGAAATAACGATCATGGGTTACAAGTAATACCGCACCTGTATATCGCGCTAAATATTCCTCTAACCACTCAACTGTCTCATGGTCAAGATGGTTCGTAGGCTCATCTAAAATTAATAGGTCCGGTGTTTCAATAAAACACTGCGCCATCGCAATACGTTTTTTCTGCCCACCAGATAAATTTCCAACAGTTGCTGTGAAATCCGTAATTCCTAGTTTAGTTAATAATGATTTGGCATTCGCATTTGCTTCCCACGCACTCATCGCATCCATACGTTGTTGCACTGCAAATAATTGTTCCTGTACTTTTTCATTACTTGGATCTTTTTCGATATGTAATAGCGCCTTTTCATAATCACGAAGAAGACGAATTAAAGGTGTATCACCATGGAAGACTTGTTCTAATACTGTTAATTTCTCATCAAACTCAGGTTGCTGTGATAAATAACTAATTGTATACCCACGTGAATGAGTCATATCACCTGTGTCAGGAATTTCTGCCCCTGCAATAATTTTTAATAACGTTGATTTACCAGTACCATTTACACCGATAATTCCGGCACGTTGTCCTTCTGCAATACTAAATGATAATCCATCAAATAACGGTTTTTCTCCATATGATTTTGATAAGTTTTCCACAGTTAACATTTTCATATTTGTGCATTCCACTCTTTCATAAATTGTTCAATAAACTGTTCCATATAACGATGACGAACTTCAGCCTCTTGTTTTGCTGCGTTCGTATTCATTAAGTCTTTTAGTTTTAAAAGTTTTTCATAAAAATGATTTAGAGATGGGTCATTATTTTTTCTATATTCATCTTTCGTCATCACTTCACGCGGAGGAATAGTTGGATCATACATTAATCGCCCTTTCGCTCCACCATATGCAAATGTGCGAGCTATTCCAATTGCACCAAGAGCGTCTAAGCGATCTGCATCTTGAACAATCTTCCCTTCAAGTGACTCAACTTTACCGCCATGACCACCTTTATAAGACATATTGGCGATGATATGAAGAACATGTTTACTTTCCTCTTCTTCAACATGTAACTCTTCTAACCAATCAGAAACCTTTTTCATTCCTGCTTCTTCACTTTCATTTAACTTCTCATCTGCCACATCGTGAAGTAATGCTGCCATTTCAATTATAAAACGATTTCCTCCTTCTTGCTCGGATAAAGAAATCGCCAGTTTATGTACGCGCTCAATATGATACCAATCATGCCCACTCGCATCTTTTTCTAAAATATGTTTTACAAAAGTAATTGTTTTTTGAACCTTTTCTTGTTTTGTCATTTTATCTTCACCCAGTTACTTATTGTAACACGCCCGCATTTTTTCATCACATATTTTCTTGTCCGCCCATACACTGGGTGGTAGGCATCATCATGAAGGAGGAATAAATATGTTCTATAATAATCAACCGCCTTACCCACAACAACCATTTTACCCTCAGCAACAAGAACAAAGATATACAGAACAATATGAAGAACAAGAGTTACAACAGCAAGAGCAACAATATGAACAAAATCCATTTGCAACGCCGCAAACTCAAGAAACTAATTATCAACAAAACTCATACGACACACGTCCAAATTATGAATATCCCCAAAATCCATATACAGCACCACAAAATCAAGAACAACAATTTCAGCAAAATCCATTTGCAACACCGCAAAATCAAGAAACTGAATATCAACAAAATCCATATGACACACGTCCGAATTATGAGTACCCTCAAAATCCATATACAGCACCACAAAATCAAGAACAACAATTTCAACAAAACCCATACCCAACTCAGTCTAAACAACCGCAATACCAACAACAAATGTATCAACCAAACTACGACGCACGTGTCTCACCACCTAAACCACCAACAATTGATCCGACTCAACCACAAATTTTACCGCCTGGACCTACATTCGATATTACACAGCCTCAAATCTTACCACCTGGACCAATTACAGAACCAACACAACAACAAATTCAACAAGTTGTCGGTACACAGTTTTTACCTTTAAAGAAACCTGTACTAGATTTCGTAAAACCTTGGGTAGATTACGGTTTAAATGAAGCAAAACATACATCACACAAACACGCTTTAACAGAAGTTGCTGCAATTATGTTTTTAGTTGGTAAAGGCTTTAATCCGACGATTGCGCATTATATTGTAGAATCTTGGGAGAAGAATGAGCAGTTTTAGGGGTGTTCATTTGATAAAACATAAAATATACAAAAGTGCCAAATCCCTTATACAGCAAGGGGTTTGGCGCTTTTTAGTATCTAGAACAAATTTTATTTAAATAATTATTTTTATAGATTTTCATACTTTTTTATATGGTACGTGAACAAAATGTGAGCAAATATGTGAACATATACAGTACAAAATCACACCTTTGTATACACATTTTTAGAAACATCTTACGTTTATCAAACAATAACCGAAAGACGTACCTGCAACCTCATCATATAAATAATAGATATTAAAAAAGAGGACACTATATGCGCCCTCTTCCTTAGGTTTTAAATATGTTCTCCATGATCCATAAATACTTGAATTGGTTCGTTTTGTGGTGCGTCTTTTACAATAGTAATCCCAAAAGTAAAAACAGCGGATAACATCATCATTAATAGGATTGCTTTTTTCATTTTAGCGCCCTTCTTTCTATGCTCTTTTTGTCTGCATCCAAAGCAACGTGCAAATACTTACTCGCTTTTTCATGGTCTTTTGAATCATAGAATTTCTCACCTAAAAGAGATGCATATTCTTTTACCCAATCATATAATTCTTCTTTTTCAAAATACGAAATACCTTCTATAACTAATTTTTCTAATTCTGCTTGTGGTGCTTTGTTATGTAATGCCCTAGTAATTTCAAAATGGTGGCGATAACATACGTCACTAATATTATAGCCCTTTACAATATATTCATTAGCAATATCATGGTTACCTAACTTGAAATGCTCTCTCGCTAAAAGAAACATAGTTTTAGCGTTATTTTCTAATGAATCCTCTAAATGCTTAATTGCTAACTCTGACATGTTTTGACTTGCATATAAAAGCCCTAAATTATGTTTAACTCGTTTAGTCAGAATTTCATCATCACATTTTCTGAAAGTATCTAATGCTGAAATGAGATATTCTTCTGCGTTTTCGAATTCATTTAGTCGTATGCTTGCCATTCCTAAAGTATTTAGACATGCAGCAGTTTTTAGTTCATATCCTTCGCAATGTGCAAATACTTCTTTTGCTTTCATAGCGTATTGGATTGCTAAAATAGGTTTTAAAGTATGGTAGTAGAAAATAGCAATCATATAATTAAATTCAGCATTTTCAATTTCATCATGCATGTAACCAAGAAGGCTTTCAGCTTCCTCAAATTGAATCTTCGCTTCGACGTGGTTTGCTGTATTGATGGCGTAAATAGCTTTAAATAAATGATGATAGTACTCCAAAAGTGTTTCAGCTTGCTCTGGTAAAATCTCGATTTTGTCCAAAATATCTTTTGAACTATCCATATCACGTATTAGAAGGTTATACCTTGCATTAAGTAAAGCGTAGTAAATTAATATTGTCTTGTCTTCCTTGATATGATTAATTTTATTTTCAATATCTTCTTTAATTTTTTTAGACTGTAATACACGTTGTGCAATCATAGATTGATACCAGTCATTTAATAATTTTGTGATTTCTTCTTTAGAAATAATTTCAACACTCATTTACTCCTACCCCCTTTGTTAAATATTACCACACTACACTTGTTTGTATAAATAAGTTTTTGAATATTCTAACTTGAAAAACTTATTTTTGAATATTCATGTTAATAAAAATGTGACTTTCTCATTTAATATGGTTTTTAATAAATTCATGTTATAATTCTTTTTGGGTATTTTGGGTATATTGCGCCATCTTCTATATGAAGGTGGATTTTTTTATGACTACGTTTTTTATAGAAAAAAACCCTTTTTTTACGTTATATAAACAAAAAAAGGGTATGCCCAAACTTGGACATACCCTTTTTCTACTTTACATACATATAGGATTTATTTGCTGTTACATAGAACATTTTACGTTTTTGTTTGATTTCCAAAAATATTAGTCTAAATTATATCCGAATTCATTTATTTCTACGCCACATGTTTATGAATCTAAATCTATTTGGAAAATTATAAATCTGCCTGCAGTAAGCGTAACAAACACTCTATCTTCTTGAACTTTAAATACAGATTTACTAGAAGCATAGTTATTGATTTTTGTTTGCGCTTGAATTGAAATATTATTTGCATCGTCCACATGCACCAACATAATGTCACCAGATGAACTAATTATTAATGCATGTTGTCTTTCGAGAGCTACTACTTTATCCCACTTATATTTCTTATTGTGTTTGTCAGATAGCACTGATCCAGAGTCATCAATCTTTTTTCCATCTTTATCAAAAAGAATGACATTTGACCCTTCTCCTACAGCCAACATTTTTCCATCAGAAAGTTTGTCAATAGAATGGATACCATGTTTAGGAAATCCCCAATCTCCTGATTCAATAACTTTTCCATCGTTAGTTGACATGACCTGATAGTTACCTTTATCTCCTACCATTAATAGTTTTCCATTCGTAAACTCAACTGTATCATTAATATTCCAATTATTTTGCCACTTCCCTGTTCTAGCTACTTTCACTTTCGAAGTTGAATCTAGAAGTGTATAATACCCGTCATTATGCACTAACAAAATTTGTCCATTCGATAATTTTTTAACAAATCTCGGAGTACGTGGATCTGATAATTTGCCTGTCTCTAAATCCCTTCCATTTGATCCTACAACTTTCCATTTTCCTTGCATACCAGCAATGAAAATTCTATCATTATCTATTTTCACCATTCCTTTAGTAGTAAAACTAGGACTAACTTTTCCTTTTGAGTCCGTTTGCCCATTTTCAGTATTAAGAAAAGCATAATCATTGGAACTCACAGCATAAATTTTCCCTTCATTAATCTGTACTGCGTTTTGAATAGTGCTGCTATTAGCATCCCACTTATTACTTACTACACCATACACGCTTGCTGCGCTTGCGCTTGTAGGAATTAAAAATAAAGCGCTTACAATTAGGGAAGAAGTTAGTTTTTTAATGTTAATCATTTTTTCCACTCCTATCAGATATTAGTTACTACTCACAAAATATGATACCATAATTTCCCTTGTGTAAATATGAATATATTCATATTTACACATTAATTTAAGATACTTGATAATAAATAATATTTTAAAATCAAAAAAGAGGGCCGGATACGCCCTCTTTTTTCTTACTTCACATACACATAGGCTTCATTTGCAGTTACATAGTATGTTGTTCCCTTACTGTTGTGTACTTTATATTGCGGTGAACCATTAACGGATACTTTAGCATCAATAGTAAAACCAAGCCCTTCATCTACCGTTCCTGCTACATCTTTATCACACCAAGAAGCAGAATCATAGAAGCGAAGGTTGTCCACTTTAGAAACAACTCGTTTCCCTATAACTGAACTTGCAGCAGGAGTTTGTTCTCCTTGATATTTAATGTAGGATGGGTTGTTATAAATCCATTGATTACCACCAAGATTTAACCAATCACCTTGTTTTCCCCATACTTGATATGATTCCTCTTTACTTAATTGACGGATAATACCGTAATTTGTTGATGGCCCACTTCTAAGGTTTACTTTATATCCATCGATATAAGCTACTCCTGTTGCTCCTACAACGTTTTGAATAGGTTCTTGTGGTTTTGGTTTAACTGTAACTGTTGCGCCCTCATATGCCTTTTGTACGTCTGCTCTGAATTGTGATTCTGATACACCGTGACTGCGAAGATAATCAAGCGGATCTTCGTGGTCGGTGCCACCTAATTTATAAGTAATATCTTTATGTGTCCATAATCCTTTGCTTGGATGAATCCCTCTATCTTTTAAAATCTTAGCTAATAGTTTTACATAACGTACGTAAGAAGATTTAAATTTAGCTAGATTACTAGTTTCGGAAAGTTCTACGTGAACAAATCTTTTATTTGCAGCTGGTCCAGCGCCGTAAGCGATATAGTTTGTTGATGCAATTTGGATTGTTTCGTTCCAATCTACAGCGTAATGTACAAATGCACTTCTCCATGTTCTAGCTTCATAATTTCTAATACTAATTGCTGGCGCTTCTGGTGTTGCTGTACTATGTGCTACAACGCCCTCATACGCGCCTACACCGTTACGATAGGCTTGTTTCGGCAAGTCTTGGATAATTAGTACTCTATCGGCAAAAGAAGCCGTAGCGAACGAAAATAAGAGCAATAGAGTCATAAATAATGAACTAAATAGTTTCAATGGTTTTTTCATTGTGTATTTTCCCCTTTTTGTCCAAACAAAAAGAGCATCGTCTTTTGACAATGCTCTCCTTATGTAAGGCGTGTATTTTTATTTTTTGTTTTGTTTTTCTTTTCTTGCATCAGACCTTTGTATTTTTGCTTGAATTTCGGACGCTACACTTTCTAATAACCATGCAGGAATCCATTTTTCCCAGCCAATTCGTGCACAGTTTGCAGCGAAACTATTAAAAATGTGATAGCTCAATCCACCAACTACCATGAAGAAAAAGAAATCCGGTAGTTTAAGAGCGATATCAAATAAATGTGCAAGAGCCGGTAATGATAAAAGCACCACGGTTCTCGTGATGCCTTCAATTCCGTATTGGCTGCTGTATGTTCCATCTAGCTTTGAAGCTTTACTACCAGTAATCCAGTCCAACATGATAATCCAGCAGTAGATTCCAATCCAAATTACATTCGCCTTACCATATAGCAAACTAATTATTGTTCCTAATCCACCACCTATAGCACCACCTACTTTAAATTGAGTACTTGTAATTACATCAGATATATTTAATGCCTTGATGAGTTCTTGAATTCTTTCCAAGTTCTCACCTCCTTTCAAATTTTGGCCAAAATAAAAAAGCCTGCTGCTGCACGCTTGGATTCTCTTGTTTACGTATTTAATTTTTTCCATGAATGTTCTAATGGCTCTTGTCTTGGCCGTTTCATGTCATAATTTTGTTGATTATTAGGTGTTTCTATTTTAGGTAAAAGTGCTCCCTTCCGTGTATGTGCGTTCCTATTGGCTACAGTTAGATAATTACGTAATATCATTCCTTTAAAAGTAGCCATAATTAAGAAACCCTTATTACAATATCTGATGGTAGCGAATAGGTGTTCATAGTATTACTAACACAAGCTAAATATCTATATTTTTGTATCCCTTCATCGGTTGGAATTTCAATGAAGTCCCCTTGTGATAAATTCGTTGTTCCGCTTAAATAAAATATTCCATCTAATCGACCACGGACACCTTCATCCTTAGTCTCTACAAAAATAGGAGACAAAATATATGATTTATCAATTGTTGGGTTTTTCAAAGGTGTAAAATAACTTGTGGTGGATCTATACGGTTTAGTTGATGAAGGAAATGATTCAGGACCCGCAAACATCCATCCTTGATTTTGACCAGACACAGAACTAGTAGTTGCTCCAGAGAAAGCTGTTGATGCTGTATATATTGCTTTTGTAAATGGTTCATGTGATTCCTTTAAATACAGGTCATCCGGAACGCCTATATATGAAACAACGTTGTAACCGGATAGATATTCTGGTGCAATTGTAGCAACGATAACACGTTCTTTATCCGCAAAAATGTATAATTCGAAAATTGCATCCTTATCATAGGTTGGCCCTTTCCCCTTTGTAAAACCAGTGTTATATTTTCTACCAAAAAACCAGCCTAAAGGATTGGATTCAGTTATATTTATCCGTCTACTTGTGTTTTCGTCGTATCCTTCAGAAAAACGAAAGAATGGATCTGCGTAGTCTGATTTTCTAATATCATAACTAGAGTTTGTTGACGGGGCAGATTCTGAATTTCTTCCATCAAACGGGATAAGTTCTAAGAATATATTTTTCTTATTATCATTACCATCTGAATACATAGCAAAAAAGTTATTTTCAGAAGAGTCTCCTTTATTTTTTTGTACCCATCCAACTCTAAGCATCTCATCAATAACTGTTTGGAATATGTCTTTTCGTGCAACTTCAAAGCGATTGAAAATTTTATTAGTCATATAGTTTTCTCCTTTAAGATAAACTTACTGCTTTTATATTTAAAGAAAATAAAGCAGCCGAATCTCCTTTGTTTTCAACAAAAACATGAGCGGCTGCAGTATTATCTTTATCTTCAATTGGTATTGCTAATATATCGTATATTTTCTTCTCTTGGAGACTCTTGTATATTTGATCTCCATCTTCTTTTTTATCAAAAATTGTAACGACTGTTTCGGAATCTTTATCATTTATAACTTTAATTGTTCGGATATCATATTTGTTGAATCCAATATTAATTGGTATATATTCTAACTGTCCTTTTTCTATAAAAATTTGTTCTTTTCTTTCAACAAATGTTGGATTTGAATTTGCTGTTTCTCCTTTGAATCTATTGATTTTCATTTTAGTTCCCATATCATCACAACCTAATCATGTGCTAGTTTAATATTGAAATAAATTGGTTCAAGGCCCATATAATTATAGTCTTTTACAACTTTAACCCAGAATTCTTTAGACTTTTGAGCATCTAAAGTACCGATTGAAATTTCTTCTGAAAAATTAATACCATCTAGTGAAACATCTGCCCAGGAAACTCCGACCTTATCCATGTATTGTTGAACAGATATTTTTAGGTTGGCCACAGCAGATATATTGTCATTTTGTACAGACATTCGAATAACTTTTTGACCCTCTATCATATTTCCTAAGTTGGTTGGATCCGTATCATTTAACTCTTTGTCATGCATTAAAATTTTTAAAGGTGAACCTATATTATATATATCGCCACCATAAAAGGTTGCTTCCTTAGCTGCTGTTAGTACATTTTTTTCATCGAATATTTCTACAGTTCCCTTAAATTCTAATGACGGTAAAGTAATATCTATTCCTGTGTTGTTTTGATTTACTAAGCTTTTAGAAATGACTGCCCCACTATCATCTTTTAATATAACTGTACCACTTGGAAAGAGTTGTCGTAGTTTTAATTTATTACCCGCAGTAACAATAATACGATCGACATTTAACGGTTTGGATTGGTTTTCTATTCCTTTTTTTAAGATTATCCCAATCTTATTAGCTCCTAATTTTTCGCTGTCAGCATAATCAAAATTGGAATCTGTTTTACTGTAAAAATCCCACTGATTCCCTTGTGATACAGCTAACCATTCTATATGATCCTTTGAACTAGTTTTTGAATAAGATTCAAGGAATTCAATTTTGTTATCAGCATTCTGGTATATGAGTAGTCCACCATTATCATTTTCTACAGTTGGTTGATAATCTGCAGTTACTTGTATTGCAATGTCACCTGCAGGTTTATCGACTAATAGTAAAACATCTTTGCGGGCATCATGGTTTATTTGTAAAAAACTCGTTTCGGCAGAAATATCAAATGCACTTGCCGGGGACATGATCCACCGTGGGTGTATTGAATCGAAATCATCTGTAAATATTTTCCCGCTTTCTTTCTCATACAAAGAAACTAACGGTTTTTTTGCAGTTTCTAAATCTAAGTAATCAATAGCATATAAGAAAGTAAAACTCCCTTTACCGCTGCTAATAGCTGTTCTTAATGTTACGTTATGTTCTTTGTTTTCTAACTGTAGGTTTTCATAAACAACTGTAAATTGTGGTGTTTTAGCAAAAAGCTGCACAAATTTCTCCTCACCACCATCAATACTAAGGGCAAAATATTCACTAATTGGAACCTCATCATTCCCAGCCATAATTCGAAGACCTGTACCGAAGAATGTAAAAGATAACTCGTTAGAAGGTACCTTGGAAGTCGCATAGAATGCATTTCCACTTTCTGCTTGCTCATCCGTTCCTACAGTAAACCAACCGGATTGATTAGTTCGACTTACACCATTAAAGAAACTTCCTGCATTAGCAGGTTGACAATATTTTCTTATCCATCCGCTTTCCGGATTTTTCATATTTGTTCCTACGCTCATTTTTTCCTCCTTATCTTGTTTTCTTCCAATTTGAGTTCGTCCACCAAGATTGACGACTATGCCGCAACCATAGCTTTGGATCTTCTTTTACAACTTCTTTCTTTTCATCGCCTTCAATGATTTCAGCGTTATATATATTATCAACTATGAAATGTTCAAATTTTATACAAGTGGCATCAAATAACATGTCCACTTTAAAACTATCATTCTCTATAATTGAGCTTTCGAAAATTATTTGTCTATTAAACTGTTCAGATTCGCTCACAACAGTTTCTATAGTGCTCTCTCTATCAAACGTATCACCTGTTATTTCATCAGCTTCAAATTGACGAGAAGTATCAAATATATCCTGTTCATGAACTAAAGCTTTCTTTGCAGGTGTATCAGCTGCATCATACTCATAAACAATTTGTGAATCTAGCTCTAAAAGCGGTCTTTCGAATTCTGTTGCTCCGGACACATCCGTCATAATTTCTTGTATAGGGCGTACCATATCAACAGTATCAACAACTTTTGATGGGATATTTATTTCTGGTCGGTTCATTGTTTCGGACAAAGCCGTTTCTGTTATGAATTCTCTTTTAATACGTGAAAACATGTCGAAGTCAGGTAAATAGACTGGAATCCCCAAACCTTCGAACAAATCCATTTCTTCTCTCGTTGCATCAATCTGTAGGATGTTTCTATCTGCTAATGAAAAAGTCTCTTCAAAAACAATAGTTTTTGTATCAAAGCGATTGCTTAATTCGTTTTCTGTAATGACAGTGACGATATCTTTCGTAATTCTATTAACTGGATCCGTTTCTATGTAATCTGTAGAAACTGTTGCAGTTACTTTATCTGTAGCTACAGTGTTATTAATCACGCCGCAAACGTCTTTGATATTTCTATCTCCATTATCAATTTCAATAATATTACCTGTATTAAATTCACGATTAACATTTAAACCATCTGATATATCAGTCATGTTTACACCGTACTCACGACCTTTGGGGGTTGTTAACTCCATATGTGCAACATCATTTGCGATAAATTCATTAGTCACCCTATCGGCTTCTGATTCATTTATTTTTTCGGCTTCATGATATTTGTTTTTTCTTTCAGCATATCCATGAAAAGCCTCTCTTGCTTTTATCTCGTTAGTCACCCTATCAGATTGATTAAAATCTATTTTAATTAAATCCATTTCTATTTTTTTTCGTAGTAGAGTTTCTGAATCTACAAGTGAACTGCCTATTTCCGATATAGAACGATCCACCAATTCTAATGAAACATCCTCTCCATTAATCTGTAAGGCATCTCTATGCCCTGTAGATAATTCAGCATAGTTTGCCGGTAACTCTCTCTGGATGCGAGCGAACAAATCGTAATCGGGTAAATAAACTGGTATACCTTGACCATTAAACAGTTCATATTCTTCATATGAACCAATCATTTCTCTAATAGATCTATGTGCTAATTCCGCGTCACTGATATTAATCGCTTCTAGTTCTTTTATTGTGATATTGCTTGTATCGACGGATATTGTTGTAGCGCATATTTCCTTTTCTTGTCGTGCTGCTACGATACTTTCATAAAAATTTTCCCCATACAGAACGCGTGCTACGTTAACCCATTCTGGTAATTCATCCACATCTACAGCAAATTCGCGCACTTTTTTATGAAGAACTTCCTCTTTCATTACTGGATTCATTTCGTGCTCATTTGTAGTACGGTGCAGCACCTCTTCGTTAGCAATAAGAATTTCATGTGTATTAAAAGGCCGATTAACATGCTCATCCACGATATGATCCATTTTAAAAATTCGCTCGTGTTGCAATGCTTCTTTATCGAAACTTACATCAATAGAAAAACATCTAGATTGTTGGAAATCTTGTAAATTGGATACGTCCATTTCAATTTCTGTCAATCGTTGCGAAGAAGAGCTGCTTATCTGGATCGTGTGCGCTTCAACTTCTTTAACTTTTCGGATTGCTTGGCCAACAATATCCGAAAAGACCCCTTTTATTTTAGTTGTCCTTGTAGCAAATATCCCTGCATCATCTTCTGTAACAGCCTTAACTCTTGAACTTGCCGGCATACTCACTGGAAACTCGTGTTCATTTTTCCCAAAAGGATTTGTTACTGAAAGTGCTACACAATAGCTCTTTTCAAATTTGGATTCTGAAGAAATAGAAACAGTATAGTTTTTTTCTTTTATAAATAAAGAAGGGGTAGCAAGCGAATAAACCTTTTCTTTCATTCTTTGCTTTCCCCCTTTCGTTTTTAAATGTCCTCTTTATAAATCGCTAACCCAATAGGATTAAACGGAGAATTTTTACTTGTGAATGGTGATACCGCAGTTGTGGGCAATGTATAACGATATAACTGCGCCATTTTATAACTAGCAGTAATTTCCCCAAGCGGAAATTCTTTAAATATCACTGTTTTGTCATCTGGATTATAGACATAATCTGTTTTCGGTATTTCTTTACAATTCATAAAAATGTTTAACGTATCACCTTGTGGTTTGTGTTCTAAATGAAATATAGTCGTGGCACCATCACCGTTACCAAGCACTTCATTTACTACTGTTTTTTCAATTTCTAATTCATCAGCTTGTTGAATGTTCTTAGGATGTACCGCATAAACATCATCTAATTTCCCTACATATCCATCGTTTGGATGAACAATATAAAATTGAGATAGATGATATTTATTACTGTACATTGAAGGATTAAAGCGACCTTGACCACTATCAATATCAGAATTATGAGTAATGAATGATAGATAATGCTGTTGATACATAGCCCCTGTTAAAGATTGGGCCAACATGGGCGATAAATTACCACCAGAAGTATTTTGGCCATAGTCCATGTTAGTTTCGCCAATTTTCTTCGTGGAATTATTAAATTGTTCTCCTTCACGGCAACCGCCCATGATAAGTAAATTTTTTTGTGGTTTATTATCAAAGGTGTGCATTTTTCCAATATAAAGCGGAACAAATAACGCTCGGACAGGACTTGGCGTTGGATCTATTCGCATAAACATAACGATACGATCTTTATTTGCGTTTCCATACATGTAAACAACTGAATCTCTCTTCCAATCTTTTGTGAATCGTTGTTCTGGCGTGAAACTTAACGATGTATAAGGTGACGCATTAATAAAATTGATAGACTTAAAAATTTCCGTCATAACACTTATTGTGTTTTGAACATCAAATCTGGTTTTTGCTGTAAGAATATCTTCTAATACACCATCTTTATTTGGTTCAAGTAATCTTATTCCGGAAACTTTAATGTTGTCAGAACTTGCAGGCGCTGATTTGAAAATAATCCTACCGCCAGTGAATGAGTACTCATTCCCGGTTACAACAGAGTCATTTTTATAAACTGTAAAACGACTTTCATCGAAATCAGCAAATGGTAATGTGAATGTTGTTTTCGTTCCATTTCCATTCCCTAAATTTGCTGCTTCATCTGTAGACTTAATTTCTTTTTCAATGAAATATCGCGTATACGTGAAGAAAATCATATCATTAGATGGTTCATATGCATCGTTGGCAAGACGATATTCTGCAGTTACCTTTCCACCCTTTGCAATTGGACTATTAAACTTAATATTCCCTGTTTTACTATCGACTGTATAAAAACTCTTATCTTGCAGAACACTATTTACATAAACTAATAGTGATGTTGAGGTAATTGGGAAAGCAGGAATATTAAATTCTGTTTTTGTCCCATCCCCGACTCCTAGATTTCCTAATCTAGATTCAACGGAAACGTAACGTGCATCTGCAAAATCCGAATCCGCAGTATCGTATGCTACCGCAAAACCGAATCTGCGTCGTTCTAAATCACTACCTAACGATTCAAACAATCTCACATCAGTATATTTACTAGAATCGCTTCGAATACGAAATAGTAAATCTCGTTTCCATCCATTTGCGATATACATTTTTTCTAATTCATTCGGTAACGTTTGTAAATTAACCACTTGATCAAACCACATTTAGTTTCTCCCCTTATCACATTGATTTTTCGTATATACCTAAACCAGCTGGACGATATGCAGTTGCTGGCATTTTCGTAATTGGTGAAATTGCATCCACTGTAAAGAAACGATAAATATCATGAGAGTCTGGACAAGTATCTATTCGGACTTTTAATTTGTCGCCATCTAATAATCCTAATGGTGATAGGAGAACGATATAAGGCATGTAGCCACGGACACCTTCATCTGGATGAACGATATAAGCACGTGAAGTATGTACTCTACCACTATATAAAGATGGGTTAAATTGATATTTATATTCATCATTGTCATGACTTTGCCATGCTGACGGGTATTGTCCACCGTTTTTTCCTTTACGATCTGGTGGCATCATATTACTAGGGACATTCCACGCGATATAGTGGGCTTGATATCTTGCTCCGAATCGGGAACGTTTTATAATTACATTATCAATACCGTTACCAGGGCTTTTCGGGTATGTTTTTGTTCTTGGCATATATTTCGATACATCTCTAAAAGGTTTCGGGTTTTCAAAATCAAAAGTATGAGAGGAAGATTCGTCACCTTCATCATAGGCGCTACCAGCCCATAGAGCATCCGCAATTGTATCATCCGCTGCATAACTTTCTAACCTGCCCATATATACCGGTATTACAGGAACGACGTTATTTTCAAATGCTGGTGTTCTGTCCGCTTGAATTAATAATACCGCTCTATCTTTATCAACTTGACCTGTAATACGAACTAGTGAATCTGGCCACCAATTTGTATCTACATTTACATTTTGTAATCTTGGATTTCTAAAAGTACACTTTACCCAAGGTGACATCATGAGTTGTGGAGAATCAGAATACTCATAAGAATAAGTGTAATAAATTTCACCAGTATTCGGATTTCTGTTTTCATTTTTTATTTCTGTAACTTCAGCTAATTCAACATCCATTATAGATTTAGTTTCATATCCGTCTTGAGCGCCCATAGTGATTAAACTGTTATCTTTATAATTCGGGAGTTGTTCGATCATATATAGATACATACAAGAGCGATCTTTATATCCTGGGTTATTTTCTAGATAAGATTGAAGTTCTGTTTTGCCTTTATCTGTAGACAAATCTATATCCAATTTTGTTTTATTCTCCCAAGCCCAGGTCTGAACAATTCCGTACATGCCGCCATCCGCATTTTGTAAAACAACATGTTTTGCACACCAATATTTATACAATTTAGTAATGTTATTTTTGCTTCCTTGCTCTTTTTCTTTATGAATGTATTTATAAAAGGTTTTAACTTTTTTCCAACCATTTTCAGTCATTAAATTTATGAGCTCATTTTGAAATTCTGCTTCTGTAACGATTTTTTCAATATATGCCATCTATTTCACGCTCCTAATCTCTTAATAGTTGGTAATTAAGCCATATAGTTTTTTTATCTGCGGATGCATTGTGGTATTCGAACTTTACTTCAGCATTAGCAGGTATAGGTTTTACAACGGAGAAATTAAATCCCTCCGGCACATCTTTTACATAAACTTCTTTAAATACTTGCTGGCCATTAATAAATAAATTCCAATAGTCCCTATCACTGTAATGAGAAGCAGCAACAGAGAAGGCAATCATTTCTGTTTCAAAGGCTAATGAAAACTTATCTACATGGATTTGATCATAAATACCAATTCTCCGCCCCTGGATAAATGGCTCTGTCTTTGTAGGGAAGTAAGGTGCGTCAAATCGCCCACCAGCCATATAGTTAACAGCAAAGCTCATAAAGTACTCTCCTTTATCTTAAAAAGTGAAGCTAAAACCATACCGTTTTATCAAGAATCCCTTGGTTATGGAATCGGAATGTTATTGTGCTTCCTGCTGCGACTGCTTTATAAACCATAAAGTGCATACCTTCGGGAATACGCTTCGTATAGATATCCTGGCAAACAGTTTGTCCGTTCACGATTAAGCTCCATTTATCATCTAATTCATATATAGATGCACTTACACTTATTGCATACAGTTCCATATCTGCAGGTAAAGTGTATGTAGTTTCATTTGTTTGGAATGAGAAAGAATCCATAATGAAACCAGGTATAAATGGCTCTGTTTTTGTTGGATGAAAAGGTGGATCTAATCGGCCACCGGCTAAATAATTTGTTTCAAACAAGAGCAATCACCCTTTTCCATGTATTAAAAAAATCCCGTGCATCATTACGACACATCGGGAATTGCCAAATCAGATAGCATACCGTTACCTTTATTAAGGAGTCGCGGCTGCACACGTTCTAATTGTTTCTTTGCATTATATATTAATTGAGTTTCCATCATCTTTCCCGTTATCTTGTGGGATAAAATAACCTTATCTAACATACCGTGGTCGTTAAAAACTAAATCGTAATAAAGATATTTATCTCCATCAACTGCAGATAAACGAGCACCATCACGAATGAGGGTATAGCCCTCTGTCATACCTTCTTTAAATGCGTTATTCGGATCATCCCCAGGCATTGGTTTTCCACCGCTGTAAAATTCTCTATCAATTAATCCTTTCATCAAATACATAATCGGATCATATAAGTTCTTTTGCATTATCATCATATCACCCCTAGTTTACCCTTGTGACAGCCCAAGTTTTTGCGGGACGTTGAATATAATATCCATCTGGACCTATGTTTTTACGATCAAATGTTAAATCTGGCAGAGAACCATAATCAAATAGAATATTATTCTGTGTATCTAACACTTGTAGTCTTCCTGTAAGCCACCTTAAAGGATTTCGTACAGCTTCAAATACAATTACATTTACCCCGTATTCGAGCGGGATATCAACATATGTAGGATTGTTTCGGATAAGGTAATTTTCTTCTATTAACCTATCATTGGCGTAAATATTTAATACGTCACCATCTTCATAGTCATAATCCCAAAGTTTTAATCGTAAAGTATCTACGTTTACTGTGATTCCGCTTATGTCTGTATAAGGAGTAGGTTCGTACCCATAGTTAACTGTTAAATCTAAAGTTTGATAGAAACCATCATCTGCTGAAATCATAGTATTAATCCCTTTTACGAAATAATTCCATTGTTGGCCAGAATCTCTGTTATAAACAGAAATCACATCGAATAATTGAATCCGCGGATCTCCAACGACTGCAACTGTTAATGTTCTGAACTTCTGAATCGCTTTTAAATGATAAGCTGCAGCAACTGCTCTTCTTGCAAAGAATGTTGTAGCCCAAGGAACTTCTATCATTTCCTCACGTAAATCACCTTGCGATACATTTTTTAATAAAAACGAATTAAGAAATCCATTTGCGTAATCTCCACATTTAACAACAATGCTATTACTGATATCCTGATCTGTTAGCTGCATATCTAATGAAATGAGGTTCTCACCTTCATTAAAGTTAAATTTTGCAGGCTCGTTAATGGCATAGTCCGGCATTTTCATAAACGTACAACTTCCATCCGGTTCATGTTTAATATAGTGGAATGTTGTATCTATAATATCTCGAACAATTTCATCCCATTTTTGAAACCTCTTACCAGTAGCACCTTCAACAAGCCAACTTTGATTGGTACCAGGTATGTTTACGGGACTACCATGTAAGACAACCCCTGCTTTTTGAAAGAAGAATTTCACAACATCATAAACATTTCCAGTTGGTGCGACAATTTCATCCGATCCAGGTGTTGGGATTACTGATTTATGTAGAAGTTTCTTATAAGATGTTGTACAAGTGACTGAAATAGTACCACTTTCGGCATTTACCTTCACATCAGATACAAAGCCATGTATATAAGGTAAAACCTCTTCACCGTAGCCAATAGACACCTTAAATTCAGTCTGTGGATACAGTTGATTTGTATTTGTTACCTCACTGTTATAAAACCATTCTTGAATAGAAGAAAACTTACCATACCAATTATCAGGAGCCATTTGACCGTATTCATTTGCAAAGGTAATAGTAAATGTACTTGCGAATTGGTCTGCATTCTCCTGGACTTCTAAACCCGTTACACGGTGTTGAATTTGGACGTAAGAAGAAGAGTCCCTTTTTTTCATAAAAACAATTAAATTAGGAGAGTTATTCCCTAATTGGAAATGACTCCCCAACATTCTAATTAAAGATACAGAACCTTCCCTCATATGCCATCAACTCCAACGCCTGCTTGTGCTGTAGATATTAATTTACATTTTGCTATTACTAATGTACCTTTTCGTATAGTATCCACTTCATTAGGTGGTATAATACCCCCGTAGGTACCATAATCACCAGTGATAATATGAGTACGATATATTTCCTTCATGAAATCACGCCAATATTTTATATCTCTAAATAGAAGAGTAAATTCTACTTCGCATCCTTTATTACCAGCACTTTGAAAACGCGGATATCCATGCATAACATTGTGAGTTTTTAAGCCGTCTAGTGACTTTGGCATCTTTGTTTGCTCAATCATTGCAATATTAGGAACATGCCCAAATGCATGATAAGAAGCTTGGCTTACGTAGGCTACATCAGAAGAACCATAACCGATTGTTGTAAATTCAATCGTTTGTGACCCTGCACCAACAAATATTTCTCTTGCTTCCCAAGCGTAAGGCCCTCTCGCTCTAAATCGTTCAATACCATTTACCCGTACAATAAAGTATTTGTAGGGTAGCATCCCATCAGAACCAATAGGAACTTGGGACATAAACGAAAAGTTATATGTCCCTGGCCATGTGAAATTAATGGTATATTGTATTGTGTTTTTTAATTCGACTATATCTTCAAAGAGGTAATATGAACCTGCTTTTCTATGCAATGTTTTTAATATACTCATACATTTCGCACCGCCATTCCCATTAGATCATCAGCAACTACGTTTTGTAGTAACTTTCTCATTTTTACAAAGTCGTCTGCGGATTGTAGTTTTTCAACAGAGACTTTAAATGTAGCATTTTGAATCGTTACACCCTTATCGGTTTTCTTCTCAACCTGGGTTTGTCCAGCATATGGATGTGCTGTCTTACCAATTAAATCAGCAGAGCGCGCTCCCATTTGCCCGATTTGAGTAGATACATCGGTTACTAGTTTCATTGGTTTAGGTGGAACAACAGCTTTATTTAGTAGTTCAGAAGCTCTATCTACTGCAGGGATCATGTTTTCCATACCTACACCTAGACCTTCTGTAATAAATCCACCGAATTCCATCATTAGGCGTGAAGGACTTCGAATACCAAAGAACTTTTTAACTGCTTTTGGAATTCCGCTAACTACGCCTTTTGCTTTATCAGCTACCCAGCCACCCATTGCAGCCATACCTTCACCAATACCAGCAATGATATCTTTTCCCCAGCTAACTGCATCTTTTGCTACATCTTTAACAATAGAGCCTACTTTGCTAAAAACTTTTGTTACGGTATCAACTATTCCAGTAAAAGCACTGGTCATCGCTTTTTTTATAACAGCAAAACTTGATACTATAAAATCTTTGCAAGCTCCCATCACCGAAAAGATGGTGTTTCTTATTTTGGTGAAATTATCAACTATGAAATTAACAAAAATCCGTACTGCAGAGAGTATCGTATTTTTTATAAATTCAAATGATTGGTATATAAAATTTTTGACAGTAGTTAAAATTGTAACTATCGTATTTTTTATAAAATTGAAGCTAGTAACTACTAGATTTTTTATAAAATTTAGTACGGTAAAGAATATATTTTTTATGATTGCTAGCGTTGTAGAGATTACATTTTTTATAAAATTCATAGATACAGAGATAATGTTCTGTATCAAAGTAAAGGAAGCGCGAATAAACGACTTCAAGAAATTTAAAATTGAAACGAATATCGTTTTTATTAAATTCCATCCAACTCTAAAAATCGTTTGCCATATTTTTATATAAAAAGAAATTACGTTTTTTATAAATTCTAAGGCAAATTTAACAACGCTTTTTAAAATATTTAAAGCGGCATTAAAAATGAATTTTATAGCAATCCACCCAAGTTCGAATGCTTTTTTCCAGAAATTAATGTAAAACTTTATTACTGCAGCTATACCACGCCAAGTCGCTTCGAGTATTTTTCCTATAAATGATACAGAGGCATGGAAGACCTTTTTCGTTCCCTCCCAAAATCCAGAAAAGAACTTAGATAAACCGGACCAAGCTGATTTCGCACCTTTTACGGTTGCATCCCATCCCTTAGAACATACATCACCTATCCATTTCACTGCTTGTTTCGTATATTTAACAACATCATCCCAATTTTTATAAATTAAATATACTAATCCAACGATAGCTAATATTGCAATCGTCCAGGGATTCATGAGTAATGTCATTGCAGATCTTCCGAGTATAGCGAGCGCTCTACCTATTGCACCAAACATTCCAATAAGTTTAGGCCCTACTTTTAAAAGTCCTGCAAATGCAGTGCTACCTAAGAAAGCTACTGCTCTCCCTATCATTCCGAACATACCAATTAATCTAGGACCAAGTTTTAATATACCCGTAAATAACAATGGAACCTTAGATAATACGGGTACTAGGAATCTGAATGAACCGACAAATGCACCTACTCCACTTGTCATAAAGCCCATCACGGCGACTAATGGCCCTAATACTGCAACCATACCTAAAATTGCTACGATACCAATTTGGATTGGTTTTGGAATAGAACTAAACGCCTTTGCAGCTAATTCTACAGCTTTGATAATAGGAGGAAGGGCAACTTCTGCAATATCAATTATTGCCTGGCCTAACGGTTCTAATGATGCCATTGTAGTACGAGTGAGTTTTTGCCAGCGAACACCAAAGGCTTCTTGCTGCGTCTTCTGCATTTTCTTCATACTGCCGTCAACATCGCGTAATGCACCATCGGTATTAGTAAGCCCTAATACAGCTTCAGCTCCCATGTCTTCCCATTTAGTACCGAATACAGCAACGCCAAGCTGATTGGCTTTGACTTTATCGTCCATTTTCCCTAAATCGCCAAGTACTGCGTTAAATACATCTGCAGCAGTTCCTTTACCTTTATTGAAATTGTCCCAAACCTTTTGAGTTTCTGGACTCATTTCTGCAAAGGCTTCTGTCACACCTTTTGATCCATCTTGTACACGAATACCGAACTCTTTTACCAGGTCGTTCACGTAATCGAGATTGTATGAACCATCTTGTGTTCCATTTGCCATAATGGTAAACATCTCTTCTGCAGAAAAACCTGCTTGCTTAAATAAAGGCGCGTATTCGGAAATGTTATCGAACATTTCGTTTGAGAAGTTTAAGCCAGCTTGTCCACCAGATGCTAAAAGGTCAAATGTCTCTTGTGCATCTAACCCGAACTGATTCATAAGTTGTCCGGCCCCTCGTGTAACCTCATTAACGTCAGTGTCGAAAGTTTTTGCAAGAGTCATAGCGCTTTGCGTAGCTCCCTGCATTTCATCGAAAGAAAGGTTCTTCATGTTTTGACTTACTTGTATTACAGCTTCATCAACTTCTTCTATACTTTCCCCAAATCCATCTTTCCAGGTCTCTTTCGCAACATTACCAAGCTCTTTTGTAGCTTCTTTTGATAAACCAAGTGTAGATTCTAGTTTCCTATTAGAAGCATCAAAATCGGACGCTACTTTAACAGCTGCAGTACCAATACCAGCTAAAGGTAGTGAAACACCAGCAGTCATGTTAGTACCAACATCTTTCATTTTGTTACCTACATGGCTAATGGATTCTCCTGCTTTTTGGAACTTATCATGCATTCCGTTTGCAGTTTGTTGTACTCGATCTTCAAATTGTTTTAAATCTTTATAAGCGCCGTCTGCTTTAATACCAATCGTTCCGAACAGTTGGAACATTTCAGCTAACATTTACGCACCCCCCTTTCTGGGGCCGATAACCATTTTATTCTTCATCTTCGTCTTCCTGGAATTGAGCCATAATTTGCTCAACGTGCGCTTCACACTCTTCTTTCGTCCATACTTCACCCATTACATAAGGTGATTCTTTATCGTCTTGCGTATCGGTTAGCCCAAAGGCACGAAGATAATCATCAAAAGTAGTACCCTCTTCAAGTTGACGAGTTTGAAAACCAATGAACGCCATCTTCTTCCACTCATTCAGTTCTTCTTGCTGCTCTTCTCGTGCTATTAAAGAAAATAGGTCCATTAAACGCGAATACGGTATAGATAAGACGTATTCATCTGTCCATCCATACCGCTTTTGGATCTTATCAAAAGCACGTAACATGTTTTGTTCGGCTTCCTCTAAATATTCATCTGAATTTTCATTTACGCTTGAATCTGAGCCGCTGCTGGTTTGCTCCATTTCTCGCTCTGAACTTTCACTAGTCCCTTGACCTGGTTGAAAAAAGTCATTAAGTCTTCACTCTCTAATAAGCCCTGTATAACAGCAACCATTGCTTCCGGAGGGAACTGGCGGAACTCTTCCGCTTTTACTTTTAATAAACTAGCAAAGAACTCTGTAAAATCATCCTCACAAGCAGGAATCATTGTTAAAACACGGAAAGCAAACTCTAATCCTTTTTGTTGCTGCTTCTCTTTAAGTGCAGCTAAATGTGCTTGTTTCTCATCTTCTGGAAGAGATTCTGCTGCTTTAGTTAGTTCATCCATTTCTTGCTTATCCTTGCCGAAATCAGCAAAGTTGGCCATCGCGCTGCGTCCAACCTTCGAAATGATCTTAGCGAAACGCCAAACGTCCGTTACATTTAATCGTCGCATTGTTACTTTTACACCCGAAATTGTAATTTCTGTACCAGTATTCATCATTTTTTCTAAAATTGAAGCCATTTCGTTCTCTCCTTTTAGCTTTTAGCTCGTTTTATGTAATAGAAAACCGACTACCATTTATGCGGTAGCCGGCGCTTTAAGTGCTGCTGCTTTCTTCTTTTTTGGTAAATAGATTTCATAAGGCGGTGCACTTGATGCAGATTCGCTGTAATGACCAATGAACTTGCATTTCAATCCAACTGTTCCTTTTCCATCTTTCAAATCAACTTCAATACTCGAAACTACCAATGCATTTCGAATAACGAAAATAATTGGCAAGTTGCTTCCTGAAACCATCCCAATCAAAGCAATATCATGATAACTAGAGTCGGGAATTTCATTTGAAGGCTTCATAATATCGTAATCAGTTTCTGTTGTAGAATCTACTGTCATTCCAGGTAAAGCTAACTGCAGGTTTTCTTTTGTAAACTCTACTAATGTAAGTTCTACATGCGGTTCATCTTTTAATAACCACTTACCGCGCACCATTTTACCTAATACGCCGTCAATATCTGCATCATAGTACTCGCGATCAAAGCCTACTTTGGTTCCGCCTGTAGTTGCTCCGACCATTTCTCCTAAATCTTTTACGCTTTTAAAGTCTTTGTACATGACACCAGGGCCGATTACAAGACTGTCAGTTGTCCCTTCACGGACACCGTTAATTAATTTCCAGCTCATTTATTCTACCCCCTAATACAAGTCCGTTCGAATCGTTCGGACAAGGAATTTTGCATTTATATGAATGATAGATGGATCTTCATCCGGTACCGGTAGCTTACCTGCACGAAATATAGAAAGTATCCCATCATCTTTTAAACCAACTTCTCTATCTAGTAACTTCTCAATACGTGTAGCAATTAACTTTGCCTTATCATAATCCCCGTTATCACAATACACGTCAAAATTTAGAATCATACGATCTATAATTTCAACATCATCCGGATTATCTGCTTCAATTCTCATAACTACATAAGGCATTTCCATATCATCTTGTGCAGTTTGGAATGAAAGAGCAGGGCCTTTGTCCTCGTCTTCACCATATTCCGATAGATTAGCTTTTATTATTTCATCGCTCTCTACAAGCATTCTAATAGCTGCAATAGCATTAGTCATACAATTACCCTCCCATCATTCTTTTAAGCTCTCTGCGTTCTTTTTCAAACGTTTTTAGTAAGAATGGACGGGCTTCCATATTACTTGTACCATTTTCAAGCCAAATTGCTTTCTTTAGATCACTTCCTACACCGCCTAAAACTTCTGATTGCGACCTTTTAATGTTGTACTTAATAGAGTTTAATAAATCAGCGGTACGAACAGCAGGTGCTTCACCTGGCTTAGAAGCAGTATATTTGCGGCTTGTATGTGGTATTTTGTATTGTTTACCACTACGACTACCTGTAAGAGTTTTTTTGACTTGATTTTGCAAATGGATTGTAGCACCGGTTACTTTTTCAACACACATATTATTGATTTGTGTCTTTACTTGCTCCATATTGCTACTGAACTCAACTTCTACTGAACTAGACATATTGAATCACACCTTTTCACAATAAATCTCAATGTGATGATTCATAAACGCAGGATTACGTGGTTCTCCTTTTACTTCAAATGTATAATCAACGCCCAAATCTTCATCTTTGAAATATATAAGATCATTCGGCTTAATTTTGTAAGAAGCAGGTGCATATATCTTAAAGGTTGTATCGAAATTTTGTTTATCACGTTTAAATCTCTCATTATCAGCAGCAGAATTAGTAGTTACACGACAAATCATATTCTCGTAAATGTCCTCTGGCACTTCTGCATAGTTACCAGAGGATTGTTTCTTTTTCTTCTTTCGTTTTACAACTACTTCATGAATATATAAATCATCCATTTCACCACCGTCAAAGAACATACTCATGTGGCCATCACTGGTTTAACTCTTGCTCTAAACGCTTTTAAACCATTAAGTATCTTATTGTTTGTAGCAGGTTCATCTAACGCTTCTGGGCTAATCTGGTACGAATAATCACCTATACTTTCGGATGTCTTCATACCTTTCCGTTGTAATTTAGCACGACCTACTGCAGAAACAACCAAATCAATAATACATTTCTTCATAAGTACCTGCAGATCATCATAATCTTGTATCTTATATTCGAATTCATACAATTGATTTTCGGATAAACCATAAACAATACGACCGTTTACAGTAATAGAATCGGTCATATCTTGTTTCGAACTAACATGAGTTACCTTTGCTATAGATTCTGCAGGAAAAGAAATCCAAGCTAATTTACTAGTATGGATGATTTCTTTCATTGGATTCTCCGGCTTAACTCTTAAATACTTTTTAGTAATAACCGTATAGTAATCTATTAGTTCTTGAATAACTGTGTCAGGCATTTTCTGCACATTTACGCGGTCTTTAATGTCCTGCATGGTAATATCCATTATGTTTCTTTCTCCTTCTTATCGACTTCTTTTACAAGCTCAAAATGTCCAGTACTTACAAGGTAATCTGCTTTATCATTTGCAACTGTTTCTTCTTGGCCATTTTTAAACTTTTGTCCATAAGCGGTGTATGTTCCACCGTATCGCAGCGTAACTACTTTCATAATTAACACCCCTTTCGCGAATATAAACTAATTATTAAAAATTTACTTTTTAACACGTTTTTGATATCCAACATATAGTGCTATGAGCATTCACAATAGAGCCTAGGCCTTTGCTGTGTTTTTTCTTTTTGAAAATTCGAATGTAAACTAATCAATGAAAAGTTTACATTCGAATTGTTGGTTTTATTGGTTCTAACTCGTTTTCTATTAAAAACAAGAAAATAATAAAAAAGTATACATTCAAAACCCTAATAACAAAGGGTTTATTCCCATAAAAAATACGCCTGGTTATTAGGCGTCGAATGTATCAGGAATATTCGTCAGAATTGCTACTGCATCCATTTCTTGAATAATAGCGTCATCATCAAAATGAATTACATAGAAACGCTTATCTTCCATTACTGCAGCTTTACCCTCTGTTGTTTTACGAACACGAGTCTCATAAGTATTAACTGCAATAAAGTTACGTGGGTCTGCAAGAATGATAATGTCATCTGAAAATGATGGAACTTCTGCAATTCCATATCCCATTGGTTTATTAACTTGATCTCCTGCTCCAAGTAACGCAGCATCACCAGCGCCTGTAGGACGGTTTGTTAAATATTCAATCCATTTTTCTCTACGATTTGGTGACATAATCCAACGTAGATTACTATTCTTATATTTGTTTGGCATTACTCCGGATAAAGAAAAGAATGAACTTTTACCAAATCCATTAGCTTTCGCAGCTTCTCCTGTACCAGTTACTAGTTTAGCGTGGTCTACAATATGTGATTCTTTTGATTTTAAAATTTTCTTTAACCAACCATCATTAATTGATAAAAATGGCTCAGATGAGTCAACATCTCCATTCCAATGTAAATCCTCTAAATCAATACCTGTTTGAGTTGCCATAAGGGTCATTACAGTATCCTCAAAACTATCACCTTCAATATTTTCACGAAGAGTTTCTTCATTAATTTCCCAAGGTAGACGAATCGCCTTTGTATTATAAGGGACATTTGATGTTTTAACACCTGCACGGTATTCATCATCGTTACCCTCTGTTTTCTTACGAAGAATACGTCCGCCAATAGCAATCTTATCAATTACACCTTGTTTTGCTTTACGCATTTCTTTTCGGTGTAACTGTGAGAATGGTGTTGAATCAAAGGCCATTCTAAAGAATTCTTTACTCTGCTCCGGATTTAATAATCCTGAAGAAATCGATCCGGTTGAAATAGCACCTTTTGAAATTCGTTGCACATGTGCTAATAATTCTGCGTTAGTCATTGTCATAGTTATATCCTCCTCTTATTTTAGGTCAAGGCCTGCAAAAACAGATTTTTTAATTGGTTGTTGTCCTGGTGTAAATAATTCGTCTGGGTCTAAGCCTTTACGAATAGAAGCAGCGTTTTCGATATTTTCAAGACGTTCAGCAAATGACTCTAATGCTTTTTGAATAACTGCTGCAACTTTCTCTTCATCTGTTTGCTCTTCTGGTGTTGGTTCTGCTTCTTCGCTATTCACCTGCTTTTCAATCTTATCTAACTTAGTAGCTAGTGGTGCTACTGCTTGTTTAACAATCTCTGCAATGTCTTCTGCTTTCATTTCGTCTTCCTCCTGTGTCGAAGCAGCTTCTTTTATTTCAGTAATTAAAGCTAGTGCTTCATCTAATTTTGTATGATTCTTTTGGGATAAAACTTTCCCAGCTTTTTTAATACTTTCTAATACAATGCTTTCTGCTTGTACACTATCTTCTGATTTGGCAATGGTATAACCACCTTTAATAGAAGAAAGGATTTCCTTTATATCATCAAGAGCAGCTGTCATTCGATCGATATCGGGATTGTTCTCCCAAATCTCCCAATAGAACACATCTTCGAACAAATTAAAAACGGCACGTAAATCGCGGTTCTGTCTTTCGTCTACAAAACGATCTTTTACTTCGCCTTTTTTAATATCGTGTTTTTCACCTTTGAAGAAACCGACCATTTTACGAATAATACCTTTCTCTTCATGAGTAAGATCATCTGCTTTCGTGATTTCTACACGTTCACCAAATCCACCCATTGAAAAGCCAGTTACATCACCCTTTTTAATTTCTTCCCAGGTGTCTGTATCATCAACACGAACAGTCATAAGCCATGTTCCTGCTTTTACTTCTTGTTCGCCTACTGTCATATCGCTTTTAGCAATCCAGTTTTCAACAACTGTCCCTTTACCAGCAATTTCATCGTGTTGTTTATCAATGTGTTGGTAATTTTCCATAAAGGTATATGCAGCCTTTTCAATTTCCTCTGCGGTCATTGTATCCCCGTGCGAATCTTCAACATCCGGTTCATATACTACACCTGTAACAAGCTGCTTCTCTTCCTCTGTTTTAAGGATTGGAACTTGCTTTGATATATTTGGTTGTTTAGCAGATTCGCTTTTCATAATGGCAAATTGACGACCGTTTGCGCCCTTTGTAACTAATGAAACATAACTGATATTGGCGTTTTTTAGTTCGTATCCCATCGTTTTACCTCCTTCCCTATAAATATTGGGGTTCCACTGTCAAAACGCATAGCAGCCAATCTGAAGCCATATACGTTTTGACGATGAAACCCCAATTAAATAGGTGTATTTTATTACTCTTCTGAAATCATAGTGCAGCGACAATGAGGATGAGCTGGCGGACACATCTTTCCATTACTAAATACATCATCAATATCTACCGTTTCCCCATGTAAACCACCACACTCTTTACAAACACGTTCATCGTTTCCTGTAAGCCATGTTTTCTTGTTTCTATTTGCGCCCTTATAAGCAATTAAATTTCCGTAATTCATTGCATATGTTGTTTCTGTACGTGCAATCATCATTGCTCTGTAGTTGCTTGCTTCTGACATTACATCTGCAATAGAAACACTTAATGCATCGACACCCATTCCCTCACTAAGATTCTTTAACATTGTTTCTCTTAATCTATCTTTAGTAGTTTCATGGATTCCCTTTGCTAATTCAAAAGCGTAAGCAGCAACCCATTTTGCAGCAACATCACCAATTGGATCTAATACCATCCAGGTTAAACCGTTTGATGCAATGGTACTTTGTACAAATTCTGTTACATCATCCTGCAGCGTGTCTGTGACTTCATCGACAAACATTTGTCTTTCTTCATCCCAATCGACACTATCAAGAAATTCATCAACTTCTGCTTCTGTAATTACAAGATCAATCTCTTCATCTGCTTTATTAATACGAATTACGGGAAGCAGGTTTAAGAGCCGTTTTCCCTGCTCGGAAAAAAATCCGCTACCTTCTTTTGCATAACTTTCTCTACTTCTTCATGCTTTTCCCTAAATGTATTAATAGCAATTAAGTTATCTTGCTCATTATCTGTAGCTTTTGCAATTGGTTCTACAGTAGAAACGGATGAACCACCATCAAAAAACGTATCGCCACCTGCTACAGGTTCATAGCCTACTACTTTACGAGATTCATTCCGTGTTAATATACGTTTCTCATAACCATCAGCTGCATATTCCATATCAGCTTCACGGTCATCTGTATCAATTTCGTTCAGTTTAAAATGCCAATCTAATCCACCAAGTATTTCAGCAAATACACGGAATAACTGATTATTTAATCGATGTTCTAAGATTTCTTGTCCAGGTTCAATAATAGAACGCTTGTACATCTCGTTCATTTCTTTAGCAGTTGTTTGTCCTAATGAACCTGTCATAGCCCAACCAATACGATAGGGCGGTACACGATGGGCCACACATATTTCCATTGCACTATCCTGCTTATATAAACGAAAACTACCTTCTTTGACATCTGGGCTAACTTTTTCTAATCTCGCTTTTGCTCCTGGCGGTACAGGAACAACGGCTAACTTATGATGTTCCCCCTTTGTTTCTGCAGAGAAGAACGCTTTTAATTCATTTTCCGTTCCTTCATCTATTTCATCGACTCCCTCAAGAAATAGCAAAGCATCAGGAATTGTCTTACCTGTAAAAAAGTTAATGTTGTAATCCCTTACTGCTTGAGAGCCTACTATTGAACCGATAGAACTAACGTAATTAGGTATTCCATAATAAGAAGAACGAGAACCGAATTTACGAATAACAATTACTTCTCCGGCCTTTTCTGTTCCGTTTTCTGCAATATCCTTCTCACCTAAAGGGCGACCATCAACAAGGTTATAATCATCTGGATAACCGAACTTTTTAAACCATCGTTCTTTATTATTTACAATTTGTGCAAAGCGTACTTTATCTTTATGAGCACGAACCGTTTGAGCTGGAATGTGATATAGTTCCGATGGTTCACCTTTGTTATTACGAACAGCTTCAATAATGCCCCAGCCAACTGTTTCATAATCGTCCCATACAGCCCTTAGGATTTCAGAACTTGTCATTTCTGGGTTGCAATTCCGCATGAATTCTTTTAACCTTTTATATTGGTCCTGGTTTGCTTCTTTTACTTCTTCAAAAGGTGCAAAATCGAAACCGACACCTGCAATATCATCAACTTTTGCGCTAATACAAGCAGAATGAATAGGATTACTTTCCTTTATTTCCAGTAATACCGCCATATCATAAGGAGGTTTAACTAATCCCTTATCACCATATATTTGTGCAAATGGGTCAACCGCCATTTGTTTGCTGTTGTCTTCCTTATTCTTTGGATCATCTGCAGCTTTATTAATACCAAATACTTTTACATTCTTAATTGTTTTCTTATCGCTCATATCGTTTGTATGTCCTCCTTTCTTCTATTAATAAAGAGCAAAAGAAATAGCCGAACAATTAATGTCCGACTACACTCTTTTAACCTTTCCACCCATAACTACTTTACGTTTACTCATATCGTCCTCACATGCGTAACGGGTCATATCGATACTATGATTATCTTTATCTTGTAATCTATTTTTCGGATTACCGTCTTTATCAACTTCATAATCAATATTTTCAAATTCACCTGCAGTTTTTGGACAACGTTCGGGGTCAATTATAATTTCTTCTAAATCGTCTAACCATTTTTCCCCGTATTCAACAGAGCCAGGGCCTTTAACCGCTCCCTTGATTCTCTTAATACCATGATCATTTTTCATTTCATCAATTGATTTTGGTTCCGATGAATCCGCAATTATCTCGACATCATCCCAACCAAGTTGTTTAATCTTTTCAGCTAAGGAACGGTTACTGATTTTAACGCCATGTATTTCGCCAAATATATAAAGCTTTCTGCGCGTTTTATCATAATGCATACGGCCAAAAGACAGCGCATCATTCCCATAACCCCAGTCAATCCCTTGACGTATATTATCAAATGTTTTAATTTCTTTATCTGTAATACGTCTGAATGTGAGATTACTAAATGGAACAACACCGCTGCCTGTTGGTTTCCCTTCATATTCATGTTCATATTGCTGCGGTTTAAGCCTTTTAGTTTCTTCTGCTTCTTCCACGAACTGTTTAGAAATATGAGGATTATCATGATATGTACTATGATGTACAAATGTATTTTTCGGTTTGAATTGCGTTTCAAACTTCTTGTTAACCCATGACTGTTTTCTCTTTGGCGGGTTATATGAATAGTACATCTTATACCGCAATCCATTCGGTAACTCTTTACGCAAAATAGATTTCTCTATTGTAGAAACATCTTCTTCTAATTTAAATTCGGCCAATTCTTCAAACCATGCAATAGCAACTGGATACTTCGCTATTTTAATAGATTTGATTTTTGTAGGGTCATCAGCACCACGGAATATCATTTTGTTTCCACGCGGTTTATAAATGATTTCCATCGGACTTTCTTTAAAACGAAATAAATGCTCTACACCTAAGATTTCTATTGCTTCTTTTATTTGCTCATAGCAGGACTCTCTTATTGTATCTTTTACTTTTCTTATACAAAGAACCGTAATAGGAAACTGAATAAGGTCCATAACAATACAAATAGATATATCAGTGGATTTACCCGAACCACGACCGCCCTTACAAACAATTTTTAATATAGATTCACATTTACGGGCTAACCAAACTTGATGAAACGCTGGCGGAAGTATTTCATCGATTTGCTTTTTAGACATTTAAATCACCACTGATATTATCTACAATGACAACTGGCTCAATATTATTATCATCCTTATTAGTAGTAGATTTAATCTTATCGATTTGAACCTGTATAAATTCAAGTTTAGCGCGTCGCTCATCATCTATATTAGCTAACCTATCAAAATCTTTAATAAGAGCGGACAAAGTAGAAAGGGCCTTAGATTGAGCATTTAAGAAACTTGCTTGTTTATCCCAAGCAAATTGAATTTCCCACTCTTCTTCAAAGCCGCTTTCACTAAGCTTTTTCTTTCGTAGCTCCTTTGTCATGTCTTCTTTATTATTAACGAACATAATACGCTGAGCATGAATGATTTGAGCGTGCTGTAGCATTATACTTTCCCATAAAATCGATAATGGATCATTGTTAATGGCTTCCTCTAGCTCTGCTTTTAAAGCATATAATTCTTGTGGTAAATACTTTCTATATAAACCATGAGTCGCAGCATTACCATTACGCAATGGAGCAGATCCCCCAGGATTACCAGCAGCATTTTTATTACCCTTTTTAGCTCCACCACGATTATTTACAGCATTCTTATTACCTTTGGGTGCTCCTGGTTTCTTTTTGGAGTACTCCGTATCTTTCTTTGGAGTACTCCGTTCATTTTTATGGAGTACTCCATTTAATTGCTGCATCCATTTATCTTTTGTTTTCCATCCACCTACTGTTTTTTCATTAACAGTTCGTTCGGATGTAGACAACAATTCAGCAATTTTACGATTCGTAATATTACCATTATGTTCTTTAAATATCTCATACGCTTTGTTACGGTCTGGACTTCGTTGTCTGGCCATAATTACATAACACCTGCCCCCTTATCCAATTGCTTGCACTTCCTTCTCTAAACACTCAATGCATATATGAGCTTTATCCGTATTTACTTCACGGATATATGTTTTATCAAAATGAGTAATAGTTAATGGCATTTTTAATGTCCACATGCAGGGTTCATTACAAACAGAGCATGTAGGAACGTTTATAGTTTCTTCTTCCATTTACACCACCTCACGGTAAACCCTAAATTAATTATTGTAATTCCTAATATTAAGATGTAAAATAACGTTATCTTATATGCGCTTAAGATAGATCGGAATAAGAAAAGGAATCCTTTTGGGGGTTCCTTTTTTCTTTACAAAATAAAAAAGCAGCGGATTCGCTACTTTTGTTGTTTCTTATTTATAAACTGAAATCTTCTAATGATTTATCAATCTCATCTTGTTGGATTCCTATATAACGCAATGTGATTGATGGGGCAGAATGATTAAAGATTGTTTGTAGCATTACTACATCTTTTGTCTTTTGGTAATAATGGTATCCAAAAGTTTTTCTAAGAGTATGCGTTCCAATTTCATCAAGCCCTACTTTTTCAGCAGCAGCGTTCATTATTCGATAAGCTTGAATTCTTGTGATAGGTTTTCCCGTCTTCTTAGAAGCAAATAAACAATCTGTTTCTTTCATTCCGTTTACATACTCATTTATTTTTTCTCGTAACGCTGTATTGATAATGAAACGTTTCTCTTTTCCGGTCTTCTGCTCTTTAATTACAATGTGAGTTCTTTCTTTCACATCATTTACATGTAACTTTAATAAGTCACTAATTCTTAGACCTGTATTGATTCCCATTTCAAATAAAAACAAATCACGATAAGATTGGCGACGTAAAACCTCTTTCACTTCTTCTAATTTTTTCTTATCTCGAATTGGTTGCACAAACTTCATCCCTTACCCCTCCATACGTTATGTTACATTATACGTATCTTTATTATACAATATGTTACATAAAATATGGTATTTATTTTTACAAATAGACAAAAACGTTGATATAACAGCATTTCTCTTCTAAAATCTAATGTAACAAAATATATGATGTGTTACATTAGACTATATTTTTAATCAATTACCATTAAATGGGTTGAGTTGAGTTTGTTTTGTTAATCCTTATCTTTCCTTAACAACAAACAAGGCGCCACCCAGATCACGGCAGCGCCTACGATAATTGCTATACACATGTTTGTTCTATCTACATAGTAAAATAAAACACCCATAATGGACACATCATAAGATTAGTAACCCCATTTTCTGTCCGTTGATTATTATGTTTATAGACCTAGATTGTGCACATCCATATTCAGTAAGCGCATACCCTATTACATGAATACTACTTTAGGAGTGATTATATTATGAATCCTTTCCCGATGAGGATTGTTGTAGCTCCAGCTTCGACTTGGCAACATTTAATTCACCATCCTTCATATGGTCAATATGGTATGCAACCTGGGCATATCCCCTTTACTCCTACAATTGCGCCTTCTCCTGTAATATACCAATATCATTATATTTTTCCAGCATTGTATTTCCAAGAGTTTCACGGTACATTTAACATCTAATCTAAATAGAAAAATATCCGTTATCTGTACCATTTGATTCATGTTATACCTAAAACAGTATTTAAATACGTTTAATGTGTAATTTCTATATAACAAAGAAAAAAGCACCCGTTATGGATGCTCTGATATCAATTATCTATTTGTATTTCAATTACGGTAAATGAAGTTTTACCCTTCTTCCAATCACCCAATATTGCTGCATCAATTTGTTTGTACATTATTAAGTAACTGGAAGAAGAGCAAAAGCTCTCCTTAATAACGGTATCATTCAACCACTACCATCTGCTGGTTTCGGATTTTATGTGCCGTCATTACGGAACCGTTTAGAATTTTAAAAACAACATAGTGAGTTGTGTTTTCCGCCACTTCCCACAATACAAATATAACACGTTAATTCCAAAATAACCGACACATTTCCTGCCAAAAAGCGGTCACGACTCTGCCAACGTTTTCATAGCTCAAATTTTTCCACTGCATCTGTTAATTCCACTGGTACTCCGAATATACTTTTTTTCATTTCTGTCATTTTCTTTTTAATAATCCAATGTGGATAATTCAATTCTTCTAGAATATTTCTAAAATAATTTGGATTTAGCTTTAACATATCAGGATTTCTTCCAGTATTCCTTTTGTATTTAATTATTACTTCTAATAGTTCTTCATTTAACATGAATCACAATTACCTCCCCCTTGCATTTTATATTTATGTATATACACCATTCGATACCTTGATACTGCCACTTACCCATATCTTATATTTTTTGTAACTAATCTAAACGCTACAGCCCTTGATATCAATAGCTTCATAGCACTTTCTCTTTTGAGTTACACAACACAATAAAAATGAGTAACCGTATAGAATAGGGTAGCACCACATCACCATCAAGTTAAGCTCATACAACATCAATTATAGTAGAGGCTGTTTCTTTTTTCTAAAGGCTATGCGTAGGGATTTTAAAGATTTGCATACGAAATAAACCCTAAAGGGTTTCCTTTTTTGAATTAAGCCGCTTGATTATCAGACATAGTACAATTGTAAACGACACCTAATATATCAAAGACTGTTTTCTTCTCATATCGATGAGATTTTCGCCCATTTTGTTGTAGGAGATTGAACAGGCGAAGTAACACCTTTGATAGCTCTTGGGTGTCTTTTTGTATCGATTGGAAAAGAAGAAAAAAGTAATCTTTAATCATATATAGGGCCTTATATTCACTCAGTTCTCGTTTCTTTTTCATAAGAAGTAATTGCCGCATTTGAAACATGGTCGAAGAACAAAGTAAAATGGCAATCAGTTGCCCATACAAATGGCATTCCAATCGTTCTCGTTTTATCTTTTTACAATGATGAATATGAAAGAATGATTTCCATGTTTTAAATAAAATCTCGATTTGCCAACGTAAAGAATACCAATCATGTACTTGTCCCATAGGAACAATATCTATAGGAGTATTCGTCATATATACATTGATACCACTAAGCCTTTTACTACGAGCAGAATACTTCATTCCTTTCTTTTTTTCTCTTACAGTTTGATCTTGTAATCGTTTTTGTTGTTGTTCTTTTGTTAGTCGATGAACAATCACACGAGTAGAGACTTTATCAGTCATTCCTACATAAGCGTTGGATATTTCGCATGTTTGTCCTGGTTGAAGGGAGTTCATTAATGTCTCCATATCTATTTGTATATACTCTGTACCTTTCTTAATTCTTCCATCTTGAAAATAATCAGGATTAGGATTTTTTTGATAAACACGTGTATTCGACTTGATACGTGATATATAATAAGCCTTTTTATCTTGTATATGTTGAAGATCTTTCAAATGAAAGTAACCTAAATCTCGGATACATAAATCATTCGCTGTTACAGTTGGGACACACAGGGAACCGTAGGTTCGATCATGTTGTTTACCTGGACCTGTATGAATATGAAGGAATTGTCCACTTAATAAATCATACTCAAGTTGTATCTTTACTCCCGCTTTATGGCTGCATCCTCCCGCACCAGGATAAATTGATGCAAATATATCTGGAAGTTGAAATGCAGTTGAATCTAAAATACGAATACGCTTGAAAATAGAAGAATATGGAGAAGAAATCGGCATAGATAAGGTCAGTTTTTGGTTTATTAATTCAGCTAATAGATGTTGTAAAAATTGTACAGCCGCTTTATTAAATCGTTGATTCAAGCCCTCAGGGCTGATGAGTACTGCTGTTGATGCTTCTAAACAGCTAGATAACTGATTTAAAGAAGTCATAGCTACATTTTGGTTCACCCATACACATAAAGCGACTAAATCTTTTGCTTGGTACTTACTGGCTCGTTGTACAAAACCAGCATCCCTAGCAAGATCCCGTAAGGCATTTGGAGATAGGGCACTTTGAATTTCTTGAGCAAATAATTGTAATTCGTCAGAAACAGAAACAGACATAAAAAACGCCATCCTTTCCTATAATTCTACAGAAAGAATAACGTCTTTTTTGCTTTATGGATAGTGCAAAACCTTAGCTTTATATAACCGTTTAATCATTACTTCTGTTATATATATTTACATAATCTTTGTCAGCGGAATTCCATTACGCCTTTTGGAATGTATTAACTATAGGCAGCAACTCTTTTAAATCATCAATTACATGCTCATCTGTAAACGGATTCCCCCAAAACGTATCTTTCTTCCATATTGCATTCATTCCCACATCCCGAGCTCCTATTACATCATTATTTGGATGATCTCCTACGTACACACTTTCTTCCGGACTAACACCTAGTCTTGCTAAAGCTCTCAGAAAAATTTCAGCTTGAGGTTTTTTTATCCCTTCTTGTTCTGACACTAAAATGATATCCATGTACTTATCAATTCCTAGAGCGCGGATATTCAGTAGTTGGAATTCAGTAAATCCATTTGTAATCATGCCTAATAAAATCCCTCTACTTTTAAGCTCTTGTAATACATACTCCATGTTAGAAAAAGGAATACAGTTATGTTGAAAGTTATTTATGTAATCCTCTAATAATTGCTCCCAAGTTAAACTAGTAATAGAATGTTCTTGAAGTAACTGTTCATATACTTTGTCTTTCCAAACATATCCCTTATTATCTAACTCAATAAATCGGTTCACATATTGTTCTTCAGGTACATGTTTTAGTTCATTAATATACCTCGTGTATTGATCTTTAATAAAAAGTTTAAGAGAACTATCTCTATCCAACAAAGTTCCATCTAAATCGAAAATAACTGCTTTCACCATTCTTTCTCCCCCTTTTATTAAAGAGTACTAAAAAAGGGCTATATACCCTATTTATACAAGTATTGTGTATATAACGCATCATTAATAGTAGTAAAAAAACTAAGAAAATGTAAAGAGATTTCTTTTTACATTATTACTTCAGCTTAATTACTAACATGTGATTAGCATTCCTCTGAAATTCATAAGATACTTTTACTTCTTCAATCGAACGAACATGTTCTTTTAAGTCATTCATCAATTGAGATAATTGATCATATTTCTTTCCATATAAATCTGTTAAAGGAAAAATACGAATTTCACCTTTTGTTACACGTATCAACTCTTTTAAACTATTTAAGTGGAATTGATAATCTAAACGATCAGAATACATGAACAGCAAATGTGCACAAACTGTCATATCAAATTGTTTATTTTCAAATGGTAAAACAGGCAAAGTAACAGCCTGATAATGTTGCGGATTTTCTCTCATATCCTGAACACAATCTTTTAAAGCACGGCTTCTTTCTTCTTTTAATGCATCAATAGACAAAAAATACTCCCATACATAGTTTCCTGATGCTTTTTCCATATGCTCTATAGTATGTTCGATGTCTTCTAATCCTTTTTGTTCCAAGTCAACTACCTCATGATAGTAAGCAATATCACAAGACGTAGAATCAATACCTAATTTATTGGCATGTGCAGTAAAAGAACATGCTCCGCCTGCACAATCTAAAACTTTCATATTCTCTAAATTTTCAGGAGATAAATCAAACATTTTAATGTATTCCTCAAATGTTCTTCCAATAAATACAATACGATTAATATCTAACTTTAAATTTTTTTCAATTATACTCACCGTATCTCGCCCCTTTTTTATCCAAATATTTCAAACACTCTTCCATTTTATCTTTTTTATATAAATTTCGCGATATAAATCTATTGTCTTCAGGTAACATAACCATCTTATCAGTATTCAACAATGGATAAAATTTTCATTCTGGGGGGAGTTATATTTTCTTAGCTTGATAGCGATGGGGTAGCACCACACATCCATCAACTTAAGGAGAATAAACGCTACCAAAACAAAAAAAGCCCCAAATTTTTCTTGAAAATAAGTTGGGGCTTTTGAACCAGAAAAGTATATTTTCAACTATGAAAACTATGATAAATTTTTCCTTTTTTCCTACTTGCTAAATTCAGCAAGTAAAATATTTTTAAAAGGATTAGGACTGCCAGTTCTACCCAAACTATTCCAATTGACGACCAACGTATGCTTGCCTCCAAGTTTACCTCCAACTAGAGTTGTAAACCCTAGAATGCCACCTGAGTGTCCCCATATCGAGACACCGCTTGGAAGCTTAGTTTCATAGATTCCAAGACCATATCCATCGATTCCTTCTTTTCCTGTAGGAACTGTAGTAAGCATTTGTTTTAGTTGCTGTTCTTTCAGTAATTTGCCACCGAGCAAGTAAGAGAAGAATTTGTTTAAGTCGTCAGCAGTAGAAATCATATCTCCAGCAGAGCTAGCTGCACTTGGGTTATAATAAGTAACGTCTTTTAGCTCACTTGCTCCGTCTGGTTGGAAATATCCACGGGCATGGTTAGTGCCTGGAATAACACTTGAGTTGCCTGGTAGGAATGTATTCGACAATTCAAGTGGTTCAATAATTCGATTTTCAACCTCTTCCGCATAGCTGTTTCCAGTTACTTTTTCAATAAGGATACCCAGTAATACGTATCCTGTGTTTGAATAAGACCAGCCCTTTCCTGGAGCAAAGTCTGGGGGAAGAGAAATCCCAATCTTCACTAACTCTTCAGCCGTATACGATTTTTTTGTATCCGTAAAATCAACGTCTTTTGACCTTGAGTATTCAGCGATACCACTTGTATGGTTCAATATCTCCCGGATAGTAATCTTGTTACCATCATATCCATTTCCTTGAATGACACCAGGCAACCAGTCTTCGATGTAGTCGTCTAGCTTCAGGCGATTCTCTCCAACTAATTGAAGTACAACTGTTGCGGTGAACGTCTTCGTCACACTCCCAATGCGAAAGCGAAAATCTGTTTTCATTGGTTTCTTGGTTCTCAGATCCGCTATTCCAGCGGCATACCCCCACGTTTTTCCACCCTCAGAAGTTTTAGCAAGTATCCCCGGGTATCCAAGTTGCAATGTATCTCGCATTGCTTGCTTGACGGAAGTACGATCTCGTTGCGTATTTGTTTGTAACGAACTAGATACATTTTGAGCAGGCTCTGCTTTTACAATTGAGGTTGATGTTGTATATAACAGGGAACTTCCAGCTATTAAAAGGGCCAGACTTGCACATGTAATTTGACCACGTATTTTCATAAGGCATTCCTCTCCTCTATTCATATTGTATAAGTGTTTGCTTACTGTTCCTTACTTCCTGACAAGACTTAGGGAAAGGTCCTCACGCATATAGATTAAAGCCCCAGTACAAAGGTATCTATCAATACCAACAATTTGAGCCAGTTAAATCTCCATCCCTTCTATAACAAAATTATTCAAAGGTATGAAAGCATATTATGTACCCTTAGTTATTGTTAGGATTAACACAACATGAGACATAGCCCCAACCCATATTTTACTTTATTTTTCCATGATATGTATTGAGAAAGAATGTAAATTCAAATCCTTTCCGTACCCCAACTATTGATCGTTTTTTTCACCTATTATAATTAATTATTTTGAATTGCATAATAAAAAACTGTAAAAAAATAACGAGTCCCTTAACGTACAGGAAGCGGTTGAAAAATATGTCTAAACGCACAATTTTCTTTTTTGATATGGTGACCCCATCGCAATCAAGCTAAGGTTTTGAAGTACCCACTAAATGAAATTTCTCTTTCTCTATATTTAGTTATTTTGAGAAGTCAACTCATTTTTTGTTTTTGAGGTGTTTACTTTTCTTAAGTTGATGGATGTGGGGGAGCACCACATGGTCATCAACTTAAGGTTTTAATATACCAGAAATTAGGAAGATTTTATTCTGTTAGCTTGATAGTGATAGGGTACAGCCAACATTTCGGGAGCTTTGTATGTTAGACGAATTTCAACCTAAAAAAGTCGAATTCTTGTACGTGAAGTGCAGTGATATTTCATTCATATAATCCGTATTATCTGAAGTTAATAAAGTCTGTTACACTCTCTTCTTTAGGAACGTTTCCATAATATCCTTCTTGAACCATTCATAATCAAACTGAAAAGCTACATTATGCGTTTTATAGCCTGGATTAGTAACAAAACGAAAGTCTGCAATGCTTTGACCAAATCCTTCCCCTTGATCAGGAATCACTTTAATAGGTACCCTTGAAAGACTAACAGCCTCTTGATTCAGCAAATACCACACCGTTACAAAATCATGCATAGGACTTCCACTTATACCAGGAGTAGACTTGGAGTAGAAATTATAATAATAATCTAACATAGGTTTGATGATGAGTCCTGCAAGATCCTGTGTATTCCGATGAAATGCATCGATTTGCTGGACCATCTCAGGTGTAACAATCGCATGTTGAGTCACATTTAAAGGAATAATCGTCAAGTTCTTTGCATGCTGCAGAATTAAGTTTGCTGCATAAGGGTCTGCGTAAAAATTAGCTTCAGCCACAGCAGTTACGTTACCTGGATAGAAAAAAGCTCCCCCCATGCAAATGCATTCTCTTACATTTCGCATTGTTTCTAAATTCAATACAAAAGTCGTAGCTAGCGAAGAAAGTCTTCCTAAATTGATAATTGTAAGATCTTCTAAATTTGATTCTATAATTTGATAAATATCATTTAAAGGATAAACTGGATATGAAATTTCAGGTGGAATAATAGGTCCTAATCCAACTTTTCCATGTACCTCAGGGAAATACTGAATTAATATACCTGTCAACGGTACAGAAGCACCAAGGAATACAGGTATTTCTTCTCTTCCCGCAATATACTTTAAATAGTTAATATTTTTTATTACATTTTCTCTTGATACATTTCCATAATCGGCCACAATTCCTAAAAGTTGTATATCTTTACGAAAAAAGGTGTACAGTATAGCAAACGCATCATCAATCCCTAAATCTGTAAACAGGAGAACCCTTTTTTGCATATCTCTTCCTCCAAAATTTATAGAATTCTACTTTCACCAATGATGTAGTGATTAGACTACGCTTGTATATATATTTTTTATGTATTCTTAAAGAGTGGATTTTATTCACTTGAAATAGCTTTTCTCATCTAAATTTGATTTTATGTTCAAGCGTAAGTTTCTGTTCTTAAGTCGATAAGCATATGTTGCTATCCTCGAACAAAAAAGCAATGATTAGATTTTAAATCTAGTCATTGCTTTATCCATTGCATCTTGGTTTACTCCTATATATCTTAATGTTACTCGTTCACTTGAATGATTGAATATCTCCATCAGCAAAGCTATGTTCTTTGTCTGCATGTACATATGATATCCAAATGTCTTACGTAATGTATGTGTCCCAATCTCTTCTAAACCAAACTTTGCTGCTATAGTACTAAGTATTTTATATGCCATGCTTCTTCCGATTGGTCGATTCTTTCCTTGTCTGCTCTTAATTAGATACTCATGATCTTCCATATCTTCAATGTACCATTTTAACTCTCTTCTTAATGCTGCAGTAATCTGAATACGTTTCTGCTTACCTGTCTTCATTTCACGCATTGAGATATGGCTTCCCTTTAAATCTCCAACCTTCAATTTTAAAATGTCACTAATACGTAGACCTGTATTAATCCCCATTACAAACAAGATATAATTACGTTCGCTCTTTACTTTTAAATACTCTTTAATCTGTTGTATTTGCTCTGGATCACGTATTGGTTGAACAAAATTCACTATTCATTACCTCCAGTTTCTTCTGTCTCGTAAACTTCTAATCCAAGCGCAAAAGCAAGTTTATAAAACGCTTTAGACTTCCAACGTCGGTAAGTACGCTCTGACATTCCTATTTCGTTATAAACCATGTAATCACATACGTCCTCTTCTTCTAAATAACGTTTACAAATAATATCCCTTTGAATACTTCCAGCACGACCGTTTCCTAATCGATTTAGAAACTGATCAATACGTAATGACATTTTTTCAAGCCACTCTTCTCGTTTGCTTTGTTGAATATTCGCTATAGCTACAGCTTCTAGTGGTTTTCCAACTGCATGCGTAGGACCGTGCTCACGCATTTCATAAGAAGGAGTGACTTTCATTTCTTTGCGTATCATTCCAAATTGCCTATGTATACGTACGCTTTCCAGCAAGCCTTCTAATTCCTCTTGTGTTGCCGTTCTATCGATTTTTGGTAAGAAAGATAATTGTTTAGTCATGTAAGACCACTCCTTTTTATTTCTAAATTATTTTTGTCTTAAAGCTCCACGTTTCCGCTCATAACAATGTCTATGCATCCCCATCAAATCCTCAATTTCACGAGTGCTAAATTTCTCTTTTCCTTTTTTCTTATTTTTCTTTTTCAATTGGTTCGATTGCTTTTTCCATTCACGTAATTGATCTCTTAGCACCTTCATTTCCCCATCTCCCTTTTCAAAATAAAAAGGACACCTATCCCTAAAACAGCTTTCATTGCCGTTTTAATGAATTGGTGTCCTCTAGTTTTCTAGCCGGACTATATTCTGTTTGCTTTCACTTTAAAAGAATTATTGTTTTAACTGTTCTATTAAATTACTCTATTCATCGTTCCCTTCCAATTCCTCACTCTCTTCACGTATTTGTCCAATTAATGAAATTACAGAACCAACTGCTTGAACCCAACTTCCTATAATATCTATTAGCTTTCCTTCTTCATTTTCATTAGTTTCGTTGTTTACCTGAGTGTTTGTATCTTTCTCCACATCATTTACATTACCTTCTTTATTAGACTGGTCCTCATTTCTGATACTTTTTAATTCGTCAATACCCCCTATTGCCTGTAATGAATTCCCAATTGATTGTAATAAGTTTCCTATAATATTTAAGTGTTCATCTTTATCGGATGTATCCTCAAATTCATCTGCTAATGCTGTAAGTCCACCCAAAGCCTGTGTCCAATTCCCGGCAATCACTAATTTAATTTGTGTTTCTTCTTTAAAATCGATAATCAATCCAGATATTACAGTGACATTACCAATTGATTAGATTTCATTACCGATTTTTTCAAGAGACACTTCTCCTTGACCATCAGCCTCTAAAGCATTTCCAACAGCCTGTAATACGCTTCCATAAACATTTAAATCCTTTCTTACATTACTGCTTATAAAATCAAAAGGCGTACTTCCAATAGCGGAAGTAATTGTTCCTATTGCTGCAACCCATGCACCAAATATCTCTTTAAATTGTTTTTCCATTTAAAACATATCCCAGCATTAAGTAATTAATATAATCCTATTCAATTCCCCATCTCACTGTTAATAATTTTAAATTTCTCTTTACTTTCTCATTTTATAATAACGTCTTATAAAAGTATTTTTTAGGAATTATGCAAATTTGTTAAACGTACTTCTATATTGATTTTATACATATTTCTGAATCAACTTTATAAACCAACTACTTTAAATTTATTAAAGTACTTAAGAATCATTATCCGCTCCACACAATGTTAAATTTTCAAAAAGCTCATATTGATCAGCGAAACAATCTAAACATTTTGGACAGATATACATTTGTATCACCACTTTCTTTTAAAATAAATCTTTCATTAAGTTCTATTCCCATACAACTCTTCCAATTCTGTTTATACACTAACTGTAACTTTAAGTTACATACCACTTATATTAAAAGGATTATTTTGTTCAGTTTTGATCATTAATGCTCTTAATCGTGATTCCTAAGATTTCAAGTGCATCCTCTATTCCTACGTAATGACCTATATGCCAAGATGTATCAACGTCCTCATTATCTTTTGATGTCTGAGCTATACCTTTGCTCCATTGATAACGATTTAATAACTTATCTTCTTGAATCTCATACCCAAACTCAATAGCGGATGCTAGTTTAACAAGATTCCCTTCACCTTTTAACCATTCATAAGTCGAATTATTATTAATGTCACACATTTCAAGCATCATGTATGCTGCGCCTTCTCTCCCATACTTCTCCGCTTTTTTTGATAATTCTTCAGCAACCGCTCTAGGAATCATAATTTTCTTATCCATTTCCCTCTACCTCCTGAATAAAACTCAATATTCCGTCAATACTGTAGACACATGGTTATCTTTCTCCTTGTTCCCCCTTGGAGTACCGAGCAGTTAGCTTTTGCTAGCTGCTCTTTTATTTCGTTCTTGCTCTCGCTTCTTAAAGAATTCTTTAACTGCGCTTCCCCAATAAGTACACATTATCCATTCCTCCTTGAATAAATCCCTAAACCTTGTCCATACTATAAATGCACTTGAGTTCTGAACTTCCTTCTTAATGCTTTTCTAGAGAGCAGTTAGCTTTTGCTAGCTGCTCTTTTGTATTGAGTTGAAAATAAGTTTTAGGTTTTAGGTCTTATTTCTTTTCTGCGCCATATAATTTTAACCTAAACATCCAGCTCAAAGTGTTACCTCCTATCTTAAAGAGCACTTATGCATGGTGCTCTTTTTTATTTTCTTTCATTTCTGAATAACATTTTTAACCCTGTTCATACTATTTTTGTAACTTTAAGTTACAAACTATTTCTGTAAGCGTAGCGTTTCTTTTGTACAACAAGCAGTTAGTTTTATTAACTAGCTGCTTTGTTGCGCTAAAGAAAGATTTTTTAAACTGCACTTTTATTAAGAACATGCATAAAATATCATGTGGTATTCTTTTTTAATATTAGTTTTGGTCATGGAGCGCCTTAAAAGCGCTCTTCATATTTGTAAATAAAAATTTTTCTCAAACATACTCACCGCTTATAGTAGTTAAGAATATATTTACATAGACGAGACATAGCTTTTTATTGCACATGCGCAATTTTTGTGCATGTTTTTTCTTTAATAATATAACTATTTTGTTTTATTCCTTGCACACCTCATCGAAATAACCTACTTTAAGTAGTGGGTTATTTTATTTTTGGTCATAAAAAACTTTTACTTAACTTTCATTCATTTTTTTGCTTATTTTGAATACATTACTATTAAGCCAAGAAATACACAGGTTTCCCTGGAGTGGTTTCCTTGTATTCCTTGAACTCCTTGTACACAGAACCTGTTATTACTAACAGGTTCTTTAATTTTTGTCATTATACAATAACTATTTTATTATGTTTCCTAACTTACAGTAATGTCCTTGAAAAACATTCATATATATTTATCGAATGCACTTTGAAATCCCTAGAGTATCAAATACTTTTAAGAATTGACTGAGCAATACTATTCGGCTAAATTTTACAAACTTATTCAAAATAACATAGATACACAAAAAAGCTACGTTTTATATGAGATAAAAAATTATCTTACACAAAGGAGTTTGATTATTTGTGAATTACCAAAATGATAATAACTCTAAAATTCACAAGCCTTGCACTTGTCCATCCCCCACGTCTAACAGTTTAAATGTTGTTCAAACTACCCCAACAATAGTTTCTGTAAATTCTGCAATTCCACTAGATACCGTGGTAAATTCTAATGGTACGGCAATCTCATTCACACCACCAACAACTGTTTTACTTGAAGGTGGAAGAACCTATTTGGCAATCTATGAAGTGCAAGTTATTATTCAACCAGGAGGTAATTCTGCAGGTATCACTATGTATCTTAATAATAATCCAATCATTGGCTCAGGTACTTCTCTAGGATATACTGCAGGATTCACTTCTGTATCAGCACCCGCAATTTTCACTACACCTTCAGGTATAACAAGTACTCTTACTGTTAATGTAGGACCATATTCTAATACATTAAATACGTTGGGCTTAACTCTTGCTGTTGTAGCATTAACATAATAAAATCTAATACTCTCTAAAATGATTTTCTTTGTCCTTTAACTGTGGTTTTTGAGCTAGCCTCTAGGAACTCAACATAAATACATATAGAAAAAGAACATTATTTGGATCGATAGTACCGGGTGACTCGGCTGGCACACTTGCTGAGTCACCTATTTTCCTATAATAAAATAACACTTTTATGAAAATTCCATTGTCTAATTCCTCACTTGTCCATTTCGCTTTTCTCTATCCCTGCATTTACTATTAGTAATACTAACTATTCAGAGATGAAAATATAATGGACGAGTTTTTATCTTCTGCTGCAATAAATCCTAATTTAGTTGGACCTACTTTACCACCTGTTCCACCATTCACAATACCGACTGGGCCGACTGGATCACTATCAGTAGCTTACGGAACTTTTTGGCAAACGGAAATCATTACAGTCCCTTTCGAATCCCCTTTTTCTTTCGATCAGGCTGACCCTATGGTAGGGGGAATTTCTCTGTTAAATCCAACCACAATTAATATCACACAAGCTGGGGATTATCGAATTTCTTTCATTTCCTCGATTAACTTGACTGTAGCCCTTTCATTCCCTTATTCGCCTACCATTTCTATACTATTAAATAACAGTCTAATTCCCAATTTCAAAGCTACTTTTGGTCTTTCGATACTAGATTCAGAGGATGTAGATTGCACTCAACTCATTGGGGACACTATTTTATCAGTCCCGGCCAACTCAACACTTCAACTTATAAATAATAGCTTTGTAGGCGAAAAAGACATTCGTACATGCGATAATGGAATAAATGCTTTAGAATTAAACATTATCAAATTAAACTAGTATCAGTACTCCTTTAAAACTAGGTGCTATTATGGCATCTAGTTTTCAGTTTCCAATGAAATTTTTATACAAAGAATACAAAGAATACACCAAATATCAAAAATAAATTCATAAAATATTTTATTTTCTTTTCTTTTTAGAATGGATAGTCTTTACAGAGCACTTCCCGAAGTGCTCTTACATTTACATATCAAATAATGTTTTTAATTAATTACAAGAGCAGATTTTCTTATTGTGTACAAGCAATCTATTCTTTTTTTAATAAAATATATAGATATCTCAAAGAAAGGAGAGCGACATAAGTATGGCTGATTATTTTTAAAAGATGGTAAAAAGTATTATAAAAAACAATTGTACACTCACCATCAAAAAGATAACTGTTTTATCGAAACCCATACAATAACTGGTTCGAATACAGCTTTAAATTTCAACGTACCAGCTAACACTACAAGAACTGCTTTTGAAGATTCCACCAATAACCACAATAAAACATTACTTGATCTTCGCATTCCCGGTACTTCCCAACCAATTGAAGTAACTATCCGAACAAGAAGTTCTCGTCTACCGATTAATGTAACAATAGTTGCAGGTGAAACCAGGGTATTCCAAGTAGAGGATTTCCATAGCCTCACTCTCACAAATAATACTAATATCAATAGCAATATTGGTATATTCATTCAAAAAACATTTTGTATCTGCTGCAATGATAGGAATGATTTTCATAAAAAGTATTATAAAGAACAATCATATTCTTACTTTCAAAAAGATAACTGTTTTATCGAAACTCATACCGTAGCTGGTCCAGATACCACTCCAACTGAAAATGTCCCTATAACCATCATCGTACCCCCTGACACTTCAAGAAGAGTTTTTGAAGATTTAACTAATAATCACAATAAAACATTACTTCAAATATCTGTACCCGAAGATGTCTTCCCCATCGAAGTAACTATTCAAACAAGAAAATCTCCCACACCAATTATGGCGACTCTTGCAACAAATGAAACAAGAGTATTTCAAGTAGAAGATTTTCAAAGCCTTACTCTCACAAATAATACCGAATTCCTTAATTTCATTGAAGTATTGATTAAAAAGACATTTTGTATCTGCTGCAATGATAGGCATGATTCGTGCGATGAATATTACCGTGATTACGAATGTGAATGTTAGATTGACTCCCCAAAAGAATCCTTATAAAGGGTTCTTTTTCTTTTACCTTAGTATCATCTGATCATTCACATTTGTTCAACATTTCATCTCTTAACAAAATTCAAATTTAATTAATATTCTACAAAATAATACTTTCAATAAAAAATCATTCATATTTCACTTTACGAATAATCTTTTTTATATCGTACATACTATCTGCAAGCCGATTTCCCACGGCTGTACTCTTTCCAAACGGAGCTCTCTCCTCCGTACCACTTGAGAACAGGCGGGTAACTTAATTAGTTGCCTGCCGTTTTTACGTATAATCGTAAAACTTCTTGTCCATACTTTTTAGAGAAAACATCTTACGCCATTTGGAGCGACCTCCAGCACATGATATTTGTACGGCCGTTCCTATAAAAGGAGCGGTCTTATTTTATCTTTTCTTGCCCCTTTTCTATTCAAATAACGCTTTTTTAAAATCCCATTGCCTAATTCCTCGTTTGTCCATTTCACTTTACTCTATCTTCACATTTACTATTAGTAATACGAATTTTTCAGAGTTGAAAATATAATGGACGATTTTTTATTTTCTTCTTCAATAAATCCTAATTTAGTTGGACCTACTTTACCACCTGTCCCACCATTCACACTACCTACTGGACCAACTGGGCCGACTGGCATAGTTAATGTATTTTTTACAGGTGACAATGAACCTGTACCTCCTTTTACCATTCCTACTTTAAATATTCCCCTAATAACTGTATTACCTGGACAAATAGTCATACTTGATATTTTTGCTACAGGAGATTTCTTTCCTTTTGAAATTGGATCCGAGTTTGGCGCAGGTATTGAAATTAGATTATTGAGAGATAGGGATCCGATAACAACTGGAAATGAAAATATTTTTAATATAATTACAACAAGCCTATTCGCTCAAATAACCTTAAATCCATCTGTCATGTGGGTAGATACTCCACCTCCAGGAACCTATCAGTATAGCCTATTCATCACCACAAGTAGACTTAATACAGATGACACTAGAGATACTCTAGGACCTCGTGCTATTAGAGCAATAATTGTTAACACACTTTAATGCTTAAGCAAAATTGTATTAACCTAAAATCCCTTTTGATACTTACAGGGACTTTTATAATTTAATAAAATTCAAATTTGATTAAATTAACTGTGTTTTTCGTTCTTCCATACGAATTACTTTTCCACTTTGATATACAAATGATTGTTCACCAAATCCACCTTGGGGTGGTTCTATTAGTTGGACCTGACCATTTTTAACAACATATATTCCGTTTATTTTCAAATCTATTTCAGCTTTCATTTCTACAAGATTTTCTTTAATACTTCCCACTAAGACCACTCCCGTATGTTATGATTATTTTGTCGCAGCAAGTCGGGAGCAATCTCGACTTTTTTATTTTGTTATAGATATTCCACAACATTATCGGGAATAAATGATTGTTCTAATGATAAATAAAGTCGTATTGAAATCGGTTCTTTATTATCTCTCGCAGACTTGCAAAGCTCCTCCGCTTCTTCCCAATCGAACTGCTTATCTTCCATTCGCTTAAATCTCCAAATTCCAATTGTATATTCCTCAAATAATTCATACTGATCATTTGGCGCTGTTGTTGGTTTTAATTCATCAGTAGCTCTTACTTGCTTTGGCACTTGAACAACTATATCCGTAAAACGAACTTTAGAATTCAATCGATGAATGTGTGCTTTCTCAGTATCGAATGCTACTACAGGCTCAACATCAAATATCGTTAACTGTTTTGGCATTACAATCCTCCTAAGCCTCTTTTTTATATTTAGATAACACTTGTTCTAAACGTTTCCGTTCAGCTTCTAATTCGATTTCACTATTCTCTACTGACTGAGAATGTGTTTCCGTATCTTGAGTATGTAACCAATCAGGAACAATTTCTTTCCGAGCATTATTTCTTCCACCACGTGACTGATACTTCTTACGAAATTGAGCTTGTGCAGCTTCAACATCATTAATGCTTTTATACCCTTTAGCATGCCAATCTCTTAAAATACCTTGTACATAAGACATATTAGGTGCATTCTTTTCTAAAGCTATTTTCATTGCTTTAATAACAAGCTGTGCATTCAAATCTTCAATCCATGCATTAATACCCTCAGCCACAAATGGTTTAAGAACTCCAAAATTTTGCTCATAAAATGCTATTGGATTTTCTTCTGCAACTTTTTTATCACTTGAGCAGCTTGCTGCTTCTTTTTTTGTTTTTGTTTCTTCTTTTTCTTTTGTTTCTGTTTTTGTTTCTTCTTTTTCCTTCATAGGGTCTTCGAAGCCCCTTATAAGCCACTCAAAACGAGCTTGGAAGTATTCCTTAATACGAGGTATTTTAAAATCTTGCTGCTGTTCTAAATCTAAACATGTCTCATAAAAATCAATTAAAAAATCTTCACACTTAATATTCTGGATTTCTTTTAACACACACTTTTCAATATTCAAATTTGTAATAGCATTGAATTTAAGCCAATTAAGCAACATAATTTCTTTCGTCTTTTTGTTGTAATGAATTTTCCCGTAATCAGCAAAACGCTCTAGCAGCTTCTCAACCGTTTCACGGTTATACCCTGTATCCATTTCTATCACTCGTAATGGAAGCTCATAGATACCACTCTGAGAAGTTTTGCTATTAGTCATTAAGTATAAGTAGAAGTATTTCTCCTCCGGTGTAAGATCTAAAACGAAAGCATCTTGCCAATATGAAACTTGAACAGGTCTATAAACTGCCATATTATTCATCCTCCATTGTTTTACTTGATTTGCTTTGATATACTTAATCCAATTCTATTTTTAGAAAGACTCTCTATAAGAGTCTAAAATCTATCACTCTGCCAAGTGATAGATTTTTTATTTTCTTCGACTAACTACTGATGCATTGATCCCCTGCCCTTGAAGGCTTTTAACAACTACACGATAACTCTTTGATACATCGTGATCCTCTTTTTCATTACGAAGGCTCTTGAATTCTTTTGCGCATCTATTTAATTCTTTCTCCCAATGATTTGCTTCATCTAATGAACCAGCATTGAACATGTTATGAATACATGTCACCATGCAGTTATGTAATTCATTTGCAAAAGCAAAATCACCTGGTAGAACTAAGTCGAATAGACGATTACATTCTACTTTCATAATTTGCTCCCCATTTTTAATAATTTGATACTGTACGCATCGTTATGACCAGAATGTAATGTATATTAAGCGGTTAGAGTTAACAAATCTTTCTGGTCATAACGACAAGCACAATAGCTTGTCGCGCTAAATTGTTATATGCTATAATTTATCTATTGTCATGATTGGCTATCGCAAGCTATGCGGTGGCCTTTCCTTTTTTCTTTTTGTTTTTCAAAACAAATGCTGCTTCTATAATTCGAATTCTTATCTCCATTAATTTCTTCTCTTGTTTTAGGTCCCTAGCTTTCATATAGTCTCCACAAACTGCTGCAATTCGAATATCACCATATAAATTTGCTTCCTTACGAATTAGCATTTTATATTGATTTAAAGTTGGACTTGCATAATCAATCGTCATAACTTAAACCTCCCCAATAAAATAATTAAATTAACCTTTTATATACTTCCTAGCTCGTAATGATACTTTCCAGTACTTAAAGATTTCTTTCATTGAAAAATCATATTGATCACATAGGACCGCTACGAGGCTCATCATTGAACCTGTAGCATCCAAGATTTCATGCGTTACCTTTTTCAAATCCTCTTTCTCTCTTTCGGACCAAGTTTGTGAAGGCTTAGACCAACATACTGTATCGAGTTGTTTCAAAGCTTCATTCGTTTCTTGATTGACCATGTACCTCATGCTTGTAGGATGATGATCTATGTGCTCTCCATTGAAGAACGGGATACTTACATCCCCTGTTGCTTCACTCCACATCTTAAAAAACAACTGCGGATCATTAATTCCTTCAGTAATGCATTTTCGCAAATCTTCTGGTAAGCGTCGTTGTTCAGTTTCATATTTTGCTAGTGACTCACGACTCACGGGGATTTCTAAGGAGAGTTGTTCTTGGGTGATTCCCTTTCGTTTGCGTGCCATAGCAACTTCTTTTCCTATGGACATCGTTTACTTCCCCCATTCGTACCTAAAGCAATATTTATTTGTGACAACTTACTATGGTAATGTACTATTAGACGGATTCTTTAAATGGATTGTAATACTCAGTATTGTTTTCTACCCATTCAGTGTGATTCTCCATCCACTTAAAAAGAAGGTGTGTAGGAATAAGAACCCCGGCTTCACGACATACTGGAAAATCAGAACGGTTTAATAGCTCAGATGCTTTGGTTCGTTTAATATGTAACAGGTCCATTAATTCTGTAATAGTTAAAAATGGCGGTAATTCTTTCATTGGTTGAAGATGCTCAGTTGCTCTTTGTACTTCTTCTCGGATAATCTGTCGGAATGATTCAATGTCAAAGTTAATCATAACTCCTCCTTTTTTTGCTATTTCAGCAAATAATTATTCAAAAAAGATCCTCTATTTTGCAATCTAATACTCTTGCTATTAATGGTAAATGATTTGCCTTAAACGTATAATTTCCTTTTTCATATTTCATATACGTTGAAGCATTCTTAAAACCAAGTACTTTTGCTAGCTCTAACAATGTAATATCTAGTTCCAAACGTCTATTTTGAATAAAATCCAAATTCAACTTCTCCAAACCTCCCCCCTTTTTTTTGCTAAAACAGCAAATGTATACTTCTATATCATTTTGCTATTACAGCAAAGTCAAGGGTTTTTTGCTATTTCAACAAAGCGCTTTTTCCATTTTGGAAAAAATGATAAAATACCTTTAGATAACCTTAAATTTGACATAATAATATTTTTAGGAAGTTGGTGAAAAAATGTCAGAACCCACAATTGGCTATCGAATAAAACAATTACGTGAAAAAAGAAAATGGTCACAGATAGAATTCGCAAAAAAAATGGGGATTAATAACAGTGTGCTATCCAGAATTGAAAGTGGAAAAAGACCTATTGAAGACTCCTTAATTAGCAAAGCCGCTGACATTTTCAACGTTTCTTCCGACTATCTTCTTGGAAGAGAAATTGATTCTAATAATAGATTATTTGTGGAAAATCTTTTTGAGGATCCAAACTTAGGTCTCTGGTTTAAAGATATTAAAGACGCTTCTCCAGAGAAACAAGAAGAACTTAAACAATTTTGGGAATTTATCAAACAAAAAGAAAACAAACGTTAATTATATGAATAAGCAAAAAACTCACTAAATGTAGTTATTTTTGTTTATTCATCTTCTTCTTACATTATTAAATGAAAATATAACATTTTACTGTTAGATTCACACTGCAATTAATAACTAATAAAAATTTATCAAAATGACTCGGAGGAGCTTATCATGAGTTAATTATATGAATAAGCAAAAAACTCACTAAATGTAGTTATTTTTGTTTATTCATCTTCTTCTTACATTATTAAATGAAAATATAACATTTTACTGTTAGATTCACACTGCAATTAATAACTAATAAAAATTTATCAAAATGACTCGGAGGAGCTTATCATGACAATTGCTCTACTTCAACAAACTTTTAACAAAAAAGTAAAAGGTCCAAATGCCCGCAAAAAATTGTTTGCTATTTCAGATTACTTATTAGAACACTATAATATTGAAATCTCTATAAACGAGCAAATTGAAACTTATATAATCCAAATTATGGAACTTATACGTAATAACCCCGAAAATGAAAATGATTTAATAGATGATCTACTAAATATCCTTAATGATAGATATTCTAATGGTGAGCCCTATTTCTTTTCTGCTCTTTCTACTACATTAGATGCAGTTACTTTACATAATTCTTTAGTTAGATTATTTGGTAACAATCAACTATCATATGAAGCATTTGATTTCGAAATGGCAAACCATACCTATGATTCAATAGAAAAAACAGTATATATAAAGTTAAGATATACACAATGGTATATAAACAACGTTACAACTGAACGAGAAAGAGAAATGCATTCTGGAAGTATAGCACTTCATTTTGATTTAACTAATAAATTGTGTATGAGCTCTCATATTGGTTATAGTAAAGTGTTTTTGGATCTTACAACTTATATATGTTCAAACCTGGAGAATTTCAGCATAAAACCTGCTTATTTACAAAATGAAGCTAAAACCATGAAAAATGCCCGTATAAGTCCATACGCCCCCATTACACTTTTATCTGTCTATTTAATTTTCAAAGAAATAGAAAATATAGGTTTTATTGTAGATAGCGTAGACTCATTAAATTTCCATAATGAGAACGCTCCTCGAGTAAAAAATGCTCGATTAGGTGGAAATGATTTACTTGATGATCCTGATGTTATAACAAAAATTCACAGTGGTGATAAGATTACACGTTTTACAATCTCTATAAAAAAAATATATACTAATAGTGGAATAGAAAGAGTTGTAACTACAAAATTAACTATTAATTTTAGTGGAGTATTAAAATTTAATTTCGGTGAATCTGAATTCCATGAAGAGGTCATGAAAAAAGTTTGTTTAGATTTGTACCAAGGTATTATAAATTTATTGAAATCAGATGATACTGTAGAAAATAGTGAAAAACTAATTCAAGAACGAATTATGAATTCCACAAGATATACAAATGCATTATTTGCTGGAGTAATGGCTCAAGTAAAAGAGAATTTATTGGAGGTATTCACTTCGGATACAGCATCACAAACAAAAATAATAAGTTATTTTCGTGAAAAATATAATTTGAACTAACTTATTAAATTAATGGAGGTGTCTCTCCAATGTTTTTTTCGGGAAATGCTATAATATTGTCCACAAATTTAAGTAAGTATAATTTGAACTTATCTAATAAATCTTTTGAGAGTAACGGAGAGTTTTACTCAATCACATTATTCCATGATGAATTAGATACAGGTATTATAAATTGGTCAAAATCATTTAATTTAGGTGCTATGGTTACAATTAACTTTATAAGAATGGATGATTTTTTCGTTTTATTTACATCTTCTACACAAAATTATATCTATATGAAAGAAATCTTAAAAAAAATAATTAGTCCTGATATAGAGGTTTCATTGTATAAATTACCCTTCCCATTACCTGATACACTAGACATCAAAAATGATACAGGTATTGTTAATTATCAAATTGACCCTTTTTTTGGGATTGATTTTATTTTGGATAAAGGTAAAGAAAGAAGCTTTTTAAAAATATTTACCAATGGATTAATTACATATACAATGACCAATGATGAAACAGATTTAAAAAAAATTCTAAATATATCTTTTAATATTATAGGTGAATTAAATGCAAATCATGAACTATAACGAAGCAATCTCTAACTTTATAATCTCAAAATCGCAAGCTCTTTATACGATTCTTAATTCTGTTGACAAAGACTCTATAGAATTCCTTTCTTGGATTACTGCCGGAGTTCTAGCTATTTTAGCTCTGGTTACTATTATATTTACTATTTACAATGAAGGTGTTGTGCAAAGAGCTAACGGTTTGATAAGAGAAATTAAACTCAAAACCACTAATCCTACAGAAGAAAGTATAAACATAATAATACAGAATATTAATGAAGTTATATTTCTTTTATCAAATAAAAATAAATATAAGAAGGCTATGAATTTCTTTATATTTATTTTATGGCTTTTAGGTGTTATTTGGGCCTTGGCCACCATTATTTACTGTGTTAAATACACAAGTATTGTGGAAAGAACCCTAGTTATTTCAGCCTATGTAATAATGATTATTACATTTATAGGTCTACCTAAACTTTTCAATAGTTTTAATAAAACTATTTTAGATTACGATAAAATTCTTTCTATAGAGTACCTTGAGGGATTAGTTGAATTATTACAATCTCATAGCAATCTAGATAGCAGTGTAATATTACTCAATTATGTTAAACCATTATTCAAATTCAAAAAACACTCTGCAGGTATCCAATTAGATCTCCAAACCCTAATTCCTACGAGTGATTATACAGTAATAATAGTATTAAAAACTACAAATGATGATCGTATAACTATAAAAATTAAAGTAGATGATCATGTAGACAGTTTAACTACATCTAAAAAGTTACTAATTAAACACCCAGATCCTAATTTTAATTACCAAGGGCTTTTTGAAAAATTAAAACTTTCAAACACGAATAACCCAATGAGTTTCATACATATTTTATCTAATTCAGAAAATGTGCATAATTGTTTTTCTTTAAGTAAAGAAAAAAGTGATACCATTATCACTTTTAAATTGCAAGATAAACTAATCCGCTCTCTGACTACTACAGAAAGGGATATTATCTCAAAAAATATGAATTTATTAAAACTTTCATCTGTTTCAAATGAATTTATTATTGAAGAAACCAATATATAATTATTATCCCCCTATATTTTGTTGTATAGGGGGATAATAATCAATTTTATTCTAGCAACTCTATTCTTAAATCCCCTTATTTTCATAAATACATTTTACCTCTTTTATATTATTAGATTATGCCTCAATTTGATGCAACAAGTATTACACCACTGATGTTACCATCATTATATCTGCTAATTTCCTGAACTAATATATGTGCCTAATATACACATATTAAACCCTAACTACTAACCTTGTAATATTGAAATATATACTGAATTGTACCCTAGATACATCAATTTTCCAACTCAATTCCCATTGACACTAAATGTTCAAGAATTTTGGGTATACCTAAAACTACTCATACTCTCTAAATAATTATATTCTTATTGAGGAATTATTTCTGTTCGCATAACTGATACTTCCCCTCAAATTTAACCACTTCCTTATGTTGTTAATAGATAGTGAATTGATACCCTATAGTATAATTTCCCCTTCCAATTTTTACTTCTTTATTATAAAATAAGAACAAATGTTCTTATTTCGTTTGAATGGAGTGAAAATTTTGTTTCAATCGCAACCCTATTACAATACACTACTTGAAGACTATATCCAGCACTTGTACCAATCCATATCTATTATTGTTCCCGAACAAATCGATATGATAGAAATTGCGAAAAAGCTAAATATTTGGCTATATTTTGCTCCGTTTGGAAGTCATGCAATGCAAAGAAATCAAATTTCTAACTTAGTTATTGATAATCGTATCTCTCAGCAAGAACAATGGGAGGATTTTGGCCATGAGGCCTGTCACATCCTATTTCATTCTGGTAATCAATTATTAATGCATCAAATGTTTCTAGATTATCAAGAAGCAAAGGCTAAAAACTTCGCACAACAATTTTGTGTACCTACTTTTATGTTAAGAAAGCTTCCTCCCCTACAGTTAAAAGCATATATAATCTCAGAAAAATTCAATGTAACAACACAGTTTGCTGAAAAAAGGCTTTTACATTATGAAAATCAATTATTAGCAAGTAAATTACAGAATCAAATATCACAATACCGTAATTTTCAAAAATAAAGATTCAGGAGGTATTAGATTATGAAAGGAAGTTTTCGTAAACGTGGAAATACGTGGTCTTTTACAATAGATATCGGTATAGATCCGGCCACAGGAAAACGCCAGCAAAAAAGTAAAAGTGGATTTAGAACAAAAAAAGAAGCCCAAAATGCTGCTGCAGCGATGATCACAGAGATAGAGAAAGGAATATATTTTGATGACAAACAATTAACTGTTTTGGATGTATGGGAAAAGTTAAAGCCTCTTCGTAAAGCTGAATTAAAAATTACATCTTATGAAAAAGACATGAGCTTAGTTAGGCTCTATATCCTTCCTCCATTTAGTTATAAAAAGATTAAAAGTATTAAACCCGTAATGATTCAAAGCTACTATGCAGAACTTAAGGAAAAAGGACTATCAAATGGTACAATCAGCAATATCCATCGCTGCCTGAGATGTATTTTCAAACACGCTGTAGAATGGGAAATCATACATGATAATATAATGAATAAGGTTAAAAAACCACGTGAAGAGCAAGGCGAGATGAAAACATGGTCTAGTGAAGAATGTAATCGATTCCTCCAGTATCTAAAAGAAAAAAATATTAAGTACCATATGTTCTTCTTACTCGCAATCTATACTGGTATGAGACGTGGAGAATTACTTGCACTAACGTGGAAAGATATTGACTTTGATAATAAACGTATCCTGGTTAATAAATCACTTGTAAAAACAGAAAAAGGACTATTTAAAGCTGCTACAAAAACTAAGTCCTCAAATAGAAGTATTAGTATCTCTTCTTTTGTTATAGGAAAGTTACAATCCTACTACTCCTATAAAAAGAAAGAATTTTTCCGTTGGGGTATACACTTGAATGAAGAGGCGTTTATTTTCACCGGCAATACGATACATTCGCCCTTACATATAGATGCTCCTCATCGCTTTTTGAATGATCACTATAAAAAAGCTGGTGTTCCTCGGATTCGTATACACGACTTACGACATACTCATGCTACACTTATGCTTCAGGCTGGAGAACATCCTAAAATCGTACAAGATCGCTTAGGACATTCAACTATTCAAATGACTTTAGACAAGTATAGCCACATCACACAGAACATGCAGCAACAAGCAGCAGAAAACTTCGAGAGCATAATAAAATCTAATGAAAACGTCTGATAAAAAATGAAAAGATTTAATGTGAGCAAAATGTGAGCATCGAGGAAAATCATCACTTAGAAACCCTGATATGATAAGGTTTTCCATACTATCTCGTTGAATCTTAGGAGAAGAATGAACAGTTTTAGGGTTGTTTATTTTTTATTAAATAAAACTATAAAAGCGTCACAAATGCCTGTTATACAAGCATTTGCGACGCTTTTTATTTGTTATATGTTTTAAAACAGTAGTTTCATATTAATTGAGTGGAAAATATGAGCAAATAATCGCCTTTTAATTTAACTGTATTTGATAAATTTTCATTTTATAAACCATTCATTATTTCTCTGTTTATTTTTTCCTATTATCTTATAATTTAAATTAGGAAAGGGAGGAAAATATATATGTCTAAAAATGAAACTGTACTATTAAATCAAATTGAGATAGTAATTGAAATTTTAAAAAATATACAAAAAGAAGATCCCTTCTATAAAGATTTATTAAAACGATTAAACCGTTTAGCCACTTATCAGCAAAGTAAATCTCGTGGAATTAAAGGTGCAGTGAGAGCCTATACTGAAACTGGTCTCGTAAAAAGATTTGACGATTCTCTACTTATTGAATTAGATAAATTAGAGACTATGCTAAATGAAAATAAATAATATTAAACCGACTTCGAAAAATGACTCAGATATGTAGAAGAACAAACTGATAGAATCTTAAAGGAAACTTGCATGTATCCCCTTTTTAGAAAAACAAGTAAAACTTTAGTCAGTGGGGTTTTATTCACCCACGACGCGAGTAAAGGTGTGAAAAATTTTGAGTAATATGAATAACAGCCGAATTGAAATTCTAAAAATGAAAGCAAAAAGAAATGGTAGTAGAAAAGAACTGATAGACGAACTTTCTAATATTGTTACAGTTTCTATGGACTCATTTATGGATCCAGAATCTAATGATTTATTTTGTAAAGACTTATTTAATACGCTAGCACAAACTTCAAACATAAAAAATTTTGGTAGCACTAATTATGAAGAAAACAGAAGACTATCAATAGCATTGTTAAAAGAAATAGCTAAAACTATTAAATTTCCAGTTAATGAAGGGAGACTCTTTTTCTCTAAGGGTGGTAAATTTGAAGCAGTTAAACTGAACATTACTGAAGTATTTGAGAATTTAGAAGCGTTATCAACCATATCAAGATTTCTAACTGGATATGCAGATTTTGTATTAGTTGGGGACGATTTAGAATTCGGGATTGTTATTGAGCGCACTGAATACCACTACGAATTCAGTATGTGGGGCGTATCCACAATATGAAATACGAAAATACAAAAGACCACTTCAAAAATGAGAGTGGCCTTTTTATTACTTTATCTATCAACCTTTTCAAATTACTCATATCAAAACTTTCTTTTAAGATCTTCTCTTCCTAGGACCTATAATTAATTTAATCGCCGTTCTTTCTTGATCATTAATAGTAACTTCTTGAAATGCTGGAACAAAGGCCAAATCAATACCACTTGGAGCAACAAATCCTCTTGCGATTGCAATTGCTTTAATCGCTTGATTTAAAGAACCAGCCCCAATCGCTTGAATTTCCACATTACCACTTGTTCTTAGTACACCTGCTATTGCACCTGCAACTGAATTTGGTTTTGATTTTGAAGATACCTTTAATATATTTTCCATGTAAGTTGCTCCCTCTATTATTTAATTACTCTTTCGTTACCGTACTAAATATTTCAACGTATCTTTTACTACTATTCACACCAAAAGCAAACAATACTATATATGTACATTCATTCGATACTTTTTGTCTTCTTCCTGCCCTGCTACGTAAATAAAGTCCAAGGACTATAAACTCTAATATACAAAAATTTTAAATATAGGAATTCACTTAAACGATTACATCATTGAAACTGAGGATACTGGTTTTACTCTTGCAAGTGGAATTATTATAAGTATTCAGCCTTTATTTCAATCTTTCAAGAAATTCCTATGATATTTTTACCAAATCATTAACCTTTTCTTCTTCAAAAATTGTTACAGTAACTATTCTATTACTATATTTCTTCATTTGAGTACTTTATATAAGGCAAGCATAAACTATTATAAGTATAAATTTCATTAATAATAGGAGGTAATATATTGGGTTCATACTATCATTCTTCAAACTCAAATAAACAATGTTCATGCAACTCCTCTTCTAGTTCATATAAAAAATTTTCATGCGACCATTCACATAAAAAGAACTGTCCAGCATACGGCACTTTTTGGCAAACTGAGTTTATAAATGTTCCTTTTGGAGATCCTTTTCCATTTAATCACGTTGGCCCTATAGCAGGAGGCGTTTCCTTACTAAACCCTACCACTATACAATTTAGTCAAGCTAGTGATTATAGAGTTTCATTCATTTCAACTATTAACACGACCTCAAATCCTGTATTTCCACATATTCCAGTCATGACTATATTTTCAAATAACAATCCACTTGCAAATAGTCAAGGTGACTTTGCTTTTCAAGTGAATACGTCATCAAACAACGAATGCCTTCAACTAGTAGGCGAAACGATTGTTACAGTACCAGCTAATTCAACTCTTCAACTAAAAAATAATAGTGGTTTTAATCGTCAAAGTATTGTAACTTGTGATAATGGTATTAATTCAGTTGAATTAACAGTTATAAAACTAAGTTAATATTCATCTTCACATTCAGATGCTATTTCAGCATTTTTTTTATTGAATAATGTTCTTTTGATTTCTATCGTTTCCCTCATAAAACATACTTTTCTGTTAATCTAATAAACATGAAAAAAGTACCAAACTCTTCTACTACAAAAGTTCGGTACTTTTTTCTCATTCTTTCTTACTTCTCTACATAAACCGACTTAACAATTGTACGATTATATGGTTGTCCTTCTTTATTCATCCCTTTTATATCCATCGTAACGTTATATACTCCTGGTTGCTTTATGTTCTTCAAAGCACCAGTAAATGTATTGTTATTCACATTTTGTAATTCATTAAATTCAGAGACTAGTTTTCCTTCTTTATTAACTACTCTTACTGTTATGGAAAGATCCCCTTTCATTTCAGGTGCCACAGGTGATTTTTTCAGTTTATACTCAGATTTATTCGCTTTAACTTTAGTAGGCATTTGAAGTACAAATGGTGCGTCGCTCTTGTAATCGCTTACAACTAAGTATGCATCTTTCGACTGCTTCGCCATCATTTTAACTTTCCATTCTCCTACATCCATTTTATCAAATTTAAATGTTCTAATTGTCGCGCCACCAAAGAAAGATTCATCTTCACCAGTAGTTATAACGCTATCCTTATTTGTATACATTTTTCCTTTTGGAGATATCATTTGTACTTCTACATCCGAAGAAGCAGTTAATATAGAAACGATTCCTTCTGCCTTTTTATCAACCGTAACAGTTTGCTCTATCCACTGATTTTGTGGCAATTCCCCACCTAAAATGTTTTGATTGGAAGTTGTATTTAATTGTTCTATATTTTCATTTGTACTAGTGCTGGATGCTACTAAAGCTGGAACCGGTACATTTGCTGTACGTAAATATGGTTCAATTCGTGAGAAAACAGCTGATCCCTTCCGTATATTATCATGATCAAATCTGGAATCTGTAAATAAATGAGTTCCATACGGCAGCTTAGCACTCCACTCATTTACTAGTCCATCATTTGAACCGTATGATGACAAATATAATCCGCCCATTGATAACGCCGAAAATACAGGGCCCCAGCTAGTCCCAGTAACTGTATAATAACGGTTTAATTTAGCTGTTGGATTATTATCAATCGTTGAACGAAATTTTGCCATTTCACCCATTTGTAATGAATACGTACCATCATCTTTTTGACCTAATATAGAAGCAAGCCACCCTGCCCACCAACTGTATGATAAATCCGCTAAATTTGATCCATGATGTGGCGTCGCAAGCGTAATCACATTTCCGACAAATCGATTTGCACCATATCCTACTAATGCAGCTTGTGTATCGATACCGCCTTTACTATGTGCTACAATATTAATTTTTTTACCGAAATGGTTATATATTTCTTCTAATTTTTGTGCTAACAATTTTCCGTTATCCCACTGACTAGCTGATCCTTTCCCAGCAGCATCATATAATTGTATAAATACTGTTTGATAGCCTGCTTTCAAAGCATAGTCATACATATCATTCATATCGTGATACACTGTCTTTCCATACCAACTATCAGCATTCCCATTCCTTCCTTGCACAAAGAGAATTGGAGGTTTATTCTCATCATAATTAGCAGGTTTTTGACCTAAAAACCATTCTCCAGGTGTAAAGACTTCTTGATCTGGAAATCCTGTTTTAAGCTCTTTTACAACTTCTGCTCGCACATTTGTGCTAATCATTGGAACCATGATAAAAAATACAATTAGTAAGGCAACACATCTTCTCATCAATCGCATGTTACTCCCCCCACTTTTTTTGAAAGAAGGTGCTCTTTGTAATATTTTTTATCTTCTCTCTTAATACTAGATAATCTCTTTACTTAAACAAGATCTTGTCCCTATTCTCAAGAGATTACTAGTACCCCTTCTTCCTTTACACACGTTATTCTCTTTGATTCTATCTCTTCCTTTTGAGAGAACGCTACAAAAAAGTTTCTCAACAATTGTTAACTTTACTGAATCTAAATCTCCCTAAATTATTATTGTTTATATAAAGCATACAAATCTTGAAAAAACTTTAGTAAAAAAACACTTTATTACCAGCTAGTTATAAAAAAACTTAATGAAGATATGTACTTTTATTTAATTAAATACAAACTAAACGAATAGAAGCTTATATTGTAAGACTTCCCTATTATTAAATATTAAACTGAAATTTCCGAATAGAAAATAATATTTTCAGAAACATATATTGTGATAATTTTTGTAGACTTGAATTAAATTTTTAGAAGTACTAACCTAGCGGTGAGCAGAAGAAAATTCTGTAAAAAGAAAGGAGAATGCTTTATGATGACCAATTTACAAAAGGAGTTTTTTAAACGACTAAAAATTCCTGCAAAAGAAATAACATTTAATGATTTAGATGAAATTCTCTTGAAAATGGGCTTGATTCTCCCCTATGAAAATCTCGATATTATGGCTGGTACTATTAAAAACATCTCAAAAAATAACTTAGTAGAAAAGTTACTTATTCAAAAACGAGGCGGTCTTTGTTATGAATTAAACTCCTTATTGTATTACTTTTTAATGGATTGTGGATTTCAAGTATATAAAGTAGCTGGTACTGTTTATGATCTTTACGATAATAAATGGAAACCCGATGATGGTCATGTCATTCTCATATTAAATCATAATCATAAAGATTATGTTATAGATGCAGGTTTTGCATCTCATCTACCTTTACATCCAGTCCCTTTTAATGGAGAAGTCATCTCTTCTCAAACGGGAGAATATCGAATTCGCAAACGAACTACCCGAAAAGGTACACACATTTTAGAAATGAGAAAAGGGGCTAACGGGGAATCTACAAATTTCTTGCAATCTGAACCTTCACATGAATGGAAAATAGGCTATGCTTTCACTTTAGATCCAATAGATGAGAAAAAAGTGAATAACATTCAAAAAGTAATTGTAGAGCATAAAGAATCTCCTTTTAATAAAGGGGCTATTACTTGTAAATTAACTGATTATGGTCACGTTTCATTAACAAATAAAAATTATACAGAAACCTTTAAAGGCACAAAAAATAAAAGTCCAATAGAATCAAAAGATTATGCTCGCATTCTTCGTGAATCTTTTGGAATAACGCAAGTGAAATATGTAGGAAAAACACTAGAAAGAGGCTAGTTGACTAGAAGTATTCCATAATAAAGCAGATTCCATATTTAGAATCTGCTTTATTTTATATTTTGTTATAAAGAAATTTGTTTTGCTCTTACCCTTTAATTTTCAATGATATACTCATCATCATATTTATCGTATTGGAGCCCTGATCCTATTTTTGATTCCGTAACTTGATCTCTTAAAAACGGTGCAGCTTCCATTTTGCTAGTTGCAATTTCAATTCCATATTTTTTCGTTAAATGAGCCAACTCTATTAAAAACCACTCTCTTCGTAATGTAACTGGAATATCAAATGTTCTTCTTTTCATATATAATAGCACCTCTTTTATTTTCATAGCTTAAAAATATCAATAACTTCCAATGAAACATTATAGTATATGCATGTCCATTTTAAACGTGCTATTACAAAAAGAATACTTTAGTTTACATAAAATAATTATGTATTAGCAGAAAGAGGCTTGTCCTCCTCTTTCTACTCTAGAGATTTAAATTAAGAACATCTTGGTACACCTAAAGCTAAAAATAAACCAGCTACTCCTGCTGTAATCGGTACTTTCAACGTAATTACATCGTCTACTTTCGTTACTAAAAAGAACGCATTACCTTCTTGTAATATACAAGTTACCAATAATTGAAATTCCATTCAAATCTCCTCCTTTCAATCGACATACTATACTTTATGAATTCTCTTTAAAAACGTAATAGTAAATATATCTATTTTTCTGTATATAACAATAAATGTTTGTTAGTCTATTAAAATACTAATTTTCTAAATTTATATAAATCGTGTAATATCCAATAAGTTCCTATATAATCAATAGTGAAAATCTTACAAATGGAGGTATGAAAATGACGATTTTGAGTAATATTGGTGCAGCTTTATTTTTAATTGCTTTTATTCTTTTAATTCTATGTATCATTTCATTCTTTAAGAAAAATGGAAAAGCAAAACAGTATGGTCGTCCTGCCGTTATTCTTTTTATGATTTCAATTGTATTAATAATAACTAGTGCTGAGACCTCTAATAACCCAATTGTTGAATTCTTTTCTATTTTAAGTTTTGTTTTATTTGTTTTCTTCCTTGTTCTGGCAATTTTATCTGTAATTAAAAAGACAGGTGTAGCAAAAAAACAATTTATAATCACTGCTATTTTATTTGTCATTTTTGTTGCATTATTAAGTATTTCAGCTCCTTCTTCTGAAAAGACGGCAGCAACTAGTAAACAAGTTGCTTCTAACACTACAGAACACAAAGATAGCGACAAAAAAGAACTAGAAAAAAAAGAAGCGGACGAAAAAACTCAAAAGCAAGAAAATGAGAAGCTTCAAGCCGAGGAACAAGCTCGTAAACAAGAGGATGAAAAACGTCTGGCTGATGAACAAGCTCGCAAACAACAAGAGGAACAGAAACGTCTGGCTGATGAACAGGCTCGTAAGCAACAAGAAGAGCAAAAACGTCTGGCTGATGAACAAGCTCGCAAACAACAAGAAGAGCAAAAACGTCTGGCTGATGAACAAGCTCGCAAACAACAAGAAGAGCAAAAACGTCTGGCTGATGAACAGGCTCGTAAGCAACAAGAAGAGCAAAAACGTCTGGCTGATGAACAAGCTCGCAAACAACAAGAGGAACAGAAAAAATCACAGCAAACTCAAACACAACCTGCTTCAGGAAATACTAGTAGTGTATATTACAAAAATTGTGCCGCAGTTAGATCTGCTGGGAAAGCTCCCCTATATAAAGGACAACCAGGTTATGACTCACATCTTGATCGTGATGGCGATGGAGTTGCATGCGAAAAATAGTAGTAAAAAAGAAGCTTCTAGTAAGCTTCTTTTTTATTATCAGAAACTATTACGACGAATTCCCCTCCCTCTTCCTTTTATAAAACTCATTTCATTATCCTTAAAACTGACACATTATAAGTGATTTCAATCACCACATTGTTTTTCATTTATCGCTATTCTTAATTTAGATATTACATTCAAACTTTATGGAGGCATTCATATGGAACATACATTTACTGAAACTTCTATTGTCGGTGAGATCGTTACACAATTTCCGAAAGCTAGTGATCTTTTCAAATCATATAGAATAGACTTTTGTTGTGGTGGTAATAAAACACTTATTGATGCAATTAATGAAAGAAATTTATCAGCAACAGAAGTACTTACAGAATTAAATACGCTTTATCATAATACGAAACTATTAAATGAATCTGAAATTGATTGGAAAAATGCTTCTTATCGTGAATTGATTGATTATGTAATTAATAAGCATCATCGTTATTTAAATGAAGAGTTGCCGCAGTTAAGCCCATATGTAACGAAAGTATTACGCGTTCATGGAGCGAATCAGCCTCATTTAGCTCAAATTCATAAGCTATTTCATGAACTTAAAATGGAATTAGAACAACATTTAATTAAAGAAGAAACGGAAGATTTCCCATTAATTTTAGAATTCGAACAAAATCCAACTGATGAAAACTATGCAAAGTTACGTAAAGTAGTAGATGAACTAGAAAATGAGCACAATCATGCCGGAAATATTATAAAAGAACTTCGTAAAGTAACAAATGACTTTACTCCTCCAGAAGGAGCTTGCGGCACTTATCGACTTGTTTATCAACGTCTTGAAGCGTTAGAGTCTGATTTATTTGAGCACATTCATTTAGAGAATAATATTTTATTTCCACGTGCAATTACGAGAGCATAAATAAAGTGCAGGACATGAGTATACATACTTATGTCCTGCTTTTTCATTTTGCGAAAAATATCCACATTCCCCTCACACAAATCCGAATTTTAACAAATTGTGAATCATTATAAAAATGTGATAAATATCACATCTCTCCCTTTTTTGATTTTCTATAATAAAAATATAATCCTTTGTTCAACATTTCACATAAAAAGGGGAAACGAAAATGAAAAAACGTTTAGTTATGATCGGAAATGGTATGGCTGGCATACGTTGTATGGAAGAAATATTAAAACATGATAGTGATTCATATGAGATTACTATTTTTGGAGATGAACCACATCCAAACTACAATCGCATTATGCTCTCTCATGTTTTACAAGGCAAAACAAATATGCAAGATATCATTATGAATGAATACAGTTGGTACGAAGAAAACGAAATAACTTTGTATACAAACGAAAGAGTTCAAAGTATTAACCGAGAAGAAAAAATCATTATCACAGAAAAGAATCGTACTCTTACATATGACAAACTCATTATCGCAACAGGTTCTAGTGCTTTTATTTTACCTATTGAAGGCTCCACCCTTCCTGGTGTAACAGGATTTCGAACAATTGAAGATACACAATTTATGATTGATACTGCTACAGAAAAGAAAAAGGCCGTTGTCATTGGTGGTGGATTACTTGGTTTAGAAGCCGCAAGAGGTCTTATTGACTTAGGAATGGACGTACATGTTGTTCATTTAATGCCTAGCTTAATGGAGCAGCAACTAGATACGAAAACCGCTTCTCTTCTGCGCGAAGATTTAGAAGCACAAGGCATGAAGTTTCTAATGGAAAAGAAAACTGTAAAAATTCTTGGCACAGAACATGTTGAGGGCATTCAATTTGAAGATGGTGAAGTTGTAGATTGTGATTTAATCGTAATGGCTGTCGGAATACGCCCGAATACGCAAATAGCAAAAGATGCTGGTTTAATTGTCAATCGCGGTATTGTAGTTAACGACTATATGCTAACAAATGATGAATCCATTTATGCAGTTGGCGAATGTGCAGAGCATGACGGTATCGCATATGGACTTGTTGCTCCTCTTTATGAACAAGGTGCAATATTAGCAAAACATATAACGAATTTACAAACTGATGGATATACGGGCAGTATCGTCGGTACGCAATTAAAAGTTGCTGGTTGTGATTTATTCTCTGCTGGTCAAATTTATGAAGATGATCAAACGAAAGCAATATCCATCTTTGATGAATGTAAACGTTCCTATAAGAAAGTATTAATTCGTGACAATAAAGTCGTCGGTATCGTTTTATATGGTGACACAGCTGATGGTACACGCCTCTTTAGTATGTTAAAGAAAGAAGAAGATATACAAGAATATACACCAGCTTCCATTCTTCACAAAGCTGGTGAAGAAAGTGAACTTGACGTTGCTACAATGAGTGCGGATGACACGATTTGTGGATGTAATGGTGTTACGAAAGGTACAATCGTTCATGCCATTTTAGAACAAGAGTTAACGACTTTTGAAGAAGTTAAAGGCTGTACGAAAGCCGCAGGGTCTTGTGGTAAATGTCGTCCGCTTGTCGAACAAGTTTTATCTTATACACTTGGAGATGCTTTTGATGCCTCAGCGCAATCTGCCGGTATGTGTGGATGTACACCTTTATCCCGTGATGAAGTCGTAGCGGCGATTCATGAGAAAGGCTTAAAATCACCAAAAGAAGTACGAAATGTTCTTGGTTTTGTACATGAAGATGGCTGTTCGAAATGTCGTCCTGCATTAAATTACTATTTACGTATGGCCATTCCAGAAGAATATGAAGATGATAAATCGTCTCGTTTCGTTAATGAAAGAATGAATGGTAACATCCAGCATGATGGTACATTCTCTGTTATTCCACGTATGTACGGAGGTGTTACAACAGCTGATGATTTAATGAAAATTGCTGAAGTTGCGAAAAAATATGACGTCCCTCTTGTGAAAATTACAGGTGCGAGCCGAATCGGCTTATATGGTGTAAAAAAACAAGATTTACCTAACGTATGGGCTGACTTAAATATGACTTCGGGATATGCGTATTCAAAATCACTTCGTAATGTAAAATCATGTGTTGGTTCTCGTTTCTGCCGTTTCGGTACGAAAGATTCATTAGGACTTGGTATGCTCCTTGAACAATCATTAGAAATGGTAGATACACCTCATAAAATGAAGATGGGTGTAACGGGCTGTCCGCGTAACTGTGCGGAAGTATTGACGAAAGATTTTGGCGTTGTTTGTGTCGAAAATGGATACCAACTTTATATTGGCGGAAATGGTGGTACGGAAGTACGCGAGGCTGATTTTGTAATGATTGTCCCTACTGAAGATGATGTCCTTCGCATCGCTACAGCTTACATGCAATATTATCGTGAAACTGGTATTTACGGAGAGCGTACTGCCTACTGGACTGAACGATTAGGCTTCGATCACATAAAAGAAATACTGCAAGATGTAAATATGGTCACTAAGTTAAATGAACGTTTCCAAACAGCTCGTGGCACATATAAAGAAGCTTGGGGACAAGCACTAGAAACGAAATCATTAAAAGCGATGTATGAAGTAGAAACTGTGAAATAAGGAGCTGTGATCTATATGATACAAACGAAAGAAAAAATAAAAGTTATGCGTGCAGAAGATCTTCCTATTCAAATCGGTAAAGAGGTACAAATGAAAGGTATGTCTATCGCACTATTCCGCCTTTCAAATGGCGATATTCGAGCTGTAGAAAATCGTTGTCCTCATAAAAACGGACCATTAGCCGAAGGAATTGTATCTGGTGAATTCGTATTTTGTCCACTACATGATTGGAAAATTTCATTACTAACAGGTGAAGTTCAAAAACCTGATGACGGTTGTATTCAAACATACGAAGTAGAAGTTATTGATGGTGATATTTATATATACATGTAATTTATAAAAGGAAGCCTTCCCCTGGCTTCCTTTCACATAAAAATAGATGAGGTGCGAATATGAACGGATATGTATATTTAGTTGGTGCAGGACCAGGTGATGAAGGACTTATTACAAAAAAAGCGATAGATTGTTTAAAGCGTGCAGATATTGTTTTATATGACCGCTTATTAAATCCTACCTTTCTTAACTATACAAAAGAAACATGTGAACTTATTTATTGCGGAAAAATGCCAAAGAATCATACTATGCGACAAGAAATGATTAACGCACACCTCCTTCAATTTGCGAAGGAAGGAAAAATCGTAGTCCGCTTAAAAGGCGGAGATCCATCTATTTTTGGCCGTGTTGGTGAAGAAGCAGAAACTCTAGCATCTGCGAATATTCCATATGAAATTGTACCAGGCATTACATCTAGCATCGCCGCTAGTAGCTATGCAGGTATCCCCCTCACCCACCGCAACCACAGTAATAGCGTCACATTACTAACTGGACATGCAAAAGGCCCTTTAACCGATCATGGAAAATATAATTCATCCCACAATAGCGACACAATCGCTTACTACATGGGTATAAAAAACTTACCTACAATTTGCGAAAACTTACTACAAGCAGGAAAAAAAGAAGATACACCAGTAGCAGTTATCGAATGGGGTACAACTGGTAAACAGCGCGTTGTCACAGGTACACTTTCAACCATTGTTCTTATCGTCAAAAACGAAAATATTTCTAACCCTTCTATGACAATTGTTGGTGATGTTGTTTCTTTACGTAATCAAATCGCTTGGAAAGAACGTAAACCATTGCATGGCAAGAAGGTTTTAGTTGCATCTGCAACAAATAAAAAAAGCGCAATCAAGCAAATGTTACAAGAGTCCGGTGCAGAAATATATCAAATTCCAACTTTCAAAAAGAAAGAATACACATTAACACCTAAACAAACCAATGAGATTTTTAGCGTTGATCGCCTAGTATTTTGTTCAGCTGAAAGTGTAGAAATCTTGATGCGATCATTCAGTAAACACCAGAAAGATATTCGTTCCTTACAGGCGAAACTGCAGTATATAAACGTTGCCACTCAAGAAAAACTTATGCAATATGGGCTACTAAGTAAACAAGCAGAGTTCTCTTCCGATACTACTGTTTATTTAGGCAGAAATATTAACCGAATTGCTTTTATTCAAGAAAAAATTGGTGCTGGTTCTTATATGATGACTCATGAATATACAATTGACCATCGCTTCGATGAAATTCATTCTCGTATGCTTTCTGAATTCTCATGGGATAGCATTGTGTTTGAAGGGCGTGCCTCAATTGATACATTTTTATCAGAAATAAAACGTCTTGGCTTTATCGATATTCTTACTCTCCCATTCTCGTATACTGATATTCCAACTTTACACTATGCGAATAAAGTCGGATTCCATAATGTAGATCATCAATTACAAGACTTTATTATGAAGAAAGATTTGGTGGTACGATGAAAGGAATTGTATATGTTGGACACGGTAGTCGCTTGCAAGAAGGCAATGAACAATTCATTCACTTTATTCATTCTGTTATGACAGAACGTAACGAAAGAATTCAAAAAATAGCTTTTCTAGAACTAACAACACCTACCATTTCGGATGCAGTTACAGAAGCAATACTAGAAGGAGCGACTGAAATAATGATTGTACCAGTATTATTATTTGCAGCAGCTCACTATAAACGTGATATTCCTTTGGAGATAGCGAAAATGAAAAAGCAATATCCACATATCTCATTTTCAGTTGTACAACCTTTTAGTACGCATCCGCATATGGTTGAACTTGTAGTAAAAAGAATACGTGAAACTATGCCAATGCAAGGTAGTAGTGTTTTACTCGTAGGGAGAGGTAGTAGTGACCCCCAGCCGATACATGAGTTACAACAAATCGGAGCAGCTGTCGAACAAAAACTCGGTATGCGAGTATGTTGTTCCTTTTTAACGAAAGGAACGCCCTCTTTTACTGCTGAGCTCAAGACTATAACATCGACTGCATCTCATGTATATGTCATGCCGTACCTTCTCTTTACTGGATTATTGCTTCAAAAAATTAAGTTGCATACAAAAAAATACGATCACGTTACAACTTGCAACTGTCTTCAGTTTGATACATATATGAAGTTAACATTATTAGAACGAATGGAGGAATGTGTGTATGTATAACATGTACCCTCTTATGCTTAATCTAAATAAAAAAGTGGTTGTTATCATTGGTGGAGGTAAAATTGCATATCGAAAAGCGTCTGGATTAAAAGATACAGGCGCTTTTGTCACCGTTGTCAGCCCAGAAATTTGCAAGGAAATGAAAGAACTTCCTTATATTAATTGGAAGCAAAAAACTTTTTCTAATGATGATATTAAAGATGCTCATCTTATTTATGCAGCTACAAATCAACATGCTATAAATATGATGGTTAAACAGGCCGCCCATGATTTCCAGTGGGTTAACGTTGTAAGTGATGGTACAGAATCATCGTTTCACACACCTGGTGTCATCCGACATGATGAATATGTTGTCACTATTTCAACTTCAGGTAAAGATCCATCGTTTACAAAGCGTTTGAAGCAAGAACTAACATCTATTTTTCCTAAACTTATAAAAAAGCTTTCTCGTACTCACAAATAATAATCTATTTCTTAGCTAAAATAGTAATTACCTTTGGACAAACGTTTTTTAGAAACGTTTGTCCTTTTTGTTTTGGTTCCTTTTTTGAAATTCCACAGGTAATCTGTGCAGAAAATGAATGGTGTTGGCAACTTGTAAACAATTAAATTTTATGACAAGTGCAACATTACGCGCAACTCGTTCAATTCAGTTTTTATATTGGGTATTCATTCAACCAAATTAGCGCTTGTTCATAATCATCAAAAAATTTCACAGATTCTTTTGTATTGGATTGTTGCAAATAATTCAGTATCTCCCCTTCTTCAAGAAGAAATGCAATTGCCTTACTATGATTCAAAATAGTTTCATTGAAGAACTTATCTTTCCATACTTTTTGAACAGAAAAATGATTTGGCTTGTATCCTTTTCTATCTACCAATAATTTGTATTTCCGCCCCTCAGAAATAAATTGGTGACAAACCTGCTCAAAGCTATTAAACCATTCATACACATCGTCTGTTTTAATCTGGCCAATTAGATGGGTAACAATCAAATCTCCTGAAATCGTTGTTCTAATATTCTGTTTACTCAACTTAGAATCATCCCCTTAGTTACAATTATGCGGAAAAACCGCATAAAATCAATAAAGATAAAATTCTTACTTGACACTCCCACCCCATCGCTATCAACTAAGCTCATGTAACGTCAATTATAAGCGAGATTGTGTCTTTTTTCGCAAGTCTATATGTAGATGCTTTAAAGATTTGCATACGAAATAACCCCTAATGAGTTTCCTTTTTTGAATTAAGTCGCTTAATTATCAGACATCGTACAATTGGAAACGAAACCCAATATATTAAAGACTGTTTTCTTCTCATATCGATGGGATTTCCGTCTATCATTTACCGCCTCAAATCTATTCGTTTTTGCACGTATATTCAAAACAAGATATATGACAAATAAATAACGACAGTTACTGTAATAATGCTGAAAAGTGTTGAAAATAAAACGATTTGTGCATGTAATTCAGGCTCTATTTGATACTCCATAGCAATGGTTGATGTATTTCTTGAAGTAGGAAAAGAACTTGCAATAAATAATGATTGTGCAACAATACCATCAATGTTTAGTAGGTAGATCATGGCAAGTGCTAATAATGGCCCCATCAATAATCTTCCAATTAAAGCCCATGTTATGACTCGATGGAAAAAATTAAGCTTAATGTTGGATAATTGCGCTCCTAGCAATATGAGTGCTATTGCAACAAAACTATTCGCAAGCTGATTAAGAGGTAGAAAGATAGAATTAGGTATTTGAATTGTAAAAGATTGAAAGAGAACCCCTAATACGAGCGCATGAAATACAGGCAGTCTTAGAAATGATTGAATAATACTTCCGATTGTTTTTGTTGCTGATAGTAAGTTATATATCCCATATGAATAAGTTAGAAGATTCTGGAAGATCACAATGAAAATCTGAATGGAAACCCCCACTGGATTGTGACTGAAAATCAATTGACTTACTGGTAATCCATAATTACCGGAATTCATTAACGAAATGCTATTTTTTAGAGCTGCACTTTCTCCTTTTTCTAACTTTAATATTTTTGAAATGAAATGACTTACTATGATCAGACTCAGACTATAAAGCATTAAATAGTATATTATTTGGAGCAACAGATCTATTTCTATACGAATATCATATATATTCACAAATACAGCCGCTGGCATCAAGCAATAAGTAATAAGTGTAGATAGCTGCTTTAAGTTAAATTGAAACTTTCTTTGTAAGATTGCACCAATTAGCATCAATATTAATATTGGTAATATCACGTCTAATATAATAAAAACAAACATGTAAAACCTCATTCCAAATATATTATAGTTGGATTAAACTCTTTACTAAATATGGAATGGACAAATTTAATTCAAATGTAGCTCCTGACGCTACCTAAAATACCATTTGAAAGCATTCGTACACAGAATGTTTTCAGTAGCTTGTTCATCAAATAGCTGTTGAATTAATTTGACATCTCCATACTCAAAAGGTATTTTTGCTCTTGTAGATGGTAAATCTGTCCCAAACATAAGTGCATTTGGGTTAACTTCATAAATCGACTTTAAGGCATTCTCAACATCTAATTCGCCACGACCAAATCAATAGCTTTCACAATTTCCCTCCCCTCTCTTTTCTTTAACATATCAAATATGACTCATAAAGAAAATTATGGATTATTTATACAAATTCATAATTTTATCTTATCGACCTAAACTGTATTCTTTATTTTAAGTGTACTTTTTCACAATATCCATTAGCCTTACCAAAAAATCTGGCCCTAAAAAATATGATGTTTTTCTTGTTATAAATACAGGCATATGTTGTTAAAACTTTGTAATATTAATATATATTATATCTTTATATAGATTAATAGATAATCTTTAGAAAGGAGCGACTATTTATCGATTCGTTAGTGATCAATAGTCATCGTTTAATTCAAAAGTTAATATTTTCGTTCTCGATATATTCCGAATGTTTTATGAGGATTTTTCGTTTGTTCATTTCAGTCTTATAACAATCGTACTGTTGCTATTACTTTGGAAACTTTCAATAAGCAAAAAACTGAGTTCTCGATTGTAGAATTAGATTTAAGTTCATACATTTATCTCTTAATTTCTTTATCTGTAGGCAAAACAAATGCAGCTATTATACAAATTAACACTGTTAATCCACTAGTAAAAAAGGCTGATAATGCAGTTACTATACGAAGGATACTTACATCAATTCCATACTTGTCGCTTAAGCCACCTAATACACCTGATACTTGTTTATCTTTAGTGGACTTATATAGTTTTTTCATCTAAACACCCCCGATCCAATTAAATGTTTATATTCTAAAAATTAGTTCGAACTTTGGAAGAATTTTAAGATTCCTTTAACTAACCAGCCCTTTAATTGAAGAACTTCTGACATCTATATTTTAACATAAAATCCCATAAGCCTTCTGTTTTTCATTTTAAAACCACATTCTTTTAGAAAACAAGCGTTTGTTGAGATAGCAATAAAAACATGTTGAAACCTATTACTAAAAGAACCATCCCAAAATACTTTGGGATGGCTCTTTTTCTTTATTAATGATTCTTTAACATCACTAACAGTTTCTCTTGGCTATACATCCATACTGTAATGATTAAACAAGCAAGTGCGACTTCTGATAATGCCATAAATCCAATTGCATAATGACCTGTTAGTTGGAATAGTAAAGTTAAAATTAGAGGCGGGAAGAACCCTCCTAGTCCGCCTAAAGCTGAAACGAGGCCATTTACAATACCAGCTTGTTCTGAGAAATACATTGGAACGAGTTTGAAGATTGTACCATTACCGATACCTGCACAAAATGCGACTAGTAGGCAACCAAATGTATACACGTTCATACTAGGCATAAATGATAAAATAATACCTGAAAGTGTTAAACCGATAAATACGAAGATTAATATTTTAAATGGATTAAACTTATCACCGAGCCAACCACCAATCGGACGCATAATTGTTGCTAATACGATGAATCCTGCTGTCCGCATACCTGCATCTACTTTATCTAAGCCGAAGTGAGATACTAAGAAGTTTGGTAAGTATACTGTAAATGCGACAAATGATCCGAATGTTAAAAAGTAAAAGATACATAAAAACCAAAGTTTTTCATTTTTATATACACCTTTTATTTGTTCCATTAATGGTGTATTCACCTTTTTCTCCTTACGATCACCTAATAAAAAGTTCATAAGTGCAAACGCTGCAAGTAAAACTAAATAACATTGTACTGTCGTTCTCCAGCCAACTGAAGTTGCGATAACTGGTGCTAAAAATGAAGTAATTGCTGTTCCGGCGTTACCGACACCGTAAATACCATTTACAAAACCGTGACTCTCTTTCGGAAAGTATTTTGGTAAAGAAGTTACTCCTACAGAGAATACAGCACCACCGATTCCTACAAATAATCCACCAATAATTAAATCCATCATAGAATTGGCAACACTAATATAAAAGACAGGAAATAATAATAGAATAAAACTAATAAAGAATAATTTTCTTGCTCCGAAACGATTTGTCCAATAACCAATTGGAATGCGAAGAACAGAACCTAAAATAACCGGTACTGCTGTTACCATAGAAATTTGTCCCGCAGTTAATGGGATATCCGCTTTAATATAGGGCATTAATGATGATAAAATAACCCACACCATAAAACCGATAACTAGATTGGAAGTTTGTAAACTTAATTGAAAATTAGGACTTTTCATCCTGTTCCCTCCTATGTATGCATAGTTATATTCATTCCCTCCAGCCTAATCACGTACTTACATGATTAGGCTGAAAAGAATCAACCACCACTTACTGGCGGAATCATTGCTACGACATCGCCAGTTTGAATGATGTCACCCTCATTTGCATACTCTTCATTTATAGCGACCATTATCTCACTTGAAATCACTACGTTGTATTTCTTTATGAGAACTTCCTTTAGTTCAGCAACCGTAATGTTTTCACAATCTATGTGCAAGGACGGCTTACTTGCTTCTTGCAAATGTGCAAATAATAGTACTTCAATCATATTCTCATCTCCTTTCCAGGCTCGCCATTACCATATGCTGTTTTCTCTAACTGATCGCCTATCCATGACTCACCATCTTCCCAAAACTCTTTTTTCCAAATCGGAACAATTTGTTTTATACGCTCCATAATATATTCATTTGCTTCATAGGCCGCTTTCCGATGTGGTGTAGCAACAGCAACGACAACAGCCAAATCAGAAATTTGTAATGTACCAATGCGATGTGTAATTGCCACATATGTTCCAGGCCATTTCTCCCCTACTTCGGTACCAATTCTCTCAAGCTGTTTCTCCGCCATTGTTTTATAAGCTACATACTCTAAATAAAGCGTACGACGGCCTTTCGTAAATTCTCTAACAGTGCCAATAAAAGTAGTAACCGCACCACACTCACGCCGAATTACTTTGTTTGTAACTACTTCAATTGAAATAGGTGTATCAATTACTTCATAATACGTATGTGTCATTTTGCACCTCTTATCTTCGTATAAGTTAGCAATCTATTTTTCTATTACTTGTATGATCGAAGTGGTTCTTTCCATGGCCACTCACTTTCCATGTTCGATTCCAATAATAATACCGAAACAGTTATCCCTGCTTCAAATCCTCTCGTCCCTCCCGGTAGAACGATAAATGTATTCGCTTCTGCAAGTGAAGAAATTGCGCTAGATTTATCTAAACCAACTGGTGTAACTTGTAATTGACCATCTACAATCTCTACTCTCCCTCTTACAAAACGAGTAAACGGATTTGCTTTCGGAAAGTCTTTCTGTAAAATTGCCTCTGCACGATATACGTGCGGATTTTTCCTATGCAAGTATGTTCCAATGACTGGTCGAACATATAATTCACATCCGACATAACAAGCTGAAGGATTACCAGATAGACCAAATAATAGTTTTCCTTCTAACTCAGCTACAGTTGTCACACTTCCTGGTCGCATTGCTATTTTATTGAAAAGTACATTAGCTTGTAATCTCTCATAAATAGCAGGTAAATAGTCATAGTCTCCTACCGAAACGCCACCAGTTGTAATTAAAATATCGACTTCTTTTATCGCTTTTTTCACAGTGTTATAACACGTCTCAAAATCGTCAGCGAATTGTCCATAATACCGTACAACTCCGCCCGCTCGTTCAATTTGTGCAGCTATCATATAGGAGTTACTATTTCGAATCTTCCCTGGCTTTAATTGTTCATGTACTTCAAGCAGTTCGCTTCCTGTCGTTACAATTCCAATAACCGGCTGTTTTACAACGTGTACGGTACTATAACCAAACGTAGCAAGAAGTGCTGCAACTCCCGGGTTAATAACAGTCCCTTTTTTCACAAGGATGCTATTTTGTTTTACATCTTCACCTTTAAAAGAAATGTTATCACCGGCGGCGAAGGAGCGTTTTAATTTCATATACGTCTTTTCTTTTTCTTCAAATCCTTCCGTTAGCTCTAACATAACAACCGCATTACACCCTTTCGGAATTGCGGCTCCTGTCATAATACGGACAGCTTGAAATGCTTTCACTTCTTCTGTAAAAACAAAACCTGCTCCAATTTCACCAATCACTTCAAACAGAATGGGATTACTGCTACTTGCTTCTTTTGTATCTTCTGCTCGAATCGCAAACCCGTCGTATGGAGAGCGATTAAAATGAGGGACATCATGATCTGCAATAACATCTTCTCCAAGAATTCTTCCGTAACTTTCTATAAGAGAAACCTCTTCTATTTCACCTTGATGAGCGTATTTCATTACTCGTGCAACTGCTTCTGCCACTGAAACTGGTATACGTGTTTGTAACATTCCTTTTTCACCTCGTTTTAATAAGGGGACTCTTTCTCTATATTCATCCTATATATTTTGCATATAATCGTTTTGCTATTTTTACATCATTTGTTCCATGAATAAATGCCCTACCGTCTGCAAATAAAACGAAACGATATTCATCAATTAGAAACGTTAATAAGTACGGCGTTTTTTGGACATGTACACTTTTTTGTAATCGTTTTTGAATTTCGTTTAAATTTAGAACTCCCTTTATTCCTGGACGGATTTGAACTGTATTCCGTCCGCATAGCACTTCCGTTTTCATCTGTGATTCAAATGTTAAACTTGGGTACGTACGTGTATTTCCGCAAGATGGACATGTGCTTTTCTTCTGTCTATTTACTTTTAATGAGAGATATTGATTACTCCAAATATCAAATGATAACATTGTTCCTCGTAGCGCCTTATAATCGTCCACCAATATTTTCATCGCCTCTGTTACTTGGTGAGCAACAACCATTTGTACAGCTGGCTGAATGATCCCTGCTGTATCGCATGTTGCACCACCCATTGGATGATCCATTAAGCAGCGAAAACAAGGTGTTTTCCCTGGAAGAATTGTATACGTTACACCGTAACTTCCAATGCACCCACCGTATATCCAAGGTATACTTTCTTTATGTGAAATGTCATTTATAAGTAGACGCGTATCAAAATTGTCAGTCGCATCTAATATGAGATCCACTTCTTTTGTTAACTCTTCTATTTCTTGCATTGTGACATCCGTTACAATTGGTTCAATTTCCACTTCAGAATTAATCTTTCTTAAATGTTCTGCCGCTGCAATTGCTTTTGGTTTACACTGCTTTGCATCTTCTTCTGTATATAACTGTTGCCGCTGTAAATTACTCCATTCTACGTAGTCACGGTCAGCAATTGTCAATTTCCCAATTCCCATCCTAACGAGCGCTTCTGCATTTGCAGCCCCTAATGCCCCCGCACCAATTAGGAGCACATGTTTTTTTCTTATTTTTATTTGTCCCATTTCACCAATTCCAGAAAATAAAACTTGCCTTGAATAACGCTCCTTCATAAGGAATCCTCCTTTCATTATCCACCAATGTAGGACATTTCAACTTTTGGACGTTTATTTGTACTTTCAGCAGTTCTTTCATCTGAATATCGATTTGTTCTAAACTCCCATGTATGTTGGAGAATTTTTAGTAGTGAGGCATCCGAAATATTTTTTCGAAGAAGAGTTCGCAAATCCGTTCCTTTTTCTCCAAATAAGCACATATAAAACTTACCGTCTGCCGAAATACGAGCTCTCGTACAAGAAGAACAAAATGACTCAGATACTGAAGTAATAAATCCAACTTCGGCATTGCTTCCTACATATCGATACACTTTCGCTACTTCTCCAAAGTAACGAGGCTGGGCGGGCTCAATCGGATATACACGATTAATTTTCTCTATTAATTGTTCCTTCGTAATGACTTGTTCAAAGTTCCATCCGTTCGTACTGCCAACATCCATAAACTCAATGAAACGTAACTGTATTTCTTGTTCTTTAAAATACTGAGCCATAGGAAGAATTTGACTATCATTCATTCCTTTTTTTACGACCATATTTACTTTCACTTCTAATCCAGCTGCCTTCGCTGCTTCAATTCCTTTTAATACAGGTTTTGTGCTTACATTTCGGCCATTTATTTTTTTGAAAACATGATCCTCTATTGCATCTAAACTAATATTTACGCGTTTTAATCCCGCAACTTTTAGCGCCTTAGCTTGTTTTGCTAAATGAATTCCGTTTGTTGTGAGCCCAATATCTTTTAAGCCTTCTATCTTTGCAAGTCTTGCAATTAACTGCGGTAAATCTTTACGCAATAACGGTTCACCGCCAGTAAGCCTAATTTTATCGACTCCCATACTTATAAATAATCGTGCTAGTCTTTCTATTTCATCGAACGTTAATAAAAACTCTTCCTGTAAAAAAGCGTAATCAGGTCCAAACACTTCAGCAGGCATACAATATGTGCACCTAAAATTACAACGATCAATAACTGAAATACGTAAATCTTGAAGTGGCCGCTTTAATGAATCTTTCATTTTCTCGTGCATCTATATCCCTTCTTTTCTACCGCGATCCTTAGTAAGCTTTCAATTTTTTTTATTTGCCTTTATTATAAAAAAGAAGCTACATATTCAATGTGACATTTCTCACATCACTTTCCCCATTCAAAAAATCTTCACAAATCCGTTCGAATTTTGTTCACATCTTCAGTCTCTCCTCCTTACGGTCATTGAAATTTTACTTTATTTTTAAAATAGCTCTTGCATTTTCAGCATATTTACACTCAAAATAGGAAATGTATTGCTTATAAGAAGAAAGGTGATTGCTGTGGCAAACAGTATGACATTATCTCAAGATTTAAAGGAATTACTTGCATCTGTTGAATATAAAATGCAGATTAAAAAGGGGAGTTTTATTTTTCAAGAAGGTATGGAAGCAACAGAACTCTATATCATCCACTCAGGAAAAGTACAAATTAGTAAACTAAGTGCTGACGGGCAAGAATTAACACTCCGTATTTGTTCGGCATACGACATTATTGGAGAATTAACATTATTCACGGACAATGCGAAGTATTTATTAAATTCAAAATGCCTTGAAGATGTTGAAGTAGGAGTAATAAAGCGTGAAACCTTAGAAAAAGCATTACTCCAAAAACCCGCACTTGTATTTGAATTTATGAAATGGATTAGTGAACATCTAAGAAGAATGCAAACGAAGTTCCGAGATTTAGTATTACACGGCAAAAAAGGTGCCCTGTATTCTACTCTCATACGAATGACAAATAGTTATGGTGTGTTAAAGGAAAATGGTATTCTCATCGATTTACCATTAACGAATCAAGAACTTGCTAATTTCTGTGCAACTTCACGTGAAAGTGTAAATCGGATGTTAAATGAATTAAAAAAGCAAGGTACAATTTCTATTCATAAAGGAAAGATAACAATCCACGATTTACAATTTTTAAAATGTGAAATTGCATGTGAAGATTGCTCTGCCTCTGTTTGTAGTATTGATTAGCATCTTATTTAGATACTTATACCTATAAGGAAAGCCGAGGTCTCCAATTAGATCTCGGCTTTCCTTATAAATTACTAAACATATAAAACTAAATTATTTTTTCAATTCATTTGGAATACGTCTTCTGTAAATTACATAACTACGGCTTAAGTATTTAATTGGGGCACTAAATACATGTACCAATCTTGTAAATGGCCATACTGCGAAAAGCCCCATTCCTGCAATAATATGAATTTTAAACCACACCGGTACTTCCATCATATATTCAACTTTCGGTTGAAAAAGAAAGAGACTTCGGAACCAAGGACTGATCGTTGTACGATAATCAAATCCTTTTGAGTCGATATTTAAAAACGTTGAAGAAAGTCCTGCTAACATTACGATAAGTAATAAAATAAGCGCAATATAATCTCCTTTTGTACTCGTTGCAATGATACGTTTTACTGTTACACGGCGGTACGTTAGTATAATTAAACCGATGATAGAAGCAACACCTGCTGGAAGCCCGAAACTAATTGCTACTACATGGTACATATGCTCTGAAATACCTATTGAGCGGTATACAGCCTCTGGAATTAAAATCCCCATAACATGACCGCCAATTACGAACATGATCCCAAAGTGGAATAATAGACTTCCGATTCGGAGCATTTTCTTTTCTAATAGTTCACTAGATTTTGATGTCCATCCAAATTGATCATAGTTGTATCTAAAAATATGTCCACCGATAAAGATTGCAAAAATGATATAGGGAAACAATACCCATAGAAATTGATCCATCATTTTGACAACTCTCCTTTCTAATTTGTCTGTACACCCCATGTATCAATAGCGAGTAGAACAGCCGCAAGGATTGGTTCATACATACTACCTGCTTCTTTTAACTGAACGTGTAATGCTTGTATGTTCTCCTTGTATTTACTCATAATTGGTTCACTATCTTGCTCATTTGCATTTGCAAAAAACTCAAGCAAAAGTGGTAAATAGTCAGGTAGTTCTTTATCTGTTACGCTAAAACCTGATTTTTTATAATGTTGTTTTAACTCGAGTAATTCAATACCTCTTTCTCTTTGTTCACCAGTGTTCATATAAGTAAGATACATATTTGTCTTTTTACCAAAATCGAATGTATATACGTAACTATCAATGAGTTGATCATTCGTTTTATCCAGTGCTTGTTTTACAAATGCTGTAAGTGAAGATTTAACATCTACCTGTTCGATTACTGCAATCTCTTCTTGCAATTCATTTACAGCTTCTCTCCACCCGAGTTCCGGGTAAGAGAGAAGGAATGAAGAACATGAAAAAGCAGTTTGTAAACTTTGTTTCATATTTTTCTGCCCCCTTTATTTAAGAAATTGTCATACAAGAACCTGGACCACCTGCGAATGATAAACCACAGCTTCCTTGTTCACTATATAAATCTGCAACTTGTTCACGGTGAGACGTTGGGATGACGAAGCGATCTTTATATTTTGCGATGGCAAGAAGACGATACATATCTTCTACATCCTGTTTTGTTAAGCCAAGTTCTTTTAATACAGCTTCATTTGGTTCTTTATTAATCTGCAATGCTCTCATATGTGTTCGCATAACAGCCATTTTTTTCAATGTAAGTCGAATATGTGATTCATCTCCTGCAGTGAGTAAATTCGCTAAATATTGAATTGGAATACGCATATTATCAATAGCAGGGAAAATCTCTTCTGCTTGCCAGTTGCTTCCTTTCCCTTCCACCATGTTCATAATTGGACTAAGTGGCGGTATATACCAAACCATTGGCATTGTACGATACTCTGGATGAAGAGGTAGGGCAATTTTCCAATCGATAATCATTTTATAGATTGGCGACTGTTGTGCCGCTTTAATCCATTCTTCAGGAATGCCTTGTTTTTTCGCTTCAGCTGCTACTTCAGAATCATTTGGATCTAGGAAAACAGTAAGCTGAGATTCATATAAATCTTTTTCATCTTCAACAGAAGCTGCTTCTTTTACTTTATCAGCATCATATAGCATTACCCCAATATATCGAATACGTCCTACACATGTTTCCGAACAAATTGTTGGCATACCAGCTTCAATACGCGGGAAACACATTGTACATTTCTCAGCTTTATTCGTTTGCCAGTTAAAGTACACTTTTTTATATGGACAAGATGATACGCAGAATCTCCATGCCCGACATGCGTTTTGATCCACAAGAACAATCCCATCTTCTTCACGTTTATACATCGCACCAGATGGACAAGATGATACGCAAGATGGATTCATACAATGTTCGCATATGCGTGGTAAATACATCATAAAGACATTCTCAAAATCTGTTTTAATTTCTTCTTCCATTTTCTTTACGTTCGGATCTTGCAATCCTGTTATATGTCCACCAGCTAAATCATCTTCCCAGTTTGGACCCCATTCAATTTTGTCGATAAATTCTCCTGTAATTGCTGATTTCGGACGAGCAACTGGCTGATGCTTACGCTGCGGACTATTTGTTAACGTTTCATAATCATAGTTCCAAGGTTCAAAGTAATCATCGATTGTTGGTTGATCTGGATTATGGAAAATATTCATAAGGCGTTTCATTTTCGAACCGGATTTCAGCTGAATTTCACCATTTTTTAATTCCCAGCCGCCTTTATATTTCTCTTGATCTTCCCATTGCTTCGGATAACCAATACCAGGTTTCGTTTCTACGTTATTGAAGTACATATATTCAGCACCTGGACGATTTGTCCAGGTGTTTTTGCATGTTACGCTACAAGTATGGCAGCCGATGCATTTATCTAGGTTCATTACCATTCCGACTTGTGCTTTAATCTTCAAGCCAATCTACCTCCTTCAGTTTACGGATTACGACATTTAAGTCACGCTGGTTCCCAGTCGGACCATAGTAGTTAAATCCATAGCTTAATTGGCCATATCCACCAATCATATGTGTTGGTTTAACATGAATACGGGTTGGACTATTATGCGTTCCCCCGCGGGTGCTTGTTAATTTCGTACCAGGCACGTTAATGTGGCGATCTTGTGCGTGGTGCATAAATGCCATTCCTCTCGGTATACGGTGCGTTACGACAGCACGTGCTACAACAACACCGTTACGGTTAAAGCACTCGATCCAATCATTATCTGCAACGCCAGCTTCATTCGCATCATCTTTATTCATCCAAACAGTTGGACCACCTCTAAACAGCGTTAACATCGGTAATGAATCGAAATACATACTATGAATCGACCACTTATTATGCGGCGTTAAATAGTTTAGTGTAATTTCTTTTCCTTCTACTTCGGGACGTGATTTACGGAACGGTTTATGTTGCAGAATTGGTTTAAATGTTGCCATCGTTTCACCGAATTCTTTCATCATGTCATGATCTAAGTAGAAAGATTGTCGACCCGTTATCGTTCTCCAAGGGATAAGGCGTTCCACATTTGTTGTAAATGGTGAATAACGTCGTCCACCTTTTTCAGAACCTGTGAAGGCTGGAGAAGTGATTACTGTTTTCGGTTGTGCTGTAATTTGTTCAAAAGTGAAGCATTCTTCTTCACGTTCTTCTGCTAAATCACGTAGTTTTAAATCCGTTTGTTTTTCAAGGGCTTCCCATGCTTTTACAGCCATATGACCGTTTGTTGTAGAAGAAAGTGTTAATACCGCCTCAGCAGCATTGATTGCTTCTTTTATGTCTGGGCAACCTTTCGCAATAGAATCTGTTCGAACAACTCCTAATTTGCTCTTTAATTGCTCATACTCTTTTTCTGCTGACCAAGAGATCCCTTTTGTACCAATCGGTTGTTTCCCAGCATTCGGTCCAAGTGCTGTCATTTTGTCATAAATCGTTTTATAATCCCTTTCGACAACATGAATTTGTGGCATTGTTTTACCTGGTATTGGTTCACACTCACCTTTGCTCCAATCTTTAATCTTCCCAAGTGGTTGCGCTAATTCTTGCGGTGTATCGTGAAGAAGTGGTGTTGCAACAACTTCTTTCATTGGTTCAAGATTGATTTTCTCCGCTAAATCTGACACAGCTTTAGAAAGAGAAGTGAAAATATCCCAGTCAGAACGTGCTTCCCATGGTGAACCGATTGCCGGATTAAACGGATGTACAAATGGATGCATATCTGTACTGCTTAAATCGTGTTTTTCATACCAAGTTGAAGCTGGTAAAACGATATCAGAATAAAGTGCTGTTCCAGCCATGCGGAAATCTAAATTAATAAGTAGATCAAGCTTCCCTTCTGGTGCGTCCTCATGCCACTTAATTTCTTCTGGTCGTATTGAATCACTATCATCATTCATTAATCCGTTTGTTGTACCTAATAAATGTTTTAAGAAATATTCGTGTCCTTTACCGGAACTTGAAATTAAGTTTGCACGCCATACGAATAAGTTGCGAGGGAAGTTATTTTTGTTATCTGGATCTTCAATCGCAAATTTCAGTTCTTTTTCTTTTAATTTTTGTGCAACATATTTCCCGATTTCTTCTTGCGTTTTTGCACCAGCGGCAACAGCTTCTTTATATAATTCAATCCCATTTTTCTCGAATGTCGGATAAGAAGGTAACCAGCCGAGTCGTGCTGCTAATACGTTATAATCACCGTGATGTTGATAACGTGAGTTACCTTCAATTGGTGATGCTAAATGGCCAACAGGTGTATCTTCATAACGCCATTGGTCTGTTACGAAATAGAAGAAAGATGTACCATTTTGTAATTTTGGTGGCCCTTGCCAATCTTTTGCCATCGCAATCGTTTGCCATCCTTCTGATGGTCGTAACTTTTCTTGGCCAACATAATGTGCCCAACCGCCGCCGTTTACACCTTGTGCTCCCACGAGAAGAACAAGATTTAAAACGGCACGATAAATCGTATCAGAGTTAAACCAGTGGTTAATGCCAGCTCCCACAATAATCATCGAGCGACCATTTGTATCAACAGCATTTTGTGCGAACTCACGAGCGATTTGAATAATAAGCTCCCGTTTCACTCCTGTCATTTTCTCTTGCCATGCAGGTGTAAACGGCATATCATCATTGAAGTCTTTTGGCTCTTGTCCGCCAAGTCCTCGGTTCACGCCGTAATTTGCTAACGTTAAGTCGTATACAGTTGTAACGAACACTTCGCCTTCTTCTGTCATAACTTTTTTCACTGGAATCGTACGTTCTAATACTTTGTTTCCATCATCAGAGAAGTACGGAATTTGCACAGTTCCAACATTATCTTCCATTCCAAGTAAAGAAAGACGTGGATCAATCTTTTCGCCTGTTTCTTCATCCTCTAAACGTAAGTTCCATTTCTTTTCGTTATCCCAACGTGACCCCATTGTGCCGTGAGGTGTTGCAAAATCATTCGTGTTTTCGTTCCATAGTACAGGTTTCCATTCTCCTAACTTTGTTTCGCGTCCAATATCAGAAGCATTTAAGAATCGATCCGCAACGAATTGGTCTCCTTTTTGTTTCAATGTAACGAAGAAAGGAAAATCAGTATATTGCTTCGCATACTTTGTGAAGTATTCCACTTGATTATCTACGTAAAATTCTTGTAAGATCACGTGCCCCATTGCCATCGCAAGTGCACCGTCTGTACCTTGTTTCACACTAATCCAATCATCCGCAAACTTTGTTGACTCAGCGAAATCAGGACTTACTGAAACGACTTTCGTTCCTTTATATCGAACCTCCGCTAAAAAGTGTGCATCTGGTGTTCTCGTCATCGGTACATTTGAACCCCATGTCATAATGTATCCGGAGTTATACCAATCACTACTTTCTGGTACATCTGTTTGATCACCCCAAATTTGCGGAGAAGCTGGCGGTAAATCTGCGTACCAATCATAGAAGCTAAGCATCGGTCCACCCATAAGTTGCATAAAGCGGCTACCAGCAGCATGACTTAACATTGACATAGCTGGAATTGGTGAAAAACCAACATTTCGGTCTGGACCGTATTTAATTACTGTGTAAAGTAAAGAAGCTGAAACGAGTTGTAATACTTCATCCCAATTCGCACGAACGAATCCCCCTTTACCACGTGCCTGCTTATATTTGCGTGCTTTTTCAGGGTTTTCTACAATACTTTTCCAAGCGTCTAGTGGTGATTCGTTATTTTGTAGTTCTTCTTGCCACATACTCCAAAGAACACCACGTACATACGGATATTTCACACGAAGTGGACTATAAATGTACCAAGAAAAACTTGCTCCACGTGGACATCCTCGTGGTTCAAAATCAGGCATATCTGGACCTGTTGTTGGATAGTTAAGCTCCTGCCCTTCCCAAGTTACAATTCCATCTTTCACATAAATGTTCCAACTACATGAACCAGTACAGTTCACGCCATGTGTAGAACGGATTACTTTATCATGTTGCCAACGCTTTCTGTACACATTTTCCCATTCGCGATCTTCATATGTTTCTTGTGTATGATTATCGTTATAACGATCTATTGGCGAAAAATATTTTAAACGTCTCATTAGTGCTGAAGGTTTCTTCTTCATACTGTCCACTCCTTTAATACGTCTCTCTTACATACCCTTACTATAAGAGAGGTTGTAAAATACAGATGTGACATTTCGCACAGTTCAAGAGATTGTCAAAAATTCCGGAAAAAATATATAAAAGTGAAAATCTAATCATTGTGGAGGGTTCACATCCTTCACTGACTGTTAAATTACTTCCTTGCTTCTAGCAAAGTTTAAGATGAAGTACAGATATGCAAAATTTTTTCATATAATAGAGGAAGTAATTTGGGAGTTGTTAAATTTGATATGCCTAAATCGTTAGATGAATTAACAAATGAAAATACAATACTTTAAATTCACCATACCAAGGGCAACTATCCTGAAAATAGTTGAACAAAAAACGCCAGGAAATCCATATGAATTGTTAGCAACTTGGATTGAATGAATAGAAGAATGCACCAAAAATAACGGAATTTTAAGATAATAATAAAAGGAGGATATTATGCTATTAGAACCGCTTTATGCAGAAAACATTATAGTAGCCGTTATATATAAAAATGAGTTTAAATGGTATGTAACAGATAAAGAACTATGGTTTTTAGATTATATTAAATTAGGTAATGCATATAAAAATTTAGGTGTAAGTATTGAAGATAATGAGGAACCGGGAGAAGGAAATGGAATACAAGTATTAAATAATGAAAATGTAGAAGTATTTTTACTAAGAATCAATAAATATAATGTAACTAAAGAGGAATTAACTTATTTATTACTTGAAAATATTAAAAGTAAACATGCAGGAGAAGATCTATTAGATTTTAGTCCAGTCTTATTAATTAACTTTGATAATAAAATACTATATTCAATGTTTCCAGAACCGGCATCATACGAAAACTATGTACCAAAAGATTGGATTGGTACATATGAAGATTTCACTAAATTCATTCCTACAGCAGAGAAATATTGGATAGATAAGTTTAATAACAATCTACTTTTACTATAATTTAAGTAGGAAAAGAGTGATGATAGTATAAGAACTTATTACCTTAATAGAGCTTATGAGATTAATGGAGAAGTAAATAGAGTCACTCAAGCCAGAAATAAAGGAGTAAAATAGTCATGAAATATCCATATAGTTTTGAAGTACTTAACAGTAGAGATTTAGTTATGAGACTTCCTCAAGAAATTAAACTTGTTGAAACTTTTTTAGGAATTGAAGTTTCAGCTTTTGGAGATTGGATTTTAGAAGAAATACATAGTGTTTTGAACGGAGAAAAAAATTATGTAGTAGTAAATGGCAACATTTGCGGTTTAGAAATTCGGAACGATACAACTACTGTGTTAGACAATTTAGCCGAAGACGGTAAAGGAGAATATTGTGAGATTGAAACAATAGAATTAGTAGAATTAATTCATATTTGGTTAGATAAACGAAAAGTATTATAAAAGAGGAAAATAAAGTATTGTAATAATTTAAGTGGCTAGCCTCCACATGAAGTCAACTATATTTTTTATTCATATACATTTTAATCACAAGGCGTATTAATAGATTTTCAAAACTTTACGCGTAGGGTTTCCTACGCAATTTATTTTCCACATTGAGGTCACTCTTTCCTTCCCCTCCTCTATGTTTTACTGACAATACTAGTTTATATCAATACATATTTTACATAAAACTACAAATCATTATTTACCATATTGCCCTTAGTTACGGAAACAATTATACTAGATGTAATCGAAATAAATAATCTGAATATTCTCAGAATTAAAGGTAAAAGTTTACTACTCGCAAATAGAGGGACACGTTCTATTTTCCACTAAATAAATTAAAAACGATAATACAATTAGGAGGATTTCTATGCCACAGCTTGATTCATTACATCCCATTATAGAAAAAATAATTAACAATATTGAAAAGTTAATGGTCGGAAAACGAAAAGAAACGATCTTAGCTTTGACAGCTCTCTTAGCTGAAGGTCATGTACTATTAGAAGATGTTCCCGGTGTCGGGAAAACAATGCTAGCACGTACTCTTTCTAAATCCATTGATGCTGATTACAAGCGAATTCAATTCACACCTGATTTACTGCCGTCAGATGTCACAGGTGTTTCTATTTATAATCCAAAAGAGCTCCAATTTGAATTTAAGCCTGGACCAATTATGGGGAACTTTGTACTTGCTGATGAAATTAATCGTACATCTCCTAAGACACAATCTGCTTTACTTGAATGTATGGAAGAAGGCAATATCACAATCGATGGTATTACTAGAGCGTTACCAAAGCCGTTCTTTGTAATGGCTACACAAAATCCGGTCGAATATGAAGGAACATACTCTCTACCAGAAGCTCAGCTCGATCGATTCTTATTGAAACTAAAAATGGGATATCCTACACCAGAAGAAGAATTTGAAATTTTAAACCGGATGGAAAAAACAAATCCACTCTCTCAATTACAGGCCATTACTACAATAGAAGAATTACTTTATTTACAACAAAGCGTACGGGAAGTAAGTATGGACAAAGCAATCAAGCATTACATTGTAAAGCTTGTTAGTCAGACTCGTTCTTATAGTTCTATACAACTAGGCGCAAGTCCACGTGGCTCAATTGCTTTAATGAAAGCTTCACAGGCTTATGCATTCATCCATGGTAGAAATTATGTTATTCCAGACGATGTTAAATTTTTAGCTCCTTACGTGTTAGCTCACAGACTTATTCTAAAAATGGAAGCAAAATTTGAAGGAATTACAGGAGAACAAGTTATTTCAAAAATCGTTGCACGAACTGCCGTGCCGACTCAAAGGACGATGAACCTTTGATGAAACGCATGCTACGAGCACTATATCACGTTACGAAGTTATTACTAATCCCTTTATGCCTAGTCTTAACATTTATATACGCTATGCTTCAAGGAGGATTTGTAAGTTGGTTTCTGTTTTACAGTATGATTCCTATCGGCCTTTATTTACTATTACTTCCCTTCTACGCTTTACGGGGCGCTGAAGTAAAAAGAATAACAAATCAAAACGATTATGTAGCTGGAGAACCATTTGTAAGCACCATTACAATAAAAAGAAAATTTCCTTTCCCTTTACTTTATTTAGTTATAGAAGATGAACTGCCACCACACTTTACAAGTTGTAGACAAACAAAGTTGAATAAGGCAATACTTTTTCCGGGATTAAAACGAAATATTTCTTTTCAATATGTTATTGACACAATCCCTAGAGGAGAACACACTTTTTCAAGCGTACGTATCAAAACTGGCGATTTATTCGGCATGATGGAGAAAGAAGTAACTTTGTCAGTTCCAGATACATATTTAGTCTATCCGCAGTATGTAGATATAACATATCGACAATTGGAAAATCATTTCGAACAAGGAGCGCTTTCTGCAAATCTCAATTTAGCAAAAAACTCTACAGTCTCTGTCGGTGTCAGAGAATATAAACCTGGTGACCGCTTTTCATGGATTGATTGGAAAGCAACTGCACGAACGAACAACATTATGACGAAAGAATTTGAGCAACAGCGCAGCCATAATATTATGATATTCATGGACAGAACCGAGTCTCCTCTTTTTGAATCAGTCGTAACGTTTACTGCCTCTATTGTGAGGGCTGTCTTGAAGCAAAATTCACCAGCGTCATTCGTGTCTGTCGGAAAAGAACGTACTTTTTTCCCTTTAGACAATGGAGATAGCCAGTTGCAACAAATCTTTTGTCATTTAGCGAAAGTACAAGCAGACAGTGTATTCCCGCTCTCTCGGAGTGTAGAGATGGAATTAAAAAAAGTTTATGAGCCCGTAACGATACTACTTGTGACAAGCGATCTTTCTCCTGATATTCAAAAAACGGCTGACTATGCCGCTATACAAAATAGAAAATTACTAGTTTTTGTCGTGAAAGAAAAACCGAATCAACTCTCACATCGAGAACTAAGTATTTTAGAAACTCTACAAAAACGAAAAATATTTGTAAATGTGGTTTATGAAAACCGATATACAAATGTGGTTTTTGAGGTGAGCAAATGACAACATTACAAACAAAATACAAATGGGATATGAGTAGATTCTTCATGCATGTATGTGCATTTCTACTTTTACTAGAATGGCTAAGACCCCTTATAGGTATTACAAACGTAGGTAGATTAGATATTTTTGTAATATTTATAGGAATTTGCTTCACTCTCTCTTTTTTTCAAGCAAGATGGCAGATTCCAATAAAAATCGTTACGATGTTATTCATCACTCATTTCCTGTATTATAAAAATTCTTTTATAAATCCATCTTGGCTAACGAATTTTTTCACTGATATTTCTCGAAATTCCTCCCTGTTTTTCCAAGGGAATTTGCTAGATATTTCTCCTGTTTTTCCAACAGTTTTATTTTTTCTATCATTTTGGTTTTTGGGTGCTTTCATCTCTTTTTGGATAATTCATAAAAAGCGTGGATTGTTATTTCTTATATTGACTATTACTTATATCATAATTTTTCATAACTTACATTTATACAATGCAAACTACGCCATTATTCGTACTATTGTCAGCGGCTTTTTTATGCTTAGTCTTCTTCACATAGAACGAATAAAAGAGAGTGAACACTTACAAAATTATGCTAGAGAAATCTCAAAATTACTTAGACCTCTTACAATATTTATTGTATTGTCAGCAACCATCGCATACTTTGCTCCAAAATTTGGCCCTCAATGGCCAAACCCAATAGATTTTTTAAAATTCAACACATCTGAAGCAAGTAAAAAGCAAGAATTTTCTAAAATCGGATATGGTTTAGATGACTCAAAATTAGGTGGTCCTTTTAAGGCGGATCCTAGAATTGTTTTCACAGCACAAGCGCAAAACAAACAATATTGGAGAGTAGAAACGAAAGATTTTTATACCGGAAAAGGCTGGGAAGTTTCTGAAAATCAAAAGAAGGTTTCTTTTAAAAATAAAAACGACGTCGTGAGCTGGTACGAACAAAATACAAAAAAGGAGACAACTAAGGCAACAATCACCATGCAAAAAAGTTACCCTCACCTTACCTATCCAGCAGGATTAGTATCAGTTGAAGCTTCTTCTGATGTATCATACAATGTTGACCCATTTTCAGAAAAAATCTATACGATGGACGGAGACTCTTCTACTACTTTGAATTCATATAAAGTAACATATGAAATCCCGGAGTTTTCCATAGAAAACTTGAAAGCTGTAAAAACAAATGAAGGTCATGAAACAAGTCCTTATTTTATGACAAAGTACACCCAACTTCCCGAATCATTACCAGAGCGAGTAAGGGACTTAGCTGTTAATCTAACAAATGATAAAGTCAATCGATATGATAAAGTATTAGCTATTGAAAACTATTTCACCGACCATTCTTTTGTATATGAAACAGCGAATGTCTCATTCCCTGCCAAAAACCAAGATTATGTTGATCAATTCCTTTTCGATACAAAAAGCGGCTACTGTAATAATTTTTCGACATCTATGATTGTGTTACTTCGTTCTGCCGGGATTCCTGCTCGCTGGGTAAAAGGTTATACAGAAGGAACTCTGGATAATACACTTGTTGGTGCAGAAGGTGAAGATGTTTATAAAATCGCGAACGATAACGCACACTCTTGGGTCGAAGTATATTTCCCAGGATACGGATGGATTCCATTCGAACCAACAAAAGGATTTACCAATCCCTATAATTTTACAAATAATACTCCTGCTCCTACTTTACAAAATAACGAAGCATATAATTCTAATAACGAACCAATACAACAACGAAACAATGAAGCAAAGCTCAAAAGTTTAATAGAAGATACAGAAGAATCTTCTACTAAAAAGATTCCAAATTCTAAAAATGGATTTTCTTGGTGGTACGTATTCATCTCTACGATACCGATTTGTATTATAGGATACACTCTCTTCACCACTAGAATGAAGTGGATTACATTTTTTATTATTCTTTTCTATAAATATCGAAAAGACGATGCCGTTTATACAAAAGCTTACGATGCACTTTTAAAACAATTTGCGAGAATTGGTATACGACGAGGAGAAAGTCAAACATTCCGAGAATATGCTCTCCATATCGATACACTTTACAACTCGACTGATATGCAACAACTTACTTTCAGTTATGAGAATGCTATGTATCAAAAAGGACAGGCCGCATCCGAATGGAAGAAATCCGTACACTTATGGGAAGTGCTTATGAAAAAAGCAGCTTCTCCGCCTAAATCAACTGAATTCAATACAGTGATTTAATCTTTATAATGTGAGTTTAAAGAAAACGCCTCAAAGAACTACATTGTTCTTTGAGGCGTTTTTTAAATAAAGTGAAAATCCTAGTTATTCCCCAAGTACCTTCTCAATCTCACCCTCTAAATCCACAGGCTTCGTTTGCGGTGCAAAACGTCCTATTACTTTTCCGTCTTTTCCAATTAGAAATTTTGTAAAGTTCCATTTTACTGATTTCATACCGAGTAAACCTGGTGCTTGTTCTGTCATGTATGTATACAGAGGATGAGCCTTATCACCTTTTACATCAATCTTTGCAAACATAGGGAAGTTTACACCGTAGTTTAATTCACAAAAGCTTGTAATGTCTGCTTCTGTTCCTGGTTCTTGTCCTCCGAATTGGTTACAAGGGAAACCGAGTATTTCTAATCCTCGGTCTTTATATTTATCATATACTTCTTGTAATCCTTTATATTGCGGTGTAAACCCGCATTTACTAGCCACATTTACAATAAGAAGCGCTTTTCCCTCGTAATCTTTTAACGATTTATCTTCTCCTGTTATCGTATTAGCAGAAAAATCATAAACTGTCATTGCTCCTACCCCTCTCTACACTATCATTCTATGTTTATACTATACTACATTCGTAAATATACAGCTCTTATTACGTACTTACACGCTAAAATGACAGCGCTTTATTTCTGTTCGAAAATTCGACACAAACTACTAGACTTTTATGATGGAAAGTTTTACAATTGAAATGTGAACAAAATGTGACAGTTTATATTCTATTATTATAGAAAAGGATGGTGTTCATTATGAAAACTGCACAACATGAAACGATTTCAAATCGCGAGTTTTATTTCGTACTATATATGATGTTATTGTATGTTATTGGCTGGGTAATCGATGTAAATGGTTTATTCTTAAGCTCCTACTTTAATTTAGCAGGAGAGATTATGCTTCCATTAGTTGGCGGCATTGTTGGACTGTTCGTTATGTCTATCAATAAAGAACAAACGAATTAACAACATTACAAAAAGGCAGAAGACGAAGCTTTCGTTTTCTGCCTTTTTGTATTTTTAGCGTATAATAGTTATATATCGTATATAAGGAGTGGTAAAGATGAAAAAAGTAGAGCAATTATCTTCTCACCTATATCTTATTGATGATTTTGATTTACAACATAATGAACGAACAGGTACGTACGTTTTATTAGGTGACGATATTACTTTAATTGAAACTTGTGCAGCCCCTTCTCTTCCCTATATTTTAGACGGCTTACAACAATTACATATTGATTTAAATGATGTTAAAAACATTATCGTTACACATGTTCATTTAGATCACGCCGGCGCAGCTGGGCTAATGATGGAAAAGTGTCCAAACGCTACTTTATATGTACATTCGCGCGGGGCTCGTCATATGATTGATCCAACAAAACTTATTTTAGGTGCAAAAGCTGTGTACAAAGAAGATTTCGATAAACTTTTTGACCCAATTCTTCCAATTGAAGAAGAACGTGTTCATATTGTACAACATGGTGATACGTTAAAAATTGCAGAAGACCGCATCCTTACATTTTATGATACACCGGGACATGCGAAGCACCATATTAGCATTCACGATTCATTAACAAACGGCATTTTTACTGGCGATACAATTGGAATTTATTATAGAGAACTTGCAGACCTTGGTGTAGAACTGTATCTACCATCAACGTCCCCTTCACAATTCCAACCAGATGCGATGATTGCTTCTAAAAATCATATTCAAAGTATGAATGTAGATACTATTTATTTCGGCCATTACGGCGCATCGTCCAATGTTACAGAAGTATATAACCAACTAGAACATTGGTTACCTATTTTCGTTCATACTGGTAAAGAGGTCTTTGAAAAATATAATGATTTCGATGAGGCTACTAAAGCATTACAAACATTATTGATGGATAAAATCTCTTCTCATCTTACAAAATTAAACGTCCCATCAGATCATTCCGTTTATAACATTTTACATCTAGATATAGAAATTAGCGCGATGGGCATTATTGATTATTTCACTAAGCTAGAAAAAACAAATTCCACTATTAATTAGCAGTAAAAAAAGAGATATACAACAGTCGTTATTGTATATCTCTTTTTTCTTTGAATATATTTTTAGTAAAGGATGGTGGAATATAATGCAAAAAGTGATGCTATACCTCTGCTTCACATTATTTATCGTCTTATTATTATTTGTCGGAGTGAAAATTCAATTTTATTTAGATACAGATGCGCAGGTGAACTTTAACGTATATCCAAGATTATTCTACTTTACACTCTTCCCTCTTATCGTTGGCATTTTATTACGATTCCTTCAATCCATTAATCGCGAAACGAGTAAACAAATCTGGAACTTTCAACCGGATAAGTTTATCGCTATTACGTTGCCTACGCTATTCATTTCCTTTTCTCCAGCTCTACTCTTTTCACCAGTTGGTTCGTACTTACCTTATTTAGCTAATATTATTCTTATAAATACAACTTTTGTTACGATTATTAGTTTAATAGCTGGTTACTCACTATTAGATTGTTTTATACAAAAGGACAATGCAACTATTAAAAAATATAATTGATGACCAATACTTAAATGTCATTGGTTTCAGCGGTTTATTTATAAATGCAATATTACTTGTAAAAGTCGCTATACACGATAAAAGGAAATTTATGTTAAACTAAAGTAAATCTTGCACTAAGTCAAAAGACATTTCAATCAAGGGAGAATTATTATGTATAGATTTTTTGGATTCTCGTGTCTAATGTTTCTCGCAAGCATATGTTCTTTCTTTATTCTAAGAGGGCCTAATGCAAATTTAACTTTAGTTATTTCGATACTAGGTATTCTCTCATTACTCGGAATTATTTTTGCGATAGCGTCAAAGAATTGGTTATTCGCAATAGTTGGTACAGTATTAAATGGAATAATACTAGTAGTTGCATATTTCCTATTGCTAGCAAAAGGAATAGGTGGTTAATATGTTTCCGTTTCAATACAGAAAGCTCACAGCTATAGCTATGAGCTTTTTTACTTATCTCACCTTTTCATCTACATACTCCATAAACTGCTCCGCTTTAATAAATCTTTCTTTGTACGCCTCAGGTACTTCTTCTATTTTCATTCCACCAGTTGATTTTGTCTGCACTCGTACTATTTCATGTGTCATTAAAGCTTCCATATAGCGATCAAACTCTTCTTGTGTTAATATTTCTTTACTAGATTTATGACCATTTAATTTATCAAAGTATGGTTGAAGGCCCATACTTACCTTTTTCATTTCTTCTCTTTTTTCTGATGATAATTGATCATAATCAATATTACCGTTCGAATCTCCGTACTCAAGCTTTGCATTTGTTAATTTTTTTAATTCTTTTGTAAACTCTTCATATTCTTTCGCTCCCATTTCATCTTTCGCTTCTGATAATTTTGCACTAAAACGCATATACGCTTCTAATGTCATCGCTCCGGCATGTTTTTTTAAATTCTCAAAAGATCCGTATATACCATCCGCCATAATAGATTGATACGCAAAACCAGTCGTCGGGATTAAAAGAGCTGCTGCAAGTACTCCTGCGATAAGGCGTTTCTTCCTCTTACTTCCACCACGATTCATTTTTATTTGAACGATTACTTTTTCTTTCAACTCCGGCGGGGCAACAATCCTCTTGGCTTCTTCTTGTATAGATTCTCGAACTCTACAATCTAAACTCATTTCACATTCCCTACCTCTCCTAAAAAGATTTCCTCTATTTGCTCTTTTTGACGTAGTTTTTTTAATGCTGCGTGAATTCTAGATTTCACAGTACCAATTGGAATATGTAATATTTGTGCTACTTCTTCTTGAGAGTAATCGTGTAAGTATCTTAAAATAATAACTTGTTTCAATTTATACGGTAATTTATGAATAAGTTCGATTAGTTTTTGGTTTGATATTTTACTTATAAGATCATTAGAAAAATCAATTTGTACTGGTTTTCTTTGCTCTTCTGCTTTTTTTACAATTCGTAGTCGCATCCACCTCTTTCTTCTATAAGAGTGAATTTGTTTAATCGCAAGTCCAATTAGCCAAGGACGAAATGGCTTCTCGCTATCATACTTACGAAGCGATTCATATAGCTGTATGTATATTTCTTGAACGACATCATCTACATCCGTTTTATCTTCAATCAAAAAATGTGCTGTTTTATAAACTTCTTGAATCGTCACATCATACAACTCACTATACGCTTCTTTATTTCCTGATAAAGTTAATTGGATTAAATCTGTATACGTTGTTTCACCCTTCATATACCATCCCTCCTTTGTCTTACACTTTATATTGGCAAGTAATTCATAATTCGTTCGATTTTTTTAAAATTTTTATATAAATTAATATGATGATTCAATAAGTTCATAAGCTTCACTTATAACCTTGCATAACTATTATATAATTTTCCAATTTCTAATGACGCTTTAAAATGATTTATATAGTTAAATTTAGGAGGATACATGATGAAAGCTATCGTTGTAACGTCGTTCGGTAGTCCTGAAGTGATGCAATATACAGATGTGGATATGCCGGTTATTTCAGAAAATCAAGTTTTAATTCGTGTTGTTGCTACGAGTGTTAATTTCGCCGATGTTAAATCACGATATGGCAAAAAAGGAAATAAAGCATTTCCCTTTATTCCAGGGATAGATGCCGCTGGTATTGTAGAACGTGTCGGTTCTCATGTGAAAAAGATTTATCCTGGACAGCGTGTCATTGCATTTCCTCAAAATGGCTCTTACGCAGAATACGTTGTCGCAAACGAAAACCTTACTTTTGCTTTACCTGATGAAGTCGATTTTCAAACTGCAGCATCATGCCCTATCGTATCTTTCACAAGCTATAATTTACTCGCAAATGTAGCAAGGCTTCAACAAGGTGAATCTGTACTCATTCATGCGGCTGCTGGCGGAATTGGTACTACAGCTATTCAACTTGCAAAACTATTAGGGGCTGGAACAGTTATAGGTACTGTCGGAAGTGAAGCAAAAAAAGAAATTGCTTTAGATGCTGGAGCTGATTATGTTATTTATCATCAAGATGAAGATTTTGTAGAGAAAGTCAATGAGCTGACAAATGGAGAAGGCGTAAATATCATTTTAGACTCTATTTCTGGAACTGTTTCGGAAAGAAGTTTAAAATGTCTTGCTTATTACGGTCGCCTCGTTCATTTCGGTAATGCTAGTGGTGAAATTGGCAATTTCCAAACGAAAGATTTACACGCAAGTTGCCGCTCTATACTCGGTTTTAGCTTTGGAACTACACGAAAAAAACGTCCTGAACTACTCCAAGAAACTGCAAATGAAGTATTCCGTTATTTGCGTGACGGACGTTTGCAAATCAAGGCTACAAAATCTTTTCCACTCCAAGATGCAGGGAAAGCACATGAATGGGTCGAAAGTAGAAAAAGTACAGGGAAAGTAATACTAACTGCTCAGTCCTCTTCCTGAAATGAATACTTGAAACCGAGGTGTCATTCATGGGATCACGAATTATGCATGTTATTATCGCTAATGGTATTGCCGAAAAACTATGTATTCAAGATAAAACATCTTTCATACTTGGAGGGGTAGCCCCTGATGCGGTTCATTCAGCAGAAGAAAAAGGAACTTCACACTTTTACGCTGGTACGACGAAAAACTATACGAGAAGGATAGATTTCAATTCTTTTTTTCAAAAATATAAAATTCATATGGATTCCCCTTTTCTCTTAGGTTATTACACCCATCTCATTGCCGATGATAATTGGCTAAGCGGCTTTTTTCTACCTTGGCTAAAAAATAGGATAGAGACCGACGAAACAATCGCACCTATGTACTATAACGATTTTAAATTGTTAAATGCAAAGTTACTTCATCATTACGATAAAGAACAACATCTTTTCTCTCTTTTTAATCAAGAAGCTCACATTGTAGATATTGAAGAGGTTTCTAAAGAAAACGTTTTAGCTTTTCGAAAGTATCTTTTTGAAGATATGTTGTATCCCGAGCAACATCTGCATGAAGAATTACAGGTGTTTACGTTTAATCAAATTGCCGGTTATATTGAGACAGCTATTGAAAAAGGCGTATTTTTTATTAATCAACTCTCTAATGAAAAATCCCCCTCAAACATGTAATCCCCCTCAATATGTTTGAGGGGGATTTTCACAAAGCAATATTATTATTGGTTCTTTTCCATAACCGCGAAATAATTCCCTTCACTATCAGCAAAATTAAATACTTTACCAGAGGGCATAGTTACCATTTCGCCAACAGTAACATTTTTATTTGTTAAATCTATATATAATTGATCAAGACTTTCTGTGAAAAACATTAAAGACGGTGTACCAAGATTCAATTCTGGGCTCATTTTCGAAATCACTTCTTTATTATGTAGTATGATACTCGTTTCTGCATCTTTAGTTGGAGCAATTTCAATCCATCTCATTCCTTGTTTGTTATCTTCCTTTGCAACTACATGAAACCCTACCTTTTCAGTCCAAAAATTTACTGCCTCATCTTGATTATTTACATACAGCATAATTTGTCCAACTTTATGGATCATTTGTATTCCTCCTATTGTTATTTTACATTCTATGTAGCTTTCTACAGCTGCTTTCGTTATTCCTTTTAAGTTGGTATGTACTTCTTTGCAAAATTTATCGACTGACTCATCCCATCCAATTCGTCAAAATAATCATTTCTTTCAATCATGTTATATCCGTCGAATCCAATTTCATCTAATACTTTGAAGAATATATCGAAATCCACTTCACCATTTCCTACTGCTACTTCTATATACTTACTTGAACGATCGCTTTTCACTTCTTTACAATCTTTAATATGAGTTTGTACTATATAATCTTTTAATAGTAATAAACTTTCTTCCGGATTTTCATTTACATCACTTATTAAATTTGCTGGGTCAAAGTTAACAGCTAGTCCTTTCGAGTTTGCAGTTTCTAAAAATTGTTTTAATACTATTGTTTTTTCAGATCCCGTCTCAATAGCAAAGACTCCCCCAAATTTGAATGCTAATTCCCCTATCTCATAACAAACCCGTACCATTTTATCATAGTACTCACTTTTTTCATCATCTGGAACTTTCCCAATATGAGCTGTTATTATCTTTGCTCCCAGCTCCAAGCCTCTGTCAGTAATATATTTAATCTGATCTATTGCACTGCCAGCTTCTGTTCCTATAATTCCATTTTCTCCAAAACTAATTGCTAATGATGGAATCTTTATTCCATTAAAAGATAAGCTTTTCTTTAAAGCAGTCCATTCTACCATTGAAATATTAGCTAAGTTGAAGTTTTTATTCATAGCATATAATTGAATATATTCTAAATCCCATTCCCTTGCTTTTTGTATTCCTTCGTTTACTTCAATATATTTCGTATTCAAAAACATTCCTAATTTCCTATCCATATATGTACCTTCTTTTTATTATTTCGCATCAATTTAATATTCGACTTTTTTTATATTACTTCCTTGTACATATGTTGATTTAAAAAATGATGATAGATACATTTTAATAACCATTAATAAACCTCCTTGTATTATTCAATTGCAAATAAAAAAGACGTAACTACAAATAGTTACGCCTTCCCCAATTCTTTATCTAGGCTTTTTCTTCCCAGTAAATGCTGGTTTCTTTTTCTTTGGTGCTTTCGGTTTCGTTTCTACAAATGATCCGTTAAACATTTCTTGCTTCGTAAACACGATACCTAGTTTTTTTGCAAATTGAAGTAATTTACGCTCTTCTTGTTGTGTTACAAGAGAAACGACTGTTCCTTCTTTCCCCATACGTCCAGTACGTCCTGAGCGGTGAATATATTGGTCTACAGTGTCTGGTAACTCTAAATGAATTACATGTGTTAAATCATCGATATCGATACCGCGTGCTGCAATATCAGTAGCAAGTAGAATTTCTAATTTCCCGCCGCGGAATGCACGCATCGTTGCTTCACGTTCTTGCTTACTTGCCTCTGCATGAAGAGCTGCTGCTTTCATTTTACGGAATTTCAATTTCTGCGTAATTTCATCTAAACGGAATGGGTCGTTTAAGAAAGCAACTGCTTTTACATCACCCATATGCATAATTCTTCTTACATAATCATTCTTTTCGCGTCGCTCACAAATGATATATGTGTGCTCAACTAAGCTTTTTGACTCTGCACGTGTTACACGTGTTAATTGTGGTTCAACTGCTAAATCACGTGCTGCGTCTTCTGCAGCTTTTGTCATTGTCGCCGAGAAGAATACTAATTGACGATCGCGCATCGTTGATTTAATTACATCTTGCACAGCACCCATCATTTTTTGTTTTACAATTTGATCAAACTCATCAAATACAATTGTTTTCACTTCATGCATTTTTAGCTTTTTCATACGAATTAATTCTAAAATACGGCCTGGTGAACCGACAATTACTCTCGGGTGTTTCTTTAATTTTTCAACTTGGCGCTTAATATCTGCACCACCAATTAAAGATGCACCTGAAATTTCAGTTCCTGCTGTAAACTTTTGAACCTCTTCGTGAATTTGCATTACAAGCTCACGTGTTGGCGCTAAAACAACAACTTGTGGTTGTTTTATTTCAGGATTAATTTTATGTAAAAGGGGTAATAAGTACGCTAATGTTTTTCCTGTTCCAGTTGGAGATTCAGCTATAACGTCTTGTCCTTCTAAAATAGTTGGAATCGCTTGTTTTTGAATTTCAGTTAATTCTTTAAAACCAGCCTTCTCCCAAGCTTGTTGTAAAAATGGTTGCATATCTTTTATCATTTGTTTTTCTCCTTTATCTCTATTTTTGAAGAAAATGTTGTATTGTTCGCACCGTTTCTATCATGTGTGAAATAACAGCTATTAAATCATCAACATGGTCTTCTGTAATCGCTTTTTGAAATAGAACCTCTACCTTATTATGATATGAAATCGCTTGCTTATTATATTCGTATGAAAGTTTTTGCGTAATCATTCTTTCTTTTCCCCATATAGAATGCATGAAAGTTTCAATTTCACTACACACTACTCCTGGTTTTTCAATCGGGAATGAAAATGCTAACTTCATTTCACATCCTGGTGTAAATTGTGGTACTTCTAATATTTCACCAGACAAGTTCTTTGCATCTACAGATAGTGAAAATGTTGCTTCTACTAACGGTTCGAATAGTTCGGTTAACTGAAATGAAATATGATATATACGACTTAATGAAGCAAGATCCATCATATCTTTTCGATTTGTTACAAGAATATCTCCATGTAAATCAAAATCATAAACAGCACCTTCTACGATTACTTTTAAATTATCAAAAGCAGTTGGATCAAACATAATTTCCTCCAAAAAACAGGCGCCTTTCGATGGAAAGGCGCCACTTGATGTATATATAGTTTACAGATAAACGAGATGAATTACAACCTTTTAGAATAAACCTACTGCTTTTCCATCTTCATTTACATCCATTTGTAGTGCTGCTGGCTGTTTTGGAAGGCCTGGCATTGTTAACATTGTTCCTGTTAACGCAACGATAAATCCTGCACCAATAGATGGTTTCAGCTCACGAATTGTAACAATAAAGTCAGATGGACGTCCTAATTTCGTTGCATCATCAGAAAGAGAATATTGTGTTTTCGCCATACAAATTGGTAGGTTACTCCAGCCTTCTCCTTCATATTGAGCTAATTGCTTACGTGCTTTCGGAGCAAATTCAATATCTTTTGCACCGTAAACTTTTTGAGCAATCGTACGAATTTTTTCTTCTAATGGTAATTCTAATTCATAAAGTGGTGCGTAGTTGTTCTCACCTTTTTCGATTTCTTTTAACACTTTTTCAGCAAGGTCAACTCCGCCTTGGCCACCTTTCTCCCAAACCTCTGTTAAGGATACCGCATAGCCACACTCATTACACCACTCTTGTAAGTATGCAACTTCTGCATCTGTATCTGTAATGAATTTATTAATTGCAATTACGAAAGGCACACCGAAGCTTTGAATTGTTTCAACATGCTTCTGTAAGTTTTCCATACCTTTTGCTAATGCGTCTACATTTTCTTCTTTTAATTGATCTTTCGCTACGCCGCCATGCATTTTAAGCGCACGAATAGTAGCAACAATAACAACTGCTTCTGGTTTAATACCAGCTGCACGAGCTTTAATATCTAAAAACTTCTCAGCGCCTAAATCAGCACCGAATCCAGCTTCTGTAATAACATAATCACCTAATTTTGCTGCCATTGTTGTAGCGATAACACTGTTACAACCGTGAGCGATATTCGCAAATGGTCCGCCGTGAATAATAGCTGGTGTATTTTCTAACGTTTGTACTAAGTTTGGTTTTAATGCATCTTTTAATAATAATGTTAACGCACCTTCTACACCTAAATCTTTTACCGTTACAGGTTGATTTGCAAAGTTATAAGCAACTACGATGCGAGATAGACGCGCTTTTAAATCTTGAATATCTGTTGCAAGGCAGAATACGGCCATAATTTCAGATGCTACTGTAATATCAAAACCATCTTCACGTGGTACACCTTGAACCGGTCCACCAAGACCAATTACTACATTACGAAGGGCACGATCATTTAAGTCAACACAGCGTTTCCAAACGATTTTACGTGTATCAATCCCCAGTGTGTTTCCTTGTTGGATATGATTATCAATAAACGCCGCTAACGCGTTATTGGCAGTTGTGATCGCATGGATATCTCCAGTAAAGTGAAGGTTAATGTCTTCCATTGGTACAACCTGTGAAAAACCACCACCTGCTGCTCCGCCTTTTAATCCCATCGTTGGTCCAAGAGATGGTTCGCGAAGTGCAATTACTGTTTTCTTACCAATTTTGTTAAAAGCTTGACCTAAACCAACTGTTACTGTTGATTTACCTTCTCCAGCTGGAGTTGGGTTAATCGCTGTTACTAAAACAACTTTACCGTCTTTTTCATCTTGTAAGCGCTTAAAAATATCAAGAGATAACTTACCTTTATAATGCCCGTATGGCTCTAATTCATCTTCTAAAATATTTAAATCAGCTGCAATTTCTTGAATCTTCTTCATACTCGCTTCTTGTGCGATTTCAATATCGGATTTAACTGTTGTAGTAGTTGTCATATACCCTAGTCCCCCTTTAATTGGTTCTGATGATATTGTATCAGTTTTTTGTATTTTCTGCACTTATTTACCTCCTAAAAATTCTTTCATTTCTTTATACGCTTTTTAACATAAATACCCATAAGAATGTTAACGATTGTTGTAACTCTGTAGGTAGTTGACCTAACATCTTCTCATTTACTCCGCGCTTATATACACCGATGCCATCTACAACTTCAAAACCTTGTTCTTTCGCTAACTGTTCAAATTCCCAAGGCATCATCGTATTACAAACAATGTCTTTGCCGTATAAACGAGGATAACTGTTCTCTCGTGGTTTCGCGGTCGGTCCTAAAATTGCAATACATGCATATCCATCTCTTTTTAAAACACGCTTTATCTCATTTAATGCTCGTAATGGCTCCTCTGTCCATTCTAAAGAATTAATTGCCATAATTGCTTCGAATTGTTCATTTTCAAATGGTAAGGAAGAGAGATCTCCTTTTATAAAAGATAAATCCGGTCCTTCTCCGCGCTCCTTCCCTTTTTGAATCATCACTTCTGATAAATCTACTCCAACTGCTTTATAGTCCGCGCGACTTAATTTATATGTACCGTATCCATCACCACAACCAACATCGAGTACTTGAGCTTCTTTCTTCACGTACTGTTCAAAAAATGGAATAATTGTACTCCTACTCCCGCTGTCCCACATCTCCTGACTATTTTGATTCCAAAATTCTGCACTACTATCCCATTTTTTCTCTGCTGATTCATGCCAATTAAATTTCGTCATACATTCCCCTACCTTCACGTTTTATCACTCATTATCATTCTACATCATTTTCCAAAATTCCTGTTTATCTTCATTAGGAGATGTACATGCGAACAATGGAATCTTTATTCTCCAATTTTTGCTTTACTTGGGTTTAACTCATACTCATGTTCTTCTCTTTATGAAAGATACTATAGGTACACCCAATTGAAAGAGAGGGATGTACATGCGAAGAAAGAGAAATCATCATTTTAAAAGTGGTGAAAAAAACGAAGAGTATGCAGCTGAAATATCACCAGCTGGCATTCCAATTAGACATAAGCGTAAAGAAATTGCAAATGAAATAGAAGGTACAAATACCAGTGCAATGATAGGCTATGTCGCTTTATTTCTTTCGCTTTTCTCAATTGCATTTTATCCGGTTACACTCGGCTCTCTTGCGATTTTAGTCGGCTTATTAGCTGTCAATTTCGGAGCAAGAACACTTGGATATACAGCAATTGGTTTTGGTAGTTTTTCTGTTTTATTCACTTTATTTTATCCGCTTGCTTTGTCAGCGTTTTAAAAAAACACACCAAGTTATACTTGGTGTGTTCATTCGTGATACAACATAATATGACCGCATCCACAACAATGTTTCGCTGTAATTTCTTGAAACACTGGATAATTTTCTTCATCCCTATGCTCAATAAACACCTTTTCAAATCGATACATATTTGGTGCATACGCCCAATCTTGTTTTGTACGTGCATATAATGTAGAAGAGAAAAACTCCTCACCACCGCAAACAATACATTCCTTCTTCATCATTACCCCTCCTATGCTTGTCTTACTTCATCTATATGAACATAAGCATAAGAAAAAGACCTTCTATTACTAGAAAGTCTTCTCTGAAACAAAAAGAAATGTACCAAACATTCCTACTCCACTATATTCTTTCGTAACACCAGCTTCTGTCTTAAATGTTTGCTTTACAGTCATAAAGAATACACCATTTCGTGCATCTGTACTTTCAAATTTTAGTTTTTCTTTTTTACCATCTACATTTTGTGTGCATTCAAAACTACTCTCGTCACATTTCAATGCATACTTATCTTCTAGATACAATTTAAAATCTGATTCTTTCGGACAAGTTATAAGTAAAATCGCCACAAGAATAATACTTATAATCCCCACAATTGTATAATACTTCTTCATTTGTACTCCTTTCAAAAGACAAGAAAACTTGACTACATGCGCCAAGTTTTCTTAGTCCACAACCCATTGCCACTCTTGCTCTTTCTTATCAAAAATGAGCCACCCTGTCTCTGTTGCTTCTTCTTTTAATTCATCGATATTATCTAGCACTTCATCCGTACTTTCATACGAACCCACTACATATACCGGAATTTCAAGACCCCTTCTTGACTCAATTTTCCCTGCTAGATCAATATAAAGACCATCTTCCATTAGTGGAATAAGTCCCATAATCACTTCTTTTGAAATCGCTGGGAAAATTTTCGATTTTTGGAAGAAAGTAAAACGTTTCTTCCCGAAAGCACCGAGTTTATAAGGAATGACTTTACTTAACATCCCTACAAAGTCAGCGATTCTACGATAATACACTTTGTTGTACCATCCATCATCATGTGAAAAATAAACAAATCTATTTTTCAATAACGGAAAGAATGTTCTTGCAAGTGGTTCTTTTTTGTGAGCCAAATATAAAAGCTCTGCAATTTCTTTTGGCTCTAATTCATCTAAATCGCTTGCATCATCAAAATCTACCCAACAAAATTCATCAAATTCATCAATCTCTGCTTGAATTAACTTATGTATATTTTCTTCCTCAACATATTCAAATAAAGTATGATAATGAAAATCTGTCCATTCAAAGTTATGCTTCAAAAGCAACACTTGATGGAGCGGTGAAGGGATGTTACTTGCAAACTCTTTAAACGTAATTCCTGATGTAATAAAACAATGACCTCGACGATTACCATTAATATATATCATATTCTTTACTTGGTCAGATCCTCCAGACAAAGCACCTAGCCACCTTCGTTTTATATGTTTCAATTCTATAGCATATTTTAACATGAAAAATTTTAGAAACATAGAAAAAACTTCAAAAACTATTTACAATTTCATGTGTTTTATTACATAGTGATTACAAGAAAAAACACCTGCTCGTGAGCAGGCGTTTTTAAAGGATTTCATCTGGGTTTTGAGGATGATGATTTCCTTCTTTCTTTTCATCTTTTTGGAACATCGATTGAATTTTATCAATTGTTTGTGGAGCTAATTCAATCATTTTTTCTGCTAAATGTGTCGCATTTTGTAAATGAAGAATATTTACTCCATCTTTATTCACCACAAGAAATGCTACTGGTGTAATAGAAACACCACCCGCACTACCGCCACCAAATGCAGGGTTACCGTTTGCTCTTTGCCCATCATTCGTTTGGAAATCAGAACCTCCTGCTCCAAAACCGAACGCTACTTTAGAAACCGTTAACACTACACCACCGTCAGCCGTTTGAACAGGCTCTCCAACAATCGTATTTACATCGACCATTTCTTTCAAATTTTCCATTGCCGCTTTCATTAATCCTTGAATTGGATGATCCACCGTTCATAACCTCCTTTGTCATATCTTTCCTAGTTTTTCCGAAAGTTTGTGAACTAAACATAAAATTTTATATTGCTTTCAAAAAACTTAAGTTGTAAAATTCAGAAAAATAAAAAAGAGTCCAATTTATGATGATACGAAAATTAAGAAAGATCATGAACAAGTATTTACTTACCTAAAAGAAGAAGCAGCCCATAACTGATTTATTATTGGGGAAATAGAATCTTTCGGTTATGAAACAAACTTCAAGATCTGTGGGGCGTATTTAAATAGAATGGAACATTGAAATCAATTTTACTCCACTTCCATGATTCATTTATACCGTATAGTAAAGAAGAATTTGTTACCTCTGATTATGAGGCACTTCTTTCCGCATATAAGCCGATTAAACCCTCTGGCAATTCAACTCTATTGTAGAAAGATTTGAAACCGCTCCAAGTATACAACTAGGCGCCAAAAATGAAATGTATTTTTGTGAATGTCTGGATGACAACAACTTACCTAACACACCATTTCATGAAACAATTAAACTTGTCTCACTAGATGATGTAGAGCAAATTATGCAATTGCGGAGTAACATCATTAAATTTCCTACAAGATTAAACTGATGAGGAGCACACACTATTAGGGGATTGTCAGTTTTTTGGCTAATTCAGTAACAAACGAGAACACTAAAACCTACGCTAGGATAGGAATACATATAAAGTTGCATATAATTATATAAAAAGAAAAAGGCAGATTCCTTTTGAGGGTAGGATTTCCCCTTGTCCCTGCTATCAATAATAGGACGTTATGTTAACCGGCCATGTATAAGCGTAAGCAAAATGCAAATTTACAATACTAAGGAAATGTCACTTAGTAAAAAAGCCAATTTCCATCTCAGAAAATCGACTTTTTTAATTATTTTTAAGGTCTTTTTTTTTACTATATGTATTAAGATTTATATTTTTTAACTGTACAAGGAATAGTTACAATGTATAAATCTATAGCATAGATTGTAACCCAAATACCTTTACCTTCAGCCGCTAGCTTTTCATTTAATTGTGATAAATGCTCTGAAACTTTTCTTTTACCCCATTTTCTAGGAAACCATTGAAAAACCTTAGGAACATTATGTTTTTTGTTATACCATACATTCAATCTCCAAAAAATGAAGAAAAACGAGACAATCACTACAATACAAAATATATCAAAATATGAAATCCCTAAAATCATGTAATATATTCTCCATTTCCATTAAAGTTCAGATAATTTTTTTCTTAATTCTAATTCATCCTCTGTCTCAAAACCTTTAAATAATAAATGAACAATCTGGTTATGATTAAAAAATACATTTATACCTGTAATGAAAGCAAAAACTATCCCTCCTTGATGTATACAACAATTTAACCTTTCTCTACACTAAACTTTATTCCCAAACCAATACCAAGGCCAACACTTAATTCATTTTTCAATAGAAATTTAGCCTCTCCATCTATGTCTCCATCAAATTAAGCTTTAACTTCACCTCTTAGTCCTTGTTCATGAATCGTAAAATCTCCTACTTTAAAACCGGCATCTATTAGTCTATTATCTATCTTTAATTCCTCCTTTCATCAAAATATCCCACTATTATACTATAACAGGCCATAACTCAATAAACGATATCTCCTTCTCGTATAAATATTAACCAAGGTAACCTACTTAGTTCACTAGATAGCATTAAACCAAAGAGCTCTACCTCACAAGTTCTAACTGGATAGTTATTGACTCACAAGCTTGTAAACACTATAATTTCCCTAAACAAATATCTAAAATAGCGGTCACTCATTGATAACACCTCATCAGGCTTAACCTCCGCCTCCACTTCTGCTGAAAATTCATTATCCGCCATAGTCGTTGGCGTATGTACACACCCAAATTATCGGGGAAGCGGATATGCTTCGCTCATATTATAGAAAATGATTCAAGACTTTACGAATGAAAGCCGTACGCTTTACTTATTTTATAACAACCCAGCTGCTGGACGAATTTATAAACGATTAGGATTTAAAGATATTAGAATATGGACGATGTATCGATAATAAAAAGCTTTGTTCGCTTAATTACGATACTTTAGAGGTTTGAGACGTATAATGAGAAATGTTTTTGTTCAATACGTCCGTTGATACCGTTCATTTTTAATGATGTTTATCGTTATCCATATTTCACCCCACATCTTATTAATGGTAAAATTATTTCTGCATTTCCAAGACAAGGTCGATAAATTGTTTTTTGAAGGAGAAAATAATATGGATTACAAATTCGAATTACTTAGTACAGGTAGCTTAGTTATTAGACTACAAAAAGAATTCGATATTTTAGAAGCTTTTTTAAATGTGGAGGTATCCCAATTCGGTGATTGGATAGCAGAAACTGTAGATAAAGTTTTAAGCGAAAAAAGTGATCATGAAAAAATAAGTGCGAATATTTTCGGAGCAGATGTTCGAAAAGATAAAACTGTTATATTTAATAAGTATGATGAAGATGAAATCGAAATCCCTCTTGAAATAGAAACTATTACATTAAGAAATCTAATAGATATTTGGTTAAATGAGCATACAAAATTAATAAACGAAAAAAATAATAATTAAATAATGTTACATATAGTATAAAAAGACCGCCTGTAATAGGCGGCTTTTTTCATTAAATTAACACACATTCACATACCCTCTATGTATTTCCTCTACAATCTTATCATGATTAAAGCATAACACTTTTTCATCACCTAAATATTCAACCGGATAAAGAACCCCTACATAATCAAAATCACGTTTATCTGCTAAAATGATCATTCTTCCAATAATCATAACAGGTTGGTTTAATTCTTTTAGCTTTACAACTGAACTAATCGGGAAAAGCTTCATCGTCATTCTCCATTCTTTTTAGATATATTCTTCGACTTGTTACTCAAAATTTCTAATAGATAGGAAATTCCAATACCTATTCCACCAATAATTAATGCTGCAATAGCTGTTAAAAACCTTTTTCCCATTGGCTGTGGAAAAAAGAATGAAGAAAAAAATAACACCACGGTAAAAATATACATCAAGATACGTCCTTATTTAAACATGTGTGCTTACTCCTTTTTTTCAGGTTTCAAGAAAAAACCTCCTCCGAAACCTTTATGGGTTACCCCTCTCGAAATTGCTCTTAATAGATATTATTATCATGATGATTTCCCCCTATTGTATTAATCTTATTTATGTTTAAATTTACTATACATTCGTTCATAAAATTTGTTAGTCCCAAGTACACATGCTCCTAAAATAAGAACACCTATAATAAAGCCAATCTTTTTAGATAATTCATAAGGAGACATTATAGCGACTACAAGAAATATAGCAATTGCAACATATGTAATATATTTTCCAGCCTTAAATGGTTGCATATTAATATGCTCCTCTCTTAATCTCCAATTTTAATGGTACCACCTATCCCATAACCTTCTCTAACGTATAATCCCGTTTCTTTCCCTAATTAATATTGGATTATCTCTATCCTTTTTCAAACTTTATTATTGTTTAAATTTGTTATGTATTCGTCCTACCACTTTATTCGCCCCCAATGAAATAGCTCCTATAATTAAAACAAAAGTAATAAGAGCAATCTTTTTAGGTAGGCTATATGGCAATAACATAGAAAATATAAGAATAGACGATGTATCGATAATTAAAAGCCGATTTAAAATCGGCTTTTATACATACCGTGCTATTCCAGCTTCAAAGGCTTTCTTATCATTATTTAGTACACCAAATAATGCTTCTTGAAGCGCAAATGTACTCTTATAAAAATACATTCGCTCCTGTATTACTTCTAAATTAGGATAATAGGCTTCAAATAGTTGTAAAAACTCCTCTCCATAACTAGCTAATATCCCAGCAAAATCATAAGCAGGATCTCCAATGCTCGCACCACCAAAATCTATGACCCCTGAAATATTCTTTTTTGTTGCACTATATAAAATGTTTGTTATGCCAAAATCCCCATGAACAAGACTTGATTTAAAATTAAAATGACTCTCTTCTTTTAAATACGTTTCAAAAGATATTGAAACTTCTTTTTTTGCTTCTTCTTTCATAAATGGATAAACATACTCTTTTAATTGACTATACAAACTATTTATTTCTGAATACATATCAGTACTTTCATATTGCAAAATACCTTCAAATGTAGATAATGGAATTTCATGCAACTCTTTTAAAAATCTCGCCAATATGCATGCAAGTGTCTGTAATTGATTTTCATCATTTATTTCCGTAAAAATATTTTTCCAAAACGGGTCCCCTTCAATCATCTCATATCCTGCAAATACTTTCCCTGGTACTTCATCTTGAAACCCTTGATAACTTGGATTGGGAATTTGAAGCGTAATGAAGGGTCTTATTTTCTCTAGTAACTGTGTTTCTATTCGAAGTTTCTGAATACCCTTTTCATATTTCGGAAAACGGAATACTATATTATCATTTACAATTAACACATCATTATTTTGACCTATTTCATTTATATAAACGGAATTTATTTGTAATTCAGGATACAACCTTTGTAAATACGCAACATACTCATCTTCTTTTCTCATTCTTTCTCTTCTCCCGTTCAAACTATTATTCTCACTTCAAAGTCATAATTACCTGTCTTTCGACAAAACCAAATTCTTCGTACATCTCTTTTGCAAAATTTCCAGCAAATACATTCAAACGAATTTCTGAATAATTCTTTTGTAATTCCTTAATACCAGCCTCCATTAACTTTCTTGACAATCCTTTCCCGCGGTACTCTGGAAAAACATACAATTCTTATATAAACCCTAGTTTTTCATGAGAAAAATAGTCCGTATTTCCCCCTATTAATATCCATCCCATTACACTGTTCTCTTCTTTAACGATTAAATAATAAGCTCCCTTTTCTACAATCGGCCTTGTAATTTCAATTGCTTTCTCTGTACTTAACTGACAATTTCCACTCGTACCTTCAAAAAGCGATTGAGCTGCATATTGTATTATTCCGTCCGTTTCTTCCCGATTTGCCTTTTCTATCATTTTTCACAACTCTCCTCTTTAATAGGCATTAATATCGCTCGTTCAAGATCCTCCGCTTCCATAACAATTGCCATTAATCCATATTCTGTACTTGTCTCATGAAGCTCCCCCTTCTCCCAAAACACAGCTTGTCCCGCTTCCACCTTCACTTTTTCTTTATTTGCCCCACATACATACCCTTCGCCGTCCACAATAAGAAGCAGTTGCGATACAACTGCTTCATGATATCCAATTATTCCATTCTCTCTTAAATGCATAGCACCGATATGTATATTCCCTTGATGATTTAATATTTTTGATATTATGAAATTAGATTGAAATGTTGTGATTTGCCTTCCCACTTCTTCACTACAATCAAAAATTTCCATTACTGGTCCTCCTTATACGTATAAAACCATCCTTACTGTCTGCATCATATGTCCTTCAAAATCTTCTTCAAATTCCTCTAATTGTGCAAAACCTTTTGCTTCATAAAAACGTTTTCCTTTTTCATTCGCTGCTTCTACATGAATGTATAGTTTCCGAATTCCTTTTAATACCGTTAGCCCTTTTTGTAATAAAGCACTTCCTATCCCTTTCCCTTGCTGATCTGGCAACAAATAAATTGCTCCTAATTCCGCTTCATTTTGTAGTCTAACAGGTGAGAAATTCGCAAAGCCAATTACTTCTCCCTCTTCTTCCGCAACGAATAAATGAGTATTTTCAAGACGATATTTCATTTTTTCATCAGAATATGCCTCGTCTAAAAAGCTGTCTTGAATCTTTCTCGGAATAATGCCTTCGTATGTATCATGCCAAGCTATTTTCGCTACTAATTGTACAGCATGAATATCTTCTTGCTTCATTTCTCTAATTACATATGTCATCTCGTTGTCTCCATTCTCTTTAAATTATATTCTGCTAATATACTAGAAAAAATGACAGAATCATTTTCATAATTCACCTTAATTAATTTTAATTTCTAAGCGCTTCCCATTCTTCACGAATTATTCCCATTCGAATAGAATCATAGTACGTTCCGTTATAATAACGGCATTTGCGCATTCTACCTTCTAAGGTCATTCCTATTTTCTCAGCCACTTTCATCATTCGTTCATTACCAGACCAAGTCGTGAGCCCTACTCTACCAATCTCCATCTTTTCAAATAGTAAATCTCGATATAACGTTAACGCTTCTGTACCGTAGCCACCATTCCAGTAAGTTGGATTATAAATAACAATTCCCATCTCCAACCAACGCGTCGGTTTATGCTCCCAATAAAATCCGACCGTCCCTATAATTTGACCGTTATTTTCTATGATCAAATTGGATAGAGGTTCTTCTTTTAAACGGGTTTGCATCTTCTCTTTATAAGACAGATATTCTTGCATCGAAAATGGAAAATAAGGTGCGTCCCATTTTTTCCATTCTGGATTTTCTTCTTTAAATACGAGATTCCATAATGGTTTTATATCTGATTCTTCAATTGTACGAATTGTAACTTTATCCCCTTTTAATATTACGTTTTGCATAATTCCCTCCTACAATCCTCTTTATTTCATATATAATTATAATATTTTTTCAGAAAAATCAAAACAAATATCATTTATTATATTGTATAATTTTGTTATAAGGTATCAATTAAGGTACGTCACCATTACTTAGTTAATAAAAAATAGGAGGTTACATCCCTCCTATTTCAGCTAAATATTTTCTTTTTCGTCTTTCCTATCTCAACTAAAATCCCTTTCTCTATCCAACCCTCTACTCCATCTTTTTTAATTAAATCATATCCTGAACAGCTTCCATCAATGAGAGAAATAATGTCACCTTTTCTTACGCTTATTTGCGCACAAGAAATATCGGTTTTCACTGTATATTCACCTGAATCAAGTTGCCTAATGTATTCATCTTTCACAGAGAGTAATGTATTCGTTTCCTTTTGCTTACATATTGTATAATCTTGCACCTTCTCCACCGGCTCTATGTAATAATAAGGATAGGTAACCCCGCCCTGCATTTCTGAATTCGCATGAAAATCTGCTATCACTTCATACTCTGGAAAAAAGTCTACATATGTATAAGAAAACGTATCACCTGTTGGTTTCCTCTGAATAATAAACGCGTTTAATTGCCCCGCCTCTTTAATCGCATTTCCGCCGTCAATTGCTATAATCTTTTTCTTCTTATCAATAACTGGATTGTTAGATGGAGCTTCAACAGAGTAGTTTACAACAGGCCAATGCCCGACAACTACATACTTATTTGCTCTATGTGATTGATTAAAAAACTCCGGCATTGCTATCGCATTTTTTCGTTCTGTTTCTTTCCAATCCGCTCTATCTTCAAGACCGGCATGTACAAAAATATAATCTTCCGTTTCAATCGCTGTCGGTAATTCTGTTAGCCACTTTATTTCTTTTGAAAAATGGCTCATTAATTTTGTTTTCACTTCAAGAATATCACTTTCTTCATTAACGGTAACATTCGATTTCGCTAGCCATTCATTACAAATTGTATTCTTTCTCGTACACAAATAATTTATTAATGCAGGATTTTCATTTACAAGCGCTTCAACTTCAACCTCACAATTCCCTTCAATTACATAAACATTCGGCTTGCTAACTACTAGATCCATCACATAGTTTACGACACCAATACTATTTCTTCCCTTCTCACAAAGATCACCATTAATAATTAAATAATCTTCATCTTTAAAATTAACTTTATGTAGTAATTCCTTAAAAAGATCTAATTCTCCATGAATATCAGAAATAATGATGACTCTTACATCATTTGGTATGGATAATTTCTTTATTTTTTCCAAATATAAACGCTCCTAACATTCTCTAAATTCAATATTCCCTTGTTAATTTCTAATATTCGACAAATTATATTACTAGACCTGTCCCTAGCTCAAATCTGGAAAAGAAAATAGGTTCCACATATTTTTATACACGGAACCTACTTAGTATCATAACTCTTTATAAAAAGAATAGCTTACCTTATCAAAGCCCTCTCTTTCATAAAAACGATGTGCATCAATTCTTGAAAACGCAGATGTAAGTACGATAGAACTACAACCTTTTTCTTTCCCCCACTTTTCTACATATGACAGCAGAACATTACCATACCCTTTTGATCTGTGAGCTTCCGCGGTTACAAGGTCATACACAAAAACATGTTTCTCATTATAAAAATTCGTACAAATCGCTACACCAGCTAGACTAACAACTTCTTCATCTTCATTACGTAGCGAAAATAGTTTATAATTTTCTTCTTTCATTTTTTGAAATAAAGAACTTGCTTCTTCTCTTGAAAGTTTCGTTCGTAATTGCTGTAATACAGGAAATACATCATGTAAATCCGCTTCTGTTACTACTGCTTTAATATTCATTATAATTCTCTCCTTACTATTTATAAAATTTTCTAAATGTTATATCATCATTATAAATAGCAACTGCCCTTAACTTAAGTGACAGTTTTATTCTTTTTTATAAGGCCAGTATAAAAAGGAGCGACTACAAATGGATCTTACTATTCCATTACAATTACAAAGTAAAACACCTATTTACTTACAAATTTACGAATATATAAAACGAGAAATCTCTCAAGGATCACTACGTACTGGTACACGCCTTCCTTCTCATAGAAATTTAGCTACGCAACTTAATGTGAGCCGTATTACTGTTGAATCTGCTTATCAACAATTACTAGCTGAAGGGTATGTAGAAAGCAAACCGAAACGTGGGATTTTCGTTGCAGAAGTTGATATTGAGGTAATTCAAAAGAAACAGCAAATTGCGTCAAACATTGCTAATAATAAAGAAAGCGAACAATATGATTATGATTGTAGTCAAGGACTTATTGATCAAAAAGCTTTTCCGATAACAAACTGGAAAAGAGCATTACATGAAACTTTATTTCAGTATGAAAATGAATTATTTGCTAAAGAAGATCCTCAAGGTGAGCTCATTCTACGAGAACATATTTCAAAGTATTTATATCATGCTCGCGGGGTACATTCTTCACCTGATCAAATTATTATCGGAGCAGGTACGCAGCCTCTTCTTTGGCTACTACTTCAACTACTTGGTCAAAAAAAAGAATACGGAATCGAAAATCCTGGATTTCACCGTATACCTGCTATGATTCAAAGTTCTGGCTTTCCTGTTCACCCGATCCCTTTAGATGATAAAGGGATTCATATTTCTGCTTTACGTGAGTCGGGTTCCAATGTGGCATATGTCACTCCATCTCACCAATTTCCACTTGGAATCATTATGCCTTTATCTAGAAGACTCGAGTTATTAAAATGGGCGAATGATTGTAAGGGGTATATTATTGAAGATGATTACGATGGGGAATTCCGCTATATAGGAAAACCTATTCCTTCTTTACAAGGACTAGATTCAAATGAACGTGTTATTTATATGGGAACTTTCTCGAAATCTTTTTTACCTTCTTTACGAATGGGATATATCGTTTTACCACCTCATCTTTTAAGAGCCTATAAAGAACTTGGTGGTATGTTTAAACAAACCGTTTCTACGCTGCAACAACTTACCTTCGCAACCTTTATTCAAGATGGTGATTGGGAACGTCATATTAACCGAAGTCGTACGTTATATAAAAGAAAACACATGTCTTTAATTAAATCTATTACAAACGAAATGGGGAATAACGTTCATATACTCGGTGAACAATCCGGACTTCATATTGTACTTCACGTTCATAATGGGATGAACGAACAAGAACTTATTCATACAGCTGCAAAACAACGTATTAAGTTATACCCTCTCTCCACATATGATTCTGTTCATAATGTACAGGAGGAGTCGTATGTATTACTCGGTTTTGGTAGTATTCCAGAGGATTGTATCGAAACTGTTGTCAAATTACTGAAAAAAGTCTGGTTTCCTAAATAAGAATAGCTCCACGCAAGTTATACTTACGTGGAGCTATTTTCATTCACTATTTTTCTGATCTCATTGCCCTTCCCGGACGTTTGACACCAGTTGTTTCTGTTGAATAGGATGCTTCAATTATAGCAGTTGGATCTACAGAGAGAACGAGATCTTTCATTTTCGGATAAATGAAACGGTTTGTAATACAATAAATGATTCTCTTATGTTCTCCTAAAAAACCACCTTCTCCATGTAGATACGTAACGGATAATTGCAATTCTTTCATAAGTAGATCGCCTATTTCTTTATTTTTACCAGAAATAATCATAACGCTCTTTCCTTGATTAATACCATCTAATATGAAATCAATCATCTTCGTAACAATGTAGAAAATTGCTAATGAGAACATCGCTTGTTCAATTGAAAACAAAATGGCAACAAAGATGAAAATAACCGCATTTACTGCAAGTAAAAATGTACTAATCGGCACTTTAAAATGTTTATTCATCCAAACAGCTAACATTTCTGATCCATCAATTGCTCCGCCCATTTTTACTACAATCCCTACACCAACACCAAATAGGACTCCTCCATAAAGAACAATTAACAATTCAGAAGTTGTAATTGCTGGAAATGGTTTTAAATAGATTAATCCGAGTGTTGTAACAACATTTGCATAGGATGTACGGATAAAGAACTTCTTTCCCATTACTTTTGCAGTAAATAATAAAATCGGGATATTAATTCCTAAGAACACTCCATAAAGCGGCAATCCGGCAACTTTATTCGCCATAATAGCAATGGCCGTTACCCCGCCATCTACTAATCCATTAGGCGCTAAAATAAGTTCTAATGAACCCGCTACAATAATTGAGCCAATTGTTAATAATATGTATTCAAATACTCTCTTCATTCATTACCCCCAAAACTTATATATTTTCTTAGTATTATTTTAACGTAATTTTACTACTAATTCAAAGATATCAGTTTATATACACAAAAGTTTCACCTTTACAGTGATTTTTTATGTAATTTATTTATAGAAACACACTTACATATTACAGTAAGTGTGCTCCAAACATTTATTTAAGTTTTAAGTAGGAATTCCTTTTCATTTTAAATATTTCATCAACTGCCCTATTATACCCACCAGCATTTCGAAGTGACTCTCCAACTTTACGACTATTTTCCTTAAACGTTACATCATCTATCACTTTCTTTACAGACTCACGTAACAATTCAGAAGTTAATTCTTTGCGATTAAGCCTTATTCCAGCCCCTACTTCATTCACTCGTTTCGCAACTAAAGGCTGATCTCCTGTTACCGGAATTACAACTAACGGGACACCGTAATATAGTGCTTCACTCGAACTATTCATACCACCATGTGTCACGAATACATCAGCATGCTGTAATACTTCTAATTGTGGCACATAATTATACAACTTAAAGTTATTCGGAATGTTTTCAAATTGACTTATATTTATCTTCTTACCAACAACTAATACGACTGTCGCTTCTACATCTTTAAACGCTTCAAAACATTTTTCATATAGCTCAGGTTGTTCATTAAAAACTGTACCCATAGAAATGAAAATCACTTTTTCATCTTTTAAATCTTCCATAGGAAAGCTACCTACTTCTTTTCGAGTAGCAATTGATGGACCGACAAACTTATACGATTTATCGAATACATCTGAACTTGGTTGATATTCCTTTGAAGTGTATACAATGGTAATATCACCAGGATGATTCATAATATCGTACATACTATTACATTTCATTCCATACTTCCTATTCCATTTTTCCATTCCAGCTAAACAAGATTGATATAACGGATTCGTTACATCTACTTGCCTCGATTCTTGTTCATCGTTAAAAGTAATGTACTGATTAAAAGCAAACGTTGTACAAGAAGAAACACTAGGTAATTGTAAAACATTCGCTATAATACGTCCTACTGGAAAATGATTATCGTATATCAAGTAATCGTATTTTTCCCCTTTTGTTTCTTCTACAATTTGAGTCACAATACGCTCTGATGCTTCAATCATATGAGATAACATCACCAAAGGACTCCCACCTTCATTTACTCGTTCCATAATATTAATTTGAGAGAGAAAATTCTCAAACACTCGGAATTCTGCACCTGTTGCTTCAATCTTCTTTCTATAATCTTCAATACAATACGAAACAACTGTTTCCCCTCGCTGAATTAACTCACTAACAATAGCTATAGTCGGATTAATATGACCTTCTCCAGGGAAATTTATTACGAGTACATTTGCCATAACATTCTCTCCTATCTAACATAATTAATTATGTTAATTAATTTAAAACTATTATAAAAGAATCTATTCTACTTTTTCATATTTTTCTCTTCATTTTATTATTGAGAAATATTTTTCAAAACCTACATTATAACTCTCATAAAAGTACGCTTAACTCTTCATTTACTGAAAAATACGAGATTTACATCCAGTCATTTTTACAGGTTTATCTTCAGAAATATTATTTTGATAATTCATACAAAACTAGAAAAATATAATTTTCATGCTGATTTTTACTATACATTTATGCAGGTTCTACATTTTCCCCTATCACTATCCACGTGGCACATATTCTGTTATATAATAAATTTATAGAATTTACAGAAAAAGGAGCAACTTCATGCTACAACAACTATTTACTTCACCTATTTTATCTGTTCAAACTTTACACCCAGGTTATGAAGACCATGCAAGCGATGTGTTTCTTGTTAAAACAGCAGTTGAAGAAGTTATTGTTCGTTCTTCTAAAATAAATGAAGAGCCAAATAATGATTTTTGGTGGGGATGCAAAAACCTTTTTGGAATTGATCCAAGGAACGTACATCAATTAGAAACAATACACACATTATTGAAAAAGCATACTAACTTGCCCATCCCGACTATTTTGCAAAAACACGTTTTAAATGGACGAAAGTATGTTATTGTCGAAAAATTAACAGGAAGTACGCTGCAATCCTTTCTCGGACAACCTGATTCAATTTTATTCAGTCTTGGAAAAGGACTAGCAGAAATTCATTCGTTTCAAGCAGAGTTTATAGGAAATCCATCAAGTACTTTCCACATTCCACTAGAAAAATTTAAGACTCACATATTAAATGTCAGTAAAGACCTTGTAAATAGGTTTTATTCAGATAACGTGAGCCTCCGTAACGCATTCCCTATTTTTGAGTTACAACTCTCTTCCTTACCAGCACCGAAGAAATCTACGCTCGTTTTAATCGATATGGACCCTACTCAGTTTTTATCAGATGGTTCAACTATTACAGGTTTAGTAGATACAGAAGCTTACGCAGTTGCTCCTCGAGAGTTTGATTTTATCGGACTAGAATATGTACTTACTGAAAAAGAAGCTCATGCCTTTAAAAGTGGTTACGAAACAATTATGCCTATTCCTCAACTTGAAAAGTGTAGACAGCCTTACCGTTATTTGTACCGACTGTTATCTATTCAAGGAAGTGTGGAATTAGAAAAATGGTTAAGTCATCCATCCTATTTTTAAATACGAATGTGAGGGATTATGAAATGAATATTGAACGAAAGAAATCTTTAACAGCAAACGAAATTCAGCAAATGAAAGACTTAGCCCATATTTGCGGGCAACACGATCAAATTGATTACTCGTCAGATTTACATGTAAACTTTTTAACTGCTCGTAATAAAGAAGAGATAAATGATTTTCTATTTTATGACGATACCAAATTAGTCAGTGCATTAAGTATGTATGACTTTGAAAGACCGACAAAACTCGAGTTAATAGGGTTTGTTCATCCGAATTATAGGAAACAACATATAGGCACTACTCTTTTACAAACCGCAATGAAAGAAATACGATTAAGAGAGGCAGATGAAGCTCTTCTTATTATGAATGGGGATTCTGTTTCTGGGAAAGACTTTGCAAAACATATGAAGTTACCTTATTTATATAGTGAATATAGTATGGAGTTCAAAGCAAAAGAAGTTCAAGAAACAACGAAGAATACTATACAGCTTACTCTTGCATCTTCAGAATCAATTCTTGATCTCATCGAAATTTCCAGTAAAGCGTTTGGAGATTCAGTAGAAAATACCACTACATGGTTACAAAAGATGATGAATTCATCTTCCCATCAAGTTTATAGTGCTCTTATCGATGAAAAAGTGATAGGAACGATTACAGTTTCTGAGCAAGAGCAATCTACTACACTATCAGGATTCGCCGTTCATCCTTCTTATCAAGGCAAGGGATACGGCAAAGATATTCTTAGTTATATGGTACATACCCTTATTACAGAAGACATTTCAACAATTGAATTAGACGTCGAAACGAAAAACAACCATGCTTTAAAATTATATACACAATGTGGTTTTGAAATTAAAACGAAGCATGACTATTATAATGTAATGAATTTCGAGGTGAATACATATGTCTAAAAAAGTAATTTATTCTGATTATGACATTTTTGCAGACATCTATAATAAGCATTGGGGGCATTATGCTGAACACGCCTATCTACTTTTAGAAAAACTCGTTTTACAATATGCACCACCACATTCTCATATTTTAGACCTTTGCTGCGGGACTGGTCACCTTACTAAGAAATTAATGGATAATAATTTTGTAGTAACTGGTATAGATGGTTCTGCTCAAATGATTGAATACGCACGTCAAAACGCGCCAGACGCAAACTTTATCATCGATGATGCTCGTTATTTCAATATAAATGAGCAATTTCACTATGTTATCTCTACTGGCGATAGCTTAAACCATATTTTAAAATTAGATGAATTAAAAAATGTTTTTCGTAATGTTTACTCCGTATTACATAGCGAAGGTACATTCGTATTTGATATGAATATGGAGAAAGGTTTTCTTGAAAATTGGATTGCTTCGTTTCACATTTCAGCAGACGAATATGTTTGTACAATTGATTCTACATATGATAATGAAAATAAAAAAGCAGACATGAACTTTATACTATTTCAGCATGACATAGAGAATAATTGGGCAAGAAGTGACTTTTCTTTTGAGGAAGCTTGTTATTCCAATGAAGAAATAATTTCTTCATTGGAATCCGTAGGTTTTAAGAACATTCAATCACATGGTACAAATAGAGCATTTTTCATTTGTCAAAAATAAAAAAACTGAATCATAACGATTCAGTTTTTTCTTAGTATATTTACAATAGCAGTCGCTTCATTATTTTCTTTATACACACGTGGAATTCTTCTGTCTAACATACATGTAACTTCATAGTTAATTGTACCTAACATATCCGCTATTTCTTCTACTGCGATGTTTTCTTCGCCTTGTTTACCGTAGAATACTACTTCGTCTCCCACTTGCACTGGCATTGCTTTTGAAACGTCTAACATGAGCTGATCCATACAAACACGGCCAATAACAGGTACTCGAACTCCATTTATTAATGCATGCCCTTTATTAGATAACTGACGATTATAACCATCAGCATAACCAATCGGTACAGTTGCAATCCATTCTTCACCAGTCGTTACATACGTATTCCCATAACTTACACCGCGATTCTTCTTCGCATGTTTAATATGAGCTACTTTTGATTTTAACGACAACGCAGGCTGTAAAGAAACAACTGAATGATCTACCTCTTTTGAAGGATACATTCCATAAATTCCAATACCTACACGAACCATATTTTGAAATGTATTGCTAAGTTCCATTGAGCCTGCACTATTTGAACTATGAATATATGGGATATGAATTCCTAATTCTTTTGCTGCATTAACAGCTTTTTCAAATAAACTTGTTTGCATATTCGTATATGATTTATCGATTTCATCTGCCGTAGAGTAATGTGTAAACATTCCCACTATCTCTATATACTCCATACGGTTTAATTCTTCTAAAAATGGTATAACCTCTTCTTCTTGTAAACCGATACGACTCATTCCTGTATCAATTTTCATCTGAATTTGCGCTTTCTTTTGAAGACGGTGTGCGATTTCATTTATACCTTGTAAATCTTCACTTCTATAAACAGTCATCATAACGTCATATTGAATTGCTTCTTCCGCAGCTGCTACTGACGTATAGCCTAAAATTAAAATCGGCACGTTAATTCCTGCTTCTCTTAACTCTATCGCTTCATCTACAAACGCAACTGCAAGCTGATTTATTCCTACTTCAATAGCAGCTTTCGCAACTTCAACTGCCCCATGACCATACCCATTCGCTTTTACAGCAGCCATCATTGCAATATTTTCATCATTCACACGTTTTTTAAATTCTTTTACATTATGTTTTACTGCATTTAAGTCAACTTCAACAATTGTATCTCTTCCATATTTCAAACTCATTGGTCTAACTCCTAACTCAATAATTGCATTCCATTCTATTTCACGTTTCATATGACCTTTTACAATATAATACTTTTCAATATGCTAGTCAAACTACTAGAATTTTCGGAATTTTGAGTATGATATAATACCCTTAAGAAACTATTATATACGGAGATGAGGAGAATTACAATGTTTGTTCAATCTGCATTACACCAACTACAAGTTGCTGTTGATACTTCTATTCAAATGCTTAACCAATATAAAGTAGACGAATTAAAAATTCAACCAATTCACTCGAAGCGATCATTATTTGAAATGTGTGCACATCTTTCTCTTATTTGCCATGCAGATCTACTCATTTTAAATGGCAGTACGGAAAAAGAGTTACGTATCTTTTATTTAGAACATACACCAGAAACAATTGCCTATATGCAACAAATAATGATTGAAGGATACAATCTTCTCTCTAAAACATTTCTTTCCTATTCCCAAGAAGAATTAGCAGAAGTTATGACTGCCTATTGGGGTGTTTCTTATTCTCGATTTGAATGGTTACTTGAAATTCTCTCGCATTTTTATCATCATCGTGGACAAGTTCATATTTTACTATGTGAGCATATGAAAGACCCACGCATTCCTTTATTTGAGTGATTTTCCACTCATTCATTATCCAATCTACATATCATCAAATACATGTTCATTATTTATAAATAGAGAAGCTATAAAACCAATAAAAAGTATCATTCCTAATAAAATAAACGTTTGAGCATAACTTCCTATTTTCATAAGATAAATAGAAATGAGGGGTCCGATACTAGTACCTAAAAATAAAATAAAAGTATAAATGGAAACTGCTATTCCCCTTGCTTTCCCTCCTAATTGGCCGACAAGAGCAACTAAAGACGGAACTGATATAGCAATACCTATTACAAAACAGACACTCATTATGACAAGTAGAGGTAAGTATGAAACAAAGCCCATTGCACTTAGATTAAAAATAGCGACCAACAATCCACCTTGGAGAACTTTCCTTACTTCGAACCTCTTTGTTAAACGACCCGCAATCGGTGACAGCATCATACCAAATAGCCCCGCTAAGCGAAAATAAAGGATTTGTTCTGCATTTAAATTGTAAATAGGAGAGCTCAAATAATTCCCTAAAACAGTATAAATATTAACAAAAGCCATTAATAAAACAAAAGCTATCATATAGCTCAATACTAAGCTTTTATGTGTAAATACTTTACCCATCTGTTTAATCGGTCCTAAAATATCAGTATAAGATTGAGATGTCGCCCCTTTTGGAAGAGAATACTGAACCCATACAGCAGTAATCATATAGACAATGCTAAGAAGAAAGAATACCATATGCCATCCAAAATGTTGACTCACAACCGTACTTATAACCTGACCTACAATTCCAGCTACTAAAAAACCGGTACTAACAAATCCTATTGTTGTAACCTTTTTTTCTACTGGAAACATTTCTACAACGTAGGCTAATGCTACTGGAGAAAACGTAGCTGCCGCTATCCCTTGTAATCCTCTAAGAATAACAAGCCAAAATATACTATCTACAAACCCTAAGGAAAAAGAAATGATCGACAGAGCAAGTAACCCAATAAAGATCACTTTTTTTCGCCCGTATTTATCAGAGATTGCCCCAAATAACAAACACCCTATAGCAAAGCCAACAGAAAATATACTACCTGTAGCTGCAGATTGTGCTAGTGAAATATTAAAAAGGTCTGAAAATAGAGCAATTAAAGGGATTGTTACATATAAACTAGACATAACTACCATACCCGACCAACATAATACAACCGTCATTATTGTGTAATTCTTTTCACTATTTATTTCCTTTCCTATTTCCATCATAATATCTCTCCCTTAATACGATTTGTTTTGTTAATTTAAAACCTCTAATCTAAAGCACTTAAAATAGTATTTCTTTAACTGTTATTTATTTTATTACATTGAAAAATTATGACTTACAATTAAAGTTAGCTAAACTTATAATAAGTTAAGCTAATTATATTCCCAAATAAATAAGTTGACCCTCATAATCAACTTATTTATCTACCTTCTCCTAATTTCACCTGCATAGTTACTTGCATTTTATTTAATAACTTCTCTAAAACTTGACACTCTTCTTGATTAAAGTCGTCAACTAACGAAGCGCAAGATAACCAAAAAGTTGGTAAAGATTGCGTAACTAGTTCTTTTCCTTTCGGAGTAATTTTCACTTTTAATCTTCTTCGATCTTCAGAATGATGGAATCTTACGATTAACTCTCGTTTCTCCATCCAATCTAATAAGCCAGTGACAGAAGCACGTGTTATCCCTAATCGACTCGCAATATCCGAAGGACTCATGTTCACTTCCTCCCCATTTGATTCCATTTCACGCAAAATAAACAACAGTAAAAAATCTAATTTACTTTCTGAAATACCAAGCGGAGCTAAATCTACGTCAACAGCATCCAGAACATTATCAGACGTCCATAACATTAACAAACCAAGTTTTGCTGCAATTGGATCCGTATCCGCTGATGCTGTCTTTTTTATTAGCTCTGCATATGGCTCAATCCCTAAAGGAAGAGAATCTTTTCTTGAACCCATTCATCTTCACTCTCCTTTCCTTTTAATTAATTAGCTTACCTAACTACTTTTTCATTATACTCACATTTTTCCTTTTATTGCAAGAATATTGTTAGACAAAAAAATCCTGCAATTCAAACAGGATTTTTCAAACTGACTATCTATTATTTTTAAATTATCCGAAACTCCTTTAAGGCGAAAGCAATACCACCTTCACTTGCCTTCTTTGTAACGAAATCAGCTCTTGTTTTTAACTCTTCTCCGCCATTTCCCATTGCAATCCCTAATCCTACATACTGCAACATCTCAATATCATTTCTACCGTCACCAAAAGCAACCGCTTCTGATTCACAAATGTTTAAATGCTCCAATACTTTTTGAATTGCAGTTAGCTTCGATACTTTACTATCTTCCAGTACATTTATGACATAACCATGAAAACGGTCGAATGTAAGCATGGGGTATTTTTTAATAAATTTTTGAGATTCTATTTCATCCGCATACAAACATAAACAATAGATCTCTTCAGACAAATCCTTGCTTTTTTCAGGATACTCCTCTAAATTTAACGTCTCGCTAAGCGCTTGTATTACACGCTCATTATCTGAAGCTATTCCGTTCATTGCAAAACCTTCAGTAAAATAAGAAACACCGTGACCATGTAATTCAGCAAAACCCAAGATATCGTGAACTATTTCACTAGAAATTACCGATTTATGTATAACTGTTTCCCCACACTTGATATGTGCACCATTTGCAGAAATAATTGTATGTATGCCCAGCTCTTTAAATTGCGAACATAAGCTATATGGTCTCCCTGTAGTAACAACTACATGAATTCCTTTATCTATTAATCTTTGTATCGCTTCCTTTGTACTTTCATGCATACTTCTATCTATTTCGCTTAAAAGAGTGCCATCAACATCAAAAAACACTACTTTGTACATAGGTCTTTACATCCCGTCCAAATGACTCGTATCATTAATGAAATGTACCGTTTTTTGTTCCCCATCAATTTCAATTAAGCTTATTCCCGTATCTCCCATTTTAAAGTAATAATCCATTGAAATTGGCATTTTGAAAAATGCACGTAATAGACTATTTATTACACCACCATGTGCAACAATTGCAATTCGGTCATATGTATTCTCTGTCACGATTTTAGAAAAGATTCCCTCTATTCTCATTCGAAACTCAATAAACGATTCCCCGTTTTCAAAACGATCATGAAGAAACTTTGGCTCTGGATATTTCTTTGCTTCTTCAAATGATAAGCCTGCTTGCACTCCATTATTAAACTCCATTAATTCCTCTTCTAATTGAATTGGACACCCAATTCCTTCAGCTAACGTTTCAGCAGTTTCACGAGCACGTTTTAATGTACTTGCCCAAATGAAATCTGGCGGAAAATCTGTTTTCACTTTCTGTACAAGCCTTTGCACTTGCTGTCTTCCCTTTTCTGTTAATTCAAAGTCAGCTCGTCCTTCATGTACGTTTAAGATATCAGCTTCGGATTCTCCGTGGCGTATTAGTAATATTTGCATGTTTATTCCCCCTTATCTCCTCAAAACTAAGGTTAAATTTTAACATATTATTAAAATTTTTCAAAATAACAAAAACAATCCTATTCATATAAGAATGAAAAATTTAATCTATAAAATAAAACAATGCTAAACAATAAAAAGAGAAATGGCATCCCATTTCTCTTTTTCACTCTTATTGTTCTTTTGGTGTATCTGAAGAAGGTAATCTCTTCGCCTGTTTTTCTTTAAAGATTTCTCCAATTGCCCCGAGAGTACCAAGTGTTTCAATTGCATTAGATGGAATAAAGACTTTATTTGCTGGCCCTTTTGCAACTTCAGCTAATGATTCAAATGATTTGTAAGCAAGTATACGCTCATCTAGATTCGCTTCACGAAGTAATTCAATTCGATTTTGTTCTGCTTTTGCAATTTCCTCAATCGCTCTTGCTTCCCCTTGCGCTTCTAATTCTTTTGCTTCTTTTAACCCTTCAGCTTCTCTGATACGTGCTTCTTTATCCCCTTCAGCCATTAAGATTTTACTTTGCTTTTCCCCTTCAGCACGAAGGACTTTATCTTGTTTGGCAGCTTCAGCCTCTAAAATAATCGCACGTTTATTACGTTCTGCTTTCATTTGTTTTTCCATTGATGCTTGCACATCTTTTGGTGGGTTAATATCTACTACTTCAACACGTTCAATACGAACGCCCCATTTTTCTGTTGCTTCATCAAGCGCTAAGCGAATTTCTGTTGAAATTTTTTCACGACCAGATAACGTTTCATCCAGTTCCATTTTACCAATAATTTGACGCATCGTTGCAGAAGTAATGTTACGAACACCATATTCATAGTTTGAAATACCATATGTCGCAAGTTCTGGTTCCACAATTTGATAGAAAATAATTGTATCAATTTCTACTTGAACATTATCTTTTGTAATCACCTTTTGCGGTGGTACATTCGTTTGTTGAATACGTAAGTCGTGATATACGCGAACGCGATCCACAATTGGTATTAATAAATTTAATCCTGGTTGCATAATACGTTGAAACTTACCAAATCTTTCAACGACCCCAACTTTTTGCTGAGGAATAATTTTAATTGTTAATGCGATAAATGTAACAACAATTAGTGCAAATATAATCGTTAACGTTAATGCTACCATATTTATTCACTCTCCCTTTTCACTTGTAAAATAGTACTATGCCTCTTTATAACAACGATTTTTTCTCCAGCATCAATTGGATTATCTGCAACAGCTGTCCAAGTACCTCCATCCACCTTCACAATACCATTCACTTCATTTGTAATCGCTTGCATAACAATCCCTTTTTTACCTGCAAGCATATCTACTGTATCAGTAAAGCCTTTTGCTTCCCGAAAATTTTTTGAAATTCTTTTGGTGAAGAAAGTCAGTGTTAAACTTACAATCGCACCAACAACAACTTGTAATAATAGTGCTTCAGGGACAAACAAAGCAATAAGACCTCCGACAACAGCTCCAATTCCAAGCCAAAGCATGTAAAACGTAATCGACAACATTTCTGCAATAAATAAAATACCAGCTATTATAAACCAAATTACCCAAGCAGCCATATACAACCCTCACTTTCTTTCTCATTTTCTATATGTATATGAAGAAAAGTATGGTTTATCCGCCCTTTCTAATACGTGGGCGCTTACTACAAGCTATTGTACATATTCACTGTTATAATGAGTATTATTAAAATACTATATCAATATATTCTTCATTATACATGAAATCCCCTTTCAAAAAGTGACAAAAAATTAAATTCTTTCAAAAATTTAATTTTCAAACTATAATTATTCTAACTATTGTAATATTTTCTCAGAAAGGTTGTGTGCTTATTGCACAAGCGTTCCCTAACATACTATTTAAGCTCTAAAATATGCATTACTCTCGCTGACATCGTATACGTAATGATTATTACAACTCATATGTATATCACAACTAAATCCGCTACATTAACTGCTCTCTTTCCATTATTACAAGTCATTACAAATCTTATAGCAAATACATCTGCACCACTTATAATGAATCGATTTCCATCTTATTCATTACTGTTTACACTACAATGGTCAAAAACTGCTCTATTATTTTTATTAATGATATTATTCCCGGTCCTTTCCACAAACATTGTAGCACTATTAATTTTCATTTTTTTCATTTCATTATGTAGTGGCTGGAGCGCTCCATTACTATACGGTATTCTACCGCGCCTTACACCACAAGAAAATTTAGTAAAAGTAAATAGTATTTTTTCCTTTTCCATACAAATTGCGCAAGCCGCTGCTTATTCATTTACAAGTGTTATTGTTCTTCTTATCGGCGCTACTTCTACACTCATGATAAATAACATTTTGATGATTTTCGGATGTGTTGCACTACACTTTTCATTACGTTCCATACATAATGAACGAGTAATAGAGCCTTCTTCTTCAAAAGGCGCCGCTTTATTAGAAGGTTGGAAACTCTTATTTCAAAATCCTGCTCTCCGTACCGTTACATGTATGGACTTAATTGAAACATTCGCAGGGACAATATGGATCGGCGCTATTACGATGGCTTATGTAACGACTGCCCTTCATAAAGGAGAAGAATGGTGGGGATATATTAATACAAGTTATTATGTTGGGACGTTAATTGGCGGGCTATTAGCGTGGAAAATGAGTATATACATTCAAAACAATTTAATACGCTCCATGGCGATAGGCTCTCTTATATTTAGTATTCTTACATTTTTATATGGTATGACAAGTAGCGGATTTATTGCGCTTTTTTTATGTGTTCTAATGGGTCCATGTTATCAAATTAGAGATATTTCTCAAACGACAGTTCTACAATCAAGTGTCGCTCCTTCTTTATTATCAAGAATGTATACAGCACATGGCGCACTTCTTTCAACAGCTTCTGGTCTTTCTATGCTTAGTGTTGGTATTATTACTGATATGTTCGGTGTTCGTACAATTTATATCATCGCTTCTTTTCTTATTTTATGTTCTGCTTGTTTATCTTTTAGTTTATTAAAATATGATAAGACAGATCAAAAAATATCTTAATGTAATCAATAAAGCAAAAAGGACAGAAATTCCTGTCCTTTTTGTATATTCTATTTATGACAAATTAGGGATTCTCCTATGTTTAGTCGCTTGTCCATAAGCATATGCTAGTTTAATTAATATTCCTTCACTAAAAGCGGTACTTGCAAGAGTAATCCCAAAAGGTCTCCCGCTCTCCATATATCCTGCATGTATTGCAATAGACGGATAACCTGCTTTCGCACATATAGTGGAGCCTATATAAGAAGGGAACAGAATCGCATCAAGATTATATTTTTCCAGTGCAAAATCAATGCCTTGTTCTTGAGAAAAATATATATCTTCTAACCTTGCATTTAAATATTCTGAATTTCTTAATGTATTAGGAAAATCTTTTCTTATTTCTAATTTAGTTTGTCCATATTTCAAAGCTCTTTCTGCTATGTTTTTATTAAACTCCATTAATTCCGAAATAGAATGTACTGGAATAGTTGAAGGTAATTTAGAAAGATAATTATCTAGACTATGCTTTAGTTCATAAAGCGATACTCCCCAACTCCATTCCCTATGAAAAGATGGAATATCAATATCCTCTACTACTGTCGCGCCCTTACTACGCAATACTTCAATCGTTTCCTTAAACAATTTTTCATCATACTCACCAGATTCATAATAATCTTTTGGCGCATTGCTATATACACCAATCTTTGCTCCATTTAAACCATTATCATCAAGATACTTTGTATAGTCATCTTCTGCTATACCTTCACTTTTATGAGTAGCTACATCCTTGTCGTCTAACCCAGTTAAACTCCCTAACAAAATAGTAGCATCTGTTACCGTTCTAGCAAATGGTCCCGCTGTATCCTGTGAATAAGTAAGCGGAATAATTCCCCTACGACTAATTAGACCAACAGTCGGTTTAATACCTACTACAGAGTTTTGAACAGCTGGACTCAATATAGAACCATCTGTTTCTGTTCCAACAGATACTACTGTAAAATTAGCGGCAACTGCTATCGCAGACCCTGTACTTGAGCCCCCAACAAACATATCATCCTCCCCTGTACCGTAAGGGTTTATTGTTTGCCCACCTCTTGCACTATATCCAGCCCACATGTCAAAAGACATTCCATTTGCTAATTCTGTCATATTTGTTTTTCCTATTATCACTGCTCCTGCTTCTCGCAGTTTCGTAACGAGAAATGCATCTTCACTACTTATATGTTGTTCTAGTGCAATCGTACCTGCACTTGTATGCATAGAATCATTCGTTTCGATATTGTCTTTAAGTAGAACAGGTATGCCGTGTAGCGGACCTCTTACACCTTTTGTTTTTCTTTCATGATCTAGCGCTTCTGCCATAAAGATAGCGTCCGGGTTGATTTCTAAAATAGAATTGATTTTAGGTCCGTCTTGATCATACATTGCGATTCTATGAAGATAATACATAACTAGTTCTTTTGAAGTTAATTGTCCCGCTTCCATCGCTGCTTGTATATCATGAATATTTAATTCTTTTTGTAATAGTGCATTGAACTGCATCTCCATTTTCATTCTCCTTCTATAAAACCTTTTATTGATAATATGTCTCTATTACTTTTTCATTTTCTCCGCTCCTCGCATATACAACTACAATCCCTTTAAGAGAATTCAACTTTCCAATGTAAAAACCTTTTATTTCCTGAAAAATAAAAAGAGTCTGAAACGAATAAACTACCGCTTCAGACTCTTTTCTTACTTTACATATACCTCATCTAACAAATGTAAAAACTCACCTTGTTTCCCGGCTAATTCAGGACATTTTGCAATATTAACCCATTCGTAGCAAAATACTAAACCTTGATCTTCCTCACCCGCACTTACTATATGTTCCCAAGTATCTTTTACATCTGTTAGTAACGTTACGTGGAAAAAATGTCGTTTTTGATATTCCTTTTTCTCTTTCACATGTATGATGTAATCTGCTAAAAAACTCTCTATGCATAAATGACGTAATCCAGTCTCTTCTTGTACTTCACGTAAAAGTGCTGCTTCTAACGTTTCTCCTACGTCAACTGTTCCCCCTGGTACTTGTATACCAGCTTCAGGTACATCACGATGTTTAAAAACAAGCAGTTGCATAACTCCCTCTTTTTCTCTTGTCACATATGCGTGTACTTTTTTCTTATATAACACCGTCATAATCCTTCTCTCCCCTCAATTGTTCACTCTGTTACTTCTTCAAGTGTCAGTTGATTTTCATATAAATATGTAGCTTGTGGATTCCCCACATACCTCACATGCCATGGTTCAAATCGATAGCCCGTAAGCGATTCTTTCTCTTTTGTATATCGAATGACAAAACCAAATTTATGAGCATTTTCAGAAAGCCACTGCCCTTCTTTCGTTTCACCAAAAATTGTCTCTAACTGAAACTTAGCAGATTGCGATGTAATATCCATAGCTAGTCCAGTTTGATGTTCACTCGTTCCAGGAACTGCACTCGACATTGCTGTTTTTGCTTCTCCATCTTGTTTTTTATACATCGTATTCAATGCTTTTTGTCGATCAAAAGATCTAAATCCAGAGACTGCAAAAAGGAAAATACGCTCCTTATCAGCTTGCTGAAACATTTCCTCAAGCGCTCCTGCTGCCTCTTTCCTCATTTTTTTCTTTTCTTGATCACCTTCACTTGAGTAGCGCACTTTCGGAATAACTAAATCTGGCGGTCTATACCCATCTGGCAAACGCCTACTTTTATTCACAAGCACAAGCATCGAATTCGGATTACTAATTACCGCAATATCACCATCCATATTCGCAATCGTTTCTTTCGCTTTCGGAAATATGTTATTTACATTTACCTCGCGCGCCTGCTTATCCTTATACATTTTATAATTGATTCCTGCTACTCCAACAATGAGTATCGCCGCTACGATACCAAGTAGTATCCATCTTTTTTTCATATAACGACCTCTTATTTTAATAATTTGGCCATTTCATACTCATCGATGTTCTCACCATCGATAATAAGAGCAGCTTTTTTGACACCTTCTTTCTCAAATCCAGCTTTTTTATATAGTGCCTGAGCTCTTGTATTGTGGGCCATTACCGTTAATTCTAAACGCCATACATCATGTAATCTTGCCCACTTCTCAGCCTCTTTAAACAATCTCGTCCCAATACCTCGCCCGCTATGCTCTTGCAAAATACCAATTACAATACCTGCTACATGTCGCTTTCTTTGAATATTATTTCCATTCACTAAAATAAATCCTACTATTCTCTCTTCTTCAACTGCTACCAATATTGTTGCATATTCATTTTCTATAAAGCGATGAATCATTTGTTCTTGTTGCTTAACTGTAAATTTTCTTTCTCCTGGTTCATATAACATAAATTTTGTTTCTTCATCTAATCGCTTACTTAATTGCAAAAATGATGCTGCATCTTCTACTTTGATTTCCCTGATCACCTGAATCACCCTACCAATTTCATAATATAAAAATTTTCCTTGTAAAAAGATTTTCTCTACTCTTCCGAAAATCCCTTTCTAATTTACCCAGTATAAATAGACAAATTTCGATATTACTATAACAATTAAAAATTATGTCCATTATGTGACATCGTATCATCCACATTTCAAACCAAAGAAAAAAACGTAAGCATTACACTTACGTTTTTCCAAAATTGGTATGAGCTAATAATTATTAGCGGGTGCCTCCCACTATTTTAGTTTCACTTTATCCATTCACTTTTTCAGCTTGCCAAAAGTATTCACCAAATGCTTTAGCAAGTGCGTCAATTGATCGATTTAATTCTTCTTCTGTATTATCTACACCACCAACTTCAATTAATATTGCTTGCCCTGACAAATCTTGATTATAGACTCCATTGCCTGTTTGGAATCCTTTTTGAATGACACCGCGGCTAACCCCTGGATATTTCTTATTAATTGTCTCATGTAAAGCCGTTGCTAATTGTAAGTTCTTTTCATAGTTTTTATTTCCTTTTCCTATTACGAAAGCAAGCTTTGCATATGATTTATCTCCAATTGCTTTTGTCGTTACATTTTTCCGAGCACTATCACGATGTAAGTCAAAAAAGTACTGTAGTTCCTTATTGCCAGTCATTGCTTCTTGTACAATTTCTCGTGACATTTTATAAGAACTATTACTATTTAATCCTTTACTAATCAACTTTTGACCAACATCAGTCTTATCGTTTGTTGCTCCGATTCCTTCACCTTCTAATTGTTCACGAAATCGGTCGCCGACTATTGAAATATTCGTGACGGAACTTGTTGCTTTATTCGGATTTGGATCGTTTGTTAAATTCAATAACGGCAAATAAGATTCCCAGCTATGCGAATGATAAATAAAAGCAACTTGTCTTTTTCCTGTCGTTTGAGCAGGTTGCTTTTTCTCTTTGTTCTTATCCGTTTTTGGAGCCTGTCCACCTTCTCCAGTCCGTTCTTTTACTACTTCTTCAAGTGGAACGCTCGACTCTATCGGTAAGTTAGAATAATTTGTTCCTTCACCCGCAATAACAATTTCTGTATCGTACTTACCAAAACCAGGTAGCTCTTTACCGACAAAACTGCGTACATCGTTAAAACGAATATTCGTAGCCATGGAAAAGAGAAACGACGATATTGAAAAATCTTGATTTAAATTCCTATATTCCTGTGTAAAATAATGATTCTCTTTCCCAAGAACATACATGTAACCATTCATCGATAACTCATTTAACCAATTATATAAATACGTTGACTTTGTCTCTTTCATAGAGGTTACCATCATACTAATAAGAAAAAAAGTCGCTAGTACTGTAGCAATAATAAATAATACTAACTTACGTACACTCGTGAACTTCACATAAAAAAAGCCTCGATTCATACTATCACCTCTCTATTTCAAGTTATGTACAAGCTCTAGAGAATAGACCGTCTAAATTCCGGCTATATTGTTAATGAGGTGAAATGAATTGAAGCTACTAATAGGAACATTACCCATTGTATTATCATTTGTTTTTTATTGGCTTGCTAAGCAACCTACAATCCGTGTTGCGTTACATATTTCAGCGTACTTGACTCTGTATGTACTCGGAACAATTATTTCTATTAATATATATGAGGTTTTAATACAAGATTTAGTTTTTATGACAAGCATTCATGGGATTTTACTAAATCCATTTTTTCTTATATCAGGAGCGTATATAGGGATATACACTTTGTACCTACTTTTGTCCTACATGATTACAAATATGAAAAATGGAGCGTAATGAAATGCAACCACCGTTCATCTGTCATACATGCAAAAAAAGAATTGCGCGAAAGAAAGATCTTATTACTACCACATGGTACTTCCGCTTTTATGTATTTCACAGTGATTGTTTTAAACGACAGCAAGTTTTCATCTCACGATTTATCCCTGTGAATACACTTATTAATTTCTTTCTTATTATATATGGGCTGATTGTTGGTAGCATTCTTATGATTGCAGAGCCATCTATCATTTGGCTTATTTTCTTATTTCCCATTTTATATCGGTTTCTTTCCTATTATTATGTTGAACGTTTTTTCTCTAAATGAAAGTTAGACTTTCCTTTAGGAATACTTAAACATTCCCACTCGTTTTCTTTTAACATTTTACCGATGTAAATCATTTGTCCAATATGCAAAGCATAATGAGAATTTTGTCTTTCAATTGCTTGCATGACAGTATGTGCTTCACCGCGAATATATACCGTCTGTATTAAATGTTCCGGCGTTAGCACATTCATCGTTTTAAAAACATATTCCCAACCTTCATTCCATGCTGCGAGTACCTCTTCCTTAGAAGAATAACCACCTTCAAATTCAGCATCTCGGTTACGATCTATTTTTTCACCGTCAGATGTTAAAAAATCCGTCCATCTAGAACGCATATTACCGTGCAGATGCTTAATTATGATCGCTATGCTATTTGTTGCTTCATGAGAAGACCATTCAATCTGTTCATATGATAATTGTGAAAGCACCCGTTCCCCTTGTTTCTTTGTTGCTTCAAAATTCGAAATGGCACATTGTAAATATTCACGTCCAATATCCATGCTCCCCCGCCTTTACACTAACTAATTTTTGTTCCATTTGGTAATTCCATATTAGGCTGAAGTAATACAACATCCCCCGCTTCAGGTACTCCTCCTAATACTAGTACTTCCGATTTGAACCCAGCTACACGCTTTGGCGGAAAGTTTACAATCGCAACGATTTGTTGACCCACTAAATCTTCTGGATTATACCTTTTCGTAATTTGAGCACTCGACTGTTTTATCCCAATTTCCCCAAAATCAATTTCTAGTTTAATCGCTGGCACCCTCGCTTCTTTAAATTCCTCTGCATGTATCACCGTTCTAATCCGCAAATCCAAAGTTAAAAAATCTTCAAAATTAGCCATTATATCATTCCTCCCCATTATTACTTAGACAAAATACAAAAATCCCCTTTAAAAAAAGAAAGGCGCCTAAGCACCTTTCTTTTGTAATTCACTTGATTCATTTGACTTATAGAAGAAGAAACCGAGAATCCCGCCAATACATGATGGAATTAACCATCCGATTCCTTCGTTATATAACGGTAACATTTGTAGTACATTAGAAATCGCGTCAATTTTAATCTTCGCACTTTCTAAACCGTTAAAGAAACTAATCAACAACGCACCTAAAATAGCTCCAATATAAATGGTATTACGCTTCCCAATCCATTTATGGAAGTAAGAAAGTACGATTAATACGATTGCAACTGGATAAATGATCATTAACACTGGTAAAGTAACTGCGATTAATTGTGTTAAACCTAGGTTAGATACAATTAAACTAAACACACATACCATTGTTACAATCGTTTTATGCGAAAGTTTTGGGAATAAGTTTGTAAAGAAACCAGCACAAGCTGATGTTAATCCAACAGAAGTTGTTAAACAAGCAAGTATAATAACAAGTCCTAATAAAATTTTACCACTTGTTCCATATAACTCATTTACAACATTCGTTAAAATAAGTCCACCATTCTCCGATACACCAAGTGATGTACTTGTTGAACCAAGATAAGCAAGTGATAAATAGATTAACGTTAAACCAAGTACAGCAATAATACCTGATACTACTGTTATTTTTGCAATTTGATTACTCTCTTTTATTCCTTTAGAGCGGATAACTTGTACAACGACAATTCCAAATACAAGCGCACTAATTGCATCCATCGTTAAATATCCTTGAATAAAACCACCAAAGAAAGCATTTTCTTTATATGCCGCTAGCGGCGCAGCTGGTTCTCCAATCGGATCAATAATTGCCTTTCCGACAATAACAGCAACAATCAATACTAATACTGGTGTAAGAAATTTCCCAAACCAATCCACTAATTTAGATGGATTTAAAGATAAATACCACGTTATTCCGAAGAAAATTATCGTGAAAAGAAATAGCATGTACCACTCTGAAACCAATGCCTCTGATAAAAATGGCTTCATACCCATTTCATATGAAACGGCTCCAGTACGCGGAATCGCGAAAAATGGTCCAATCGCTAAATAACTAATTAATGGAAAAACAAACGCAAATATAGGGTGAACTCTAGAAGATAGCGCTTTCAAGTCCCCCTCTACAAACGCGACAGCTGTTACAGCTAATAGGGGTAATCCGACTCCCGTTACAAGGAATCCAATTGTAGCAACCCAAACATTCTCTCCAGCTTGTTGCCCTAAAACTGGTGGGAAAATTAAATTTCCTGCTCCTAAAAATAGTGCAAATAACATTAAACCAATTGCTACCGTATCACCTGGCCTTAAACGTCCCTTCATGCTTTTCATTTGCATAGCACTTTTTCATTGTTTATCTCTATTTTCACAATATGCTATGCATCCTCCTCTCTGCTCAAGATGATAAAATATGCCCCTTACAAAGCAGTGTCTTTCTCCATAATTTCTCCATTCCCCTTATTCTTACTCTAATTATTAATTTTGATTTTTTTGAATATTTAACTCATTAGAGTGGTATTACGTGGAGTAAAGTTGTCAGACCTCTTTGTTTTTATCACACATATAGTAACATATTTAGTTGAAAAATAAAAACATATTTTCAAATTGATTTTTTCGAAAATCAAAATTATCTACATTTTTTATTCTTTTGCACAAATATTATAACAATCTCATCTATTATTCTATCGTTATTTTCAAATAACTTTATACGCGCAACATAACAAAAGCCATCCAACATAATTAGACGGCTTTTGCATGTTAATCTATCGTTTCAACTTCACGTGGATTTTTCATTTCTTCCACATACACAACTCTAAATCCGTGATCTTCTAAATCTTTCAATAACGTCTCTAATTCACCGTCGTTAAACTCTTCTCCTAATGTAAACATAATTCTACGAACTAATAAGGCATCATTATCAAAAGTCATTAAACTTTGGATACCTGTATATTTTTTTAATACTGTCGATAATTTTTGAATTGCTCCATTATAATCCTGTGTCCCAATCATGACAGAATATTTACTAGAATGCACACCCCAAGCATCTTCTAATAACTCAAAAACTTTTTTATGCGTTAAAATCCCAAGAAAGACTCCTTTTTCATCAACTACTGATAAATAAGGTAATTTTTTTATTGTAAAAAATACTTTAAAGAACGAAGAATCTTCTCTCACATATCCTTCTTTATCGTTTAATAATTGTAATACACTCTCTTCCAGTGAACCTTTATATTCTAAAATATCTACTTTATATATATTCCCTAAATATTTCTCTTTTTTTTCATCTAAAACTGGTACACAACGATAGCCAGTTTTATTTAAATGCTCCAGTGCTTCCCCTATTGTAATTGAACTTGAACAAAATAAAACTTCCCTTTTCGACACATAATTCCCTTTAATTCTCATAAACAGCCTCCTTATGTTAAAATACTTTCTGTGCCATAACTATATTATATTTTCACAAAAAAATAAATAATTTATTTTACTTTTCTGAATATTTTTCATTTTCTTGTCATAATTTATTCACGTTTCATTCACTTATATCTCTACAATACCAAACGTTCTCTCGAAACTTCTTTAAGAAAATATATTGTAACTTACGCCGAAAACAGCTAAAATAAGAATAAGAATTTTCTGAATATTCTAAGAGTAGGTGATTACATGTCTTTATTACGCTCACATATTTGTAAATTTACAGTTGGTGTTCTTATTATATTTATCATTAGTCCTATTCCGTCATTATTTATTACACATAAATACTCATACTTCACTGGCTTTATAAGCATTTTTCATAACTTCGCACAGCTTTCTTCTATGACAATTCCAAAGATTGATTGGATGCACGAATCTATCTTTTTCTCAGCAAATGAGATGGTACATACTTCTAATCATTCAACTCCATTATTCCCTTACATATGGGAAATATATTTTTTATCGATTGTTCGTTTTACCTTTACTCTTGCGATCGGATTCTTCATCAGTTTAGGGATCGGCCATTTATTTTTTAAAGCACCTCATTCGGTTAAAAAGTTCCCTTCTTTATTAAGATGGATACCATACTCTTTTTGCACTGTATTATTACAATGTTCAGTCTTATTACTACTCCTATACATCGCAAAATTTATAAAGCTTCCTTACTACTCATCTTTAATCATCGTTTGTAGTACTTCCATGATTATCGTTATGCAAGCAATAAAAAAATGGGTTCCTTTCTTAAGTAACACAAATGAATATGAAATAAAACAATCTTCTTTTCTTGTAGATACATTGTTTTTAGCTCTTACTTCGAATCATAAATCAATTTTAGGCTCCATTATTATTTCATTCCTTTTTATGGAATGCGTTTTTCACGCAAGCGGACTATTGCAATTTATCGTTCAATTCGGCGGAAATGCACCTGTTATTGTTACAATTAGCTTATTACTTTTGTATATCCCGTATTGCATACTCTCATTCCTTCAAACACTATGGACGACAAACCACTTTAAACAACAGTCATACGCTTTAACGAGAAGTATTTCAAAACCTTAATTTGAAATAACCCTCTATAATCTGAAAGTAGGGGGTTATTCCTTTTGTATAGCGGACAAAATAACAGCAAATTCAAAAACTATTACAGAAACATACCAATATTTACCCTTTTCCTTTGACTATTCTTTTCGTTTGGATTTATTATAAAAGTATAACATAATTGCAGGAGGTGACATCTTTATTCCAAACTATGGAATAGAGAACACACTTGGACATATTAAATATTTTTCTCATCTTTGTACTTATCCTTATTTCCGGCTTTTTCGTTGCATCAGAATTTGCTGTTGTAAAAGTACGAAAAAGTCGAATTGACCAGCTTGCAAATGAAGGCAATAAACAAGCTTTAGCTGCAAGAAGTGTCATTTCTAATTTAGATGTTTATTTATCAGCTTGTCAGCTCGGGATTACCATTACTTCTTTAGGACTAGGTTGGCTTGGTGAACCGACTGTGGAACATTTACTACGACCGCTCTTTGAAAAGATTAATATTACTGGAACAATGGCAAATACTTTATCCTTTATAATTGCCTTTAGTGTTATTACATTTTTCCATGTTGTATTAGGTGAATTAGTTCCAAAGTCTTTCGCAATCCAAAGAGCAGAAGCAATCACACTTAAGTTTGCACGACCACTTATTTTATTTGATAAAATTATGTATCCGTTCATTTGGCTACTTAATAGTACAGCTATCTTTTTCACAAAACTACTCGGTTTAGAGCCTGCGAAAGAAAATGAACTTGCCCATTCTGAAGAAGAATTACGACTCATTTTAGGTGAAAGTTTCAAAAGCGGCGAAATAAACCAAACCGAATATAAATATGTAAATAATATTTTTGAATTTGACGACCGAGTTGCGAAAGAAATTATGGTCCCTCGTACAGAAATGATTTGCTTATCTACTGAAAATACGTTAGAAGAAAATATGGATATCGTCGCAACTGAAAAGTATACACGCTACCCTATCATCGAAAAAGATAAAGATGATATTATCGGTATGATCAATACGAAAGAAGTATTTCATGATCAAACGAAAGGCATTCATAAGCCACTTGAATCTTACATACATCCAGTACTAACAGTATTTGAAACTGTTCCAATTCGTAAAACACTGGTACATCTACAAAAGAATCGCGTTCAGATGGCAATCGTTATGGATGAATATGGTGGTACTGCTGGACTTTTAACAATGGAAGATATTCTTGAAGAAATCATTGGAGAAATTCAAGATGAGTTTGATGCAGATGAATCACCTATGATTGAAAAACGTACGCCGAAGCTTACTGTTTTAGATGGAAAAGTACTTATTTCTGAAGTAAATGATATGTTTGGCTTACATATTGATGAGAGCGACTTAGATACAATCGGAGGCTGGCTACTATCTCAGGCAGTTGACGTAAATATTGAAGCTGGCTACTCCATCGAATATGCCGGTTTTCAATTTAAAGCATTAGAACTTGATGGACATCAAGTCAAAAAAATTGCTGTACATAAATTAGATATAAAAAAGGAGTTATAAAGTGACTGTTTTCTTAACAATCTGTATCATTGCCTGTTTCATTATTTCATTTCTAGCTTTTATTTATCCTATTATCCCCGGCATCCTAGCTGTCTGGGCTGGATATTTCATTTACCATTTTGGTATAAATGGCGGAGAACTAACGATTTCTTTTTGGATTATTCAAGCTATTTTCACACTATTCATTTTCGTTGCTGATTTTATTGCAAATGGATATTTCTTAAAGAAATACGGTAGTTCTAAATGGGGAGAACGTGTCGGAATGATTTCTATCATTGTTGGATCTTTCTTCTTCCCACCATTCGGACTTATTATCATACCGTTCTTATCGGTATTTATAACCGAATTAATGCATAAAAAAGCGCCAAAAGACGCTTTTCTAGTAGGAGTTGCTACTGTAGTTGGTTTTTTAAGCAGTACAGTAGCGAAAGCCATTCTCCAAATCATTATGATTATCATATTTGTATGTTATATCGTCTTTTAACCATCCCAATTTCGGGATGGTTTTTTAATATGAAATACCTACTCGACTATTCTCATATTTGTTTTTACTACACAGATTCCACGTAAATTGTGCTGTATCACCAACTGTTATTTTCGCACCACCTTCTGGTAATACATCTTTTTCAGTCCGATATACACCTGTCACATCACCGTCTATTAAATGCGTTGGACAAACGACCGTCCAACATAAATTACTACTACTAAGTATCTTATATGCAGCTAAATGATCTTCTGCTGCTGTTGTCGTTTTCCTTTTTGATTCCGTTGATTGAAAACGATATAAATTTAGATTTGTTCTTGCTTGTAAAATACCAGCTGTTCCTATTGTAATGATTTTATGAACCCCTTCTTTTTCCATTTGCTTTATAATTTGCGGCATACTTTTCGTTAACGTCCCATTTTGATCCGTTCCAAGTGCACTAATTACTATATCGCTTCCTTCTATCGCTTTCTTTATATCATTTGCGTTCAATACATTACCTTCTATAACTTGTAATCTTTCATGATATATTTCTATTCTATTTAAATCACGCGCTAATGCAGTCACTTCAGCTGAATCCTTTAATGCTAATTTTATTATATTTGAACCTACTCTCCCTGTTGCTCCCAATATACATACTTTCATTTGTTTTCCCCCTCTTTCATTCTTTCTCTATTTTTCAATAATCTCAATCAATTTACAACAAAAAAGCTTCCTCACATATAAGAGGAAGCTCTATTATTACATTATTTCTTTTCTTTAGAATCCGTAGACTTCTCAGTTCCACTTGTTTCTTTATCCTTTTTGTCCTCTTGTTGTGTTGTTGTATCGTCTTCTTTCTTCTTGTCCTCATCTTTACTACAACCTACCATTAATAAAGAACTTGCAAGTGCCATAGCAGTTAATGATTTAACCCATTTGTTCATTTGCGTTTCCTCCTTTTGATAGAATATGTACAATCCCATATTACTCTCTATTTTTAAAGGAAAGATTGACAAATAGTAAATAAACGGTAAATTTTTGTAAATTTTCTAATAATAAATATGTAAACCTAATCATTTTTCTCTACGAAAAATAAAAAACTAAGGCGCCTATCTTTCCGCCTCAGTTTCTTATGCAAACTTCTCATTTTCATATACATGTTTAATCTTATACTCTTTCTTCACAACATATTGCCATACACTATAGGCATAACGGTTCATTTTTAGGAAGCAATTTTCTAAAAACGAACGAAATTCTGGATTTGCAACTTCAACTGCCACTTGAGCAAACTTTAACGCTAACCGTTTTAAATGCGCAATATAACAAGTTGCTATTTGGATATCTCCTGAATATTTACTATCAGTTTCCTCCTCCATTCCATGCAAATGAAATGAAATTGGTTCACAGGTTATATGCTGTACATTCTCTCCTTCTTGAAAATTCACTTGTTCATTATACGCTTGCAACATATATGGTAAATGATGCTGTAATAGCTCCTTTAATTCTTCATCTCTTACCTCTCCTGTATACTTCCCAACCTTGTATATAAGCATATAACTATATCTCATTAGTTCTTTCATACAATCCATGAAAGTGCCTCCCTTCTCTTTTGTCTATATACTATAAATATGATGCTATAACATTTGCTATTCTTGCTAAAAACCAATCCCATTTACTAATTTTCTCAAAATCTTCTTCCGAAAATTTTTTTGATTTATGAAAGTCTTCTTTTAATCGGTTCCATACGTCCGCTGTTACTCCCTTATCATAGATAATACAATTAGACTCCGTATTTAAATAAAAACTTCTATTATCAAAGTTTGCGGTACCAATATCAACAATTTCCCCATCAATGATTGTTACTTTCCCATGAAAAAAACCATTCTGATATTGATAAATCTCCGCTCCAGCATGTAACATGTCTTTCAAATACGGATAGGCAGCTTGTTTTAACAATACTGCATCACTTTTAAATGGTACGAGAATTTTCACATTGACACCGCGGTTTAATGCATCTTTTAACTCTTTCATCATTTCTTTACTTGGTACAAAATATGGCGTTGCAATAATTAAAGACGTTTTAGCCTGCTTTAAAAGTGCTCCATATTTTTCCCATAAACCTTTTCCATCTGAAAATAAATATTGATATTTTACATGCCCAATTGCAGGTAAACTTTCATGTATAGGCATTTTTTCTCCTGTATCTTCTTCCCAGTCAGTTACAAATTTTCTTTCCATATCCGTGGCACCATTCCCCTTGACTCGTACATGATAATCACGCCACGGGCCAAATTTCGGATTTTGTCCAAGGTACTCCTTTCCAATGTTAAAGCCGCCGACATATGATACTTTTCCATCTATCGTAACGATGCGTCTATGGTTCCGTTGGTGCAACGAATAGAATAAATGTTTCAATTTAGGTTTTTTACTAAACGTAAACTGGACACCATTGCTTTTTAGTTGATGAATTATCTTTTTCTTCAGCTTATATCCGCCTATTCGATCGACTGACAATTTCACTTCTACTCCGCTCGTTGCCTTTTTCTCAAGTAACTGCAAAAACTCTTTGCTTATTTCATCTTTACCTACAATATAAAAATGGATATACACGTACTTTTCTGCATTACGTATATCCTCAAATAATTTCTTATATAACTCTTCACCGTTCGTATATAGTTGAAATTCACCTAATCGAACTTGTCCTACTTCATATTCACTAGCCATTTTTTTCCCCATTTCCACATCGATGTTCATCCAAATGAATACACCTACTAAAAAAAGGAGTACAGCGAAAAAGTGTTTCATGGATATTTTCCTTTCTCCACTTACTGTTATTTCTATATCTTCCCTTTTTTAATACATTATCATTCAAGAAAATATGTCATTACATGATATATGTCCATATCAAACGATAGCTCATTTGCATATTGTATGTTGTATCTTAAAATAAAAGGAGGAAATAACAATGGGCTTCGCACATGGTAATGGATTCGCGCTATTAGTCGTATTATTTATCCTCTTAATCATCGTCGGTGCTGCTTGCTTCTGCTAAGTAGTTATCGTCATATGATATGTGGATGAAAAAACTATAAAAGCGGACACCTATTTTTAGGTGTCCGCTTTTCATATGAAAAACATTTCAGTCCGTTATAATATCTTTAACGACTAAATATTCAACTCAAAAAGTTAGTAATGTGGCTACTTTCTTACTCTCCGCCTTACGTATATGACGTTGTTCTGCACGCAACACAGCAATGCGATGTAATTCTTTCTCTTCTTCTGTTTCAGGGATTACTCGAGGAACTGGAACTGGATTATTGTCCTTACTAAGTGCAACGAAAGTAACAAATGATGTTGCTGCTATACGTTTCTCACCTGAAATTAAATCTTCTGCTACTACCTTCACAAATACTTCCATAGAAGTTCTACCCGTCCAAATTACAAAAGATTCATAACTAACACAATCAGTAGAACGAACAGGATGTAAGAAATCTACCCAATCCATTGATGCTGTGACACATTCTTTTCTTGCATGCCTCGTTGCTGAAATAGAAGCAACCATATCCATCTCGGCTAATATCTTTCCACCAAATAGCGTATTGTGATCATTTAAATCTGTTGGAAATACTCGGCTCGTTTTAAACACTCTAGACTCATTAGCTGTTTTTCCCTTTACTTCAGTCATTGTTATCACCTCTTTGATTATTTAATCCGCTATTTGCAGACATTACGACTCCCACCACAAAATTCGGCTGGAGCAAAGAAGTTTGGCAAGAGTTTCATTTTCCATTAACACTAGAACCGTATGAGCTTATTATCACTACACGTTTAATATTAACAACATTCAGAACTTTTAGTCCACAAAAAAGAACCGATGTTATCAATCGGCTCCTCTAAATACATATTGTTCTTTCGGCTGTTCAACTTTATTCCATTTCGTTACTTCTAAAACAGGAATGTTCGCATGGAATGGCTGATAAAATTCAGTAGAAATTTCTCCCTCTATTTGAATCCAATCATCGTTTTTCCATTCTACACCTTCTGGCTTTTTCACTAACATACCATATACACCAGAATCCGCTACACAATGTATAATACCAAAACGGAATAAGAAATATTGTTCTTTTTTAGAAGAATCATCTTTGAAAACAAACCCTTTAAATGATAACTTTTTCCCAGTAAACTCGCCAGGATAATTATAAATTGTTTCCATTCCCTTTAGGAAATTTTCATCATTTAAAGTAACACTATCTTTCGTTACAAACTCTTTCTTCCCTTTTTCCATTACACCACGGTATCCTTCTTTCCCGTAATAAATACTCGTGTCAGGCCTTAAGAATTGCCTTGTCATAAACGGATCTTTACTTTCTGCTTGCGCAACAGGAAAATGAAATCCTTTCGCCTTAACGATATCTGAATCTAACGTTGCAATCGGGAAAAACAATCCTGAGACAATCGGAAAGCAGAACAATGTATATGAGAATGCTTTTTTCCACCATGTGTTCTCATCTTTTGAATGATCATGCCCGCAATGGTTATGGTCACAACTACAATCCTGTTTCCCTTGTTCTTTCTGGTGTTCTTTTTGGAAAACGATAATAATTTGAACGACCGTTAAAAAACCTAAAATAATAGCTGCTGTTATTGATAAATAGGCATACTTCATATTGATATACTTCGTAATATTACCTGAAATATGAAGCTGCGCGATTAAGATTGTAAAACCTAATAATATATATGCTCGAAACATAACCTACCACCCCATCGCATAAATGAGTAGTGAGCTTGCATAAACAACAAGTGTAACTGTAATTGTAACGACAATTACAAATTTTGTTTTAAATGTCGCAAGCATCATAAACATATTTTTAATATCCACCATCGGTCCATATACGAGAAACGCGACAAGTGATGCTGTTGAAAATGTACTTTGGAATGATGAAGCAATAAACGCATCCGCTTCTGAACAAAGTGATAATATATATGCAAGTCCCATCATAACTGCTGGTGAAGAGAACGGCCCTTGTCCTATAGCAAGAAGTGTTGAAGTTTGTACGAACGTTTGAACTGCAGCTGCAATTAACGCACCTAATACTAAATATTTTCCCATCGAGAAAAACTCCTCAACAGCATGCGTACATACATCCCACATTTTTTTACGTAATGGACGCATATGATTCACTTCTGGGAAGTGATCATCTCGTAATTGATGTTCTTTAAACATAAATGATAATATAATTCCAACGATAATTGCTACGATAATCGCTACAATAGAACGATACCATACCATGTGCATACTACTTCCAAAGGCAACGTATGTTGCAAATAATACAACTGGATTAATGATCGGTCCAGTTAACATAAATGCAATCCCCGCATATGGTGGAACACCTTTTCCAATTAATCGTCTTACAATCGGAACGATTCCACATTCACAGCCCGGAAACATCATACCTAAAAAAGTAGCTACTAAAACAGACAGAAATCGGTTTTTCGGCATCCATTTTGCTACCATATCTTCTGTCACAAACATTTGAATGAATCCTGAAATAAATACACCAATGAGCACAAAAGGAAGTGCTTCGATCAATATGGAAATAAAGATTGTATTCATTTGCAGGAATGCTTTCGGTAATTGAAACAATTCCATGATGTATTTCCTCCAACTTTTCATTAACAATATGTAATTTTAACCCCATTTTATTAATTGGACAAGACTTATACGGAATTCCTACCTTTCATATACATTACATTTTATAAGTTATATTCTATTCAAAACTTTGGATTTCATAGCAAAAAAGCTGCTCTAGCGCAGTTATACAACTATGCTAGAGCAGCTTTCTTTTCATTAAAAGTAACGTTTCTTCCAAAAAACAAATGCTAATGTGAAAGATAGTGTTACACATATTATAAGTACAATTACAAAGCCATGTGCTTCTCCTTCAAACGGAACCTTTACGTTCATTCCAAAGAAACTAGAAACCATCGTTGGTAACGATAAAATGATTGTAATAGACGTTAACAGTTTCATAACACTATTTAAATTATTTGATATAACGGAGCTAAAAGTATTCATCATTCCACTTAAAATGTGACTATATATTTCCGCCATTTCAATAGCCTGTTTATTTTCAATTAATACATCTTCTAATAAATCTTGATCGTCTTCATACATTTTTAAAAATGTACTGTTACGCATTAGTTTTTGAATTACAATTTTATTTGCCTTTAATGATGTTGTAAAATAAACTAAACTTTTTTCAAGGCCTAGCAATGTGAAAATCTCTTTATTTTTCATCGACTTATTTAATTGATGCTCTAAATCGATTGTTTTTCTGTTAATTTGCTTTAAGTATCTTAAATAATAAGTAGAAATCGTATATAAGAGCTGAAGTGCAAAGCGTGTCTTTTTAAACGTATAAAATTCTTTAATACGTTGATTAATAAAACGTTCAAAAATTGGATTTTCTTCTAAACAAATTGTCACAAAGCAATCTGGCATGACAATCATCCCTATTGGAATCGTGTCATAAATCGAATTTCCTTCTTCATCATGTCTAACTGTTGGAATATCCACGATTATTAAAGTATTATTGTCTTCCTTTTCAATACGAGAGCGTTCTTCATCATCTAAAGGGTCTTTAATGAAATCTAAGTCTACATTTAAAGTTTGTACTAGATATTGAATTTCTTCTTCCGTTGGATGAAGTACATTAATCCAGCAACCCTTTTGCATTTCCTCAACCTCTTGTAGTTTTCCGTTTCGGTCTGTTAAATAAATATTTAACATACTATCACCCCGATTCTTTTTACATGTAGGAATCTACCTCTCTTACATAACAGTTTTTGAACCGCCATTCTCAGCATATGAAACATACGTTTAAATTTCAATAGAAAAATTATTTTGAAAACGTTTTTATAAGAAAAATATTATAAAGTGAAACTTTAATCAGTGGGGGGCTTCATCCCCCCACTGATTATTAGTTGAACCAATCGGGCTTTTACGGGCAGTTGATCCCAACCAAACTTCTTTTCTTTCGCTGAATTTTGAGGTGAGGATCTTACTGCCCGTTAAAGCGGGATAAACAAAGAAAAAGACAGAGTGCTCTCTGCCTTAAAAAGCTTATGTTGCCTTTATAACATATTTAGAAAGCATCCACAAGTTAAAGCCAACCGAAATCGTATAACCAGCGTATGTTGAAATAATAAAACTTACATAATCGAAATACGGAAGCAATACAATATTTAAAACTATCTTCACAATAATTCCTATCACTAATCCTAGCACTGTTTTCTGTTGTTGATTAATTCCTTGTAACATAGCAGCCGTTACTGTAAAAAGAGAAAATAGTATACAAGCAGGAGCATAATACTGTAATATAAGGCTGCCCAGCTCTGGATCATTCCCCGCGCCAAATAAAAGAGTATAGACCGGTTTTGCTAACACCATCATTCCAATTGCCGCTGGTACCGTAATCCCTACAACTAATACATTCGTCCTTGTAAAATGTTTGTACAGTAACTTCACATTTCCTGCTGTATAAGCTTTTGTCATCTCAGGTACGAGTGACATACTAAAAGCAGTCGCAACGGAAACTGGGATAAGTACAACCATTTGAACAAGTCCAATTATTGCATTTATCTTCTCCGCTTCTCCTTGCATATATCCTATTTGTATAAGTAATTTATTAATTGTAAATGTGTCAATCGTCTGATATAACGGAATTGCTAAACCAACCACAACAAATGGTATTGAATATGTAAAGAGCTCCTTATATAGTGAGAAAAAAGATTTCGTTGTTTGTGGTATACTTGCCATTTCCTTTTTCTTTAAATGCCTTCTCCTTCTTATATAATACGCACTTAAAACAGTTAATCCACCTACCGCTCCCATAAAGGCACCGAACGTTGAAATACCCACTGCTAGCGAGACAGAAGCTTTTAAAATATATAAAACGACAAAGCTTCCTATCAAAATGGTTAGAACCCGAAAAAATTGCTCTACAACTACACTTAGAGCAGAAGGCCCCATCGATTGAAATCCTTGAAAGAAGCCCCTTAATAAACTCATTACTGGCACAAGTATTAACGCAAAACTCACAATTCGAATATTAGTAGTGACCGCCCCTACACTATTCCCCGTTTGATCGTTTCCATCAATTACAAGTTTAGCTAAATGTGGAGCTAGCATATATAAAGCAAAACACGAAATAATTCCCATTATAAACATAAATACGATTCCACTTTTCAACACTCTCTTAACCGTATGATAATCATTCAGTTGATCATATTTTGATACCATTTTTGAAACTGCAAGTGGTAGTCCCATCGTCGCAATGCTGAGCATAATGGTATATGGACGATATGCATACGTGTATAAAACGTACCCACTTGTACCGACCATAGCTGTAAATGGTATCACATATATAAACCCTAACATTTTAGATATCATCGTTGCCATTGTTAAAAATATCGTTCCACGTATAAACGGTGACCCTTTCATCACATTCCTCCGCTACGCTTTATTATTATACATTATGGACAACTCTTTTTTTTAGAACCGAAACAAATAAAAAAAGCCAATGAAAAATCATTGACTTTAACGCGCTGCTTTTTTCTTTTTGAAATACTTTGAGCCGAAGTATAGAGCAACAAAAAGAATCGCTCCTATAATTATGTAATGTGTGTAATCAGATGCATACTCTTTAATATGTCGCCAATTTCCACCAAGCTTTTCACCTAAATATATAAATAGTATTGACCATGGAATAATCGCAACTACTGTATACAGTGTGAATAGTTTTAACGGCATTTTAGCTAATCCTGCTGGAATAGAAATAGCATGACGTACTACTGGAATAAAGCGCGCAGAAAAGATTACTCCTGCTCCATAACGCTTAAACCAATTTTCTGCTATGTCTAAATGGTGTTTATTAATAAGTAGATATTTTCCATATTTCTCTACAACTGGACGTCCTCCATAGTACCCAAGCCAATATAAAAATATTTGAGCTAAAGTACCACCGATTGTTCCCGCAATAACTGCACCGACAAAACTAATTTTACCATCTGCGACTAAAAAACCAGCATACGAAAGTACAATTTCACTCGGGATAATTTCAATCATTAAAGCTAGTGCTACTCCAAAGTAACCTAAGCTTGCAAAAAATTGCAATAACTGATCTATTATGCTTGCTAACATTTTATTTTCTATCTCCTTTTTTCTTCACATACCATCCCATTATTACATAAAGGTTGCATTCTGCCAATATCTTCATTCCAACAATATCATCGGTATAAGCATTATTAATCTATTAATGTTTCTTTCTGAGGTTCTTTCATGTAAGCAAACATTTCTTTAATTTGCTCTTCTGTATTTCTAGCAATCGATAAATTAGGTAATTCATTCTCACCAAAAAACTCCACATCTTCTGTTTCAATACTAGTTTTCTTTTCACCACCAATAATCTTACAGGCAATAAAAATTTTATATACATGTGTTGCTGAAGGTGATGGTTGATGTTTTTCTTTATCAAATATAGCGAGTAGCTTAAAATCATCTACTTCATAACCCGTCTCCTCTAAAACTTCTTTTGCTGCTACTTCTGTCGGCGTATAACCGATATCAGCCCATCCACCTGGCAATGCCCATTTCCCATCACTTTTTTCTTTCACCAATAATAGTTTATCATTTTGAAAAACAACTGCTCTTATATCAACTTTTGGTGTTTGATAGCCTGTCTCACTTGCAAATAACTTCTCTACAACTTCCCAATCTGTCTTTGTGTAATGTGACATCATCGAAATGGAAATATCCCGTAATTGTTGGAAACGCTCTATATCATACACATCCTTAGAATACGTTAAACCTGCTTGGGCTATAGATTGTATTTGTTTTACCCAATCAATCCATTTTACCGTCATGCTTTTACATCCCCCATTCTCTTTCAAGTGAATATTAAGTCAATCCCACCAATACATCTTTATTATACAAAAAAAGAGATTGATAATGTTCCAATCTCTTTCAAAATTAATCCAATTCATGTAAATGATCTTGTATATACTTTCTTCTTTTATTTATATATTCCTCAATCATATCAGCTTCTTGGTCAAATGTTTCTAATTTTTCTTTCATATATGGATCTTGTAGTAAATAAGGACGAATCGACTCACACAAACTTTCTACTTTCGGCATCATAAATGAAACGGTAAATTGTTCTGCTAATATTTCTTCCAAAATATCTCGGTATTGCTTTCTAAATACAGGTATATCTAACAATCTTGCACTTAACGTGTTATAACCTTGAATACGAATATATTCATGATTAAGTGGTCTCCCTTGTACATCTCGCCCCCAAGTCGCATCATAATCCCACGGTATCACTTCAAATAAATTTGTTTCATCATTATGATATAGTGCATAGTTATGAACGAAACCATCAAAGTTTTGTGTAAAAATAACGCCAGCTAACCATCGTAAATATTTATCAACATGCAAAAACTTCCCAATTTCTTTTTCATAAGATTCCCTCGACAAAGCGTTCGCTTGAAATACAAATTCACTCAGCTGTTCTTCACTATTTTCATTCGAATATTTAAATTCATAACCCGCAAAGAGCTCGGTCTTAACATCTTTATCTCTCTCACTCATTAAAGAAAAATTCGCATCATCATCTATCGCATAATAAATAGAACCACTCGGTAATCCTCTATTTTTCAAAAAGTTTTCATCAACTGATTCTAACTGTAAATATACACCTTGAATTTGACCATTAATTTTTATAAATACATGTTGTGATTTCGGTGAAAGTACACCAATATCATGAAAAAAGTCTAAAGATAATTTATTTCGTATGAGAGATGGATCCATAAACTCAGAATTTAAATGAATCTCTTTAGCGCCTTGAAATTTTTTCGGTTTATAAAACATAACATGATAAGACTTTTTCTCAAATTCACGAATATGAGCACCCCGGTATACGATATCAATATCATACTTCTTTTTTCCATAAGTTAATTTTGCTGGTACTGGACTGTCTGACCAAATGTCTTTTTTCAATTCCACTAAGTACATTGGATGAATAAAAAAATCATATGAAGGTAGCATGTTTTCTCATCCCTTCTCAGTTCTCTTCATTCAATGTATGCGCCTTGTCTTGTCCATACATCCGCTATCATCTATTTATATAAAATTACACTCTTGTCCTGTTCAGAAAGACTTCATATCTCATATCATGTTAAGGAAAAAGAATACCTTTTCAACTTAATACATGATAAGGAGGATTTCTATGAAACGTGATATTAGAAAAGCGGTTGAAGAAATCAAAAGTGCTGGGATGGAGGATTTCTTACACCAAGATCCAAGTACTTTTGAGTGCGATGATGATAAATTCTCTCATCATCGATGTACAACAGGATGTAAATGTACAACTGGGGGTAAATGTCCAAGAACAAGATGTACTCGCGTGAAACATTGTACGTTCGTTACAAAATGTACGCATGTAAAAAAATGGACATTTGTTACAAAATGTACTCGTGTACGCGTTCAAAAATGGACGTTCGTTACGAAAGTGACACGTAGAAAAGAATGCGTTTTAGTTACGAAAGTGACGCGTAGGAAGCATTGTACATTCGTTACAAAATGCATCCGCTTTGAAAAGAAATTTTTCTGGACAAAACGAAGTTTCTGTAAAAAATGCGAATTCTTCCCTCATAGACATGGTGGCTCTTGTGATGATTCATGCGATCATGGTAAAGACTGTCACGATGATGGACACAAATGGAATGATTGCAAAGGCGGACATAAATTCCCATCTTGCAAAAACAAGAAATTTGATCACTTCTGGTATAAAAAACGTAATTGCTAGTTTTTATGCCTACAAAAAAAGGCCGTTTTGCGGCCTTTTTTACGTTTATTGAAAATGACTTATATCTGCAAATTGCTTCACTTCACCTTTACCGTCTTCAAATTCTATTATACTTAGACTAGCACTATGCATAAATGGCTCATCCCACACATTTTCAATTTCAATACCCGCAAAATGTCCTACAAGTAGTTTTGCAGCTGCCGCATGGGAGACAATTAATATACTTTCTCCTTTATGCTTTTCTAAAAGAAGCTGTATCCCCTCCATTACCCTTTTATGAACAACCTCAAAATTTTCTCCTGATGTGGACTGAAAAAGATGTGGCTCATACCAAAATAACTGTATGTCGTCTGGGTATTGCCTTTCTATATCATCAATTGTCTGTCCTTCCCAAATCCCCATGTTAATTTCATAAAAATGCTCATCCGCGATTATCGGCATATCACGATCGCCCTTTATTAACTCTGCAGTATGAAGGGTTCTTTCACTCGGACTACTATAGATTGCATTGATAGATAAATCTTTCATTCTATCTCCTAATTGCTTAGCTTGTAGCATAATGTTGGCCGTAATTCCCACGGTTCTACTCGTCCTACAATCCATTCATCACAATTACTTTCAATTCCATCAATTACCCCATCCGATATTTCTTCATGAGTAAGCCATCTTCCGTATGTATCTTCTAATATAAAACCTAATATTATTCTATGATAGCTACATCGCGTACCGCCTATTTTTTGTGAGGCTATTCTCGACGCTTTACTGCCTAAAATATGAAGAACGTTGTATGTTTCAGACGACATGTCTAATTCTCTACAAATGAGTGATAACGCATCCTTCGCACTTGAATGTATCCACGCAACAACTAATGTTATTGGGCCATTCCTCTCAATTGTACTTGTAATAGCTAGCTTTACATCGTCATCATTATGATAATCTAACGGAAGGCATGTGACACTTTCTGGTATAGCACTCTCCCGCTTAACATTTTCTAATTTCACTTCATCTCTTCCAATAATAGAAACATGAAACTCTTGCTCACAAAGCCACATAGAAACTTTCTTTAACATTCCTGTTCCACCAATTACTAGCGCATGCAACTTTTTTCTCCCTTAATAAAATGTCATATGAGGTTTATCTTCCCTATAATAATTAAGTCGGTCTTGCAATGACCCTGAATGAAACTCAAATTTGTGACCATCAGGATCTACAAAATATATAGAGTCACAATCTTTCACATCACGTTCTCTTCCTTGTAAAATATGAACTTTGTTTTCTTCTAATCGCTGCTGTAGGCGTTCAAAGTCTTTCTGTTCAACTGAAAACGCAATATGCGTATAAGATTGATGAATCTCATTTCTAGGAATATGTGTTTCTTCATTAAGTGCTATCCATACTCCACATATATTAAAATATGCAAGCTTTCTCCCTTTAACTAATAATTCTCCTTCTAGTACTTTTTCGTAAAATGTAATAGAATCTTCTAAATTAGATACTGAAAAACAAAGATGATTGATTCCTTTTAACAACTCTAATTCCTCCTATACAAATAAAAGATGAGCGAAAATTCACTCATCTTTTATTATACTATTTCTTTGTAATATATGCCCATTTATAACTGAAATCTCCACCAAACGTATGATTTGCAATACCTTTTACGTATGGTTTCTCTAAATATGCGGTACTTTGTTGGTACGCAGGAGAAATGGCAGCATCTTGACCAATTAAGATTTTTTCAGCTTCTGCAAGTGCATTCCAGCGGGCTTTATCATCTTTTAATAGCTCTCCTTTTGATTTCGCTACTAAATCATCATACTTCGGATTAGAATAATCCATTTCATTAAATGAGCTTCCAGTAACAAACATATCAATATAAGTCATTGGATCTGGATAGTCCGGACTCCATGCGGATAATGAGAATTCATATTCAAATTTCTTTTCTAACTCTAGCTTCTGCTTATATGGCTGTTGTTTCAAATTCACTTTAATACCCGGTAAATTTTTCTCTAACTCTTCTTTAATAAAGTCGCCCACTTTTTTACGACTACCGTTATCATCATTTAGAAATTCTACTGTAATTGTATCTTGGCCAAGTTCTTTCTTCGCTTCTTCCCATAATTTTTTTGCTTTTGCTGCATTATCTTTACTGTCACGGAAATTTTTATTTACAGTACGGAAATCTTTCCCATCTGGTCCTGTCGTAAATTTTTCAGGTACTAAGAAATATGCTGGCAATGATCCGTCATTTAAAATAACATTTGCAATTCCTTTTTTATCATATGCCAGATCAATTGCTTCACGAACTTTTTGGTTTTTAAACGTTGCATTTTTTTGGTTAAAGCGCAAGAAATACATACGTGGATCTAACTTCGTTTTAAATTCATCTGGCTTATTCTTTTTATATTTATCAACAAATTCAGAACTTAAAATAACACGGTCTGCTTGATCACTATCATATAAATTCACTCCCGTGCTCGTTTCCTTCACAATATTTACATTAATTTCTTCTAACTTCACAGTATCTTTATCCCAATAATTAGGGTTTTTCTTTAACTGATAACTTCGTTCATGTTTCCATTCACTCATCGTAAATGGTCCATTGTATAATAGTTTATCTGCTTCTAATGCATATTTATCTCCTTGTTCTTTCACATATTTTTCATTTAAAGGGAAAAATGTTGGGAATGAAGTAAGCTCAAGGAAATATGGTGCTGGTTGTTCTAATTCTACTACTAATGTTTTATCATCCTTTGCTTTCACTCCTAATTGATCTAACGGTAATTCTCCTTTATTGACTTTCTGTGCATTTTTCACATCAAATAAAATAAATGCATACTCAGCTGCCGTTGCTTTATCTAATGCGCGTTGCCATGCATATACAAAATCTTGTGCTCGAACTGGATCGCCATTAGACCACTTTGCGTCTCGTAATTCAAATGTATATGTTTTTTTATCTTCACTAATTTTCACGTCTTTTGCCATACCTGGAGTTGGTTTATTATCCTTATCTAAACGATATAATCCTTCCATTGCATTTACAAAGGCACGGAATGACACAGAGTCTGTTGATTTTGACGTATCCATTGAAGGAATTTCTGCTGTTTCTAGTAAGTTTAATACTTGCTTATCTGCTGCTCCCTTACCTGCTTCTTTCTTCGTTGTAGATGCCTTCTCCCCATTTCCGCAACCTGCAACTAATACACTAGTCGATAATGCAACTGCAGCAATCGTTGTTACCTTTCTCTTCATTCTTCCTTCCCCCAATCTATATGTATACATGAAAGCCAGTATAATATATATTATTATACAAAAGATTCAGATTATTTCAAATATTATTTTCATATACACAAAAAAAGAAATGGATAGAGCGCTCTTCCATCCATTTCTTTTTCTATTTCTTTTACTTGTAATCCATCTTCTATGTCAAATGGATTTTGGACTTTAAATATTTCGTCCAATATCTTCAAAAATTCTTCCTCATTTTTAGATTCTCCATTAATCGTAAGTGAGTACGGCTCAATCTCACCCAATTTATAATCAACAATAAATTGGATTCTCACCTTTTTCCTTGCCATATCAGGACTATTTCCTTGGAATTCTACTAATTCTAATCCTTCCGTTCCGCGATAATATACCCAATCTGGATTTTTAAAGTAATTTTCAAATGATTCACCAATGGAAAAGAACGGATATTCATATAGCGAGCTTGTACGAACTTTTTGAATAATATCTCGATCAGTCGGGAAAAAGAAATGGCTGAAAAAAATACTAGCAACTGCTAAAATCGTAACAATTGTTGCTCCCATTTTACTCGTTCCACCGCTATCACGAATGAGGTAATTCTCCACCGATGCATCTTGAATTTCCCGTGCTTTTATTCGATATATACGTCTTTCTGCAAATTGATAATATAATCCATTTGCAAAAATCGCCATTCCAAATAAAATAAAAACAAGTAATAGAAACGTAAGAGGCACCATATTAATGATTGGCAATGCTACGTTGAAGCCCATATAATAAGAAAACGCATCACATGCTACTAATAACAATAAAAATAAAGCTGCAGGTAAATAATACTTACGATATCCAAGCCAACCTACATTGAAAATAGCTGCCCAACCATTCCAGCTCCACCTAGCAATCCGCTTTTCCTCAAGCTCCCACTTCCTTTTGTAATACGGATACTGTCTCCCTACATATACTTCTAATTCTTTATCTATTAGTAAGCTTCCTTTATCTTGTTCATTGTGCAAGTTACGCTGACAACTTGTACAATTTAATTGGTCATTCGAGCAAGGTTGCCCACAATTTATACAGTTCAAAACAATCCCTCTTCCCATCCATACGTCATTTCAAAATACCTTCGTGTTTTAATAACCACTCTTTCCTCCATAAACCACCCGCATACCCGACAAGCTTCCCGCTCTTCCCTATTACACGATGACACGGAACGATAATTGAAATTGGATTACGACTATTTGCTCCTCCTATCGCTCGTACAGCTTTCGTATTTCCGACCTTCTCTGCAATATCTAAATATGAAGCACTTACGCCATAAGGAATAGTATAGAGCGCATCCCATACATTTTTTTGAAATGCTGTTCCCTCGGCAGACAACGGGACCGTGAACTCTTTTCTATTCCCCTTAAAATATTCATCTAGCTCATTTATACATTGATCTATCATTTCGTTTGTAATTTCTTCTTGTCTCTCATCAACAAATATAACAGACGTAATTCCTTTATCGTTCGCTGTAATTTCCAGCAGACCTAATTCACTTTCATAATAAGCCTGGTACATATGTCATCCTCCAATTCAATTCATATTAATTATTGTAACACGAATAGACAAAATTTTTCGTATAAGCGTTTTATTAGGGAAACAAAAACGAGAATGATACAATGTAAGAAAATTCAATCTAGGAGGCTATTGGATGAATTCCGAACTTTTTTCACCTTATACAATTAAGGACGTTACATTAAAAAATCGTATCGTTATGTCACCTATGTGCATGTATTCGTCAGAAAACGAGGATGGCCAAGTAACTAATTTCCATCTCGTTCATTACGGAACAAGAGCTGCTGGTCAAGTTGGTTTAGTTATGATTGAAGCAACAGCCGTATTACCTGAAGGGCGAATTTCTAATAAAGACTTAGGTATTTGGGATGATAGCCAAATTGAAGGCTTACATAAAACGACAACTTTTATACATGATAACGGTGCAAAAGCTGCCATTCAACTCGCTCACGCTGGAAGAAAAGCAGAATTAGAAACAGATGCGTTAGCTCCGTCAGCCATTCCATTTAATGAAACAATGAAAATGCCAATAGAAATGAGTAAACACCAAATTAAAGATACTGTATTAGCTTTTCAGCAGGCTGCAATACGATCAAAACAAGCTGGATTTGACGTTATTGAAATACACGGTGCTCACGGTTATCTTATTAATGAATTTCTTTCTCCGCTTTCCAATAAGCGGACTGATGATTATGGTGGTTCGCCTGAAAAACGATATCGTTTCTTACGCAAAATCATTGACTCGATAAATGAAGTTTGGAACGGACCGTTATTTGTTCGTATTTCAGCAAATGATTATCACCCTGACGGGTTAACGGTTCAAGATTACGTTCAGTATACGAAATGGATGAAAGAACAAGGAGTAGATTTAATCGATTGTAGCTCTGGGGCTGTTGTACCTGCACGCATCGATATTTATCCTGGGTATCAAGTACCATACGCTAAACATATTAAAAAACATGCTAACATTGCAACTGGTGCCGTTGGATTGATTACGACCGGGGCACAAGCAGAGCAAATTTTAAATAATAACGAAGCAGATTTAATTTTTATCGGACGTGAGTTACTTCGCAATCCTTACTTCCCAAGAATAGCGGCCAATGAACTTGGCTTTGAGTTAGAAGAACCGTATCAATACGAGCGAGCACCTGGGAAAATCAGTACAAATAAATAAAACCGAGAAGCTATCCTTCTCGGTTTTATTTATTCTATCGCTGTAATTTCATTCGAATTATAAATGTGGATACCCGATTCTTCTCGCAATGCAGTTATATACATCCCTTTCGCCACATCTTTAGCTGAAATTGGTTTATACTTTTTGAATGCCCCCTTAAATATAAAAGGAATCATACGAGATAATTTTTCCGCCATTCGTTCGCCAAAGCGAAATTCTTGTCGATTTCCTACTAATAAAGATGGCCTAAAAATGTGAATACCACCGATTACTAACTTTTGCAATTCCTCTTCCATTCTTCCTTTCACTTGTGAGTAAAAGAAAAACGATTTAGGATTCGCTCCCATTGAGGACACAACAAGGAAATTTTGCACCCCTTGTTTCTCAGCTAAACAAGCAGCTCTTAACGTATATTCATAATCTACCTTTTTGAAATTCGCCTTTGTTTTTGCTTTCTTGATTGTTGTTCCTAGACAACTAAATACGTCATCCACAGCAAAAAACTCTTTATATTCCTCTAATACCGAATAGTCTACTTGTTTTTGCTGTAACTTCTCATGTTGCCATTGTATTGGTTCTCTTACAAAAATAGTAACCGAATCGTAGTAATCTGATTCAAGTAATAGACGCGTTATTTCTTGTCCAACTAAACCACTTGCACCAAGTACTAACGCTGTTCGCTTATTCATATATGCATATACCTCTTATTTTACTTTTCTCTCCTTCAGTAAAATACAACTTTTAGGAGTTTCCTTCTCTCATTTTACCACAAGTAAAGCACTATGCGTACGCATAGTGCTTTACTCACTCTTTTTTCTCATCTTTCTCTCGTAATTTTGTTACTGTTGATGCATCTCCTAAATTACTTATTAATCTTCTTAAAAAAATTAAGACTAAGGCTAATGGTAATACTACCGCTAATATCAATAAAATAGCTTCCATTAAGTAGCCCAAACACTCATCCCCCTCTACACCCTCCTTTCATATATATGAACACAGCGTTGTCACATATGCATGTATTCGCAAAAATAACACATCTATATTTGACAACTTTATAACAAAATCAAATCGGAATGATTATTATTTATTGCAACTTTATAAAAGATGTATTATACTAAGTTCGCAAACTAAAACGTAATTATTCCGTTTTGTATTAAAATGATATTTTTCTTCTATAATTGGGGAAAATATATCCGTAAAAAAGAAAAGAGGAGAACTTCATGCCTAAAAGACTGACTATATTTTCATTCTTACTTATTTTCACTTTAATTTTTACTGGCTGCTCAAATAAAAAAGAAGGTAATGCCAAGAAAGACGGAAAGCTAACTGTTTATACAACTATTTTTCCTCTTGCAGATTTCGCAAAAAAAATTGGTGGCGACTATGTAACTGTTGAAGCGATTTACCCACCTGGTGCAGATTCTCATACATTTGAGCCAAGTCAAAAACAAACAGTACAGGTTGCAAAAGCCGATTTATTCGTTTATAACGGAGCTGAATTAGAGCCATTTGCTAAAAAAATGGAAAAATCATTACAAAGAGAAAATGTTAAAATTGTAAATGCATCAAAAGGTATTGAACTGCGTACTTCTACTGAAGAAGAGCATCATGATCACGGAGACGGCCATAAAGAAGATGAACATCATCATGATAAAGACCCACACATTTGGTTAGACCCTACTCTAGCAATGAAACAGGCTGAAAAAATTAAAAATGCACTTGTAGAATTACAACCTGACCATAAACAAGAGTTCGAAAAAAACTTTGCAGCACTTCAAACAAAATTTACTGATTTAGATGATCAATTTAAAGCAGCTGTTGCGAATGCAAAAACGAAAGATATTTTAGTTTCTCATGCAGCTTATGGATACTGGGAACAACGCTATGGCCTAAAACAAATTGCTATCGCTGGTATTTCAGCTTCTGATGAACCATCTCAAAAACAGCTTGCTGAAATTACAAAAACAGTAAAAGAACATAATCTAAAATATATTTTATTTGAAACATTTTCTACTCCAAAAGTAGCATCCGTTATCCAAAAAGAAACAGGTACAAAAATTTTACGCTTAAATCACTTAGCCACTATTTCTGAAGACGATGCGAAAAATAATAAAGATTACTTCACTTTAATGGAAGAAAACGTGAATACATTGAAAGAAGCTACTAACTAATCAACTTTTGATAAGAAGAGGCTGTCTCAAAAGGTCTTTAAATAAAGCCTTTTGGAGACAGTTTTTTATTTTAACTTTAATATGGATGAGAAAATGCCCGATTATAGTAGAAAATCAACAGATTTCCTACTATAACCGGGCGTTTTTCGCTTTGGATTGAGCTCTTGTTGTCCATTTCCGTAAATTATGGGCAACACAAATAAAACCCCATTCCAGTCGATTTTTGGAAAGGTCTCGTAAGGAAAAACGTTGGAAGAAGCGATTGTATTTAATATGACCGAATACGGGTTCTACCTCTATTTGTCGTTTTACATATAATTCTTTACCTTCTTTTGTACGTAAACGTTCTCGTACTTCTTTTCGCTGTTTTTGATTTTTGACAGAGACGCTGATAGATTTTGTTTCGTTTCCTTATATTTTATTGGATCTCTTCCATGCTATTACTGTAATAAGATATTGTATACCAAATAGGAAAGCGAAAAGTATAATAAATCTTGCTATTACTGCTAACCATCCAACGAAATCTTCAGGTAAATTATATTTGTATGTGGTAGCACCTATTGCTACAAAACACAAAATAAAGGTATCACTCATTTTTTCTTTTAATTTTTCTTTTAATTGCTCTTTATTATTAATATCTGTTGCATAAACACCAGTTAGAATAGATTTAATAAAGAAGAAAATCATATAACAAATTATAATGGCTAATGAAGCAATCCATTCTAGGAATGGGCGGTGTAGATATGCTCCCCTTATAATAACATCAATAAAAGCTAAAAGTAGGACAACAATTCCAGATTGAGCCCAAATTTTCATTTCGATTTATTGAATTCTTTCATCTGAGTGTGTACTGAGTGAAAACCATTTTTTTAGTTTTTCCATTTTAGAGTTCCTCCCAAAATAATTTATCTAAATTCTTATCTAATGTTTTAGCTATATGCATACAAAGTTTTAAAGAAGGGTTAAATTTATTACTTTCAATATGACTACTGTTTTTTCGCGTAGCGTTTACAATATCGGTAAACTCCAGTTGAATTAGACTTTTTTAACTCTTGCAATTTTCTCTTTACTTATAGACTTTAAATACGTCTCATTATGTAAATGATAACTTCATACCATAAATCTTATATTCTATATATTAAATTATTAACTGCATAATCGAAATATATATTTAACATTAGGGAATATATATATTACTAATCTCTTTATTTTTGTATCTAAAACTATCCTACAAATATAAGAATAGAAATTTTATTCTGTAGACGCCTTTTTCTTTTAGTTATTTTCGTATCCCAAATGTAACCCCAAGGGATTTATGTATCCGAGTTTTGGTGTGCTTTATATTAGATATGCATAATTGCATAATTATTCCTTATATAACGATATTGAAATTTACATTTTTAACCTGTAAAATACAGGATGTTAAATAAATATCTAAGGGGTTGTTTATATGAAAAAATTTATGGGCATGTTAGCTATGTGTTTTGCACTTACACTAGCATTTTTACCAACTATTTCAAAGGCGGATTCTTCTCCACTGCGAAGTGTTAGCATTAGTGCTGTAGGCGATAATAACAAAATGTATAGTGCAAGTTCTTACTTAACTATTCCTGTTCTTAAAGGCGATTACCTTTATGTGAAAGTTAGTGAAGTAGGTACACCGGATTCATATTCTGAGGCTTTGACTGTTAATGGTGTTAGATATGCGGGAAGTTCTTTAGACGAAGTCAGTTCTTATACTGGTCCATTCGGATCTGAAAAAACATTTAGATTACGCATTAAGGATTCTTACATCTTCTCAAACACACCAAATTCAACAAACACTATAGCTTTTGAAGCTAGAGTTCCTTTCTCAATGCAAGTATTATCTAAAAGCATATCGGTTCATGTAGAATAATTTATAACATTATCATAAATAAAAAATACATCCCTATAAGGATGTATTTTTTATTTAATAGAAACACAATTTGAACTTACCGTTATAGAAAAAGCGGCATCATAAAAATGGTGAACTTAATATTGTTCAAAGTTACTTATACTTATCTCCCAATTAATTGTGCAATCTAACCTTTTTATCAACTAAGGAATAGAATCTAAAAAAAGAAAATCGTCATCAGTTTTTTCACCCATATATTTATGAGGAGCCTTACCATTCGCGATAAACTCTTCAATTTAAATACAGTTCTTTTAATTGTACACTATACGTTTAAACATATAGTATACAAATTGTTACACTTACTTTTCTTCACCACTTGTTTGCATGGAATTAAACGTCCAATTTAATTTCAATGCATCTCCTTGAAATACATTTTGGTCTTCACCGCTATCTATAAATGTGAACATTACATAAAATGTATCATCATCACCAGGAGCAAGTCCATTTCCTTCTCGATCTACAATACCTTTCTTTACAAGGTCAGGAATACTTCCATTTTGCGTAGCTACCTTTAATTCAGATAATGTAGTAGACCATACTGGAACTTCATTTTTATCCAAATTCCACAAGAAATCCACACGGATATGATCACCAAAATCAGCATTTCCATTATCCCCTTTCGCATCGATTACACTGTAATCTGTCAGGAGTTTCACATCTCCTATTGCTAAGGTTCCTTTGTTAACTAATTGAAAACCGCGCTCCATTTCATCACCTGGTTTCAGATTGTCGACATTAATAACAACTTCAGGATTTACACTCAAATCTAAAGTACCCGCTGCAAACGTGTTTTGTGATACTTCCTTATCACTGAAATACGCATATGTTCCCCCGCCAATTAAAGATAAGCCCAGCGCTGCAGTTATGACACCCCTACCAAGTTTTTTCTTCATACCCATTTCACAAGTCCCCCTATTTTTTAAGTTCAAACCATAAACCTTATTTCCATCCCACAAACAATAATCATTAAACAACTACCTTGTCCCATAACGAAAGAAAACTAACTTTAAACTAGTTACTTCTTGTGCCCAAACGACTATTACTTTTAAAATGACCGGTAATATTAACGTGAATCATTACCGGTCATTTGTTAGCCAATCTCATTTCATTTACTATTCATTGTCTGATTACTTTATTTACTCTAGAAGTTTGTCCACTTATTTTTTTGGTTCTAAACCGATAGATCGTAAGATTTTATCTAACGTCACTGGCCCTACATTTTCTTTCGGTTTCTGATTTTCTTTGGCATCTGGACCCTTTTTCAAGAAGTTTTTCTCAATAAAACGAATATCCGTTTCATCTACAACACCATCTTGATTTATATCTCCATCTTTTACAGATACTTTTCCTTTTTCATATGACAGAGCTACTATTCTAGCATCTTGAATATCCACCATTTTATCGCCGTTTACATCACCTGCAAGGTTATCATCTATGTCAGCCCTAAAGTTTTGTCCCACTAATTCTCCATCCTGCATTTTTCCGATTTTTGTTGTTAATTTACTATTTAAATGACCTGGCATTTCTACGAAAATATCATATTCTTTATCGCTTACAGGGACACTACGAATTTCAAATTGCCCGTTATCATCAATCGTTCCTGTATATTTCTTTCCATCCTTACCAACTGCATACACTTTTGCTCCTAGTTTTGTATAGTCTTTCTTACCTAAATACCCCTCTTCATTCAAGAAAGCTTCCGGACCAATATATCCTGTAACCGTTGAATGTTTCGAAACAATAGCAAAAGATTTATCTTTAAACACAGGAATCTCATTGCCTTCTGTTGCACCAACTTTTGTATAAGAGAACTTATCTACTCCAAATGCAGTTAAATCATTAAAGTATTCATCGCTCGTCATCTCGAATGTAACATCTAAAAATGGTGTATCTCCATCTAATCCTTTAAATTCTTTTCCTTCCAATGACGCGCCAACTTTCACCTTGTTTTCCCAAGCTCCTTCTTCACTTACCTTCGGATCTTCTAATTTAAGGTTCAGTCCATGTTGTTTTACATATTCCGTAAGTGCTGGATTTGGTTTCACATCTTTAAATTTAAAGAGCTGCTTGTAATAAGGAATTTCAAATGTACCTGACATAAGCTGTTTTACATTATTGAGATTCAAAGTTAACGTAATTTTTTCACCTAATTTTATTTTATCTTTGTCATAACTTGGAACAGCGTATTCTGTCCCTTCTTTTACAAAGACATAATCTTTATATCCAGTTGCCATATTCCCTGCAGTGGCAAGGTCATATCCAAATAATCTTAAATTTAACGGCTCATTTATTTCCTCTGGAAGTACTCCAAATTTAAAATCACCATTTGCTTGAACTGTATTCAACCAACCTGATGGGAAGGCTGAGTTTTGATAATATACAATTTGATTCGCTTTTTGATCATACTGCAAGCCTTTTGCTTTTAATGCATCTACTGTAGAATCATATATATTACCATGCACCCATAATGCACGTTGGCCGTCTTCTTCTTTAAACATAGAATCATTTACTTCGTGTATACCAGGTTGTACATCCTTAAATTTCATTTCCGGTATAACATTATCAATGATAATGCTATCGCCTTTTGTATACGATTTTCCTTCCTTATCATATCCAACGAAGTTCAATTCGTAATCTCCATCAGGCAACATAACAGGTTTATCCCCAATTGGATGAGCTGGATCTCCTGTAAATGGAAGTACATACCCTCCCATACCAGAAAACATCATATATTCAACATTCGGTGTTAGACTACTTGCATCAAGTGTACCAACGACTCCTAATGCCTTCCCTGTCTTTCGGTCCTTCACAACTGCATCAATAGTTTCAAGAGGACTATTTACTTTAAATGTCAAAGGCGAACTTGGTCTCTCCATAAATGGATGGAATTTAGATGCATCTGTTGCCATTGCATCTCTCAGTAAATCTACAGACGCAATCCCTTTTTCTGTGAATTTAACTGCAAATGGTACTTGATATACTTCTTTTTCATTGTTTTTATTTGAAATATGAATATATCCCTCATATCTACCAAATTCAGCGTTTTCTGGAATGATAATTTCAGGGCTAATTTCCTCTGATGTACCAGGAGCTACTTTAATAGAATCTGGTACATTTAGCTTCACACCATTCTTCGCTGCATCTTGCACCCCTACACTTGTAGGTGAAAATTCTACCTCTAATTTAAATTCTTTCCCATCTGTTTTACTGCTGTTCTTAATTAAGACTTTTCGACTATCTTTAATAGGCCCAGTTTCAATTTGATTTTTATACCCAAACGCAATAGAGCCTGTTTTTTCTTCAATTTCTACTTCTTCATCATCTACAACGTTTGATGTTTTATCGATAACCTCGATAGATGTATCTGCATGAACTGCACGATATGCATCAATTCGTCCAGAGCCCACCTCAAATACAGAACGCTCTTCTTTTAGGTCAACTGCGGTATTCATAAGTGCTTCTTTTATTTCAAATGGACTATAGTTTGGATGTTCTTGTAAAATAAGTGCCGCTACCCCTGCAGTATGAGGAGTTGCCATAGATGTACCTGACATACGTCCATACGCTACCGGATAATTTTCTCCATCCTTTGGATCATTAATATATTCAGGAACAGTTGAGAAAATAGATACACCTGGTGCTACAATATCTGGCTTAATATCATCTGTTTTAGTTGCAGGACCACGGGAGCTGAAATCAGCTAAGTGATCTCCCTCTGTTTTTATATTACTAAGTTCTCCAAACGCTAACGACACATCTCCTTGTACAGCTTTTGCTTGTAATTTCTCACCATCTACTTTTGTTAAGCGGAACGATGGAATAGATGAAGTACTTTCCCCAAGATAACTTGTAATTTCCCCATCTACATTGTTGTATACAATTACCGCCTTCGCGCCTGCTTCCTTAGCATTTTTAATTTTTTCATCAAATGTAATCTCACCGCGTTGGATCAGAGCTAACTTCCCTTTCACATCTTTCCCTGTAAAATCACCTGATTTCCCAAGCCCTGCATATACAACCGATAAGGATTGACCTTTCAAATCTTCAATCTTATCAGTAAAGCTTTTTCCAAGTAGCATCATCTTATCTACATGTACATCACCTGCATCGGCGGAAAACGTTGGAATATTCATTGCAGCGTCACTGGCTCCAACTGTAATGGGAAGTGCCGCTGCACTAGGTGATCCTATAGTACCTTCATCCGGACCACTATTACCAGCTGCTACTACCGTAACAACACCTGCTAACATTGCATTGTTCACTGCGACAGAAGTAGGATATAAAGGATCATTAATAGATGCTCCTAGTGATAAATTGATAACATCCATATCGTCTTTCACTGCTTTATCAATCGCAGCAAGAATACCACTTGTTTGTCCACTTCCATATGGACCTAATACACGATATGAATATAAATCTACATCTGGAGCAACGCCCTTCACTGCATAATCCACACTATTCTGTTTGTCTGCAGCAATTGTCCCAGCTACATGCGTACCATGGGATGTATAATATGCACTTCCATCATAAATCTCAGGATATCCCCCAGAATTTTGCCAATCCTTATACGTTGTCTCCATTGGATCAGCATCATTATTAACAAAGTCCCATCCTTTTATTGAGTTCGGATCTATTTTGCTTGGATCCTCACCTTGTTTTGCACGATATCCTTTATATGCATCTTTCAAATCCGGGTGGTTGTAATCAATACCTGTGTCCAGTACACCTACCTTAATTCCTTTACCTGTTATTTTTTCATCATGTAGCTTGTCCACACCAATTTGCGGTACACTATCTGCCATTTTCGGTTCAACAGCAGTCTTAGCTGTTTCTTTTGGTAAATCAATTTTAACCTCATGATCTTCCCATACGCGCTTAACGATACCGGTACGAACTAAGTCCTCAATCATATTCGCTGGTAAAGAAATCGCTACACCATTAAAAGCATTCTTATACTCTCTTGTTATTTTTGCAGATTTTACATTTGTCCCTTTCTCTTTATTCTTTTGAAGCTGTTCAAGCTCTGCTTTAAATCCTTTATGTGATGCCTCTACCTTTTGTTCCGCATTTGAAAGAGCTACCTTTTTCCCTTTAGCCGCTTGTTTTAATACCTCAATTTTGCTAGGTGCTTGCTTAAATTCTATAATCACATTCACATTATTAGGACTTGCTGTATTGATACCTGGCGAAATAACAAAACCTGGTTTTGTATCTAACGTTTTTAAGGCATTACGTTGTTCCTTGGTAAGACCTTTCAAGATAGCATTTGCATCATCAATTCCAGTTAAAGTAGATGTATTTACCTCTTCTGCTAATACGTTATATGGAATTCCTTGAGACAATAACATTCCAACTGTTAACGTTCCAATAAGAATCTTTCCAAATTTCCCTCGTTTCATATTGCATCTCCCCATTATTCATATTATTTTTTGAAACCAATTGATTCTTCCATTCCTACTTAGCGTTGGAAACTCTATCAATCTTAATCTGTTGTATCATGAAAGATTTCCAACACTACTACCATCCCCATACCTCATATAGCTAATTACTCACTTTACTCTTTCTATAGGAGCCCCCCATCATTTATTTTCAACAAAAGATTTTCACAAAATGAATTATTAATAGGATTAAAATGTAATTCTATTATTATTATTTCACGTTTTGATTATTCTGAAAATTAATCAAAAGGAGTATCTTTTCTCTAAGGATTCTATGCCTACATAGTACAAAAGAACTATCTTGTCCTTTATTCTTTGTGATACAGAATAAAGCGACACGATAGTTCTTTGATAGATTTCTTATTTAATCTAGCGGAACCAATTGATTTCGAACTGCATAAATCACTGCTTGCGATCGACTTTTCACATTTAGTTTTTTAAAAATTTTATTGATGTGTATTTTAACTGTTTTATCACTAATATGTAAAACTTCAGCAATTTCTTTATTACTAAGTCCTTTTACTAGTTCAAAGAGAATTTCCTTTTCACGTTCCGTTAGTTCATTTTCATTTGATTCTACTTTCATTTTTTGCTGATGATATGTAATTAATTTTTTAGTCATACGCGGATGAATAACTGAATCGCCTCGATATAACATTCGAATTGCTGCTACTACCTGCTCTGATGAGGAATCCTTCAATAAATAACCATCAGCACCCGCCTGGAGTGCATCCATTAAATACTCATCATGTTCATACATTGTAAACACAAGTACTCGGCAACTCGGATAATTTTTTTTCACTAATTCTGTAGCTTCAATTCCATTTTTCCCTGGAAGATTAATATCCATCAAAATACAATCTGGTCGGCATTCTTCTACTTTTCCCAATACTCCATCCCCAGAGCTAGCTTCTCCAACCACTTTCATATCAGATTCATCCTCTAGTATGCTCCGAATTGCATCTCGTAAAAAAGCATGATCATCTACTACTAATATTTTAATCATTTTACGCACCCCTTGTTTGTGAATCTGGAATTAACAGTGTAATTTCTGTCCCTTTCCCTACAGAACTATCAATCTGTAAAGTAGCCCCTAATTGGTCGGCTTGTTCATTCATATGTAATATACCATAATGTGGCTCATTCTTTGTTTTAACCATAGACTCAAATAGTGAAAAGCCAATTCCATTATCCTTAACCCTTAAAAGCACGTGCTCACTTTGATAACTGAGTAAAACATCAGCCTTTTTTGCTTGTGCATGTTTTACAATGTTTTGCAAACTCTCTTGTAATGTATCAAATATAACCCTTTCTTTTGAAAAACTAAGCGCACGTGCATGACCTCTTTCATGATAGGTAATGTCTAGTTCATATTCTTGTTTTAAAGATTTTATTTTACTTGCTATTGCCTGCTTAAGGCCTAATTGTTGTGTCGGATATGGTTTTAAAGCATAAATTGAATAGCGAACTTCTCCTAGGCTTCCTCTTAAATCTTTTATGCTTTTCTCTACTACTTGCTGCATATCTTTTGGTTTATCACGGTATTTTTTCTGCGAGGATTCTAGTTGGAATATCACCCCGGCTAATGTTTGCGCAATACCATCGTGAATTTCACGGGCGATTCTATTTCTTTCTTCTAAGATCATTCTTTTTTCCTGTTCAGAAATCAATATCCTTGTTTTAACAACGTTAGCTAATTGGTTAGAAAATGTAGCTAACGACTGTACATCTTCCGGAAAGAAACCCGCATTTCTACTTTTCCCTGCAACAAACATTCCGACTAATTCATCATTTACTATAAGAGGAAAATATACAAGTGAGCGTATAACACTATCAAATATTTCATCTCCAGGAGCCGTACCAATTTTCCAATCATTAAATACAAGATTTTTAGAAAGTTCCTCAAACTCCCCAGATTTTTCTAAATCATCAGATATATCAGAGCGGACTTTCCCATCTTTTAATAGAATATTCCAGTTCCCATCATCTTTTGTCCATATTACATATGCTTGTATGCCAAAAAACCCTTTAAGTGCTTGTTTAATATGTTTCAAGTTTCCTCCGGTTAATCCTCGACTAATTTCGGTCGTAATAAGAAATAACTCATATAATCGTTCCTTCTCCATCCTTATCCGTACAGAAAAAGAACTAATAACGGAAGTTGCTACAAGTGGAAAAAAGAAAAACAGTACTGTAATCTCGTTTACTTCCACACTATATGTACTAATTAATACGTGCATCAGTGCCGCATAAGAGAAACCAAAAGTTTCGCAAAGAAATACCGTTACAGTTTTTTTATACCACTGATGGATTGAATATGGCTGCGGAAGGAGTAGCATTAACAAATCGTAAAAACGATTGTTGAAAAAACAAAAAAACACGCAAAATAATAACAAAGATATTAAATTTTCATATAGAACTGACATATCAATCTTATTAATTAATAAGGACATACATTTGTTTGAAAACCATTCGGCCAAAATCAAACTAAGTGCATGCTGAGTACTATTAAATAACATTCTTTGTATCGGTGAACAACGATGCAGGTGAATAATTAGCGTTACGAGTACAATAGCAATAATAGTTATATGGATTCCAAACTGCCAATTCATAGCGTAAATGATCGGAAAGGTAAGCGAACTAGTTCCTCTCCAAAATCTTACAGGAAAATACTCTGCAATCCCCATAAATAGTAACAACAATATTAGTATTGTTGGATGAGAAGGGATTTTAATTTCAAGTAAAGATATAGTTATAGTAACCAAACCAAGAAAAGAAATAAAATAAAGATAAGTACTAGCAATCTTTTCTCTCATAAAGATAGAATTTACATCTTTCAAAAAAACCCCTTCTTTCTTTATAAAAACTTCATTTTCTCTATTATCCAACAAAAAACCGGCACTGGCAAAATGGAAGAACATCCACTAGCCAATCACCGGCTGTGTACTGCACCTAAAAAGGCAAGACACAATACTAGTATATATCAGTTCGTAAAATTTACCCACTAGCCAAATGTTGTAATTGTACATACTTTTAGACTTAGGTCTACTAGTACAAAAGATGTATACAAAGTTTTAATTTTGATTCACTAAAATAATTCTAAAAAAATAGGAAGTCAACCGTAAATACCTACGTATTTATTTTATCTAAATCTAATTAACATATCGTTTGATTATCGGTAGCAAGATCAAAAATACCCCCTACTGTCAGAAAAAAACCTCCTTTTTCTTTTAGTTATTTGCGTGTCCCGAATATAACAGCAAAGAATTTATATATCCGCATTTTGGTGTACTTTCATTTGAAATGCAAATACCAATACATTGCAACTTCATCGCTTTCTTCATGTATCCCTTATAAAATGAAGCTTATCAAAACGCTCAATTTTTAAAAGGTGCTAGAAATACATATATCGGAAAATCAATGAACAGACGGCAAATCCAAATTTGTCTTGATAAATCAACTGGTAGAATTATATCAGCATTTCCAATCTACTAATAGAAGGATAAACACCTACGAAATATATCTCTAAATTTTGTAAAGAATCTTTTGATATATTACTGATTAGCTTACCTGAAGAGATTTCTTTAGTTAGTGATTTGCCAATCTATCTTGTTTACTAACAATCAATTTTAAAAAAATTCTTCGTTTAGGAGCTACTTTAAAATCTTAAGTTGATGGGCATATGGTGGACACCTACTAATATTCTTGCTTTTAAATTAATTTCATTATATTATATTCATATGATAATATAGGAATTACGGTATACAGAAAGGGATCAAATCTATTTGTAAGATTTAAATCCTTTTCAAAGATAAAAAAATTTCACCAAAACTTAATATAACTTATGCTTGTCTTTTTAAGATGTATTTATAAAAATACATTTTTTTATAAATACAATTGTGTTTTCAATATAAATGAAAATTTTTAATAGAAGTTTATTTAATTTCAATAATAAGAGGTAGTGTTCTAAAACATAGAAAAATAAGGCACCATACATAGTATCTGACAAACTTGAAAGGTTTTGTATGTAGTTTGCTCATCACAGATAAAAACAAAAGAGCCTTACCTATCTTGGCAAGACTCTACTAGTTTAGTTATATAATATTTACATAACAACTAAGAAACTAAAAACATATAACACCAAGTAGCAGAACCCTAATATTCCTCCTACAGCTAATACCTGTTTAGCCCAACTTTTAATTTTCAGATTACTGTAAATCACTTGTACTCTTTCCATATTTCCTCCTATTAGGGAAAACCCTTAAAGACTCACACCTCGCTATGATACCATTAAAGAATGACTAATAGAGCCTAATTTTTGTCTAAACGTATAAATATGCAATATTGCATACGAAAATGTATTGTTATAAATGTAAACGCTTACTATAATAAGGTTATAAAGATTCACACATCTTAATACAAAAACAGAGGAGAGAATAATATGGAAATCGCAATGGCAGTTTTAAAATTTATTGGTGGAGCAATCCCATTAATTCAAGAACTTCTAAAAGCATTTATGTAATTTCATTATTTAGCAATTCTTTATAAATATTATCATACAAATGATCTGTATATCAAAGATGAATTGATTTACAGATCATTTGCGTGAGCAAGGTCCCTTTAACATTATTGAGGGACTTTTTTAATTTTTTAAATACTTAAGGTTACGTCACATCAAAATCAAGTTAGCAAAACAAAATGAAAAATATAAAAAAACATAACGTCTTGTTTTTTTCGTTCGTTGTGTTCGTTTGTTTTGTGCAAAAGAAAAAGCACCTACTGAATAGATGCTTTTTTCTCTTTTCCGCCATTTCTCACAATACAAATATATCACGATGATTTCAAAACAACCGGCACAATTCTGCCAGTAATTTAAATCTTTTTATGGTTTTTCTATAAATTCTATAACTCTTTTTTTGATTTCGTTCAATTTGTTAATTCTCATAGGATTTACATACTTACTAACGGATAAGTTGATGTAATTTACATAGTAAATTACATCTTGGAGGAGATCAGCAGTTAGCTTTTGCTAGCTGCTCTTTTGCTCATATAAAGTAGTTTTTCTTGAGCATCCTCAGCAGCTTCTTTTCTGTCGAATTCTCCCCATCCATTACCGCTGCAAATTTCATCACCACAAGAACTACAAATTAATTCGTATTCATTGCACTCACAACCACAAGGTTCTCCACAAAGCATATTCGTATAATCAATATCTTCTTCAGTATTGTTATGGCCACACTTGTTACATTTAAAGTTGTAACCAATTTTCATTCTCCTTTCCTACCCAAATAGCGTTTTTGTTCAAATTTCTCCTGTACTTATATACGTCCCTGTATATCCAAAAACAAAAATATAGTAAAATACATTTATAAGTTCGTTTAATACTTAAATCTATTGAGAACAGGAGGTCTGTATATGAATAAAAGACTTAATGTGTTAATGAAAATTACGCCTTTCCTAAGTGTACTTTTTATCTTAATTGGAATATCTATGGCAATATTCGGTGCATTAGATCATAACCACAAAATGTTTATGGGTTCACTATTCGTAATTGTACAAGCTGCACTTGTAATTACATATACTAAGATGTTTAAAAAAATTGGTTTTTAAAACTTTGAATACCAGCTGAAATGTTCAGTAGATATACTTATCATTTCAGCTGTATTTCCCTATTTAAATAAGGATTTCATTAAAAACTTACATGTATATATTTTTCGTTATATAATTAAGATATCGATATATTAGGAGTGTTAATCATGTCAGGAACGATAATGATTTTGTTATACATTTGTTTCGGATTAAGTGCAGTTTTCAGCTTAATAAAAGAATTGAAAAAGCCACAGAAAAACCAGTTCTTGATTTTAGTTGATTCTCTAATTTTGCTAGGAGCCTTAATCCTAGTAGGTAGTATCTTCATCTAAATTACATAACAAGAACTACATTAGGGAGCAAAGCAGTCTAGCGAAAGCTAACTGCTTTTTTATTAAATAACTATTTTATTAAATTTCATATATACAATCGCTTGTCCATTTCATTTGGCTCTACCCACGCATTTACTATTAGTAATACGAATTTTTCAGAGGTGAATTTTATTGGACGAGTTTTTATCCTCCGCTGCATTAAATCCAGGTTCAGTCGGACCGACACTTCCACCTATGCAACCTTTTCAAATCCCTACAGGTCCCACTGGTTCAACGGGTGCTACAGGGGCAACCGGTAACACTGAGCCTTATTGGCAATACCGGACCACCTGGCATTGTTTTGCTCACATATGACTTTAAATCTCTCATAATAAGTTTTGCATTTCGGATACTCCCCATATCATGAATACTAATTACATGTCTTCTTGTTGCAAACTGTAGCTTTCTAATCGTAGCGAGTATCACCACACAATGGTTGATGTTCATGTGATTCTGTATGTTCATGTTTATCCATCTCATATTCTTTTAGATGTTTCCACTTGACCTTGCCGTCAATATACAGAACTTGCAGTATGGTGGCGTTTTCTTTCATATATATCTTCCTGGAATAAATTGCAGTTTCTCTAATCTAGATTGATCTACCACTACTTCTGATGCAGTAAGAGTCGGTAAACGAAAATTGAGCTTGCATTCTCCATCTTTTTTACACCCCTTGGCAAGATTTCTCCTGTAGGATATTACATACAGCAGACAATACAAAACCAAGTGCCCCTTCAACGAGCGCAATGTGCAGTGAATAAAAATATTGAGCTCACCAATGGAGATGCTCTTATTAGCATAATGAAGCATAAATATTAAAAAGGTTGTCCAAAATTAGCTATTCAGCTACTTTTGGGCAACCTCTTCTTTTTTATGTGTTTCTGCTTGACTTGACCAAAATAACAAGTAAAATTATCCATATTAGCTTTTGAGCTATATTAATTTAGAAGGTGAGTTGGAATTATGACTCTTCACATTTGTGAAGTAACAGCAAAAAATTGGCGTTCAGTAGCTGCTTTAAACGTCGCAAAAGACCAGCAGCAATTTATTGAAAGTAATGCGTTTTCTTTAGCAGAATCATTATATGAAGGAAACGGAACGTCAATAGGTTTATATGATGGAGAAACACTTGTAGGATATGCAATGTACGGATGGTATTGGGAAAAGCGTAAAAGTGTGTGGTTAGACCGCTTTATGATTGACCAACAATATCAAGGAAAAGGATACGCAAAACGTTTCCTTCGCATACTCCTTCAATTCTTACAAGATAAATTTGAATGTAAAATAATTTATTTAAGTTTACACCCAGACAACAAACTTGCAATGGGACTATACGAATCATTTGGTTTCCGTTTAAACGGGGATATTGATGATGAAGGCCCAGTTGTAGGTGTTGTAATGGAGTTACTTTTAGATGAACATACAAGCCTGTGAAAACAGGCTTTTTTTAATCCTTCGTTTTTGGCAATCTAGTATTTTTCTACAAAACACTTAGTTACGTCCAAAAAATAAGCCTGCAATATACGCAGACTTATTTCACACACTCCTCGAAATGTTCTTGAAACCATTCTTTATTAATATCTTTTCCGATAAACACGACTTCACTTACTCGTTCTTCGCCCTCTTGCCACTCTCTATCGTATGATGCAGCAAACAATGTATGCACACCTTGGAAAACGATACGTTTATCTACTCCATCGATGGATAAAATCCCTTTATAACGATATAAATACTCCCCTAGCTCTTGAACGACAGCTGACATCCACTCATTTAGTTTTTGTAAATCTAACGGGCGCTCTTCACGTAATACAAACGATTTTACACCTTCTAGATGGTTATGTTCTGTATGAGGATAAATTTGTAACGTATCTTTCGTTTTAAACGTTTGAATTTGTAGTAATGATGGAATATCTACATCACAGTTAGTGGCCTCGATTAACTTTGCAGTTGGGTTAATACCTTGCAGTTCCTGCAAGAGATTTTCCTTTTCACTTTCATTCACTAAATCTAATTTATTTACTAAAACGACATCAGCAAATGCAATTTGTTCCTTTGCTTCTAGCCCTTTTTCAAAATGTTTATGTATATGATAACTATCTACTACTGTTACAACACCGTTAATTTGGTATGCAGATTGAATGACTGGATCTAAAAAGAATGTTTGAATAATCGGACCCGGATTTGCAAGACCAGTCGTTTCAATTACTAATCCATCAAAGTCCATTTTCCCTTCTGCTTTTACATCTAGTAATTGTTTTAATGCAACGAGTAAATCTTCCCGTACAGTACAGCATAAACAACCGTTTGTCATTTCCATAATTTCTTCTTCAACATTCATAATCAACTGATTATCGATACCAATTTGCCCTATTTCATTTACAATCACCGCTAATTTCTGACCGTGATTCTCTGACAAAATGCGATTTAATAGTGTCGTTTTCCCTGAACCAAGAAAACCAGTTAATATTGTTACTGGAATCATTTCGTACATCTCCTTATAGCTATATGTTTTTACATTATAGCATATAGAAATAATCGTTTTTGTGGCAAAACATATTTATTGTATGTACACCCATCTAACTATATAATAATACGTAGAAAGAAAGCCTTTTCAGAAATATTATTATTCATCAAGGGGGCACTTATAATGGAACGAGTTCAAATGGCCGAAAAGCTAGAATTTTCTCGTATTATTCAAGGTTTTTGGCGTTTAGCAGAATGGAATATGACGAAACAAGAATTACTTTCTTTTATTGAAGAATGCATGGACATGGGGATTACTACTTTCGATCACGCTGATATTTATGGCGGTTATACATGTGAAGGACTGTTCGGAGAGGCATTACATCTAAAGCCTTCCTTACGTGAAAACATGCAAATCATCACAAAATGTGGAATCGCTCCCCCATCACCAAAATTTCCAGAGCGATATGTTGCTCACTACAACACTAGTGCAGAACATATTATTCAAAGTGCAGAAGCATCACTTAAAAATTTACATACAGATTATATTGACGTATTACTTATCCATCGTCCTGATCCATTTATGGATCCAAATGAAGTGGCAGAAGCGTTCTCACGCTTAAAGCAAGAAGGAAAAGTTCGTCACTTCGGTGTATCTAACTTCTTACCTTCCCAATTTAATATGTTAAGTTCGTACTTAGATTTCCCGCTTATTACGAATCAAATTGAAGTATCCCCAATGCAGCTTGAACATTTTGAAAAAGGAACAATTGATTTATGCCAAGAAAAACGAATCAATCCAATGATTTGGTCACCACTTGCTGGCGGAGAAATCTTTACTGGTCAATCAGAACGTGCCGTACGTGTACGTGAAACTTTACAAAAGGTTGCTACTGAGCTAGGTGTTAGTAGCATTGATACTGTTATGTATGCATGGTTACTTGCACATCCAGCTAAAATGATGCCAATCATCGGCTCTGGTAAATTAGATCGTGTTAAAACGGCCGCTCTTGCCACAAAAGTTCACTTAGACCGTCAACAATGGTTTACAATTTTCGAAAGTTCTAATGGACATCCTGTACCATAATACACAAAAAGAAGAGCTGCTTTGAAGTGACCCCTAAAAGTTAGACACGGTTATTTCATTAGGCAGCTTGATAAAAGTGAGTCCGGTATTGTACCGGGCTCATTTTTAATTTTGCCTTAATCCGTTTCGTATTATAATAATCTATATATTTTTCTAATTCTCTTTTAAAATGCTCTACACTTTCAAACTCTTTTATGTAGAGGAACTCCGACTTCATAATCCCAAAGAAATTCTCTATTACTGCGTTGTCGTAACAGTTGCCTTTTCGAGACATACTCTGGACGATAGCTCTTGATTCAAGTGTACAGACGTACTGTCTCATTTGATAATGCCATCCTTGATCTGAATGCATCAGTAGCTGGTGGGTTTCAGGTAAACGTTCCAATGCTTTCTCTAACATCTCTGAAACAAGTGAATACGTCGGTCTAGAACCAATTGTATAGGTAATAATTTCACCATTATACAAATCTAATACAGGTGATACATACAGTTTTTCTCCAAATAATTTAAACTCTGTGATGTCTGTTACCCATTTTTGATTCGGTGCATCTGTATGAAAATTACGCTCTAAAAAATTAGGTGCAATTCTACCAACTTTTCCTTTATAAGACTTATATTTTTTCATACGCACAACACACTTTAATCCAAGCTCTTTCATAATGCGCTGAACCTTCTTGTGATTCACTTTCTGACCACGATTCGTTAATTCATCACGAATGCGACGGTAACCATAACGACCTTCATTTTCCTCATAAATCGCTTTAATCTCCGCTTTCAAATCGGCATCTACATCTGGACGATTCATTTTCTTTACTAAATCATAATACGTGCTTCGAGGAATAGTAGCTAGCTCCACGAGTGCCTTCACCGAATATTTATGCCTTAATTCATAGACTACTTGCGCTTTGTCTTGTTTCGTGATTTTTCCTTGTTTTGAACTAAGGCATTCAACTTTTTTAAGTACTCATTTTCCATCTCAAGCTGTTGAATACGTGCTTCAAGTGCTTCGACTGACCCTTCAGCTAAAGCTTGTTTTAATTGTTTATTTGAATCTTTTTTCATGGATAGACGCCCCTTTTTCTTAGATTGAAGGGCATCAATTCCTTGTGTTTCGAACTGTTTTTTCCAAACAGAAATCGTTGAAGGGGCAGGAATGTTAAAGATAGCTGCCGTCTCAAATAAGGACATACCGTTTTCAATCATAAAGTTTAGTACGTCTAGTTTAAATTGTTGTGTGTAATTTGTACATCGTTTTAGAAAAGCTTCCACACCATTCTGTTTATATTGGTTTACCCAATTCAAAATGATTGTGTCACTTATACCGATCGATCTACCCATTTCTCGATAACTTTCATTTCCGTTCAAATAACGTAGAACGATTTGTATTTTTTCATCAGCAGTAAATTTAGCCATAGAAAAACTGCACCTCCAATTGTTAGACTGTGTCTAACAATTGGGGTGCAGTTCACTTCTTACAGCTCTTCTTTTTCATATGTATTTCTAGTCATCGCAAATACACACATATCTCTTAATCCATTACCATCTACTGCTACACTCGCACTTTCTAACGTACCCTCTAACTTAAAGCCTAATTTCTCAGGTATTGCTCTACTCTTCTTATTTAAAGAATCACAACGAATTTCTACGCGGTTTGCTTTCAGCTCAGAAAAAGCATAATCTGTTATACCCTTTGCTGCCTCTACCATATAGCCCTTTCCACTGAATCTTGAATCAATCCAATACCCAATTTCAAATTGAGGTATATCCCAATTAATACGGTGTAATCCAGCTGATGCAATAAATTCACCTGTTTCTTTCAAAAATACTAGCAATCTCAAATCCTCACGCTTCAAAAATTGGATATGTGATTTTCTAATGCTTTCTTCTACTTCTTCCTCTGTTTGCTCTTTTTGAGCAAAAACCATCCATGGTTTTAATTCTTGCATAGAAGCTTGAATTGCATCGTATACAACTTTACCGTCTCCCGGTTTCGGCATTCGAATACATAGCCTTTCAGTATAAAATTCAGAAGGAAAATCGAATAATAATGGATTCACTGTAAACACTCCCTATAATTCTTTTATATATAATAATATCCATCTCAAACTATACAGTAAAGAAATTTCTGAATTTTACACATTTTACTTGTTCACCTCTAACGCTACACGAACCCCAGATTCAATTGCCCCTTGAATCCAACCGTGATATAACGTCGTATGGTCTCCAGCGAAGAATATTCTTCCCTCTGGTTTGACAATCACTGGTTGTAGCTCAGATTCTTGACCTGCCTGAAATAGCGCAAACCCTCCAAGTGCATATGGATCCAATGTCCAACTTTTTGATATTCCAGACAAGAATTCATCATATACTTGACCACCTAGTATCGTTGCTAAGTTTTGTAATGTGTAATAAATACGATCCCCCTTTGATAATCCATCCCATAACAACGCATCATATGACCATGTATAGCTTCCTAGCATCATAGCTGGTCCCTTCTCTCCAATTCCATAGCTTGGATAATAAGCGTAACGTATTGGCAAATCTGTTATAATTCTGCCTCCTAATTGTCCTTGCTCTTCCCAAAATCGGCTTTTAAATTGAATCCCTATTTTCGTCGCAGGCATATAATGCAATTCACGAATTGCTTTCCATTTTTCATGAGATATAGAATCAAATGGATCTACTTCCACAAAACGCATTGTCGAAAACGGAATCGTAACAATAACTAAATCACCAGTTATACTACTATATTCAAACGTTTCTTCGTTCCGATAGAAAGCCGTCACCCCATTATCGTGTTGATGCAGTTTCATTAATTTTTGGTTATAAATAATATTTTCTTCTAATTGTGGTAAAAAGGACTTTGGTAATCTATCATTCCCCCCTACTATTTCACAAAATCCACTCTCCTCTTGCATAATATATAAAAAGCGCAACGTTTCAACAAACGACCTTTCCAAAAAACCTTCTAAGTCTAAAAGAACACCGATCATTTCAATCGTTACTGGAGAAAAGTACGTATTATATTGATAAGGATGATACTTTAAAAATTGTCCCGTAGAGTATCTTCCAAAATCCTTTACTACAACATCCCAATTTTTTTCTGGGTTCTTTTTTATAAAATTTATAATGGGCTGTACCGCTAACAATAATAGTTCCTCAGACGTTTTCCCAACTTCATTCATTTCCACTGGATATCTTAAAATACTTGGATCTTTTTCGTATTGTTGTAACGTCGTTTTTCGGCCATTTACATAAATAATATCCGTATCATTCCTATTAATAAATGGGCTCACCTGTAGCCCAAATTTTCTTATATATGCCATCGTTAATGTGTGCGAATACGGAATTCTCATTGCCCCAACATCCAAATATAATCCGGTATCTTCCATTCTAACTGTCTCTATGCGGCCACCTACCCGGTTGTTTGCTTCAAAAATTTTCACCTCATGTCCTGCTGCCTTTAATAAAGAGGCCGAAACTAAACCAGCCATACCAGCCCCTACTACAATAATTTGTTTCGGACTTGTCGTCTTCTTCAATCCCTTATTTATAACTTGTAACGTTTCATCCATCTCAGTGTTAAACATTATATCTTTCTGCACAATTCCACCCCTTACTTCATCAAATGGGCATTAGTGGTTTAGTGCATTTTATTCATAAATTCCCATAAACATAACAACTGAGCAAGTTGAATATTCACTAAAAATACATAAGAGATAGCTCTCACATCTCTTCACGCTTCGTATAATATAGCAACAGCAAATAAGGAGTGGTTAAAAATGAAACCAGCTTACGACTACAATGCTACAAAAAAGTATTTAGAAGAAAAGAAACAACAGCTATGCAACAAACTTAGTAATATGCATCTATCTAAAAAAGAACGTGAACAATTAAAACTTGAGATTGATAACTACGAATATATTATAAATGTAGTCGAAATGAATCATTATGAACGAGGATTTTCACGTTAAAAGTGGATATGTAATTTATCCACTTTTTATTTTGAGCATTTCATTACGCATTTTTCATAAGTAAATATATAATAGGATGTACATTAAGATTGAGAGGTATATTCTATGATCAAGTTAAGTGTATTAGACCAATCCCCTATTTCAGATGGTAGTACAGCAGCCCAAGCTTTTTCTCATACAGTTACGCTTGCACAAGAAGTTGAAAAACTTGGATTTACACGTTTTTGGGTATCAGAGCATCATAATTCGGTAAGCCTGGCTGGTTCAAGTCCAGAAATACTTATATCTCATATTGCAGCAAAAACGGACCGTATGAGAGTTGGTTCAGGTGGTGTTATGTTACCGCATTATAGCCCCTATAAAGTTGCTGAGAACTTCCGCGTTTTAGAAGCGCTTTATCCAAATCGTATTGACCTTGGTGTCGGCAGAGCACCTGGCGGTATGCCAATTGCGACTCGCGCACTTCAAGAAGGAAAAATGGTCTCACTTGATCAATATCCAGAACAAATTGCAGATGTTGCAATGTACTTACATGATCAAGTACCAGAAAACCATCATTATGCAAATTTAAAGGCTACTCCTGTGATTCCAACATCTCCCGGGATGTGGATGCTTGGTTCTAGTGGAGAGAGCGCAAAGATTGCCGCACAACAAGGTGCTTCTTTTGCATTCGCACAGTTCATAAACGGATACGGTGGACCTGAGGTAATGGAGGCTTATCAAGAACAATTCCAACCTTCCTATTTAGGAGATAAACCAAAATCAATCGTCGCTATTTTTGTTATTTGCGGAGAAACAAATGAGGAAGCGGAAAGGATTGCTTCTAGTTTAGATTTATCAATCTTATTACTAGAGCAAGGGAAGCGAACAACTGGTACTCCTTCTATCGAAACTGCACAAAATTATTCATACAGCGCTTATGATTTATTCCGTATAAAAGAAAATCGTCAACGTATGATTGTCGGTGATCCATCTTGTGTGAAAGAAAAAATCGTAAACTTAAGCAAAGCGTACAATACTGATGAATTTATGATTGTCACAATTACTCATCGATTTGAAGATAAATTGAATTCTTATCGCTTACTAGCAAATGCTTTTAATTTATAATAATAAAAGGGAGATACATCAATTATGATGCATCTCCCTTTCTTACTACTTATTACTTTTGTCATCTATATATTCAATAGCCTCTTTTAATAACTCATCAAAATTCTCAGGATAATCATGGTTTAGATTAGGCACAACTTTATACTTATGTTCTATATTCTTATCTCTTAATAATCGTACAAATTGCTGCGTACATTCGAAACAATCTTCATCTTGCTCCCCACACACTATATATCCCTTTATATTTTTATCTTGTAGCACTTCCAACCACTCATTCCATTCTTCAATCTCTGGAAGCCACGGCGCCATAAAAATAAAACCATCTACATCTATATCTTTGTGTAAAATCGTATACAAAGCTACTCCTGCACCAGCAGAAAAACCACCAATTATTACTCTTTCTACTGTATGATTTTCTATAAACTTAACGTAATGCTCTTTTAATTCTTCTTTTGCTCTATGTATATCATCCCAAACAAACCCATCTGAAAACTGAATTTGCGAAGACTGTGGTAAAGCTAACGTATAATCTTGTGTCAAAACAGATTTCCAATATGGTTCTACTATTCCTATATTTTCTTGATCACCGTGCATTGCAATAAATAGTTTTTCTTTTTTCTTGCCGTCTATATATTTCACGTCTGCTCGTTCTGTTTTCTTTGCTAACTCTTCTCTCTCTTTACATAATTGAACCATTTTCTGAAAGTCTTCAAATTTATGTAATGATTTTAAATCGTCGTCCGAAATTAAATACTCATTTCCATACCAAAAACCCTTTTCTATAATAGCTTCCTTCATTACATACAACGCTTCTTCTTCAAGTCCTGCTGCACTCGCTAATGCATATTTAAAATTATATATTTGCGCCTCATTCCCCACTATACCTTTAGCATGTTCCATTATATAAGTATACGCTTCCAAACTTCCTTTCTTTGCATAACAATGTAACGTTTCATTTAATAATTGAATATAAGTCATACTATTTTTCATACCCCAATTCCCCCGTAACCTTTTATAATATTTATTTCTCAAGCCTTTATACCATTCTATAATCAATGTATATAACCCACGCTAACAATACTTTATTCTTGTAATGATACTTAATCATTACTCCACTTTGTCCAATAATTTTATTATAAAGTTTAATAAACTGAAAAATCAATATTTTCACAAACAAAAAAAGACAACAATATATTTATTGTTGTTTTCCATACATCTACCCACTCTTTTGTTTTTTTCTATCTGGTTTACTTGAAACTAAATAATGCTTTTCTGAAATATATAAGTTTCTTTTTAATATACGATTTAAATACGGCCCTAATTTCACCCCGCATATAAGGCGATCTTCACTACCTTCAACAATTGGAAACATTTCTTTTTCTGTTACATATTGATCTACTGCTTTTTGTACGATATCAATTTCTTTCACTAGGTTTAAGTTTTCTTCTGTATGTTCAAATACCTCAAGCGTTTCCTTCGTAATAAGAAAAAGGTTTGTTGGAAATGCAGGTAAATACGGCTTTAACAAATCATAATTTACTGTATAATCATCATTTACTAATACTGTATAAACGATATTAGCATTCGTTTCTAGAAACTTAGCCATCGCTTGTTCTAATTCATCTTTCGTAATTTCACGCTCTTCTTTTCCAGTTTTGAAAAAGCGAAACATTGCATCGCCTCCTTTTTACTATATTATAGCATAAAAGAAAACTGAAAAATCACAAAAAAGTCATTGAAAGAATTTTTCAATGACTTTTTTCTTTATATTCTTATATTTATTTTAAGAACGCACTTAGCATCCATACATGTTGCTCTAATGTTGTATGAATTGCTAACAACATATCCGCTGATGTTTCATCTCCAGCTTCACTAGCAACTTCCATACCTTCTTTTAATTCTTGAATAAGTGCAGAGTAATCATTCACTAATGTTTGCACCATTTCCTCTGCGGATTCCTTGCTTGTCCCTTCGCTGACACTAGAAGTAGCAAGATATTCTTTCATTGTCGCTAGCGGTTTACCTTCCAATGCTAAAATACGTTCTGCTAATTCATCAATATACGTTCCAGCTTCATTGTAAAACTCTTCAAATTTCTCATGTAATGTAAAGAAGTGCGGTCCTGTCACATACCAGTGATAATTATGTAGTTTCACATATAACACATTCCAGTTTGCTACCTGCTTGTTTAATACTTCAACAACATTTGTTTTCGTACTCATACAATCCACTCCTCTTATTATTTCATACTGTTTTTCTTTTAATAACCTAGTTACATTTTACCATACATTCCCTATCCTTTCGAACGATTGGCTCATATGTAACAAAGTTTTAACACCTTTAATACTTCCCTAATATCTATTAATTCATGTATGTTTTCAAACACTTCGTACGTCTAATTGTCCAAGCTCATACATATGCATAATAGTAAATCAAGCTCATCGTAGTAGAAAGAGGGATAACATGGACAATCAACAATGGCAAGTAGCAAAGAAAGTCGCTGCTACTTATATTGGAACAGTCGTTGGAGCTGGATTTGCTACTGGACGAGAAATTGTTGAATTTTTTACAGTGAATGGCTTTTATGGAACAATTGGCATATGTGTAAGTGGATTTTTTTTTATTTGGCTCGGTACAAAAATGATGTTACTCTCCTCACAAATCGGTGCATTTTCAGCGCAAGAATTTAACAAATATTTATTTGGGGATGTATTTGGTAACGTTGTAAATACACTATTATTACTCGTATTATTTGGTGTAACGAGCGTTATGTTATCAGGAGCTGGTGCAGTATTTGAAGAGCAACTTCGTTTACCAAGACAACTTGGTATTTTTATTACAGTAATCGCCTGTCTCATTATAGGGAGTCGCGGATTACAAGGTGTTTTTGAAGTTAATACACTTGTCGTACCTATTATGATGATTTTTATTATCGGACTTGCTATTACAACATTTTTTCACGGTACAACTCCCATTAGTAACACTATTCCTGCAGAAAGCTGGAATATGAAGTGGATAACTAGTCCTATTACATATGTCGCCTTAAATCTTTCTCTCGCCCAAAGCGTTCTCGTCCCGTTAGCCAGTGAAGTAAAAGATCGAAAAGCCATTTTATGGGGCGGTATTTTAGGTGGTGCCGGACTTTCTTTAATTTTATTATGTAGCCATTTAGCTATCTTATCAGTCGACCAATTTTATCAATATAATATCCCAATGGCTGAAGTCATAAGAAAATTCAATACAACTTTTCACTTTTTCTTTGTTCTTATCATTTTCGGTGAAGTGTTCACAACTTTAGTTGGCAATGTGTTCGGAATGACAAAACAAATGCAATCCATCACTGGCTGGAAAAATAACAATATTATTTTCTTCATTTTACTAATAAGTTATTGCTTTAGTTACGTAGGTTACAGTGAATTACTCCACATTCTATATCCTATAATTGGATGGGTCAGCATCATTTTACTTCCGATTATTGCTTTTAAACAACTTCAAAAAACATAAAAGAAGCATCCATGTTATTGGATGCTTTTTTTATACGTTCATTCACAATCATCACATACTTCCCAGTACGGCCCCATTTCCAATGCCAAATATGGCTTTAATTGCAACCGAACCATCCGACTAGGCATACGTTCTAAAACGAATTGAATCCCTTCTTCCTCTTCGTCTAATTCAACTTTTGAAATCGCAATTCTTTGCATAGTAGAAATAGGCATTCCATCTTTATATAAAGTGATTTTCACCTCATCATATTCATTAAAATACAATTCAACACTCATTCGATTTTTCAACATTTCATCAACAATTTCATATTTATCATTTCGTTCCTGGATTATATATTTCCAGCCGCCTCTACCTTCTTCTTTCGGAGCTGCTTGAAATAATGTCATCAAATCCTCGTATAGCATAAGATAACCCCTCTCTTACTAAAAAACGATGAGTATTTTATATACCCTTTATCTCTATCACTATCCATATGTATTGTACCATATATCGCTGTTCTTACCGTATTCATTTGCTTCATAAGTCTATATAAAACACTTTATTTAGTCTTTATTATTATATGGCTTACTTTATTACTTCCCCCCTTATATTTTAAACCTGTACCCATTCATTATTTGCTCACAACAAAAAAGAAGAGTGACTTATATCACTCTCCTTAAAAGAATTTCCCAGTAGCTGCTAATGCTAATACTAGTATTAAAATTGCAAACAATAATGATACAATGAAACTAAAAATAGGTAATGCTTTCTTTTCATTCTTCTTAAATAGTAACTTTAAACTAATAAAAATATTTACTGGTACAAATATAAAATAAAAATATTTAACTATTTGCACCGAACTATTCGAAAGTGTTTTTAATATAAACACCTCAATTAGAAAAACGATAAAAAATGAAATACTTAACCAAAATGAGACATAACTAAGCCAAGAATGTCTTTTTGTCCCCCAATACACTCCCATATTAATCTCCTTTATTTGTATTCTATATGATTATAATTATACACAAAGTTAACAAATACCTCTATTTTTCGACAAATATTATACAAAATATACCTTTAAATACTATCAAATTACCCTCTGCCCCATTAAATTTTACATAATAAAAACAGACTACTCCAATAGCATACTGCTATTTTGGAGTTAGCCTGTCCTCTGTTAAACTTTAAATCTTTCAATTAACCCTTGTAACTCTTCAGCCATTTGAGATAATGTACCAGCTGCAGAACTAATCTCTTCGATGGACGCTAGTTGTTCTTCTGCCGATGCTGCAACGTTTTGAGTACTCGTCGCATTATTCTGTGCTGTCATTGCAATTTGCCCTACTGAAATAGACACTTCATTTGCACCTTTTGACATCCCGTTAGCCGTTTCAACCATCGTTTTAATTTGATCTGCAATTTCATTTGTAGATTGTAAAATCTCATTAAAGTTTTGCTTCGTTTCATTCGCAATAACAAGTCCAGATTGAACTTCTTCATTTACATGACCCATAGACTTTACCGTCTTACTCATGTCATCTTGTATTTCACATATTAATTTACTAATTTCACTAGAGGATACGCTAGACTTCTCCGCCAATTTACGTACTTCATCTGCAACGATTGCAAATCCTCTTCCGTGCTCTCCTGCTCTTGCAGCTTCAATTGCTGCATTCAAAGCTAGAAGATTTGTTTGATCTGCGATATTTTGAATTACTTCTAGTATGTCACCAATTTGTTTTGATTTATTATTTAATAACTGTATAACTTCATCTGATTGCGAAACAGATTCTGCAATAGACTGCATTTGATTTACTGTTTTTCCGACCAGTTTTCCACCATCTTCTGCTTTTTCACGAGTATGAGCAGAAGCCGTATTAATTGATGATGAACTATTTGCTACATGCTGAATTCCTTCTGTTACATCAAATAGTAACATTGCACCATTTTCTACACTTGTCGTTTGCGTTGTTGCCCCGCTCGATATTTCATCCATTGCCGTTGTAATTTGCTCAGTCGCTTCACTGGCCTGTCTTACACTTGCCGTTAGCTCTTCTGATGCTGCTGCAACATGTCCAGCCGAAGTATTAATTCTTCCGATTAACGTTCGCAATGCATCTGTCATCTCATTAAATCCTTTTGCAAGTTGACCAATTTCATCATTAGAATGAATTTCAATTGTTTGTGTTAAATCTCCCTCACTTATTTCTTTAGAAGTGGCAACTAATCTTTTTAATGGCTTCGTTATAGAAAGTGTCACAAAATAAATAAGAGCTCCGCCTATAACTAATGAAATGAACATAACAATTAACATATTATAAAATACAGGCTGCGCAGCTTCAATTACTTCATTTGAGTACATCGTCCCGCCAATTTTCCAACCTGTTTTTACATTCGTAGCAAATACCATTTTCTTTTCACTATCGCCATAAGAGTAAGAAAAAGCACCATGATTATCTTCGTAAATTTTCTTTGCCCAAGAATCAGCTGCCTTATCTCCTGATTTTTCTTGTGGATGAGCAATTATTTTTTGTTTCCCATCTAAAATGAAAGCATATCCTTTTTTACCAATATTGATTAACTTTGTTGTTTTTAATAAATTATCTAAACTTAAATCTACTGCAACAACACCGTTTTTATCTTCTGTTTGTTTTGCAATTGTTACGACAATATGTCCATTTCCTTTTGCCTTATACGGCTCAGTAATTACAATGCCACCTTGTTTTGCAACTGCATCTTTATACCAAGAACGCTCTGTGGGATCATAGTCTGCTGCCATTTGTATATTTGGTTCTTGCACAAATTTTTTATCATTTCCGGCAACATATACTTGTTCAACATCTTTATTTAAATTTATATATTGAGATAACATTTTCCTTAATTCATCATGACTATCGCTTTGATACATATTCCCTTGAATCACCCGTGCAAAACTATTCACGTCATTAAATTTCGCATCAATCATTTGATTGATTAAATTATCCAGTATTTTTATATTGTCGTTAGCACTACTCGTAATTTGTGATTCAAAATTCTTTTTAGCTGTTTGATAAGACATGCCTCCGATAATAGAAACAGCCGCAATTAAAATGACGAAAAATGAAATTAGTAGTTTTTTTGCTACTTTCATATCACGAAACCAATTTAATAGTCTACCCATTACAAACCTCCTGCTTTTCAATTTCAAAAGTTAAATTTAGTGAACTATAAATATTTCCCATTCCCTAATTATTATTTTCATAACCTATTATGATGAATACTTTGTAAAGTTTAAACAAATAATTTCTCTTTGTCCATATATATGAATAATATTATTATAAAATTTACAAATACAAAAAGCCAAAGGGAATCCCCCTTTGGCTTTTCACATTTTTTTATGCTGTTTAGTAATCTTTTTCCACTTATCACGCTCTGCTCTTGCAAGAATAGCATCTTGTTTTCTCATAAAATACGCCAGTTCTTTTTGTAATTTTTTATAGCTTTGCAAACGATTTATCGTAATAATTCCGTTATCAATTGCATTATGCACTGCACACCCTGGCTCATTTTCATGCTTACAATCTCGGAAACGGCACGTTTTTGCTAGTTCTTCAATATCAGAAAATGTTGTTTGAATCGCATCGCTTCCTTCCCAAAGTTGTAGTTCCCTCATGCCTGGTGTATCAATAACTAAACCACCACTCGGTAATCGGAACAATTCACGATGCGTTGTCGTATGTCTTCCTTTACTATCTTCCTCACGAATATCTCCCGTTTTTGCTACTTCAATTCCTATGACTGCATTTAATAAAGTGGATTTTCCAACCCCAGATGAACCGACTAAAGCAATTGTTTTTCCTGAAGCAACAAATTGCTGCAACGATTCAATCCCAGTATGCTCTAAACTATCAACGACGAAGATTGGAACACCAATTGCTACAGCTTCCGTTTCTACAATTTTCTGTTCCACGTCTTCACATAAGCTACTCTTTGTTAAAACAATAACTGGTATCGCACCGCTTTCATACGCTAATAGTAAATAACGTTCTATTCTTCTTACGTTAAAATCATGGTTCAGTGCATTCACTAAAAATAAATAATCTACATTGGCCGCTATTACTTGTTCTTCCGTTCGATTACCAGCCTCTTGTCTAGAAAAAGAGCTTCTTCTCGGAAAAATGCGATGAATAATTGCCTTCTTTTCATTCTCTATTTTCTTTATATACACCCAATCACCAACTGCTGGATAATCTCCCTTCGTTACTGCTTCATGTCGAAACTTTCCAGACAGCTCTGCCATATATTCACCATCATTACAAATAATTCGATATATATGCTTATGCTCAAGTAAAATTCGTCCTACTTCAAAGTTCTCTACAACTCGTTCCTCAAAAAAAGAATCCCAGCCGAACGATTCTAAAATATTTTGATTCAAATTGATATCCTCCCTAGTGTAAGCTAAGTGGAAGGATCGTGCGCTCACTTATATAGTCTCGCCCTTTCCATCCACCTTTGTATTTGGTTTATTATTCATATAAGTTATTTTCGCCATAATACATCACCCCGTTCTCATTTTAATTACTCTCATTATATGGAATATTTATTTAAAAAGCTACCTCATTTAACGTAATTTTCAAACAATTTTTTCATCATTCTAATTTGTCCACGATGACTAATCTCATCTTCTAGCACGTGAAACCACAGATAATGCTGGTTATGCGCTACACCGTTAGGCCACTTTCTTTCTGACATTAGCCATTCATCATCTTGTTTACTCAAATACTTCAAAGATTCTTCTCGAACACTTTGTAGAAGTTTTACATAATACTGTATTTCATGACCATGGATTGTTCTCCCCGCTTCCCCTAAATACAGTGCGTCTTCCCATATTTCTAATTCTTCCTTTGTGAAGTCACGCCCTTGAAATGAAATAAGTTGGTGAGCTTTTTCTATAGCTGCTATATGCTTTAGTAACGCTCCAATGGAATTCCCTCCACTCGGTATAATTAAATCTAATTGCTCAACTGATAGATCTTTTATTCCCTGTAATGTTACAGCCCTCGTATGCTCCAGCATGCTTACTAATTCCCCTATATTTTTTGTATAACCATCCACACTTCTTATTCGGTAATCTATATTCATATCACGCACCCCTTTCTACATTCATATTAAGGAATAACCGCTTCATATAATAGACTCATATATATCAGATTTTTCTGTTATAATTAAATTGAATAGGTAATACACCCAAACAAACTTTCTCAATATGCTTCTATGAAATATTAAAAGGAATCAATATAAAATAATCGAATCTTATTCACTAAAAGGAGTGGATTCGATGGAAATGTATCAATGGCTAACTGCTGTTCTCGTTGGTGGCATTACCGGTTTCGTTTCCCATCTAATCAATAACCAAGGTAAGTTATTGCTTCCACGCCGTTTGAAAACTTTTTTTCACTTTGGGTTTTTGACTGATATTTTCACTGGTAGTTTAGCTGCACTTCTTGGACTCGTTTTATTCGATGTCACCTTAATAAAAGAAATTATTAAAGTATCCATTGTGACTGCTATTTCCGGTCAGACTTTCTTACTGCACCAAGCGCTTGGTGGTGAGCAGGCTAAAAATACACAAATTGGGAAAGCTGATGAGAAGATTCAAGAAATTGACAAATTATTACGACGTTAGTCTATACTTTCTTTAAAAATTATTGCTATAATAAACAATAAATATTTTCTATTGCGTCGTTTGTCAGAAGAAAGGGTGTTTCGTATGACAAAAAAGAAAATAGAAGATTTCTTAACAAACACTGAAAAAGAGGAACTGCTAGAAAACTATAAATGTTTACGAGAAGCCCGCACAAAAAGCGAAGCTAACTATTTTGGTGAAGCAGTAAACCATCTATTAAATAAAGCAAAACAACGAATTATTAAAGATGCAGGCATACATGATGAAAATGCAGCAACTGTTCAATCAAAAAGAAAAGCACTGTTTTAGTTAATTAGCTAAAACAGTGTTTTTTATTTAGAAATTTTTTCTTACCATGATACTTTCACTCTGCCTTTATTCTTCCCATTTTTACTGATCCAAAAGTCATATTGGCTTAGATCAACCTAATAATATAACCTCATGTAAACCATTTTAAGAATAGATAAATTAAGCAAAATTTGTTGAACTAGTAATGCTATATACGAAATTAGTTTATTAAATCGCTTCTTTTAACTTTGTATGCGGATTTGGTCCGTATTGATTGTCATTTTCTTCACTTTCAATGATGAAAAATACAAGTAAAACAACGCTACCAAATGGTACAAAATTTAGTAGTTGCCACCATCCTGTTTTCCCAATATCATGTAACCGACGTGCTCCAACCGAAAAGCTTGGTATAATCATTACTAACATAAATAGCAATGCAATAATAGCAACCAAAACCTCTGAAAATGATGATAAAAACAAAAGTAGCCAAAAAATTACGATATTGGATAAACTAAAAATCCAGTACTCTTTTCGCGTAGCTCTACCACTAAAATTCCCATAATTCTTTAGAGCGTTCAAATACCATTGCATTTAAATCTCTCCCTTTTATCCCCAACAATATAAAAATATGTAACCTTTAACATATAAGTAAAAATATAATATAATATTTATGTAAAATCCATACTCTTATCTACATTATTCACTATTTAAATAGTGTTTTTTTCAAGATTTTTCACATTACTTTCACATCTACTTCACAAATATAAGTAGTCCTATATGTTATACTAAGTACATCCTTTCCAAGGAACTATATGCCGATATATAAATCCCTATCTCTGTAGGGATTTTTATTTTTTGATTCTCCATAGCTTTGTTACAATGCCTATACACTATTTCTCTACTTTCTGTAGCTTCTGCACTTAAAAACTACTTCGTGTATTATTACTCTTCTAATATTGATTTAATATATTTCATATTTGGTTTTCAACTGAAGTTTTCATTGCTACACTAACCGCACTTCTTGTACTCGTTTTATTTGATGTCACCTCAACCGAAGAAATACAGCTATTTTTTATTTGAACAGGCTTTATGAAGCAATTCCTGTTTCACGATTTCCAGTAAGTTTTTCACTTTTTCTAAACAATAATAAAGCGACTACATATAGGAAAGCAGTAAAACTACCTACAAATATAAAATTGTGAGATGCCGCAAATAGCAGTCCTGCTATTGCCGCTCCTATCATTTGACCAATATACATCGAAGCATTAGCAAGAGCTGCTCCTGTTCCTCTTGCTACAATAGACATGTTTTGTAAGTGCCTCATCATCAATACAAACAAAATTCCTGTCACAAAAAATAAAACAAAAAATAATAACTCCACAAATATAATGTTCTTTATATGAGGAAGTAATACATATAGCACTGCTATAAATATAATGCCGCCATAGAAAGAAAGGTTATAACCAATTTTATTTACGATTCTAGGACCAAAAATATTCCCAGTTAAATTTCCTAATCCTAATACGAGCATAGCTGTACCTACTTCATGAACTTGTAAGCCAAATTGACTGGAAAACCACACACCAAAGAATGAAAATGCAGCAAAATTACCAGTTTGAAAAACAAAATATGCAAAATAAGATACTGAAGCCTTTGAATCTGTAAGTAATTGTTTATAGCGTTTTAAAATGTTTGTTTTATTTCCACCTATGTGAACCGGTTGTATTTCTGGTAATACTACATAAATAAGAACGACAAGTAGTGCTGATAATATACCAATGACGAAGAATGGTGTTGTATAATGTTTCGTTGCTAAATATGCTCCAATTGGCAGTCCTAAAATTTGGGCGATTGATAGCCCTGCTGTTGCAATTCCAATCGCTTTTACAATTTGCTTCTTCTCTATTAGGAGCGGAATAGATGCCCACACTTGTGGAGATACAAAGGCTGCACTTACACCTGCTAAGAATCTAAATGTTAGCATCCATAGAAAACTCGGTGCAATTCCACATAAAAACGTACTTATCGCAAAAAAACTCATTCCTATTACCATCACTTTTTTTCTGTTTAAGCCATCTGATATAGGACCAGTGATAAGCGCAAATCCAGCGTATCCTAAAGCATATGAACTCACCATCCACCCTGACAACTCAGTTGAAATATGATACACCTGTTGTAAAGTCGGTAAAAGTGGTGAAATTAAGAAAGTATCTGTACCGATCATAAACATGATTGTAAAGAATACAGCTAGTACTCTTTTCATTTAAATCTTCTCCTTTTATATAAAAAGAGGGAAATATCCCTCCTTTCAACTAATCTTCTAAAATAGATTCAATCTCTTTTATAACCTTTTCATTCAATGAAACTTCCACCGCTCTTACACTTTCTTTTATTTGCTCCGCTCGTTTCCCACCAGGAATAACAGTATCAATTCCTTTTTTGTTTAATAACCACGCTAAAGCTAAATGCGATACTTCGAGATCCTTTTCTTTAGCTAAGCCTTTTAACTTTTCAACTTTCTTAAAGTTATTCTTATATGTATTCTCTTCAAATAGATTTACACTTTGACGCCAATCTCCTTCGTTTAATTTAAAATCTTCTGTATATTTACCGCCTAGTATCCCAAAAGCAAGAGGCCCGTAAGGAATAAATGAAATACCTAATTCTATACAATATGGCAAAAGTTTTTCCCCAGCAGTACGATCTAACATATTATACGGTGATTGTACAACATCTATATGACCATGTTGATTCGCTTCTTTTAATTGTTCTACGTTTACGTTAGATATGCCAATTGAACGAATTTTTCCTTCTGCTTTTAGGCGAGTAAGCTCTCCAATTGAATCTATGTAACTTGTTTCAGAATTTGTAAAATGTAAATAATATAAATCAATATAATCAGTTTGTAATCTTCTTAAACTATTTTCTACAGCATTTCTTAAATAGCTTGGTTCATTATTAATATAAACCCCTCCATTTAATAACGGCTGTATTCCACCTTTTGTAGCAAGTACAACTTCGTGGCGTTTTCCTTTTAATACTTCTCCTACTAATTCTTCTGATCTACCGAAACCGTATGAATCTGCTGTATCAAAAAAGGTAATCCCTTGCTGGATAGCTTCTTCTATTAATCGTTTCCCTTCTTCCTCGTTCACATCAGCATATAAATTATGTCCTCCAATAGCATTTGTTCCTAACCCCAACTTTGAAATATTTAGTCCTGCCTTGTGCAATTTTGTATACTTCATTTTTTCTCCCCCTATATTTCTATTGTTCGAATATATTCGAACAATAGAAATATAGCATTTTATATGTTATAGTGCAAATATATTAACTTATACAAGCAGGTGAAAAAATGCGTACTCTCTATCATCCAAATCGAGAAGAAATTCAATTCTCTTCTGTCTTATACGCACTTAGCGATCAAATTCGTTTGCAAATTGTAACTATGCTACTAGAGAAAAATGAACAATCTTGTGGTTCGTTAAACATTCCGATTGCGAAATCAACTTTATCTCACCATTTCAAAGTTTTACGTGAATCCGGTGTTATGTATACACGCCTTGAAGGAACTCAACGTTTCATTTCAATTCGTGAAGATGACTTAAATGCTAGATTCCCGGGTTTATTAAACGTCGTAACACATGCGACAGAACCATACTAAAAAACATCTCATATTCATATGAGATGTTTTTTTAGTATTTTCTATTCTTTTAATAAATCTATTAATCCATTCCCTTCAGATGTACGTTCATATCCTAAAGGTACAGTTCTTTTAATAAGTTGTGCATATATTTCTGGCTCTGATAATTTTCTACCATATTCCCTTTCACACTGCTTTATAAGCAATGCTAGCGCTCCAGCGACATGCGGTGTCGCCATAGAAGTTCCACTTAATACCGCATATTTCCCCTCAGGATACGTAGATAATATTTCATCGCCTGGCGCCACTAAATCAATTTCTTGATTTGAATTACTAAAACATGCGATTTTCCGCTCTAAATTGACAGCGCCAACTTCGATTACTTCGGAATAGGCACCTGGGAAATCTAGTTCCTCCGTATTATCATTACAATCCCCATTATTACCAGCAGCACATACAACAAGAACATCTTGCTTTACCGCATTTTGAATTGCTTCATGTAATTCTGGAACGTCTTGCGGGCCACCAAGTGACATTGAAATAACTCTAACTTTTTCTTTATTAGGCCCTCTCCAATTTACAGCATAATGAATCGCCTCAATAATTTGCTCATAACTCCCAGAACCATCTCCAGCTAAAACCTTTAATACTAACATTTTAGCAAGTGGTGCGACTCCTAAAACACCGACACCATTTTCAGTCGCTGCAATTGTCCCCGCTACATGAGTACCGTGTCCGTTATTATCAAGATAAATATTTGGATCCCCTTCGTAATCTTTCGTGAAATTTCTTCCACCGATAATACGATCCTTTAAATCTATATGATTCATATCACATCCTGTATCTAATACGGCAACAACAATATCTTTTCCTTGCGCACTCTTCTCCCATACTTGCGGAGCATGAATGAGTTGTACACCTGGTGGAATTTCATTTACTTGTTCAACCACCTTATTTACAGTAAAAGGAATCAATTGTATACCTTTTTGTTTATTCGCTGTACTACTGTTCATCGTAATCCCCCCTGAAAATATATTATTTTCATTTCAGACCACTATAAGAAACACTTAAATGTAACATTCGTTTTATTCGTTTCGTTTTCCTTCCTTCAAAATATTTCTCAATAATGCTTACTAACTCTATATTACTCTTTTTATTTATCTCGTAATTTTTAGGTAACAAAAATCCGATTGGTTCAACCAATAATAAATAAAAATAAAAGGACCATTAAATTGGTCCTTTTATAGTTTTTCAAGAATGATATGAAATTTTAAAAATAATACAAATTAAGACTAAGCCTCACTCTTGTTTAAAAACTTCTCTATTTCTTTTATTAAGTGTTTCGCTCCATCTATACTAACAGTAATATTCCCATTTGCTAATGATATGTTTTTATCTGAAACATCACCTGTTATTTGACAAGCATTGTAAGGTTGATATTTTTGTAAAATGACTTTATCTTCTTCTACGAAAATTTCAAGTGGTGATTTGATTTGGATTCCTAATACTTCTCGTAACTCTTTAGGAATAACAATTCGTCCTAATTCGTCTACTTTTCGAATAATTCCTGTTGCTTTCATATTATTCCCTCCTTACTTTCTATTATTTTTCCACCTCGCTCTTTCCATTTTATCACTTTTTGGTAATACCTGCCTCTTTTTAGAATTTTTTGTACTCAAGTTAAAAAAACACATTTAACGAATACATAATCGCTCTTTCAATTGTTTTAAATAACGAGATCGTATCAGTAAGAAATATACAATTTGAATTCCTACGAAAATACTTAATACAATCGCATTTTCTTTAAATAGTGAGTACTCAAACATCTGTCCTAATGCAGTTAATGCTACTGCTCCGTGTAATGTTGCAACACCTATTGGAACGAAGAATAAAAGTGCCAATCGAATTGTAACCACTTTCGATAATTCCCCACTCGTTAAGCCTACTTTTCGAATCATTTCAAACAAACGAGTATCATCCTCCAAATCAGAAAACAAACGGAAATAAAGGAAGCTTCCTGCACATACGAAAAATACAATACCAATAAAGAAACCTACAAATAGAATTGGTCCTGCGATTTGTAAACTTTGGTTTTGTTCATACTCTTCTGCACTAAACGTTGCATGTTCTTCATAAGGCTTCATCTGATTAGTAAGTTCTTTACCAACCTCAATTTCATCTTTCGTTCCTTCTGTTTTGTACACATAATCTTTTTCCTCTTTAAATCTATCTTGTAATGCATCATACTGATTGTTAGAGATTACATAAACGTTACCTCTTATTATTTTACTTAATGAGGAAGTATTAAATTTTTTCACTTTTAAAGGTTCATTCAAATGTGGCAAAGTAATTTCTTTTCTTTCTTTCATCGGTGGTCCTGGTATATCGACTGACAAAAATAAAACTTCTTTTTTTGATACCGCATTAAAGGGTTCTCCTGTTAACTTTGCATATTCCTTATAGTCTGATTCTTTTATAAAGGTGGCGCTTTTTAACGACTGCTCCTCCGTTTTCTTCGTCGAAATATTAGTTTTTGAAACTGTTATACTATGTTTCTTTAATCCGTCGTCAATCATTTTTATATGCTGTAATTCATTACTATTTCCTTGCTTAGAATGATAGTGAAACGCAATTGGTCTCTCCATAATCGTCTTTGTCATTGATGTAAAGCCAACTAATGTACCTATTGCTGAAAATGCTACAGTTGAAATTATGGTTACAATAAAAAACATTCTTGCGTTATCTCTCATACGGTAAGCTAAATCTGACAAAGTAATAATATTTGTCTGTGTCCAATAGAAACGTTTACTTTTTTTACATAGTCTAATAATAAATACACTCAACTGCTTGTACAGCAAATACGTACCAATAATGACTACCGTTGTAACTGGAATCATCATGATAAATACCATTGCACCGTGTGACATAAGCGCTCCTGCATATCCCGCACTAAGTAATATGACTGCTAATATAGAAGAAATAATGGATGCTTTCGGTTCCGGCTTCGCTTCTGCTGATCCTCTAAACAATTTCATAATTTTATTCTTCCGGATCATTCCTGCACTAAACAATGAAATAAACATAAATAATACGAAAAACATAATACTCGTTACAACAATGGCTTTCATTGGTATGTAATAAGCTAAGGAAATATCTAACTTTAATATCATTGGCGCTACAAATATTAATATTCCGGAAAATAACATTCCTGCAAGAATCCCAAAAATAATTGCCCCTATCCCGATCATAATATTTTCAAAAAAGATAAGACGCTTTAATTGATATTTCGTCATACCTAACATCATTAAAATTCCTAATTCACGCTTTCTCGTTTTTAAAAACATTCCCATCGAATATAAAATAAAGAAAAATGTGAATAAGTAAATAATGGACTGTGCAAAAGACATACTTACGAACACATATTTTCCCAATTTCCCAGCACTTAAGGCTGGATGAAACGCAAAAAATGAATACACAAAAAAGGCCATAATAGCAAATGCGCTACTTAAAAAATACGCTGAATATGTTCGTCTATTTCGCGTGACATTCCGATATGCGAGTTCTCTAATGTTCATATTACTTCTCCGCCCTTCTACTAACTATGTTCTTATATTAGTAAAGTCCGGAAATACCTTCCATCGATTCAAATGACAAAAACCTTACATTATTGAAAGGTTCCAAAAAAATTGCTTAAACGAAGCAGTTTCATTATAATGACTACATTCATATTCATACACGTATCCTATTGTATATTCGTTAGTTTTGCGAAATAATAAAGGATAGAAGTATGTACCAATATACATATAAACTTATTTACCGCTTTAATATGAATAGGAGGAAAACATAATGACATTACAAGAACAGATTATGAAAGCATTACATGTTCAGCCTGTAATTGATCCGAAAGCAGAAATCCGTAAACGTGTTGATTTCTTAAAAGATTATGTAAAAAAAACAGGTGCAAAAGGGTTTGTACTTGGAATTAGTGGCGGACAAGACTCTACATTAGCTGGACGTTTAGCTCAGCTTGCAGTTGAGGAAATTCGTAATGAAGGTGGCAAAGCAACGTTTATCGCCGTGCGCCTTCCTTATAAAGTGCAAAAAGATGAAGATGATGCGCAATTAGCATTACAATTTATTCAAGCGGATCAATCTGTTGCATTTGATATCGCTTCAACAGTTGATACTTTTTCAAATCAATACGAAAACTTATTAGGTGAATCATTAACTGATTTCAATAAAGGTAACGTGAAAGCACGTATCCGCATGGTTACACAATATGCAATCGGTGGACAAAAAGGGCTCCTTGTTATCGGAACAGATCACGCTGCAGAAGCTGTAACAGGATTCTTTACAAAATTCGGAGATGGTGGCGCAGACCTATTACCATTAACAGGATTAACGAAACGCCAAGGACGCGCTCTATTACAAGAATTAGGTGCAGACGAGCGACTTTACTTAAAAATGCCAACAGCTGATTTATTAGATGAAAAACCAGGTCAAGCTGATGAAACAGAGTTAGGTATTACGTATGATCAACTTGATGACTATTTAGAAGGTAAAGCAGTTCCAGCTGACGTTGCAGAAAAAATTGAAAAACGTTACACAGTGAGCGAACATAAAAGACACGTACCAGCTTCAATGTTTGATGATTGGTGGAAATAAATAACATATAAAAAAGAAGCTAATAAGATTAGCTTCTTTTTTATATGTTAGCGATACATTCCTACTCTTTTCTCTATTAAATCCTGCAAACAATCCTCATGTTGTTGATTAAACAATGGTGGCATTTTGTTTAGCGGGAAAAACTTCAAATCCAATGTTTCATCACCGTCTACTTTTTTCTCTCCTCCGGTAATTGAGCATGAAAAGAATATTAAAATTGACTGGACTCTGTCTCCATTTGGATATGATTGAAAATATTTTGTATATACCCCGATAAGCTCATTTATTTCTACATCATAACCTGTTTCTTCTTTTATTTCTCGAATCGCAGTTTCTGCGGCAGATTCTCCGATTTCCATTGCACGACCAGGAAATCCCCAAGCGTGAAAATCACCTCTTTTTTGCAGCAATATTTCTCCATGCTCATTCAATACGCAACCACCCGCAAAGTTTATGAGAACACAGTCGTGTCCTACTTTTTCACGTAATTCTTTTATATAATTAGCCATCCCCTTCTCCTTTTCATACATCTTCTGTCGCTATTTCTTATCTTTTTCAAGCAATTCAATAATTCGATCTAGCTTCTGATTCATATGCATCACTTGTTGTTTTTTTACAGCGCTACTTCGTAATAATCTTCTAATAAACAAAGTAAATGATAAGAAAAATAAAACGATAAGTCCAATTACCAAACATATATATATCAATGTGAATATGTTGTTTTCGAACAAATTCATTTATATTCCACATCCTTCCTTTTGATTTTATCACACAATTCTGTTTTTTAAAGTGATACATAATAAAAAGAGCACCTTTTTGAACTGCACCCCAATTGTTAGACACAGTCTAACAATTGGAGGTGCAGTTTTTCTATGGCTAAATTTACTGCTGATGAAAAAATACAAATCGTTCTACGTTATTTGAACGGAAATGAAAGTTATCGAGAAATGGGTAGATCGATCGGTATAAGTGACACAATCATTTTGAATTGGGTAAACCAATATAAACAGAATGGTGTGGAAGCTTTTCTAAAACGATGTACAAATTACACACAACAATTTAAACTAGACGTACTAAACTTTATGATTGAAAACGGTATGTCCTTATTTGAGACGGCAGCTATCTTTAACATTCCTGCCCCTTCAACGATTTCTGTTTGGAAAAAACAGTTCGAAACACAAGGAATTGATGCCCTTCAATCTAAGAAAAAGGGGCGTCTATCCATGAAAAAAGATTCAAATAAACAATTAAAACAAGCTTTAGCTGAAGGGTCAGTCGAAGCACTTGAAGCACGTATTCAACAGCTTGAGATGGAAAATGAGTACTTAAAAAAGTTGAATGCCTTAGTTCAAAACAAGGAAAAATCACGAAACAAGACAAAGCGCAAGTAGTCTATGAATTAAGGCATAAATATTCGGTGAAGGCACTCGTGGAGCTAGCTACTATTCCTCGAAGCACGTATTATGATTTAGTAAAGAAAATGAATCGTCCAGATGTAGATGCCGATTTGAAAGCGGAGATTAAAGCGATTTATGAGGAAAATGAAGGTCGTTATGGTTACCGTCGCATTCGTGATGAATTAACGAATCGTGGTCAGAAAGTGAATCACAAGAAGGTTCAGCGCATTATGAAAGAGCTTGGATTAAAGTGTGTTGTGCGTATGAAAAAATATAAGTCTTATAAAGGAAAAGTTGGTAGAATTGCACCTAATTTTTTAGAGCGTAATTTTCATACAGATGCACCGAATCAAAAATGGGTAACAGACATCACAGAGTTTAAATTATTTGGAGAAAAACTGTATGTATCACCTGTATTAGATTTGTATAATGGTGAAATTATTACCTATACAATTGGTTCTAGACCGACGTATTCACTTGTTTCAGAGATGTTAGAGAAAGCATTGGAACGTTTACCTGAAACCCACCAGCTACTGATGCATTCAGATCAAGGATGGCATTATCAAATGAGACAGTACGTCTGTACACTTGAATCAAGAGCTATCGTCCAGAGTATGTCTCGAAAAGGCAACTGTTACGACAACGCAGTAATAGAGAATTTCTTTGGGATTATGAAGTCGGAGTTCCTCTACATAAAAGAGTTTGAAAGTGTAGAGCATTTTAAAAGAGAATTAGAAAAATATATAGATTATTATAATACGAAACGGATTAAGGCAAAATTAAAAATGAGCCCGGTACAATACCGGACTCACTTTTATCAAGCTGCCTAATGAAATAACCGTGTCTAACTTTTAGGGGTCACTTCATTTACAGATGCTCTTCTTCATTACTTAATACGTAAATGTAATTGTCGCTAATGAATAATCTGCCATTGCACTATATGGTGCTACTTGATAAGATACACGCTTTGCACCTTTTGGCCAATTTATTTCATTTAACACTTTCTTTATATCTTGCATTGTTCCATCCATAGACTGCTTATATCGTACTTCTACCTTTTCTGGCTTAGAAGCGAATTGTTGCTGTAATTTTTTCTTAAATTCACTGTAATTGTCTGCTCCGTATTGTGCAGACAAATATTTTAAATTTGTTTCTTTTAACATTTGCTCATATGCTGCAGTTTTTGAACTACCAGCTTTTATTTTGTTTGTTAATTCATTAAAGTAACTTGTAGTTGCTGCTGGATATTTACTACGATCCCAGTCGTGATCTTTACTTAATTGCTCATCAGTCATATTAAAATATGAATATGTTACGCGCCCAGCTTTATCTGGTACTGGATCATCGAAAGTCGTATCAAGATGATACCATTTGTTTTCAATGTTCACCAAATTCCATGCATGAGCTTGTCCATTTCCTGTGCCTGTTACAATATGATTTTGGATACCCGCTTCTTTTAGCAATTCATATGTTAATAACGTATAGCCTTGGCAAACAGCAGAGCGATTCGCTAACGCTTCATATGCTGTATATGCTTGATAAGACGTGTCATACGATACATGTTTTACAACGTAATCATGAATCGCTTTTACTTTCTCATGCTCATCCATTCCTGGTTTTACAATCGAGCCGATAATTGCTTTTGCCTGAGATTTTACATATTGTGTTTGCTCTTTTGTTTCACGGTATTTCACTTGCAGTGTAAACGTATAGTTTCCTGGTAACCCTTTAATAGAATATCTAGTAGACGCTACATTATATTTTACATACTCATCCGCATCTACAATTTTATTAAACTCACCATACAATTGGTCCATAATATTTCTAGCATTTCTATCTTTTGTTTTATATGTGATTGTAATATTTTCTTCTCGATTATCAATCTGTTTTTTTAATTCTTTCCTAAAATCATTTAACAACTTTACATCTGATTGTGTTGTCACTGTAGTCGGATTCGTAGCTGCATAAGATACAGATGACGCCTGTAAGCCTCCCGTTACTATAGTTGAACAAAGCAGGGTAGCTGTCACATACTTACTTGTCTTTCCCATCATGTCACTCCTTACATTCTATAACTATACGAAAAAGTATCGTATAGTTTCAGAGTATACAATACTTTTTCGTATAGGTCATATGAGATTATGCATATTTAACATTGTAAAAAGGTTGTTCTTTTTACTAGAACAACCTTCTTCATTAACAAGTTTGTAATACACAACATACATTTTCAAAACGTCGATTTTTCAAGTCTTCATTTCCTATACAGAAATAAAGCATCCCTAAATCTCCCCACATCATATTACAATTTTTAGTATCTGAATCAATTTGGAATAAAAGCGTCATTTGCTGCGGATCTATGTCCATATATTGTCCCGTCTCGTACAATACCTCATCTTGTACAGAGAATGGCTCACCAAACATTTGATGGTTATCGTAGTTATCTGGAATTAGCTCTTCAAGTAATTGCAAGAAACGATCTGAATCAGCCTCATCTTCAATGAAAAGCTCTGGCAATTTATACGTTAGTTCAAAAGTAGTTGCACACTGGTTATAATTCGTTTGCCATTCATCTGCTCTTCGTAATTGCTCTACAGGAACATCATAATAAAGTACACGCCCCGCTTCAGTTGGATTCACGTCTTCTTCAAAGTAATTTTCAATGCTGAAAAAGTATAACATTCCTGTCTTAGGTAGATTGTGATCTATACCAACATTTTGTAAATCATTTAAATTAAATTGAGCGATAAACTGTAACGGATTTCCTTTATGCGTTGGGTATTCAAATGCAGCTGGTAAATCAGGAACTCCTCCCATTTTTGAACTACCTATCGTAACGGTTTCCTCCTGCTTTGGCACAACTTTTATACAAGAAAATACAGTATTAATAAGTTCCTCTTTTAAATGTGTCAGCCCATATTTATCAATTAATACTTCAATTTGTTTATTCATAAATTCTCCTTATATTTACATACTTATTTGTATCATCGCACAAAAATTATACTCCATTCTTTGTAAAAACAACAAGCCTTCAAAAAAACGGGCTCTTCCTCCATACGCGAACAAGTTTAAAAAAGCATAGTATACATTGTTCCTACAAACACGATAGTTCATTATTTCTTCCAGTACATTTTCCCCTCGTTCATTTTTATTTTTAATTTAAGGAGGAATTCCACATGGGTTACGGATATAGTTGCTGTGGTTACGGATACGGTGGCGGCGGCGGTTGTGGTTATGGAGGTTTCGCTTTATTAATCGTTTTATTTATCCTTCTAATCATCATCGGAGCTAGCTGTTGGGGTGGCTTTGTAGGCTGCTAGTAAATTTAAAAACTATTGTAAAAAAGCACGTACAATACGTGCTTTTTTGCCATTTTCAAATTTTTTATTCGAAAGGAAGTATGATTAATGAAGATTGATGGTGTTTTTGAAGGAGGCGGTGTACGCGGAATTGCGCATGTAGGAGCAATTTGCGCGTTAGCTGAAAAAGGCTATGAATGGGAGCGTGTAGCTGGAACATCAGCTGGTTCCATTATTGCTGCGCTCCTAGCAGCAGGATATTCTTGTTCAGAGTTAAAAACGATTATAACTGATATTGATTATAATAAATTTACGAAGAGAACCTTCATTGACAGAATCCCGTTTATCGGAAAAGGATTAAGCGCATGGACTACTCTTGGTATTTACTCTAATATTTTTATAGAGGAATGGATTGAAGAATTGCTTCGAAAAAAAGGAGTTCACTTATTTACAGATTTACCTGATTTAAATAAGCTTAAAATTATCGCTTCTGATATAAGTAATGGTAAAATGGTTATCTTTCCTGATGACTTACCGAACTACGGATTTTTAAATTATCGCTTCTCTATTGCTAAAGCTGTAAGAATGAGTAGTACAATCCCCTTCTTTTTTGAACCAGTAAAATGGAGAACCCCTAAATGGAAGCAACCTTGTTATATGGTTGATGGAGGGATTTTAAGCAATTATCCAATTTGGATTTTCGACTCACCTACCTCTCCTCGCTGGCCGACTTTTGGATTTCATTTCGTAAAAAATGAGATCCAAGCTGACCCTGCCCACTATAATGAGCCTATCTCCATGTTCAAAGGACTATTTAAAACAATGATGCAAGCCCATGATTTACGTCATTTAGACAAAGAATCAAAAGCAAGGACAATTACAATTCCAACAGGGTCCATTACTAGTACAAACTTTGAGTTAACAAAGGAAGAAAAAGATTGGCTTTACAATTCTGGTTATAACGCCGCAAATAAGTTTTTACAATCGTGGAACTTCAGACAATATATTGATGAATATAGAAACGGAAATCAGGACCGAAAAACAAATCGGTATTTCCGTCAACTTGACTCATAATAATATTATTTTTCATACGAGAACACGTAACGCTTTCAAAAAAAATAAGCCTAGTAATATTATATATTACTAGGCTTATTTACTTCCTGTATAATTTATTATACGTTGGTTACGGATACGTTAACCCTTCAGTTTCCTCCGCAGTAATAACTGTGTATCGATTTCCTGTTCGTAATCCTAACAATTCCGCTTTTTCAATTGCCTCTTGCTTCGTCTCCGCATAAGCAGCTAAATATTTTTCTCCATTGATAATTTGGCAAATTACATATTGTTTCATTACTTTCTCCTCTTACTTTTTCATTAATTGTGCAAGTTTTTTTATACCTATTTCAATTTCTTCTAACGTTGCGTATGAATAGGATAGGCGCAAAAATTGATTTGCACTTCTATCATACAAAGTACCTGGATTTAATAAAATCTTTTCTTTCAAAGCTTTGTCAAATAAGCTACGGTTCGAAACGGGTACATTCATATGTAACCAAATATAAAAACCACCTGTCGGTTCATACCATGTTGCTATATCACGACAATATTTCTCTAACATTTGCAACATAAAATCTCTACTTTTTTTCAACTTAGTTCTTACAAACTGTAAATGTTCATCATACGATCCATCCGCAAACCATTCCGCTGCAATTTGCTGAGAAATAGAACTTGAACCATAATCTGTTTGCATTTTTATGTCTGCCAACCTTTGAATAACAGGCTCAGATCCAACAATCCATCCAATTCTTAATCCTGGACTAATGACTTTAGACATACTCCCGATATGTAGTACAATTCCGTTTTTATCATATGCTTTTAAAGGCTTTGAAACAGACTCATCAAACCATAAGTCTTGATATACCGCGTCCTCTATAATAGGCAATCCAATTTCATTACATATTTCCATCACTTCTATTCGTTTCTTCGCATTCATACTAAAGTTCGTCGGATTATGAAAAGACGGGATTGTATATAAAATAGATGCATTAAATTGCTTCTTATATTTTGTAATATATGATGTATTTAAACCGTTCTCATCCATTGGTATTCCAATGAAACGCATTCCTGCTGATTGAAAAACATTAAGCGAATATAAATAGGATGGTTTTTCTAATAAGATGGATGCCCCTTTTGGAAGAAGCCCCATAGAGATAAGTTGCAATGCTTGAATTGCTCCTGAAACAATTAATATAGAATCAGGAGTTACATAAATACCATGTCCTTTTAAATAGTCCGCAATCTTCTCCCTTAAAAAGAGATTTCCTTTCGGCTCTTCATAGCCAAGTGTCATCTTTGATCCTAAAAGCTTATTCATAATATCTTTCATCTTTTTTTCAGGTAAAAGACTTGGCGCGAGCTCACCTGTTCCTAAACGAATTACATGCGGACAAAATTCAGCTTGATTAATCTCTTGAATAGCAGGCAGATTCGGATAATGAAGTCCTGTTTCTACATAAGACTGCCAATTAGGTGGGGGTGCGTATGTTGAAGCATTCTCATTATTATTTACAACAATTGTTCCTTTTCTGCCATTCCCTTCAATGTATCCCTTTGCAACTAGTTCATCGAAAGCCATTACAATTGTGCTTCGATTCACACCAAATGTATGTGCCAATTCTCTTTGTGAAGGTAATTTCGTTCCAACAGTCCATTCTCCATTAACGATTCTTTCTTTTATATACGTTTCTATTTGTTTATACAGAGGCATCGCTAGAGACATATTCGGTTTCCAAACGAATCTTTCCATCATATCACCTTATATTCTTTTTGGTTGGTAACCTCCCCAACCATATGGATGGATACAAATTTTCATTTCTTCTATACAATATACACTATCATAACGAATTAAAATAGGAGGTAATATGATGAGTGAAGCAATTATTCATGGTATCATTCTTGCATTTGGCCTTATCATTCCATTAGGAGTCCAAAATGTTTTCGTCTTTAACCAAGGTGCGAGCCAACCAAATATTTGGAGGGCAGCCCCTGTAGTATTAACTGCCTCTATATGTGATACGTTACTCATATTGATAGCGGTGCAAGGTGTCTCCCTTGTGCTTCTTACTTTTTCTTGGCTAACTAACTCGTTATATATAATTGGATTTTTCTTTCTCCTATACATGGGCTTTGTTATTTGGAGAAGTAACCCTTCCAACGATGTAAAACAAGAAAAAAGTATGCCCTTAAAAAAGCAAATCCTTTTCGCCGCATCGGTTTCGTTATTAAACCCACATGCAATTTTAGATACAATCGGTGTAATTGGAACAAATTCTATCCAATACATAGGAAACGAAAAATGGGCTTTCACACTTGCAACTATTATCGTTTCTTGGATTTGGTTTATAAGCTTAGCTTTAGCGGGGAAATTTCTAAAAAGACTAGACTCAACCGGAAAGACAATCGTATTATTAAATAAATTTTCTGGTCTCATCATATGGGGTGTCGCACTTTATATGTTAAAACAAGTTATTTATTCCTAATGAACGAAAGAGAATTGCATGTTACTGAAAACATCATGCAATTCTCTTACAAATTATGAAGTAGGTTCCGGTTTCTGTTTTACCGTCTTTGCATCTTTTGCTGGTTTAATCCAAATGATTGCTATAGCAGCACCGATCCCAGCGAATATACTTGTTAAATAAAATACTTCATGGTCAGCACCTTTCATGAAAAAAGAATATAGAGGTGGTCCAGCTGCTACACCGATAAATCGCATTGAACTATAAAATGACGTAACCGTTCCCCTTTGCTCCTTTTCAATTCCTTGTGTAATTAAAGCATCTAAACATGGGAGTGCCATACCAATTCCTATCCCCATAATAACGAGACAAAGAAGTAGTAAATAAATCCCTTTTATAAATAAAGGAATGATGACTGATGCAGCTGCCATTAAAAAACCAATATAAATACACTTCTTCATCATATTTTGATTATCTCCAATTTTTTTACCAGCCATATATGAACTAATTGACAGTACAAGTAACGGAATCGCAAGTAGACACCCTTTCCATATACCATGAATGTCATACTTTGATTCCAGTATAGTTGACAAATAAAAGAGAATTCCGAATAAAATAAGCATAATAATTGCACCTAATGCAAAAATGGCAATTAACCATCTTCCTTTTTCACGAAACGTAGCAAGAATTGATTTTATAAACTCTTTAAGTGGTGGTACTTCTCCTTCTTGTTTCTTTGCCTTTACTAGAACAAGTAATAAAACAATTGATACTACGCATAAAACTGGAATCGCCCAAAACGGTAAGAACCATACAATGGCAGCAAGAGCAGAACCTAAAATAGGGCTCAGCACTTTCCCAAATGTATTGGATGTTTCTATGATTCCTAAACCTGTACTAACTTGTTTTTCATCCTTGTATAAATCACCAACACACGGTATAACAACTGGCATTGCACCAGCAGCACCAATACCTTGAATCGCTCTACCAATCAATATCCAAGTGTAGGGATTATCAACTTTCCAAGATACCCAACCAGTTATCGCTCCTCCTATAGCCGCAATCAGCAAACTCGGAACCATTACCATCTTTCGCCCCCATCTATCTGATAAATAACCAGCAATCGGTATAAGTAAAATGGCTACAATAGAGTAAATTGTAATAATCATGGATACTTGAAACGATGAAATATGTAATTTTTTTTCGATAGTCGGTAGGATTGGAATGAGCATTGAATTCCCTAATGTCATAACAAGTGGAACTGATGCAAGCGCAATTAAACAACAGTTTTCTTTTTTTAACATGTCGGCTTCGGAACCTTTCATCATATATTTCTTACCATATAATAGCCCTGCTGGAACGTAATTGTTCATTCCACCAGGGCTATTACATCTTTACTACTTCCCATTTACAACAAAAGAAATTGGGGAAAATATAGTATTATTCCTATTCTTTGAATCCAGTTCGCAATATATCCATACCAATTAATTGAAAAAAAAAGAAAGGAAGAATCCTTCCTTTCTCCTATAACCTTCTACAATTAGCGAGTATATCCGCCACCAAGTTGTTGTTCTGCCATCGCTACTAGGCGTTTAGTGATTTCACCGCCTACAGAACCGTTTGCACGTGAAGAAGTGTCAGCGCCAAGTTGTACACCAAACTCTTGTGCAATTTCATATTTCATTTGATCTAAAGCCGCTTGTGCTCCATGTGATGCTAATTGATTAGAATTACGATTTCTAGCCATTACCAATCACCTCCTTATTTATATATAAATTGTGTTAAATTCGAATTAAGATACATGGTAATTTTTGGTTATTTTTCATTATAAAAAAAGAGTCTCTTAACGAGACTCTTTCACCATTTCACTTTACGAAGTTACTACTACCAAATTTCTATTTGTTAATACTTTCATTTCTTCTCTTAATATCTCTTTCGCGTTATGTCCAAACCATTCAAGTGAAGCGAAATGGTCAGTATCTCTCACTTCTTGAATAATCTCATCATAATTTACGATACCTTCAAATAATGGAACCATACCAGTACGACTTCCAGCTGCTGCATATACATTATTCGGTTCAAACACATGTAAATAATCTGCTGACGATATATTCTTAAAATGGTAATGTTGTATCCACGGCCTTAGTCGTTGGAAGCTGTCAACTGGATCTGCACCAGACTCCCATATATGAAGAAAATCAAGATTTATTTTCAAATTCGGATGATCTACTTCGCCTAATAGTTCCAAAGTAGAAGGCAACGTATCCGTTAACGTATTTGGATGTGTTTCTAAAAGTACATACATATTATGCTGAGCAAATAATTCACAAATCATGCGAATACGATTCACATACTCTTGTCTCTCTTGTTGCGAAAAATCTGCACTACCTTTTTGTCCAGCAAACGTACGAATTTTGTTCGTTTTAAACCAATTAGCTAGTATTGCAAGTTGTTCACATTTCTCTATCGTTTTTTCAAAATCTGCCGATAATGATATGTCTAAGTAATCACTTATCATCGTAATTTCTAAGGTTTTATCCTTTAAACAATTCAATTCTCGTTCTGTCGTTTCATACTCTTGTATATGCAAATTTTGCGCATGAGTCCCCCACAATTCAATTCCTTCAAAACCGTTTTCATATGCAAATTGAACAATATCAGTAAATGAAATTAATTGATGGCGAAATGAAATGGTACATAGTGAATATTTCATAGCTTTAAACTCCCTTGTCTTAAATTCAGTAAACTTTTTAAAGAGTTACGACAGACTGATTTATTTTTATAGCTTTCCAAGATAGAAATTGTTTCTCTAATTCCTCCTTAATTTGCAGTTCAATTGCATTCATTTCATCCAGCTTTTCAACAATTGATAATAACATACCTTTATTATTCGTCATTGCCATTTTAATTGCACGATACTGTACATTTGTAAATCCTTGTACAATATCTTCTACCCGATCACACCAATAATCAAATTCTCGCTCCGAATATTGCAACGTTTCACGGAAGTATGCAAAGGCATGTTCATAACTATATTTACGAATTGCAAGTACTGGTATTTGTTTTACTGCTGCTACAAGACCAGAAAGCGCATATCCATCTTCCTCATTTGCCATTTTTATAATTAAGTTTTTTAGCTCCATAGTCAGTTCATTGTCGTTCTTTTTGAATGTTTCTGTGAAATAACTAGCTACCATTTCTTGTGTTGGTTCTTTAATTCCTTCTACATCAATGAAATAGCCTCCACCAAATGGGTTATCTTGAACAGAGTGAAGCACTTTTTCTCTTTCCATATTCCCTTCCCAGCGAAAATCAGGATCTAGCATGAACCATTCTTCTTCTTTCTCTGTCTTCGATATCATTAAATAATGCGGAAATGGCTTTTGATGAAACTTATTTTCTCTCTCTGGTAATAGAGACATATCAACCATTACAATTACGAAACGATTTTCAGGCTTATTTTCTACTAATTCTAAAAACGTTTCTACATTGCTATCTTTATCTTTTGCATGATCATACCATTCGTTCACTTTAATACCGTATAATCTTTCATACCATAATAAATAATTATCATGGTTAATATTTTCGGAGTGATACGAAATAATGCCACCATCTGTTATATCAAAATCTCCATCCCATAAACCAAAATAAAATGGACGAAAATCTATATCGCTTCGTCTTTTTATAATTTCACAAAAACAACTTACTAAACAATGCACTTTTATTGAAGTCATACTCTCATCCACTTTCCTAAAGGTTAGTTATTCACATTTATATCCTGTAACGGCTGTAACTCTTCCATAAAATCAAGCAAAGATCCTACAGTAAGAAATGCCTTTGGATCTACCTCATCCTCTGGAACGCATAGCTTTAAATCCATTTCTATGTATACAATGAGTTGTAACATCATTACCGAATCTATATATAAATCTTGATTTAAGTGCATCGTTTCTTCTAAATGCGTTATATTCTTCAGTTCCATTTTTTCTGTCATAATTTTTAATACGACATTCTTTAATGCTTCCCGTCTCATGCTGTAACCTCTCCCATCTCTAGTAACTTTCTACTTACTTTTCCAGTTTTATTTTTCGGAATTTCAGTTACACTTTCAATTTCATGCGGAACTTTATAAGATGGTAAATGCTGCATACACCATTCTCTTATTTGCACGGGATCAATTTGAGAGATTACTTTCGCTTTAACAATTTCACCCATCACAGGATGTTTCCCTCGATATACAATTGCCTCTTGAACACCTTCCAATCGAAGCATTGTTTCTTCTACCTCTATAGGAAAGACTTTTAATCCTGAAACGTTAATCACATCATCCATACGCCCCATAAAATGAATGCCACGTTCAGATTTATACCCTAAATCTTTCGTAAAAATTTCCTTATCGTTCATTTTCACTACAATTTCTTCAGGCATATTTTCATCTGAACCTATGCTTATACTCGCATGAGATAGCGGATTTCCTAAATCTAAATGGCTTTTCATATCATGACATATACTAATACAACCTGCCTCAGAACAACCGTATTGTTGCATCATATATGTTGTCGTTTCTTTTAGTTTATAAAATAATGCTTCTGGTAAAGGCGCTCCGGATGTCATAATTTTATGAAACTGAAACGTTACTTGCGGGAAACTCCCCATAATATGTAGCATAAGTGGTACTGCATATATGATATGTTTTTCTGTATTGCGAACGATATTTAATGCGAATTTAGGATTTTTATTCGTAATGATGATAGGCTTGCTTCCCCTCGTAATTGCAGATAACGTACCACATATTAGTCCGTATGAATGTGAAACAGGAGCCATAACAATCGGCACTTCATCCTCTTTGCAGTTTAAAGCTTCATTATAAGCAGTAATTTCTTTATCAACTTCCGTCCATGCTCTACGAATCAGTTTCGGTTCCCCAGTTGTTCCAGAACTATATTGCAATAAAGAAGGCTCTTCTAGTAAAAAATCCTCTACTTCTAGTTTTGTAAAATCTCTATATTCTTCATATAAAACCCCTATACAATTTGCACGCTTTGCCATTTCAATAGCCGTTTCTTTTGGCGTATCTTCATGTATAAGTAATACTGATGATTTCTTTTCTTTTAAGTAAAATACAAGCGTAATAATGTCAAATGGGTCCTTCAGACAAAGCGCAAATCTATTTCCTTCCGCTTCTTGAAATTGTTCCATTTCTTCGTAAACTTGTAATCTCAAATCAAAATCACTTTTGCTATACTCTTGTTTATTAACGATTAGCATAATTTCCCCCTGTAACAACTGATTTTTGTATGTTAAGTTGCCTTGCTCTATACAATGGATTTGGAACTTCATGAACTAGCGATTCCACATCCATATACAATCGACGCTTCGTTAATTGCTCCGCATAGAATGTAGGAGTGTATAGCTGAATACTTTCAAATCTATCTTTCAAATGTGGATATTTTCTAAAATGATTTTCAATTTCTTCAACCACTATCATCCAAAAACTTGCTTCTTTCCATTCATATTCATCCGCAAGTACGAAAGCTAATTCCCCTACATTAAATAAGAACAGTGCATCTAGTACCATCTCTTGTAAACATTCGATACGATCCATTTCAAAGAAATCATTCATTTTTCCATTCGCATACGTTTTATGCATTTTAGTAAAGTCCGGACATTTATTCATTTCTTTTAAGAATGGACGATAAAACTCAAGTCCTTCATGGAAATCCTTTAATGCAATACGGACAGGTAGCCCTTCTTTATGAACTAAAATCATATTTTGACCGTGTGATTCGAGTGAAATTCCGTGCTCTACAACAAGATGTAATACAGGTATTATCGCTTTTTGAATAAGTAATCGCAGCCAATTTTCTATCCCATATTTGTTTAACCATGCATCAATAACTGGTGTCCCATCTTTCTCTTTTGCATATAAGCCGTTAAAGGGAACTGCATCCTCTTGCTCATCTAAATAATTATGAACACTTTCACGCCAAATGCATCCTAATGAACCATATGTGGCTTTCTTATTCGTATCATACGTTACACTCGAAAATTCCTTTAACAAAATTACACGTGATTCATCCCTTAAATAAGAATCTTGACTTACGACATCACTTAACCAATTCGATATAGCTGGTGCACTCGCAACTGAATATGGTTTCAGCGTACGGAGTGTCGAAGTGTTAAGTATATTCAGCGATACCTTTACATATGGCCTCTTTGGATTCGTAACATTTCTTAACGTTCTCATAGATTGTTGCGCACAATAATCGTCCACTGATTCCCCTAGATAAATAATACTTTTATCCTGTATATACTCAGCGTAATTTGGAATGATGAAATTCTCCCATTGCCAAGGATGAACAGGTATAAACACGTACTGCTTTGGATCACATCCCGCACTGTGAATTCGTTCCTTATACGCTTCTAATTTGTGCTCGCCTACTTCATCTTTTAAAATTTTGTCATAAATCACTTCATTTTCATAACCTACAGCCGCATATTTCTTATGAGCTGCAATCCATATAAGTTTTATTGGCCTCATAAATTCATATCCATATTGAAAATTGTCACGATATTGAAACCCAATGCGTGCTTTATAGCTTGGATGATATGGGTGACCATCAATTAAATGGCTTTCAAAGTCATCGTATGATTTTTGAGTAAATTTCAACTTATTACGTCTTTCATATTGTGCAATCGTGTCTTTAAATATCGTTTGTTCTAATTCGTGAATAAAAGAATCTAATTTCGTTTGTTCTACGTTAACAACCCGAAAAACTTCTTCCAAAAATTGCGAAACTGATTGTATTTCTTGTTTTTCCTCTTGAACTCTTACTATTAATGAATCTATAGAGATACGTCCAAATGTCATTCGTTCTCTTCCGTAACATTCGTACGTGACACTTTTGTTTTCCTCATCAAGTCCTTGTATAAGAAAAAGAATTTGTTTTTCTTTTTCTATACGAACTGGTATAATGATCCCCTCATAAATTAACGACTCTACTAATTGACATAAAACTCTTCTTCGTACTGAAATGTAATCTTCTGACTCAAGCGCTTTCAATATTTTCGTATGATACATGTCCATTCTCATAACCTCCTCTACCTTACGAAAAATACCATTAATTGTATTACGTGAAATTTTAATACTATTTATGAACGAACAGCCACTTCTCTAACGAGCGGATTCTGTACCTGTACGTAAATTGCTTGTTCTAAAGGATTACTTAACTCGTCGACATCAAAAAATCTCGTTAATAAATTTGCTTTACATGCCAACTTATCCTCTTCCAACAATTCTCTTAAAAAGGTAGAAGGTTCACGATTATAAGGAAGGAACGATTCAAGTACAGATCTTAATTCCGTGAGAAGAATTTCCTCCTTAATTAATCCAGCTGTACCAAATCCGTTAATGAGTCCAAACATATGATTAAAAATTAAGTAGTAACGAAATCTTTCATCTACAATATAGTCGTCATACAAATTTCCAGTACGTTCTCCAATACCAGCTAACTCATTATTAAGCATTTCTTTCATTGAATTACAGAAATAAAAACCTTGATTATCACGGAAATAATATTTGACTGGATAACCGTCCTTTAGCTGAACAACGCTATTTTGCTGATGAGCTTCTAATGCAACACCATACTGTAAATACATCCATACCATCGGCTTTAAAGAAATATTCATATATCGTCTAAACCACTCTAAACTTACTTCTTCACAACTTCTACTTTCTAAATCTGCTAGGCGGTGAATAATATTTGATAAGCGAGTACGTTCTCCAGGTATAGCATCTTGAACTAGCCCAGCAATTAATGTAGCGTCATTGACATGTTCGCTATAAAAAGGATTCTCTCGTATAATTACTTCAAATCCTGATTCTTGTGTTCCATAATTTAATGTAATAAATGCTGGATCACAAATAAAATCAAAGCCGGGAAACTTTTCTAGTACTTCACCAATAGCCGTATTTAACATTTCCTTCCCTTCAAGACCACTCTCAAGTTCCTTCAATTTATTAATGCGCATTGAATTTGTTACTTTTACCGGAAATGAAAACTTAAGCATATACTTTGAATCGGGATGATATAACGTCCTAAGTGATGATGTTGCCATATAATACTTACCAGCAGGACCAATATATTCAAGTACTCCTTGATCTATCCAATCCTGGACGTAAGATTGGTGTAATAACCATTCTGCCTGAAGCGGATGAATTGGAATTAATGAATATTCATCTTTATTACAATACTTTAAGATAAATTCCTTACTAACCATCTCATCATTACGTAACTCTTCTTTTAAAATTACTGTTGTAGAATCTAATAATAATGATTTTTCATTCACTATACTTTTATGTGCCCGAAAATAATGCAGCTGGCATTCTCCTTTTAATTCTGGAGAATACATTGCACTTTTCCAATCCAATATACCTTGTCTACTCTTTGGTGTAGGGTGAGTTAAATGTCCAAATAATAAAGACTGCTCCGCCTCTATAAAAGTTGTATGGAAACCGTATAATGCAGATGTGTCTTCTATTCTCGCTTTTGTAAATCCCTCAATATTTTGACAACTACGAATAACTCGAAGCATAAGTTCAGCAGGATTCGTCCCTTCTCCGTAGTTGATAGACATCTCTTTTATTAAGACAGTAATAACTGTTACGTAATCTGCTTTAATAACAGAATTACTATCTCCAATTTGATAATAAAATTGTTCTCCAAACAAATGGCGATCTGTTGATGATTTATAAATAACTTCTCCATACAAAGTAACGTTCTGTGCCGATAGCCGACAACATAAATATGTGGGGACTGTATCTCTATTCAACGTATTACTGAAGATACTTTCCATTCCTTCATCCTCTGTAATCCATTCTCCACTCCCTGTTTCTCTTAAATAACAGTTTAAAAAGCTTTGTAATGTTGCATGTTCTGCGATTTGTTTCGCATGCTGCATACTGGTCCTCCTCTTTATATTAAAGCTATCGAAATTTTATATAACAAACGATAATTGAATGTCGTTATCAATTATGATTCTAATTGATAATGATATTCAATTCAAGAGTATATTTCAGAATTTTTTTATGAAATTTAATTTTTCTTTTTTTCTTTCTTTTATTTAACCTAGTTAAAAATACGCTAAAAAAATTCTTGTTTTCAAACTAATTACCTACTATTTTTTATTAATCCATCAAAAATGGATTAATAAAAAGGTATACCTTATTTGGTATACCTTTTCTCGCGATTTGTTTACATAATATTATTATTTATATCAATCTATCTAGCTGTTCATATAACAAATTCAAATCTCTCCAACAATACGCTGTCTCTTCTATCTGTACTCTCTCTAAAAATTTCGTATCAATTTTTTCAGGATTAAATTTTTCATAAAACTTTTTAGAAGGATTATTCGTAACGACCCAAACTAAAAGGGATTGCATATCATTGTTTATACATTCCGATAATAAAGCTTGAAATAACTTTTGTCCTATTTGCATTCCTTGATACGTTTGTAAAAGGTAGATCGCATATAATTCCCCATCACAATTATATGTACCGCTTCTTTCTATTCCCCCATCAATGAATCCAACTATTTCTCCATTTAACGTCTCTGCTACAAATCTAAATTGATGATTACCTTCTTGTTGAAAAATGTTTTCCCACTGTTTTTCTCGTTGCTCATATGTTATATTCCCCAAAAATCCGTTAGGGAATATCCCTTTATATGTTGTTTTCCAGCTATCAACGTGTACCTTTGCTATACCCGGTATATCATCTTTTATCGCTCTTCTAATATGTATCTCCATCATTTCCCCCCTCGTTTACTCATCATTATATCAATTTGCTTCCTTAAAAACCCAAATAAAAAAGAGTGAATTGACTTGAACTGCACCTCCAATTGTTAGACACAGTCTAACAATTGGAGGTGCAGTTTTTCTATGGCTAAATTTACTGCTGATGAAAAAATACAAATCGTTCTACGTTATTTGAACGGAAATGAAAGTTATCGAGAAATGGGTAGATCGATCGGTATAAGTGACACAATCATTTTGAATTGGGTAAACCAATATAAACAGAATGGTGTGGAAGCTTTTCTAAAACGATGTACAAATTACACACAACAATTTAAACTAGACGTACTAAACTTTATGATTGAAAACGGTATGTCCTTATTTGAGACGGCAGCTATCTTTAACATTCCTGCCCCTTCAACGATTTCTGTTTGGAAAAAACAGTTCGAAACACAAGGAATTGATGCCCTTCAATCTAAGAAAAAGGGGCGTCTATCCATGAAAAAAGATTCAAATAAACAATTAAAACAAGCTTTAGCTGAAGGGTCAGTCGAAGCACTTGAAGCACGTATTCAACAGCTTGAGATGGAAAATGAGTACTTAAAAAAGTTGAATGCCTTAGTTCAAAACAAGGAAAAATCACGAAACAAGACAAAGCGCAAGTAGTCTATGAATTAAGGCATAAATATTCGGTGAAGGCACTCGTGGAGCTAGCTACTATTCCTCGAAGCACGTATTATGATTTAGTAAAGAAAATGAATCGTCCAGATGTAGATGCCGATTTGAAAGCGGAGATTAAAGCGATTTATGAGGAAAATGAAGGTCGTTATGGTTACCGTCGCATTCGTGATGAATTAACGAATCGTGGTCAGAAAGTGAATCACAAGAAGGTTCAGCGCATTATGAAAGAGCTTGGATTAAAGTGTGTTGTGCGTATGAAAAAATATAAGTCTTATAAAGGAAAAGTTGGTAGAATTGCACCTAATTTTTTAGAGCGTAATTTTCATACAGATGCACCGAATCAAAAATGGGTAACAGACATCACAGAGTTTAAATTATTTGGAGAAAAACTGTATGTATCACCTGTATTAGATTTGTATAATGGTGAAATTATTACCTATACAATTGGTTCTAGACCGACGTATTCACTTGTTTCAGAGATGTTAGAGAAAGCATTGGAACGTTTACCTGAAACCCACCAGCTACTGATGCATTCAGATCAAGGATGGCATTATCAAATGAGACAGTACGTCTGTACACTTGAATCAAGAGCTATCGTCCAGAGTATGTCTCGAAAAGGCAACTGTTACGACAACGCAGTAATAGAGAATTTCTTTGGGATTATGAAGTCGGAGTTCCTCTACATAAAAGAGTTTGAAAGTGTAGAGCATTTTAAAAGAGAATTAGAAAAATATATAGATTATTATAATACGAAACGGATTAAGGCAAAATTAAAAATGAGCCCGGTACAATACCGGACTCACTTTTATCAAGCTGCCTAATGAAATAACCGTGTCTAACTTTTAGGGGTCACTTCAACTTCACTCTTTTTTCTTACAATTATCTACTTTCCACTTCAACTGAAACAACACGATCTATCTCTTTTAGTGAACTATATAGCTCAGTTGTATATAAATCTTCTGGAGCTAAAATGACCATCTCTAATTGTTGAAATGCTCCACTATCTATATCTTTAATCTTCACTCGTTTCACATGCATTCCTAAATTTTTTATCTGCTTAAATATACCATCTAATTCATGATGCTCTTTTACAGTAATTTTTATAGATAAGTCCTTTTGTCTTAATGAATACGGTCCTGCAATTTTCACAAGTTGCGGAAGTACATTAATTGCTAAAATAATTAAAACCATAGCAACCGTCGCTTGTAAATAAAATCCTGCCCCAATTGCTATACCCAAAGCTGAAGCAGCCCACACCATAGAAGCTGTCGTTAATCCAGAAATAACATCATTACTTCTTCGTAAAATAACACCTGCCCCAAGAAAACCAATCCCACTCACAATTTGAGCAGCTAGACGCATTGGATCCATATTTGTATGCCCTGGAACAGAATATACATGTACGGATTCAATTGAAACCATCGTAATTAAACAACTTGCTACAGAAATAACCATACTTGTTTTCACACCAAGTGGTTTATTCTTTAGCTGCCTATCTATTCCGATGAATAATCCTAAAAAGAGTGCTAAACCTAATTTGAGTAAAAATTCATATGACATATTTCAATCTCCTTACTTTACAATGTTTCCCTTGGAATAATTCACTATAACTCTTTTATGATATCAATTCCAGTCTTTTCTATTCATTTAACGTAAAAAACCGAAAAAACATTTGTGACGATGTTTCTCCGGCTTTTTATTACGCTTATTATTTCTGGTCTTTAATCTTAATCTCTGCATCTTTGTAAAATGCTAATTTACTGTCATTATACTCTTTTGTAAAATTGTTAAATTGCTCTTTTGATTTTTGTGCTTCCACATTTAATTCATTAACAGCCTTAACTTTTTCACCAATCTCTTTTAATTTCGTTTCTTTTACCTTTAATTTTTCATACAGTTCTTTTTCAGTCGCTAACGCCTTCGTATAATTTTCATTCATCTTTTGGAATGCATCATAACGATTTTTATACGACTCTTCTACTGCTTTCGCTTGTTTTTGTAACTTTTTATCTTCAAGCTTCTCTATATTTCCTTGAACGGATTTCGTTTCTTTCTGAGCTTTTTCTAGCATTTCTTTCTCATTTTTTAATACTTTTTCACGGTCATCTACATTTGCAGTAGCTTGCTCGATTTTTTTCATAACAGCTTCATTATGATCTTTACCTTCTTGTAAAATTTGAGAATATAGATCTTGACCTTCCTTCTCTAACTTCTCTAGTTTCTTTGCTTCATCAACTAAAGATTTTTCTTGTGTCGCTGCTGTTTCAAAAGCTGTATATAGATTTTCTTCTGGTTTTTCACCGAAACAGCCTGTTAATAGTCCTACTGATAGCGCTCCAACTACTGCTACTTTTCCATACTTCAACGTTCATTCCTCCATTACATACGGTTATCATGCCAGAAGTTCACTGGGAAGTGACTCTCTTCATGATAAGCTTCAAACTCATAACCCTTTTCTTTTAACCCTTTTAAAATTGCTGGCACAGCAGCAACTGATTGCGGGTGGATATCATGCATTAAAATGACTTCCTGTGGTTTTGTTGCATTTGTTAATACATTTTGAGCAATTTGTGCTGCAGCTGCATCAACTTGCATTTTATTATATTTCCAGTCTAATGAATCAATTGTCCAATCCCACACTCTAAAGCCGCCTTCTACCACTTTATTTCGAAGACCTTCATTTAATCCAGGCATCGAACCGTATGGTGGACGTGTTAATTTAGGTGATTTCCCAATAATATTTGCAATTAAGCTTTGATCCTCTTTCATCTCATTTACATATTCGCCATTTTTATATAACTTTGCAAAATTATGCGTCATACTATGCATTCCTACATAATGACCTTCTGCATTTTCACGTTTTACTAAATCTGGAAATTCTTTTACATTTGCTCCAATTAAAAAGAATGTCGCCTTCGCATCATGTTGTTTTAACGTATTTAATAATTCAGCCGTATATTTCCCTGGGCCATCATCAAATGTAAGATAAGCAACTTTTCTTTCCTTACCATTAAAACGACTTGGTGCCGTTTTATTCATTTCTACTTTTGGTTGTTCACTTGCGAGTTGTACTACATTTTCTTGTTTTGCAACAGCCTTTGCTGGTGAAGTAATGGATTGAAACATGAAATACCCAATAGCTACCGCTGCAATCGCTATTAAAACGAATACTACTCGTTTAATTTTAAAAGCTTTTTCCATTCTATCGAATTCCTCTCCCTATTAATCTTATATATAAATCACCCAATATAATTATACATCTATTTATTTTATTAAACTATATAAACAGACTTTATATGTATTATAATGGGATTTTTATCATAATGGTTGTTCCTATTCCTTCTTTACTTATAATATTTACTGTACCTCCATGAAGCTCTACCATTTTTTTAACGATAGCTAAACCAAGACCAGCACCTGTAGCATGATTATTAATCTGGTAAAATGACTGTTCTATATATGGTAAATGCTCTTTAGCAATCCCAATCCCTTCGTCTTTCACCTTTATGACTGCTTGTCCTTCATTTTTGGTCGCTTCAATATATACTGTACCATTTTTATGTGAATATTTAATTGCATTTTGAACAATATTTAAGAAAATTTGCTTTAGCCTATTTCGATCTCCTATCAATTCAATTCGTTCTATAGTTTTGATGAATTGCATTTGCTTCTCTTCAGCGTTAGGAGTTAATTGCCAAATCGTCTCCTCTAGTATATCGTATAATTGCACCTTTTGTTTATATAAATTAAAATGATTTGATTGTAATCTTGAAAAATCTAGCAATTCTTCTACTAAGTGAATTAATCGGTCTGTCTCACCTGAAATAATTCCCATGCCTTGCTTGATCTCTTCTTCCGTTAAATAATCTACCGTTTTTAACGTCTCACTCCAACCTTTAATTCCTGTTAAAGGCGTTCGTATTTCATGAGAAATAGAAGCAATAAATTCATTTTTCATCTGTTCCGCTTTTTCTATTTTATCAGACATATGATTTAAACTGCGCGCTAACTCCCCTAATTCACCAGGATAATCCTCTTTAATTTTCTTCTTTAATGTGCCTTCTGCAATTTGTGAAGAAGCATGAATAATAGATTCAATAGGCTTCACAAACGAATTTGCTAATCGTCTACTGATTAAGAATACAATTCCTGAAATAACAATACCTACAGAAATAGTAAACATTATAATTTCAATAATCTTAGCATTTACATGTGTTAATACAGTCGTATATTTTAAAACACCGATAGTTTGTCCTTGATGAATAAGTGGACTAATCACTTCCAATTGTTTCACATTGTCTTTCGTAGTAGTGACTTGATGATACATTTCTCCTTCTAGTAACGAATACGGAATAACTACTTTACCTTCTACCTTTTGTCCACTTGAAGATTGTATAATTGAACCATGACGATCAATTAATTGTAATTCTGTTCCTTCTAATTCAAAACTACTAATGATGTCACCACTATATTCTTGCAAACGAATAAAATATAATGAATTGTATTCAGAGAAAAATCGTGTACTCGTCTTCGCATGAGATTCTACATATTGCACAATACCATTATAATAATATCGATAAATAGAGACTGAAAATACTACTTCAAATAATACAAGCATAAGTATAATGACCGTCATAAAATATAAAGTCACTTTCCGTTTCATCTTATACTTTCCTTCCACACATATCCTTTTCCCCACACAGTAAGAATAAATTCAGGTTCTGATGGATTACATTCTATCTTTTGACGTAGCCGTCTCATATTTACATCTACTACTTTCGTCTCCCCTACATAATTGTTTCCCCAAATCATATTTAAAATTTCATCACGCGAAACGGGCTTTGAAGCCTGATTCATTAAATACTGTAATATCATATACTCTGTAGGGGTTAAATCAATTAATTGTCCACCTTTATATACTCTTTCTTCAATAATGTGTAACGAAAACGGACCAGACATAATTATATTTGTTTTTTCTTCATGTACCTCTATTCTTCTTAATAAAGATTGTATACGTGCAGTTAATTCCACTGGACTAAACGGCTTTGCAATATAATCATCTGCACCAATCCCTAGTCCATGTACTTTATCCTCATTTTGTACACGTGCTGTTAACATAATAATGCCCATTTTTTTATTTCCTTCTCGGATCGCTTTACAAACTTGAAAACCATCAATTCCCGGTAACATTACATCAAGCAATGCTACATCTACAGTATGTTCACATAAAATTTGTAACGCCTCTTCTCCAGTACTAGCTTCTAACACATAAAATCCAGCACGTTTCAAATTTAAGACAATAAAACTACGAATAGGCATTTCATCTTCTAAAACTAAAATTGTTGGCATAATTTCCACCTCCCTACTCTTGTTGATAATCCGCTAGCGGTTTTATATATACTTTCACTTTTTCAAACTTTGGTTGTTTCGGTACTGCATATACGTGAGAAGCCGTTTTAACTGCTGCCTCATATCCTTTTATTTTGAACCATTCTTTTCGCTTAAAAATGTAGACTTCAAGCCATATGTCATTTTTACTTATATCCAAAAACTTTTGGGAATTTGATTCCTTTTGCTGATCTGGTATCGTAATTTTTCCTATTAACTCTTTAGGAATTTTTACATAATAGCCTTTTTCTATATCGATATATCTTTCTTCAATTGGTTTAATTCCAGATTCACTCCACTGTATGTAACGTTCAAAGAGCGGGCTATCACCATGTGGTTTATCTTCCCAACCTTTTGGACGTACAGTACGAACAAATTCAATAATGCCGTCTTCATTAACATCTTTACTTTCTACAACATATTCATTGAACAAATCTTCTTTCCCATCTATAGGTAGTACCTCATAATGATTCTCATCAAATTTTGCTACATACGTTATACCTGAATGAGCGCCAATTCCTGCATCAATTACAATCGCCTTTTGTGATTTTGAAATACGGCCCATTTGTATTCTTTGAATGCTATTTATAAATGGATCGAATGACGCTTCAGATAAAGTCTTAAATTGTTCAATGAATTCAACTGTCAACTTCTCATCTTTTTCATACGTAACAAGGCTTAAATCATTAAGACCGTTTCTATTTAGATCATCTATAAATAACTTTGTATAACGTCGATTATAAATCTCCTTCATATCTTCATTTTCTTCCGAAAAAACATACATAACATGTTCTAGCGATTCACGACTTACAGAGATTCCAATTAATAACTCTCGCTTCCCGTTCCCTGTGAAATCACCAACTTCAACGATATCTACATCTCCACCATCAAATTTTTGCGTAGACTTTATTTTCCACCCACTGCCGCTTTCCTCATATACAGTTAAATATACGCTATGATCTTCATTCGGTAATTTATAAAATATGATGGCTTCTTTTTTATTATCTTGTTTAAAATCCATTGACCAAATCATCTGTTTATCTTTATTAGACATTGGAGTAAGCAATCGATAATTAACAGGCAAATCTTTATCTATTTGCTCTTTTAGTTCATTAATCCATTTCTCATTGGCAGGAGCTTCCATTAAATTTGTTGGAGCTTCAGACATTTTACATCCAGTCAACATAAAAATGATTCCCATAATGCCTATCCATTTCTGCATATAATATCTTTCCTTATTACAGATTTTAATTATTTCTTTTTACTTTTTACTTCTCCAATATTCTCATACATATGAGTATAATTTTTCTATAATAAAAAATCGTTACAGAAAAGTTACAAATCAATTCCGATAAAAAAAGATTGGCAGAAGCCAATCTTTTTTATTATTCATTTCGAACTGATTTTGGTGTTACACCTAGATGATCATTTAATTTTTTCGAAATGTCTTTCACATTTTTTTCGTTTGGAATGTAATAATAAATACCACCGATACGTTTATCTGTACCTTCAATTTGCATTTTTTCCATTTCCAAGTTAGACCCTGCCATATTTTTCGTAATAGCAAGCATATCATCGAAAGTTAAGTTCGTTTTCATATTTTTATCAACTGCATCAAGTAATGAGCCCATTTTACTAATTGATTGGACAGACATTGCTTTTTTAGCAATTGCTTCAATTACAAGTTGCTGTCTTTGACCACGCATTGCATCACTGTCAATTTTACGCGTTCTTGCAAGCGCAAGTGCTTGCTCTCCATTTAAATGTTGATAACCCTTTTCTAAATGGATCATACCAGCTTGGTCTTTACTATCTTGTTCTGTGAAAGTAACTGGTACATCAATATCAATGCCACCAAGTGAATCGACAATTTGTACGAATGATTCAAAGTTAAACTTCACATAATAATCAACAGGAACATTTAAAAATCTTTCCACCGTATCCCGTGTACTTTCCACACCACCAAATACGTGTGCATGTGTAATTTTATCTAATTTCTTTCTAGATGGAATATATACACGTGAATCACGCGGAATACTTACTAATTTAACTGATTTATCATCTTTATTAATTGTTGCTAATAAAAGTGCATCTGTTCGAACAGCTTCTCCGTATTGACTTTTTCTCATTTCACTACCATCAACACCCATGATTAGAATTGAAATGTTATCCTTTAAAGGTTCAACTTCTTTATCACGCTTCGATGACTTATCAATTTGTGCATATGCATCACTTACCACTGCTTTTGCTTTATTATATATTAACGATCCATATCCTACTCCACCAAAAATAAGTAGGAAAAATGGAATTAAAATGAACCATTTTATTGACTTTCTTTTAGAACGTTTTTTACTGCTTCTCGTATTCTGTTCTAATTCAGAGCTCATATCCATTCGCCTCTCTTTCTCTTTCCCAATTATAATGCAAGTCTATTAACCTTCATATTGAATTTCCTTTCAATTACCTTACAATTTTGTAAGGTTACTGCATGAATCCAATATGTACTCCATTTCACATTATACTCTTGTACTTATTTTTGGCAAGTCACTATTTATATAAAAATACGATAAAATTTATATATTACAATTTTATTGGTTTGGTGTATACATAGTTTGCTTTCCATTATTAATAATGAAAGCTGATTTTGCTTTTATTTTCGTCTTTTCTATTTCCATATCTTCATTTGAGAAATTTACAATAATTTTAATATTTTCCCCATACGAAGCTGCTTGTACTAACTTATCTTCTGACAAATATGCAAAATTCGTCATCGCTTCTTTCACTGCCTTTTCATGAACTTCATTCCAAACTTTCAGATGCTGCGTAATTTCTTTTTTATGCTTATTCCACTCTACTTCATCTAAATGGTACAACGGAGGAACGTTATACAATAATTCGTATAGCATACGGTTTCCGACCTCATCTTTTACTTTCAAACTTCCCCATTCCCAGTGATGCGTTGTAATTACAGAATCATTGTATACTAATTTATATAACGGTACTGAATATACAGGATTTAAATACACTTGTTTATACTCTTCTTTTAACGGTACTTGTTTTGCATATTTTTCTGGAACATTTTGATTCGGTGACCAATATCCGCCCACATAATACGGACTTGTTTTGTTTTTCCTCATATCATCATCGTCCCATTTAATAACAGGCGTTTCAATGCCGTGGGCAAATGCAATCGTGCTACTTGCAAAATCATTTCCGCCCTCAGAGCCAACTACCATACCTTTTTCTTGCGCAATATAATCCATTCGTTGTAATCTTGCTTTTAAATCTTGTTCTTGTGTCGTTATATGTTTAGCCGAATAGTCATCATAAATTTCACCTGTTGCATCACAATCAATAAACCATGAATTGTATTTAGGTCCATTTTGTAATATATCGTTCATTCGTTCTTTTACACTAGGAAGAGATAAAGTTGGATTTAATTTTCGTCCTCTACCTAAAAACCCTTGCACCTTTTCTCCATTTCTCTTCGTCACAGTTGCCTCTTCATATAACGATGGATCAGTAAAAGAAGCTGTATTCCAATTTTTATCAGCTTTTTCGTGAATAGAATGGTAAGAATCATACGAACCAACTAAATATCCCATTTTCTTAGCTTCTGTCACGAAATCAGGCTGCATATACCCTTGTTCCCAGTTCGGTAACCCAATCCAAGCATTATCTATTCCTGCCGATTTCATTTCCTTTATAATATCCGTTCCATCTGCCTTACCCCATTTACTTACTTCTTCAACCGCATCACCGAGCACCGACTTTAATACATGCTTATTTAAGTTATATAATTCCATCTTCGATAAATGATCTACACCTTTGTTTAATAACTCACTAGCTTCCTGATCAACTTTTAGGAAAATGTCCTCTTTATACAATTCCTTCATTGATAATACTTCATTCATATAACGCAAAATAACATTTTTTTGATACTTATCAACAAAATCTTGTTTATTTACTTGCTCAAATACATTCAGCTCCCCAGGCTCTGAACTATTCTTTTGAATAAGCTCTTTTATATGACTGAACACAGGGCTATTTATTTGTTCTCTTAACTTTGGCCAATTTACATTACTTTCTGATAAGCCATTTTGATTCCAAAAATAAAAATGAGCTGCGCCGTAAAGCTTTTCTATCTCTTTATTTTTTCTAGCCTTTTCTTCTAATGTTTTGAATTCACCTTTTCGAGCGATATTGTCTTTATATAGTTTCGCAATACTAACTGCATCATTATTTGTCACGTATAACTGAAATCCATATGTTTTATTTTTATTTATACGCGGAAATTCATGTATGAAATCAAATCCTATTTTCGGATCCGAATGAAATTTCAATTCATTATTAAACATATTGTTCGCAATATATACAATGGAATATTTCGAACCATTTAATGCAAAAAACTTCATAGAAAATGATTCAGCAAATGAATATGCATCATCCTTTAAAAACTTTTTCCAATTTTCATCATTACTCGGAATTTGCTTCCCTTCCCATAACGGAAGTGTATAAGTTTCAGCTTGTACTTTCGGCCATGTAAAGCTTTCTGCACCAGTCGATTCCACCTCGATATTTAAGTGATCTTTTTTCTTTACTAGATTCACTTTTACTTTTTGATCTGGATATTCCCAAGATGTGCGACCCTTGTCTTTTTTTACATTCGACACCTTCATTTTCGGCAACGGCTGTGACGCCTGTTCCTTTACACCGTCATGTTCTACAATTAACGTGAAAGTCTCTGGATTTACATCGTAAGTAAACTCTTTATATGTCGCTTTCTTTATTTTAGACCTTTGTACAGCATTGTTATCTTTTACATCACACCCGACTAAAGTCGAAAATGACATAGTTGTAAGCAGACATATCGCTATCATTTTTTTCATCTTCTGCACCTCCACCACTGAATATACAGGGGCTTTGTTACAGGAATATGGCAAAAAATAGAGCCAGCATAACGCTAGCTCTATTTTGAGTATTAAAAATAAGTGTATATGAACAACTATTATCTGCTTAGAATATATATGTAGTACTCTAACCGTGGTTTTTTAGCCTCACTAAATATGAAAGCAAATCATTCAAAGTTTTAACATGCATTTCTTAACTAAAAAAATAAGTGTATATAATATATCCTAAAACTAGCACTAAAATTACTAGCCCTGTACCTTTCCAATTCATACCACCCGTCATATCAACTGGACTACCTGTTTCAGCTCTGTTAAGTCCATCCTTTAAAGAACCTGTAGGATTATTTTTCAATTCACTTTGCCTTATAAGTTCTCTTTTTTCTTCCGGTGACTCTTTCTTCATACGATCACCTCTAAATTAATACACTCTTTACTAAATTATACATTAATATTTTTCTTTTATATGCAAACTTAAAAGATATTTACAACATAAAGAAAGCTAGCGATGCTAGCTTTCTCTATAATCCAATATGTTCTTTCTTATTTACAGTAGTCCCTCTATGATCAATTTCTAACTCACACACTTTCATAGACGTAAATACTCTCGCTAATTGCTCAGCAATTTCTTGACGTTTCTCATACGGCGTTAAAATAAAAATAGATGGTCCTGCACCACTAAGTGCTGTGCCATATGCTCCGAATTCTTTTGCACATTTACGTATAGATGGTAATAACGGTACGAGCTCTAAACGATATGGCTCGTGAAAATGATCTCTTTCCATCATTTCTCCTACAACTTCCCATTTCTTTTGACAAAACGCAGCTACTAATACGTTGCTTATCGCACTAGCCTTTACTGCTTCATGAAACGGAAACATATCTGGTAATACAGATCGGCTTTCATCTGTATTTAGCTCTTCATTTGGAATAAGAGAAATTACGCCTAATTCCTTACTTTCAATTCTTACAACAGAAACATCCTTTCCATCAAGTGCTCCGATTACAATCCCTCCCAATATAGAAGCAGCAACATTATCAGGATGTCCTTCAAAATTTGTAGCAATTTGAACTTTTTGATTAGTAGTTAAGTTCAAATTGCCTAGTTGATTCGCAAGCTCTATCCCAGCTACAATTGCTGATGCGCTACTTCCTAGTCCTCTTGTTAGTGGGATATTACTAGTAACTTCTATTATATGGGGTGATAAAGAAGGACTAACTTTACATGCCGTGCTTACGATTAAATTTTTATCGTCTGTCGGAATAGACTCTTCAAAGGAATGGATTACTTGCCATTTATCAGCTTTTTCTTTTACTACTACATTTAAATATAATGACAAAGCTATTCCTACTGAATCAAATCCAGGTCCAACATTTGCTGTACTAGCAGGAACACGAATACTTAATGGTATCACGACATAATCACCCCTTTAATATGCTCCTTAATTTGTTCTAAATTATTTGAAACACTTGCAATATCTAATGTATTAGAAGAAATTGCGATATCAGGATCTTTCAAGCCATTTCCAGTTAAAACTGCAACAACTGTTTCTCCTTTTTTGATTTTTCCAGATTGAACATGTTTAATTACGCCCGCTAATGAAGCATTTGATCCTGGCTCAGCGAAAATCCCTTCCGATTTTGCTAATAATCTATACGCATGTAAAATCTCTTCATCTGATACCATATCTATTTCACCGTGAGATTGCTCGGCAGCCTCTACAGCATATGACCAACTTGCTGGGTTACCGATGCGAATCGCTGTTGCAATTGTTTCGGGCTCTTCAATGACATGCCCTTTTACAATAGCAGCTGCTCCTTCCGCTTCAAATCCGTGAATTCTTGGCTTTTTATAGCCTTTTTCTTTCTCATATTCACAGAAACCTTTCCAGTACGCTGTAATATTCCCGGCATTCCCAACAGGAATCGCTAAAACATCTGGTGCACTTTGCAATTGGTCACAAATTTCAAATGCTGCTGTTTTTTGCCCTTCAATTCGATAAGGATTTACAGAGTTTACTAACGTAATCGGCTCTTCTGCAGCAATATTTCTTACAGCCTTTAGTGCATCATCAAAATTTCCTTCTATTGAAATGATTTCAGCACCATAGGCAACTGCTTGCGCTAATTTTCCATGCGCAATCTTTCCTTCCGGTATTACGATAACACATTTCATTCCAAGGCGTGCCGCGTATGCGGCAGCCGATGCTGATGTATTACCTGTCGATGCACAAATAATGGCCTCCGAACCTTCTTCTTTCGCCTTTGCGACTGCCATTACCATACCACGATCTTTAAAAGAACCTGTCGGATTCGCTCCTTCGTACTTACCGTATAACTGAATCCCTAATTGTTTTGATATATTTAATAACGGAATAAGGGGTGTATTTCCTTCCATTAAGCTCACATCAGGTGTGTTTTCATTTACAGGTAAATAAGAAGCATATTGGTTTAATAGTCCTTTATACATATTGTTTTTCCTCCTCAATAATGTAGTAACTGTTTATTTCACTTGCGACATCTTCTATCGCCCCTAAAACTCGTTCGAATTGATACTTTGAAGTTTGATGTGTCACAACAACGACTTCTGCAAGTTCACGATTTAAAGGTAATTGAATAACTTCTTTTAAACTTACAGAACAATTAACGAAACATTCTGTTATTTTTTGTAACATCCCAGGTTCATCTCGTAATGAGATACGTAAGAAATATTTCGAAACGACTTCTTCATCCCCTTGTAATTCATATGGTTCTGGTTCTTTTAACGCACTTTTATTTTTCTGAACTTGATTCATATTTTTAACGATTGAAATAATATCACTTACTACAGCAGAACCAGTCGGCAATTTACCTGCTCCAGGTCCGTAAAACATTACTTCTCCTACTGCTTGACCGTGAACATATACGGCATTAAATTCATTATTTACATTTGATAATGGATGATGACTTGGTAAAAGAGTCGGTTCTACACTTAAATGAATGGCTGATCCTTGTTTCTCTGCTTTACCAATTAATTTCATAGTAAACCCTAACTTTTCAGCCATTTGTAAATCTTCTTTTTCGACCTTTCGAATCCCTCTTACTTGCACATCATCTAAAGAAACATTCATCGAAAAACCTAAATTTGCAAGAATTGCTACTTTTCTCGCTGCATCTAATCCATCTACATCTGCAGTCGGATCCGATTCTGCAAAACCTAATTTTTGTGCTTCCTGTAAAGCCTCTTCATAAGACCATCCCTTTTGACTCATCTTTGTTAACATATAATTTGTTGTGCCATTTACAATTCCCATTATTTTTTCAATTTGATCTGAAGCTAATCCGTCCGTTAATCCTCTTAACACTGGAATACCACCCGCTACACTTGCCTCATAACATAGATCACAATCATTTTCATTCGCTAATTGGAGAAGCTCCGCACCGTATACAGCCATTAAATCTTTATTTGCTGTTACGACATGTTTCTTATTTCGTAAAGCCTTAACAATATGCTGTTTTGCTTCTTCAATTCCGCCCATTACCTCTACTACAATATCAATATTTGAATCATTTAGAACTTCATCGACATGACTTGTTACTACGATTCCATTGATGCAAACATCACGTTCTTTTTCTAAATCACGTACAACGACTGTCTTTACCTTTACTTCATATCCTGTATCAAGAGCGATTTTTTTATAATGTTCTTTCAAAATATGGACAACACCACTTCCGACTGTACCTAATCCTAACACCCCAACATTAATAACGTTATTCATCTTCTAATCTCCTCCTACAATTTTGTTTTTTATCTCTATCAATCACCTTGTTCTGCCTTTTAATTGTGCAGGTGGTGGTTATTTCCGTACGTACAAATCGTTTCATGTTACAGCACCTCCTTTCAAAGTAATAAAAAAACACACTCATCCCTAGGAAAGGGACGAATGTGTTTTCGTGGTTCCACCCTTGTTCCAATCTAGACATATTTCCCCCTAGATTGCTCAAGTTCAGATAACGGCTGATACCGTCAATAATTACTAGATTGCTCGTTCACTATTGAAGTTCAAAGGTGGTAAAACCATTTCTCGTGTTAGGAAGCTCACACCCTTGACTTCCCTCTCTGTAAACCGTAAAAATGATTTCTTGTCCTTATCGTTACTTTTTCGTTCATGTTTATTTGTTAACTCATTATACTCGCATAAGAAACAAAATCAATACTATTTTTTAATTATTTAAAATTTTCAATCTTAAAATCTATAAAAAAACACACTCATCCCTAGGAAAGGGACGAATGTGTTTTCGTGGTTCCACCCTTGTTCCAATCTAGACATATTTCCCCCTAGATTGCTCAAGTTCAGATAACGGCTGATACCGTCAATAATTACTAGATTGCTCGTTCACTATTGAAGTTCAAAGGTGGTAAAACCATTTCTCGTGTTAGGAAGCTCACACCCTTGACTTCCCTCTCTGTAAACCGTAAAAATGATTTCTTGTCCTTATCATTACTTTTTCGTTCATGTCTATTTGTTAACTTATTATAGTTATCAATTTTTTAAAAAGCAAGCCTATTTTTACTAACTATTTTCAAGACATTTTTTTATTATATTTCACAATAGCATTATGCAACTGCCACTCAATTTACCTATTTTGTTATTTCTCCAGTTTGTAAATCAACGATTCGTATATAAATATCCCATTCTAAAATACGTACATATTCACCTCACAAAATTATATCAATAAAATGTTTAATACAGTCTTTTCGTATAACTTTCTTCTAAAGAACGTGCAACATCTTCTTCTAAAGCATTCACTTTCGCATGCTCTAGCAACATTTTTGCTGCTGAAGGTAACTCTTTTTTATTCAACCAAGATTCTGGATCCCACATCTTAGAACGAATAAAAGCTTTTGCACAATGAATATAACACTCTTCTATTTCAACAACAATTCCAAGTAACGGATTGCGTCCATTCACCTGCATTTCTTGCAAAATTTCTTCGTCGTTTGTAATATACGCTCGACCATTTATTCTGAGTGTCTCCCCAAGACCTGGAATAAAAAAGATTAACCCTACACGTGGATTGGAAATAATATTCAAAATGGAGTCTATACGACGATTGCCTGGTCTTTCTGGAATGATAATTTTATTATTATTGAATACGTATACAAATCCAGGTGCATCTCCTCTCGGCGAAGCATCACACTCTCCTAATTTATTTGCCGTAGATAATACTAGAAAAGGAGATTTAGACAGAAAATCTACGCAATGGTGGTCTAATGATGAAATAACTTTTTTTAAAGCTCGTTCACTTGGTTGCCCCAATATTCCCCGTAATTCCTTCTCTGTTGAAATAATCGATTTTATTTCCTTACCCTCTATTCCCACTAATAACGACCCCTTTTTTCTTTATTTTCCCAAAATTCAATACAAATATTGTATAATAAAATTTGCAGAAAGGGGAATTTAAATGGCAGAGTGGTTAACTATATTTGATACTGAAAGAAACATACTTGGGAAGAAATTACGTGATAAAGTGCACCGTGACGGTGATTGGCACGAAACATTTCATTGTTGGTTTGTAGAAAAAGATGATGCAGATATGTTTTTATATTTCCAATTACGCTCTAAAAATAAGAAAGAAGCTCCACTTATATGGGATATTACTTCAGCTGGACATATTATGCATGATGAAGATGTACAAATTGGTGGTCTTCGTGAAATTGAAGAAGAATTAGGACTTTCCTTTCAAACTACTGATTTAGCATACAAAGGAATCTTTACAATAGATTATGAAATTTCAAATCTTACGGATCGCGAGTTTTGTCATATGTATTTTTACAATGTCATCCAGCCACTACCATTCGCACCAGGTGAAGAAGTAGACGATGTAATGAAAATACATGCAACTTCTTTTCTACAACTATTAAAAAGAGAGATTTCATCTTTAACGACTATTTCAGTTTTAAACAGTAACCCGATTACGATAACATTTGAAGATATTTATCCGTATGATCTTGCGTACTATGAATTTGTTGTAGAACAAGGAAAAGAATTACTAAAAAATAATAGCTTGTAAATAAAATAGGACTCTCAGCGTACATTACTCAGGAGTCCTATTCTTTATCTTACTATTTGCGTGCGAGCAATAAGAATCTCACCTCAAATTTCTGCAAAGGCATGGTTCGCCCGTACAAGTCCAATTAACGAGAGCTTATACTCAATGGATAATTGACAAAACCCGACTGAATTAAATTCCACTTTATTTTCTCTCTTTCGATGTTTGAAACATACTTGGAAGTGTTACAAAGCGTGCTCCTTTCGTTTTTAACTGTGGAATAATTTTGTCTAGCGCCTCTACAGATCCTTGCAAATGCCCACCTGGAGTTGAATGTTGAAGTATGACACTACCAGGAAATGAGTTTCCTAACACATTATTTGTAATCGTATCAGCACTTACACCTTTCCAATCAACCGTATCAACACTCCACTGTACAATCATAAAATTTTGCTCAGTTGCCCACTTCAATTGATTTTCAAGTATTTCACCATACGGCGGACGTATAAACCTCGGTGCATAACCAATTAAACGATTTAATATTTCTTCCGTCTTTATAATTTGATTACGGTACTCAGGCTCATTTACTTTTGCTAAATTTGGATGGCTATACGTATGATTGCCAATTACATGCCCTTCATTCGCAATACGCTTCACTACATTTGGAAACTTTTCTGCATTTTCACCAAGCAGGAAAAAAGTAGCTTTTACATTATGTTGTTTTAACTTATCTAATATTCTTGGCGTGAATTCTAAATCCGGTCCATCATCAAATGTAAGAGCGACTTCCGCTTTATTGTACGGTCCTGAAAATGCGTACGCATATTTTTCGACCCATAAAAATGGTGTCCACGATCCACGCTCATCTGCTTTCATTTGTACTTCATAGTTTTGAGGGATATATTCGTATGGCAATGTGCTTATATAGTCTCCATAATAAAATGAGTTATATGGCATATACGCATACGAAACATCTCGTTCTAGTCCCCATTGATATGGAGCAAACATTTCTGGCGAATAAAAATAATACATGATAAAAAACCTCCCTAAATTTTCATATGTGATTCATCTGCACTTTGTTAGAGAAATTGTTATTCATAAACAAAAATAAGACTGTCCTTAATTAGGACAGTCTTACTGCTTTATATTATTAATAAATCGATGTACTATCTTTTGGCAAAGCTTTCACATGTTTTAAATAGTTCGTCACTTTATCATCATCATCTTGCGGATATTGATATCCATATGTGTTAGCAATTTCATTCGCCACTTCCCTAAATAAATCACACGTGACAAAGAATGATTCCCATATGTTTTCATATTCTGCATTAGAAAATGTCCTTTTAAATTGCACCCACATATCTTTTTCAATATATTGCTCGAAATGCTTTCCAAACTTCCCTGCATTAACTGTAAAGTCTGTTTTCATACCAATATGCCATTCTAGCATTACGATGAACATATCTCGCACTGGACCATCAATCATCCCTTTCGCATAAGAAAGTTCTTCTCTCCATAGTCCTTTCCCTACATTCGTACTACACCACCAAAATTCATTACAGCAATCCAAAAACTCTTTTTCTGTAGGCTTTTTTATTAAGTAATCCCTATCGCTTGCTGGTGGAAATTCATCCATACAATCATCTTTATCAAGAAGCAGTTTACTTAAACTATCGTGCCCTACAAATATATCTATTAAATCAACTGGAACTAACGTTAAATCGATTCGGTTCCCATCCATAAACTGCATTAAATACGGAAATTTCCCGTCTTCGTCCGCAGGAACTAATGACATTTCTTCTGGCATTTGTACAATCATTATTTCTCCAAATCTACGTATCCAATTATGATTAGACGTAAAAGAGCGTATATCTTTTACAACATACATAATATCATAGTCTTGAAAACAGTCTCTTTTCACATTTGGATTCACACGCGATCCATTCATGATGACAGCTCGAATTCTTTCATCCTCTTTTGCTGTATTTATAATTAAGTCTAACATTTCTTTTTCAGTTCTCATCTACTCACAACCTCCAATTTTTTCATATAAAATATAGTGATATATATAGGAGGTCCACGAGCTAACTGCGTTGTATACGATACATGTTATAATTTTCCAAACATCTTTTTCATTCTATTTATCTCCTTTCGTTATTCTTTTACGACCGCCATTATGAATCCATCGTACCCTTTACTACCGACCGTTTGAAGCGCTGTAGCACTTACACGCGGCTCAGCAGCTATTCGCTCATAGAAACGACGTATCCCTTGTACGCGAGGATCATTACTAGTATTGTCAATAACTTCTCCTTCACGTACTACGTTATCTCCAATAATTACAGTCCCCGGTCGTGATAATTTCAGTGCCCATTCAAAATAAGCAGGGTTATTTTGTTTATCAGCGTCTATAAAAATAAAGTCAAATGGTTCATACTTCTCATTTTCGATTTGCTGTAAAGAATCTAAAGCTAATCCTGTTCGCACTTCAATTCTATCATTCAAATTAGCACGCTCAATATTGCTACGCGCAATGTCAGCATGCTTTTCACTTGCTTCCAATGTAACAACTCGTCCTCCCGATGACAATCCCCTTGCAAGCCATATCGTGCTATATCCGCCTAGAGTACCAATTTCTAAAATGTTACGAGCTCCTTGAATTTGTACTAATAGTTGTAAAAACTTCCCTTGCGTTGGCGATACGTCATGTGCCGGTAAATTAGCTGTAGCGTTTGCTTGAAGAACTTCTTCTAATATAGAATCTTTCGGTATTAATACATCACTCACATATTGATCAACAGCCGTCCATTTCTCAACCATACTCATGAAAATACCATCCCTTCAATTTTTCAATGCATTTCTACTATTCACTTTTGATTATACCGAAAATTCTGTCTCGTATACAAAAAATAAAGAAGGGACATCTACTTCATTACAAAATAGATATTCCTTCTTTTGTTTATACATGTATCCCTTACGGATTAGTAGACCAAAGTCCTGCTGATTTAATAAATGTACGTTTATTTAATTTCAGCTGCGCTACGATAAACTCTGCAATATCTTCGGCTTGCATAACTTTATCCGGATTTCCATCAGTTAATCCTAAATCTACAGCCATATCAGTTGCTACTGTACTTGGTGTTAAAGCCGTTACACGAATGTTATGCTTACGAACTTCCATCGCTAACGATTCTGTTAAGCCAAGAACACCAAATTTAGAAGCACTATATGCACTTGTTACCGGTGCACCTTTTTGTCCTGCTGTAGATGAAATGTTAATGATATCACCAGATTGTTGTTCAATCATACTTGGTAAAGCTGCACGAGTTGCATAGTATACACCCATTAAGTTTACTTGAATGATTTTTTCCCAATCAGCAACGTCTAATTCTAAAAACTTACCAAATTTAGAAATACCAGCGTTATTAATTAAAATATCGATAGATCCTAAACCGCTTTTTAACGTCTCAATCGCAGTAGTCACTTCTTCATATGAAGAAACATCCGCAGTCGCAATAACAGCTTTTACGCCTTCTGCTTCTACTTCTTTTGCAACTGCTTTTAAGTTTTCTTCTGAACGAGCTAAAAGACCTACATTTACGCCCTCTTTCGCTAATGCAATCGCTACAGCACGACCAATACCTCTACCTGCTCCTGTAATTAATGCATTTTTACCTTGTAATAATTCTGCCAAGTATAACACTCCTTAATGATCTCTGTTATGTATTATATTAAAATTGTATCTATGTTTATGTAAAAAGGCAATGATGCACTTTTATGTGCGTAGGTTACTTGTAGGTAACTATAGAAAGTTTTTATTTATAAGTCTCATCTTTTTGCCATTATTTATGTAAAATAAAAATAAATCCACCATAGGAGAGGATATGTGTATGAAAAGAAAAAAATGGTTCTTGTCACTAACTGCAGTCGGACTATGTATCATATTTTTGGCTATGTACTTTATATTTGGTAATCCACTACATTATAAAGTAATAGAAAAAGATACTAGCGATTATCTCCATACAATAAAAGGATATAAGCAAAAAGAAATACAAAGCATAACCGGAAAATATACTCCTCTTTATAATATCGGCTATTATGCAACAGTAGTATATAAAGACGAACCTTATTTTACATACTCTTATACATACGATAATAATAAAAAAATAATACAAGACAACGGCATTTTAGGAAGACATACTGAGTCCTTTGGAAATCTTAATTTAAACTGGTTATTGTTTGACGAGTTAGTAGAGGGTATTCATACAAACTTAGAAGAAAAAGGTTTAAGTGAAAAAAGAGATTATTCTATACGAAGCGTTCAATTCATTGATATAGACAATGATAAAAACGGTGCAGAAGCATACGTTAACTTTAAGAAAGATAAAGAATCTGATTACTCATACCGTATGAATAGCGAAGGAAAAGCTTATCAATATAACTGCAGCAATGGTAAATGTATTTATAAAGAGAAATAGTGTTAGAAGATATCCTCCTAACACCATTTCTCTTTATATTTAGGAATACACACAATAAATTCCGTCCCATTCCCTTCCTCACTTTCGACTTTTATTTCTCCTTGATGAAGGTCGAGTACTTTTTTTACGATGGCCAATCCTAAGCCACTTCCTCCATAAGCACGATTTCGTGAAGAGTCCGCTTTATAAAAACGTTCAAAAATATGTTGTTTCTGTTCTTCGGATATTCCAATTCCCGAATCACAAATACGCACTTCCACTAATGTCTCATATTCTTTTAACTTGATTGAAATCGCACCACCACTTGGAGTAAATTTAATACTATTATGAATTAAATTAATCCAAACTTGACTCATACTTTCTTGATCAGCAGTAATATGCACTTTGTCTAAATCAAGGTCTAACTCAATTTTTTTTTCAGCCCAGAGCGGTTCACTATTTAACACAATTTGCTTTAACTGTTGATCTAATCGATAAGTCGCTCTTTCTGGTGTATATTCTTCCGACTCTAATAGGGTGAGTTTCAGTAAGTTTTGACTTAGTTTAGATAATCTCGTCGTTTCTGTTTCAATAATGGTAAGATAATGCTTTCTTTTTTCCTCAGGAAGATTAATATCTTGTAGTGCTCTAGCAAATCCTTTTATAGAAGTTAATGGTGACTGTATTTCATGAGAAACATTCGATACAAATTCCTGGCGCATTTTCTCCATCGTATTCAGTTCATCTGTCATATCATTTATACTTTTTACGAGCACACCAATTTCTCCATCGTATTTCTCTTCATTTCGTATTTTTACCGAGAAGTCCCCTTTTGCAATTTTTTGTATCGGTTCAATAATAGTCCAAATCATTGCCTCTCGCTTCGGTCTCATTAATACCCCGATCAATACCCAGATAAGAACAATAAATATAAAGCCGACCATATCACTAATTAGAAAAGTAACAAAAGGCGATACTTGTATTTCAAGCGCATTCATTACACTTGATGATATATAAAAAGCTATAGACCAAATTATAGTGAGAAAAGAAAAAAGTGCTATTACCGCTCCAATTACTTTCAGCATCTTCAACTTACTCATTCGTTTTCTTTTTCTCATTTACTTACCTCTAAACGATACCCTAATCCTCTTATCGTTTTAATACTAAATTTCGACTTCTTTTCTTGGAACTTCTCACGTAACCGATTTATATGAACATCTAATGTACGTTCATTTCCTTCAAAATCATATCCCCATACCTCTTCAATTAATTGCTCTCTCGAACACGTTCTTCCTGCTTTAGAACCTAAAGTAAAGAGCAATTCGAATTCTTTTAACGGTAACGTAACCGTTTGTTCTCCAACTGAAACTTCAAATGTTTTACGATTTAACAATACATCTCCAACTTGAATCGATTGCGACACTGTAATTTGGTAACGTTTCAGTAGTGCCTTTACCCTCACTACTAGTTCTATCGGATCAAATGGTTTTACAAGATAATCATCCGTTCCAAGGTGAAATCCTTTTACTTTTTGAGATGTTTCCCCTTTAGCAGTTAGCATCAAAATCGGAATATCATAGTACTTCCTTAATTCAAAACATACATCAAATCCATCCATATTCGGCATCATGATATCAAGAATAACCATATCAACTTTTACTTCATCTATTTTCTGAAGTGCATCCAGTCCATCAATTGCCTCATATGTTTGAAAACCTTCCCGCTCTAAAAATACAGAAACAAGTTCTCTAATATGCGGATCGTCGTCCACTATTAAAATTTTAGGTATCAAAGGAACCATTTCCTTTCTACTTAACATCCTTATATTTTTTATAAAACAAATAATCAGTGGAGTATAAGCCCCACTGATTATTCATTTTATAATGCGCCCTCTTTAATTTTCAATTGTTGCGTTGCAAATTCACGATACATGTCATGTGTACGTAATAATTCATCGTGCGTACCACTTCCTGTAAGGTTCCCTTTTTCAATAAAGATAATTTTATCTGCATCTACAACTGTAGAAAGCCTATGTGCAATAACTAACGTTGTTCTGCCTTTCATTAAGTTATTTAATGCCTTTTGAACGACAGACTCTGATTTACTATCTAAACTTGAAGTTGCTTCATCTAACATAAGAATTTGTGGGTTTCGAAGTAAAGCTCGTGCAATCGCAATTCGCTGTCTTTGTCCTCCGGAAAGCTTCACACCGCGCTCTCCTACTTCTGTTGCATATCCGTTTGGTAAGTCATGAATAAATGCATCAACATATGCCATCGCTGCTACTTTTTCGATTTCTTCATCTGTTACTTCACCCTCAACACCGTAACAAATATTATCACGAATCGTTCCATCAATTAACGGACTATCTTGTGAAACGTAACCAATTTGACGTCGCCATGACTGTAATGAATAGTTCGTGATCGAGTCTTTTCCTAATTTAATGGCACCGCTAGTCGGCTCATAAAAACGTTCTAATAGTGAAAATAACGTCGTTTTCCCGCTACCACTTGGCCCTACAATCGCTGTTACTTTTCCTGATTCAATTGTGAAATCAATATTTTTTAAGACTTGCTCTTCTTCGTTGTACTCAAAATGTACATTTTCCAGAACGATTGGCTGCTTAGCGTTTGTAACCTTCACACCAGTTTCATGGTCTTCTACTTCATATTCTAAAATCGTATTAATTCTTTCCGTTGCACCAATTGCCTTTTGGAATTGTGTAAAGAACATAGATAATTGACTCATCGGCATGATAATTTGAACTAAATATAAAATAAACGCTACTAGTTCCCCTGTTGTTAACACACCGCTAGAAACACGCATTCCACCATACCCTACGATAATAACAAGCAGTGCCATTAAAACAAACGACATAACTGGTGAAATTAACGCTTGCACTTTTCCCTCTTTCAAACCAAATTGCAATAACTTTTGTATACCTGTATTCCCTGTTTCATATTCTCTTTTTTCTGTATTTGAAGATTTCACTAAACGAATTTCTGATAATACTTGCGTTAGCACACTTGTAAAAGAAGCTGTTTCATCTTGAAGTGCTTTTGAAATCTTATACATTTTTCGTCCGAGTGGAACTAAAATTAGTACTGATAATGGGATAACCGTTAAAAGTAAAAGTGTCATTTTCCAATCTAAAACGAATAGTACAATTAATGATCCAACGATTGAAATACCACCTGTTAATAAGTTTGACAAATGCTCAGAAATTAATGTTTTCACAACTCCTGTATCATTTGTCATTCGGCTAATTGTATCGCCCGTTCTATTTTGGTCATAATAAGATACTGGCAATATAAGCACCTTTTTCCACAAACGTTCTCTCAGTCCAGCTACAATCTTCTGTCCTATATAATTTAGTAAATATATAGATAATCCTGCAGCTACAGTTTGCATAATAAAGAATGCAACTAGCCCAACAATTTGTCCTGTACTAATTGACGAAAGTGAAAAATTATCTACTAATCCTTTTGTTAACATCGGAATAAATAAACTTGCTCCCGTAGAAAGCAAACTCATTAATAACGCAAAAACAAGAATCCCTTTCGGAGGATTTGTATCTTGAATAAGGCGTAAAAACTGCCTCCAGCTCCCTTTTTTCTTTATTTCATTTTTAACTTCCATACATGTTCATCTCCTCGTGTTAAACCAAACTGTTCTTTCTAAGAGTAGAATACAATACGAATGTAAACTGAATGTAAACACACTTTTTCTGTTTTTACAAAATATACATAAAAACGCATCTTTACAACAGATATAAACATCTGATATTATTACCTGGTACTTAATATTATTCTATGCGAATGATAGATAACTAATTTACAATACTATATAAATCTCCAGTTATTGAAAGGAGTATCCTTTTTGCAAACAAATATACATTCCGAAAAGGAAACAATCATTTTTATTCATGGATTAGTCGGCAATCGTCGTGCCTTCAAAAAAGAGCATAAACGATTTTCCGCCTCTTACAACATTATTACTTATGACTTATTAGGTCACGGCGATGATAAAGGAGAAGCTATCGAATTTTCATTACAGCGTCTCGTGGATCAATTATTGAACTTATACGAAAAAGAAGGCATTCAAAAAGCTCATATTTGCGCTTTAAGCTACGGCTGTTATATCTCTACCATTTTTGCACAAATGCACCCAGAAAAAGTATTAAGCATTTGTCATATTGGTGGACATTATAATAATCCTTCCCTTTTATATAATGTATTTCAAAAGTTTTGGGAGAAGCGAGGAGACGATTACTCTAAATGGCTCTCTCAATACGCAAATACCATTTTTCCAAGTGGCATACTAAAGGCAAATCCGTTCGCAGTCATTTCAAGAAATATTTATTACCGTTTCGGATTGCAATTACACTCATCAATTATTGCCCAATCATTACGACACCGTTTAGAATTCGATTTAAAATCTAAATTAAAATCACTTCCCCACCCTATTCTATGGGTAATGGGCGAACATGATCATCTCTATAAATCTTGTCTTTTTGATTTAAAGTCCATTCTCCCTAACGTTTTATATAAAGAAATACCGTTAGCAGGACATGCAGCAAACTTATTTCGTCCCAACTACTTTCATGACCTATACGCTCGATTTTTAAATGGGAAGTTACAGTAAAAACTACTACATTCCCGATCTATTCAACTATAAAAAGGCTTCCCAAGTTTCCCTGGAAAGCCTTTTCTCTATACGAAAAGTATATAAAACTACTTTTTCTTAGTATGCTTTTGTGTAACCTAACATGTGCTTGCTCCAGTAAGAGTTACTTACAGAACTAATACGTACACCAGTTGCATCAGTTTCTGCACTAATGAACTGACCGTTTCCTAAGTAAACACCCATGTGAGAAGGACCTGATTTATAAGTATTTTGGAAGTATACTAAATCACCTGGTTGTGGATTGCTAGTTTTTGTTTTAGAGCTCCAGTATCCAGCAACTGTTTGACGAGCGCCTTTATGACCAGTTTGATTTAATACATAGTGAATGAATCCACTGCAGTCAAAACCAGCAGGTGTTGTACCAGCAGTTCTGTATGGTGAACCATTTAAAGATCTAGCAAATCCAGCGATTGAAGATGTATCTCCACCTGTTGTTGGTTTTTGTACATCTTTAACTGGTTGTTGAACGTTATTCGTAACGTTGTTTACTCCGCCTTTTACAAACTTAACGAAGTCTGCACTTACGTAACCTGTGCGACCGTTATGGTTAATTTTGTACCAACCATTTTCAGCGCCAGTAACGTTTAATACTTTACCGTTTGTTACGCCACCGATTACAGCGTTGTATGTAGCTGGACCTGTACGTACTTTTAAAGCACCAGTGTTAACAACATAAGAACCACCAGTTTGAACTGTAGTAGTATTGTTGTTTGTAGTTGGTTGTTGTGTTTGGTTAGATACAGCAGAACCACCTTTTGTTACGAAGTCTTTGCTTACGTATCCAGTTCCACCATTGAAGTTGATTTTAAACCAATCTTGTACTTCACTAACAACTTGTACTGTTTTACCTTTATTTACAGAGCCTAATACTGTATGAGATGTACTTGGGCCTGTACGTACGTTAAGTGAAGAAACGTTTACTGTGTAAGTACCTGTTCCTTGTTGAACAGTAGAAGTTCCTTTTTGATCACCAGTCGTTACGAAGTCACCACTTACATAACCAGTTTGACCGTTTACAGTTACTTTGAACCAACCGTTTTCTTGTCCAATTACTTGTAGTACTTGACCTGATTTCACTTTAGAAATAACATTATGCCCTGTACCAGCACCTGAACGAACATTTAATACATCAGCAGTTACTGTGTATTTTAAGTCAGATTTTGTTTCTACAGTTTTTGTTTCAGTTACAGTCGTTTGAGTTTGAGTTTGAGTTTGTCCATTAATTTCTTTTAGCGCTTCGTTTGAAACTTGTGCATGAGCAGAATCCATACCTGGAACTGCAACACCTACTACAGAAGCTGCTGCTAAACCTGCAATTACTTTTTTCATAAGTTGTCTTTACTTCCTTTCCCTACTATCCTCTTTAAAAAACTTATAAACTTAATACTTTACAATATTATCAAAGTAAAATATTCATTAAGTTCCATTTTTTAACAAGAGTTTTATTTTTCACACAGAGTTCATTTTAAATGAATGAAGTGAATTCCGTGTGAACTTCATGTGAACTTTACCATTAAACTCAATGCTTTTGCAATGATTTTTTCAAATTCCTTATGTATTTCATTGAAAATTCGACATTCCATTCATTATCTTAATATATATTTCTATCCACTTTTAAAAACTCTCTTAATCTAATACAGTGCAATGAATGTATTTCCTAATAAAGTTCCTTCCATGAAGGATACTCTTATCATGACAAAAAATGCTTTTTTTATCAATAGTATAATATTTTCAGAAAACTATTTTTGATACTATCTATCGTTTTTAAAAGATTTGACGATTTGTAAGATTTAACACCAAAAATTCTATTTTAATTTGACGAAAAGGCACATTCTACTAAGTATTTTTCTCTATCTATGGAAGTTTCAGGATATTCATATTATCATATATATAGTGGTATTTTAATCCATACAAGTTTTATTGACCGCAAATAGTCGGATAAAAAAGGAGGTATATTTATGAAAAATATAATAGATAATCCGATAAATAAAAATATAGAACTGTACTATGCTTTTTTTCAATTCGCTTCATTTATCACCTTACAAAAAATATCAACTATTGAAACACGTAAAAGCGAATTAAAACATCAGATGAAAAATACCGAACAAAAAAATCCTTATTACGTATAAAAAAGGTGAACAGATTATATTTCTGTTCACCTTTTATCGTTTCTATATTATTTATAAATTTTCACACGGTTTTCTAATGGCTGAAATTCTTTTTCGCCTGCAGGTACCACTGGTTTACCAAACGGCATTTGCGCAGTAAGTTTCCAGGTTTCTGGAACTGCCCATTCTTTTCTCACTTCTTCATCAATTAATGGATTGTAATGCTGCAATGTAGCACCAAATCCTTCGATTTCTAAAGTTGTCCAAATTGCAAATTGTAACATTCCTGAGGATTGCTGAGACCAAATTGGAAAATTCTCTTTATATAATGCAAAGTTTTCTTGCAGTTCTTCCACTACTTGATTATCTTCAAAGTATAAAACCGTTCCATAACCACTTTTAAATGCATTCATTTTTTCTTCAGTAGATGCAAAGTTATTTTCAGGTACAATTTTTCGTAACGTTTCTTTCGTAATATCCCATAATTTATCGTGTTGTTCTCCTAGCAAGACGACAACACGAGCACTCTGAGAATTAAAGGCTGAAGGTGTATGTTTTACAGCATGATAAATCACTTCTTGAATTTTCTCATCAGAAACTACTTGCTCTTTACTAATCGCATAAATAGATCTTCGGTCTTCAATTGCTGAGTAAAAATCTTTTGCCATCATAATTCCCTCCACTTTTCATTTGAGGCTTTTTCATATGTATACTTCATATTACGCCTCTCAAAACTTATCATTAATAAGTTTCTAACTTTATACTATCAACAAACAATACTAAACTCAAATAATAACACTCACATATTTTACCTTTTTATTTCATAATGCTAGAAATAAAAAGGCAATTTATTGTTACCGATAATAAGTAACAACAAATTGCCTTTCTTATATGATGATCTAACTCAATATTTTACTTACTTAACTAAGCCAAATGCATAAGACATTAGCTTATTCGTCTCTGTAAAACGCTTCGTTTTACCTTTCGTTCCCATTACAACTGTAATAATACGAGTATCCCCTTGTTTGGCCGTACCCGTAAAACAATACCCTGCGCTATCTGTGAATCCTGTTTTTAATCCGTCTATTCCTTCTATATATAAAGCTTTATTATTTTTATTTAACATATCATTTGTACTTATAACATTAATATTATTAAATGCTAACTGACTTTGACGTAAGTGAGTCACTTCTAATATTTCTGGATAATCTTTTATAAGATGATATGCCAAGTTTGCTACATCAGCAGCTGTCATCTTCGTCTCACTTCCATCAGGTTCCTGTAGTCCTGATGCATTTGCGAATTTAGCATAATCCGACATTTTTAACTGTTTCGCTTTTGCATTCATAAGCTGAACGAAATCTTTCTCCGTTTTTGCCAGATGTTCCGCTAACGCCACAGCGGAATTATTTGCTGATTCAATCATTAATGCATGGAACAGATCTTTAACAGTCAATGTGTCATTCACTTGAACTGGGATTCTCGCACCTTCTGTTTGTGCCGCTTTCGCACTCATTTTCACTGGATCTTCCCAGCGAACTTTCCCGTTATGTACATTTTCTAATAAAAGGTACGCTGTCATCATCTTGGACATACTAGCTGGCGCAAAAGCTTCATTTTCATTATGTTGATAAATAATATCTCCATTACTCGCATCGATAATCATAGCTGCTTTTGCATCAATTTCCGGTGGGATGTACTTTGGCGGTACTACTTTTTCAGTTAATCCTGTTTCAGGTAGTTCTGCCACTTGTAAAGGTGGTCCCTCTACACTTGCTGTACTCTTTTGAGTTCCTTGGAATAAGAACCAACATACCCCTAAAATAATAACTAATAGGATCGTTATCCTTCCCCATTTTAACTGCTTCATTTCAAAACTCCTTTAGCAAACCTTTTATACACTCACACTCAACCATAACAACTTTCCCTTTATATCGTCAAGGTAAAAAGCATATTTATTCATCTACAGCAATTATTATTTCAATGTATGTATGTTACAATAATAATACTGAAATATAAGAATATTCAATGATAAAACCTCATAAATAAACTATTTAATAGAAGGGATTCATACAAATGATACTTCCAAAATCTTTAAAATACGGAGACACAATTGGGATTTACTCACCTTCTTCTCCAGTAACCTACACTTCTCCCAAAAGATTTGAACGAGCGAAATCTTTCTTACAACAGAAAGGATTTCACATATTAGAAGGTTCACTAACAGGTCGATATGATTATTATCGTTCAGGTAGCATACAAGAACGTGCTGAGGAACTAAACGCCTTGATAAGAAACTCTGATGTTTCTTGTATAATGTCAACAATTGGTGGTATGAATTCTAATTCATTATTACCTTATATTGATTATGAAGCTTTTCAAAATAACCCTAAAATAATGATTGGCTATTCAGATGCAACAGCTTTATTACTAGGGATTTATGCAAAAACAGGAATTCCTACATTTTACGGTCCGGCACTCGTACCTTCCTTTGGAGAATTTGAACCTTTTGTAGATGACACATACAAATATTTCTCAGAAACATTACAAAACGATCCGCCTCTTCCTTACAACATAAAACAACCGTTATTTTGGTCAGATGAATTTATTAATTGGGAAGAAAAAACGAAAGAAAAAGAACTTAGACCAAATAATTGGATTTCTGTAACAAATGGACAAGCTACTGGACGTGTTATTGGCGGCAACTTAAATACAATACAAGGAATTTGGGGCAGCTCTTATATGCCATGTATTCAAGAAGGCGATATTCTATTTATTGAGGATAGCTCAAAAGATGCAGCTACTATTGAAAGAAGCTTTTCATTACTTAAAATTAACGGTGTATTTGACAAAGTTTCAGGCATTATTCTTGGAAAACATGAGCAATTTGATGATTGTGGTACAAATCGCAAACCTTACGAAATACTTTTAGAAGTACTGCAAAACCAAAGAATCCCTTTACTAGCTGACTTCGATTGTTGTCATACCCATCCGATGATCACTATGCCTATAGGTGTTCAAGTGAACATGGATGTAAACAATAAAACGATACATATTTTAGAAAAATGGAACATATAAAGTGAAACTTTAATTAGCCCTCACCAATTGAGCCGTCCGGCAAATAGCGGAATTAAAAATGCTTATACTATAGGAAGAAAATATAATGGACTTTCCCATTAGACAACATAAAAAAGCTCCGTTATTACAAACGGAGCTTTTCATTATTGGCCTAAATTTTGTATCTTATCTTTCAAATCTCGAACTTGATCAACCGTCTGCATAAGCTCAGAGTTTTTAAATTGCTCTACATCCACTTTTCCTTCTTCTATCTTTGTCATCGCCGTATCAATTAACGTATTTAACTTTTCGTTATATCCGACGATTTGCTGATGAAGATCCTTCGCTACATCAGGTGGCGTTAATTCATTGAAAGCGGGTATATCTTGTTTAATTTCACTAAGCTTCGTTTCTAATTCTTTTCGAGCTTCGCTATCATTAACGGCCTTTTCAGCTAATGCTGGTGCATCATTTGCAAATGCACTTATTTCATTTACATAGTCCGTCGCTTTTTGCGCATAATCTAGGGAGTTCTTTCCTTCCTCTACTAGTGAACATCCCATTAATCCAATTGAGGCTATACATGCTAATAAAATTGATTTTATTTTCATTTTAGGCTCCCTTCGTCTTTATAATTGTCTGCAATTTTCTCTATCATAACTTCTAGCTAAATTACTTAAAACCTTTTTTCAAATAGCTATTTATCCTCTTACATGCCCGATTACAGTTACAACATCTATTTCTATATGTACGCTAATAATATCTTCAATTATATCCATATATCCTTGTCCTATAGCTGTTCCGTAGTGTAATGTAAGCCCCTTCTTTTCATACACTGACTTTGGCACTGAAAAAATAAATCTCCTCAAGTTCCTTTCATCAGCTGGTTCCATAATTAAAACAATTCCATCCTCATCAAACATATACGCTCGCCCTCCAACTTTACATTCACTATGGCTCAGTATTGCCTTGGTTAGCAAAATTTAAAACATAATAAGTTAAGATACATTCTGTTTAATCGTAAAGTGAAACTTTAATCAGCCCTCACTGGCAGCGAGGCCCCAACCTAACTTCTTTGCTTTCGCTCAATTTTGAGATGGGGTTTTACTGCCCGGCAAATAGCGGGATAAAAATAAAAAGCATTCATTCTTTTTTATTAAGAATGAATGCTTTTTAAAAAATCAATTTCTAACTCTAGCATCTTTTTTTGACGAGGTTTTACTTTTCTTACGGGAACTCCCGCATAAATATACCAATCATCTAAACTCTCTTTTACCATACTCATCGCACCGACTGCCGTGCCTTCTCCTATAGTTACATTTGGAAAAATAATAGAATCAGCACCAATAATCGCATGTTTTTTTAAAATAACTTTTTCTGTTTTCACATTCCTATATTGATTCGGGACGGTTGGCCCCATTAATGTATTTCCACTGAAATCATCAAGTACTGCATATATTAATGTTTTAGCTGAGATATTTGCAAAGTCATGCATTTCAATTCCAACTTCTCCTCCATATAACGCTGTATACGCTGATATATGCGAATAACTTCCAATTGTGATTTTGCCACTTAAAATGCAAAAATCATCAATTCTTACATGATTACCAACTGATATAACACCTGGATTATATATACTTGCTTTTTTACTAATCAATACATTTTTCCCAACAGACAAAAAACCAATTTTCTTTAGTTCTTCTAAACTATAAAAACTATTCATCTGCCCAAACCACCTTCTGCCCTAAACAGCTTACAATTTGTTCTACTATTTCTTTCGTCATTCCTTCCCATAAAGGTAAACTTACTATTCGTTTTGCTATTTTATTCGTTTTTGTTAAATCTGTAGATTTATAGTTTCTAAAAAGTACTTGTTGGTGGCAAGATGGTGAAAAGTATAATCTAGCTTCTATGTTCTGTTTTTTCAGTTCTTCTATTACTTGTATGTTGTGAACTTCTTCTGGACAAAGAATAGGCATAAATTGTTGAATAACTACTTCTGTCTTTTGGACTTGCCACCCTTTTTGCATTAACCTAGTATTTTGTAACAACTGTTTATACCATTCAGAAATACGGGTGCGTTCTTTTAATTTTTGATCCCATTTTTTCATAGTTGCAATCCCAATAGCGGCTGCATATTCAGACATTTTACAATTAAATCCCATCATCGTACATTCACGATTTTTATCAAATCCGAAATTCCCCATTCTTTTAATACGTTGTATATCTTCTTCATTTTTACTATATATAAGCCCTCCTTCACCAATTCCGAAAGGCTTTGTTGCATGAAAACTATATACGATCATTCCACTAAAATCCTGTCCATAATGCATACTTCCATTCATTAATCCGAATCCCGGTGCCGCATCTACGACAACCGGAACACCCCTCTTCTCTAATTCTTCATATTCTTCTAAGTTCATCCATGATCCAAAAGTTGCGTACGGGACAACAATCGCAATCTCTTCTTTTAATTCTTCAATCTTATCCAAAAGTACTGTTTTATCCATATACCAATCATCTATTGAAATATCAATAAAATAAGGTTCCAATCCACACCAAATAGCCGCTAATGGAGTCGCAGGGAATGTAAAACTAGGCATGAGGGCATACTTTCCTTTTTTTCTTTTCTTAAGTTGAATGGCCGCCATTAACCCTAACGTTGCGTTTGCTACTGTTGTAACAGCTCCCCTGTTCTGAAAAAAATCCGACATAATTATTTCTTCAAAACGTTGATTTATAGGTCCATAATTCGTATATATATGAGATGTATCAATTTCCTTCAATTCTTCCAAATACTCAATTACAGGTACAGTTGAAGCACGTAAAAAAGGAATATTCTCCATATCTATCTATTCCTTCCTATCATTTTCGGACAATATAGAGCATATCTGTTTCAGATAGTCCAAATTTCCTAGCACTTTTCATTCCTTGTTTTTCAGCTATGTTATATAATTCCACCTTAAATCCCGCATTTATTAATCGTTGAATGAATCCTGATTGATTATAAATTCTCACATGATCTTCTTGACCAAAAGCTAATTTCCTCAATTGTGGAGTTACAATTAATTCATTCTCTATAATAGAATCCACATTCATTACGATTGGTACTTGAATAATTCCCCATCCACCTGGCTTCAAAACTCTATATAACTCTCGCATTGCTTTGTCATCATCAGGAACGTGTTCTAATACGTGGCTACATAAAATTACATCAAAAGTATTACTATCATATGTAATTCTTGTAACATCAATTTCCTTCATTAGTGGATCCTTTGGCTCTAAATCCCCACATACATACGTAATATTTTTATACTCGTTAAACCAATCTCTTAAATTCGCTTCAGGTGCAATATGAAGTATAGTATATTTTCTACTTAACAAGTCCGTTTCTGTTTCAATGTACGCACGATACAATCTTTCACGATCCATCGAACTACAAACTGGACATATCCCTGTATCTTTATTCCACATCTCGAATTTATATTTCGGAAAATCATAATGTGCTGGCCATGGGGAAAATTTTTCAAATTGTTGATTGCAATATTGACAATAACAACATTCTTTCTCAAACATATGAGCAACTAGCTTGTTTAACCCTTTTTCTATCTTTTCATTATAAATTTTATCTAGTTCGCCATTTCTTACTGCATCCTTAACTATAAATCCCGCATTTTCTAAACAATAAGATAAGCTCTCTTTATAATCTCTTTCAGAACTTAAAAATCCACTATTATACGCATCTATAATTAATTCAATCCATTCTTCAATTGTCATTAAAATAAAGTGCATTTGTTTTTGATTTTGTCCACTATGTTGTCTAAAATAACTGAGAGGTTCTTGTATATAAACTACCTTTCCTCTCCTCATCATATCTAGCCATGTTGCAATATCGTTAATAGCAGAATACGCCTTCCCTTTAAAATACCCAAACTTCCCTTCAAACAAATCTCGATTAAACAGAACAGTTGTCGGCTCACCAACTATATTTTTTAAGTTTTTTAATATATAATTCCCTAATTCTTTTCCTTCAAAAAGTGTAGTTTCTTTCGCAATTTTCATATTCAATGTTGTGGGTGGTAATATCTCCCCATTCTCATCAATCAGTTCACGATATGACGTCACAAATGAAATATTTTCTAACTTCAAAAAGTATTCCATCATTCTCTCGATTTTTTCATGGTGAAATAAGTCATCATCTAATAAAAAGTTTATATACTCTCCGTTCGCAAGTTCTATACACTTATTAAAGTTTTCAGCAACTAACGGCGTTTCATTTTTAACATATGTAATACACTCATATTCACGTAAATACGGTTGAATCATAGCATTGACTTCATTATTTGTACTGTCGTCAGAAATAACAATTTCAATATTTTCATATGTTTGATTCAGAGCGCTGTTGAGTGCCAATTCCAAGTAATAAGGTCTATTGTACGCTGGAATCAGTATACTTACTTTCGGTAATGAAGAATTATTATTTATATGTTGTTTTTTCTTTTCTATGTTTATTTTCTTTCCCCTAACTTTTTGATAATAGTCTAATGTATATAATATCGATGATGGAACTATCCTTCTTGCATAATCTAGAAAATTAGTTATCGCTTTGTCTAAATCTTTTTCGGTGGATAAGAAACCATACTTTTCTCCTGCTATAATACTATGTGAAAAATCTTCTAATCCATCCATCATTTTATTAGATTCATTTAGCTGTTGATCTTGATGTAATCGAAAGTAACTAAGTGTCTCTGCTATATATACTGCTTTTCCTTTACTTAATAAAGATAACCATGAAGCTATATCTACGTTGCATAGATACCTCCTCTTATCAAAAATCCCATACGGTTCTTGTAAATCATTTTTACGAAATAAAACTGTTGTCGGTTCTCCGATATAATTTTTTTGATCTATAATTACCCTATTCCCTAATTCTGTTCCCTCTATAATCATATCCTCTTCAAATAAACGAACAGTTGAATAAATATGGCGTAGTTCTTCTCCTTTATCATCAATTACTTGACGATGAGATGTTACAAGCTTAATTTCATTATCTAGATCATTGAAAAAATACTTCATCATTTTTTCAATTTTATTCACATGAAATATATCATCATCCATTAAAAAGTTTATATACTCTCCGTTCGCTTCATTAAATAACATTAGCGCATTTTCAAATTGTCCGAGAGTTGACCTGTTTTTTATATAAATAATATTTGAATGATCACATAAGTATTTTTGTAACACCTTTTCTGTTTCGTCATTCGTACTATCATCTCCAACTATAATTTCTATATTAGGGTACGTTTGTTCTAACACACTACATAACGCCTCTTCAAAGTAGCGAGGACGATTATATGTAGGAATTAAAACACTTACCAATGGAAGTTGATCTACCATCTCTTCAGTTCTTTCAATACGAGTTCTCATTTTACACTTTCACCTCTTCGCATATTATTTATATACGCGACACAAAAATCACATTACTTTAACTGTATGGAGCCTATATACTTTTATGCAAACATGAAATAAAATATCATACTTTTCGTTCCTGAATAAACATATTTAATAACGCAGACATTTTATTTGCACCTTTTTTATTCATATGATCACTATCATAAAAATCATCATCACAAAATAATGGTGAATCAAATAGATCTATAATCCGAAAAGAATATTGAGTTTGAAAATCATTTATAACTTTATAAAAATCTTCTTTTAATTTCTTACTACTACAATTGAAATAATGTGAAGTAACTGGGAATACAACAATTATTGGTTTTATATCATGTTTTAACAGTAGTTCTAAATATTTTTTAAAAATCGTTTTATTTTCAACTAAAGTATGAGGATATGACAACTTAGCATGCGAAGTTGCTCTTATTTTCCCGTGTTCTTCAAAAGGAATGTGAAGAGGAGTGGTATTCCATTCAGCATTTATCCAGGGCAGTATCAATGATTCATCTTTTAGTTCGTCTAATAAAACATATTCAAAATGCAAATTAAAAATAGAAAAAAGTGGTTTCGGGGTATCTAGATGTGCGAATCCATCAGTGGGTAGAGGAGAATGAACTACAGTATGATGACCGTCTTGAAACAATGGATAATATACTTTGTGAATTCTATATGATTCAGATGATAACGACATATCAAAGTAAAACGAGAAATAAGCTATTCCTATTAAACAATATTGAAATGAATGATCGTTTGATAGAAGTTGTGACGCTATTAAATAATCATAGTATAGATCTTGCGATGGAAGCGTTAATTTCATTGACTTTTTTGAGAGGAGCTCCGTACTTATGCCACAATGCGGATAAGACAAACCTGTCGCAAACAATTCATACGTCGGATCACTCTTTGCTTTTTTCATAGAAATGTATATAGACATAAGATCCGGATTTATTTGATATATAGAAATCAATTTATTCTTCCATTCATACATGTATTTTGTTAAATTAATAATTTTTGAACTTTGCACGCCCCTGTTTCTCAATTCATTTGTAAGTTTTTCTGCATCCACTCTCCAAATGATTATATATTGAAAAGAATTTTCTATATGAACAATATCTGCAACGTCTACAACATGAACTATTGTTTTACATTTATTTTTGTCTAATACATTTCGAATCCGCCCCTCTGATAATTCATCACTTAAAATAATAATTTTATACTGCCTCTCCATGTACATCCCCTCCATTATATGTATAATATGAAATTCATTTTTCATTCGTAACAATCATATACATCTGCAATCCAACATGAAAAAGAATAGAATATTCATTTCAAAACAAAAAAATAGCTTCACCATTTGGCTTAGCTATTTTTACAATTATTACTTATTCAAACTATATTCCTTTATCTAGTTCATAAAGCTTTCGATACTTCTCATTTTCTGTAAGAAGTTGTTCATGACTACCCTGCATTACGATTTGACCACGATCAAGGAATATAACTTCATCTACATGTTCAATTCCTACAAGATGGTGTGTAATCCAAATAACTGTCTTTTCTTCCGTTGCAGAAAACATTGTTTCGATTAAAGATAATTCTGTCTTTGGATCTAAGCCAATCGTAGGTTCATCAAGTACAATAATTGGCGCTTCTTGCATTAGCGTTCTAGCAAAAGCAACCCGTTGTCTTTCCCCGCCAGAAAACCTTTTTCCCATTTCATGCATTTTTGTTTGTAGTCCATCTGGAAGAGAAGCAATATGCGAAGCTAATTGTGCTTTCTCTAACGCTGTCCATATCTCTTCATCTGTAGCCTCTGGTTTGCCGATTCGCACATTATTTCCAATTGTCGTATCGAATAAATGTGGCTTTTGATTCAATACAGAAATATATTTTGCTAAAAGATTCGTATGAGCATGTTCACTATTCAATAAAACTTCACCATGTAACGGGCTTATCGCACCTGTTAACAGTTTTAATAAAGTAGATTTCCCTGTTCCGCTTCTTCCTAAAATGGCGATTTTCTTCCCTGCTTTTATTTGTAATGATACGTCTTTCAATACGAATTCATTACTATCTGGATAACTATACGATACATGATTTAATTCAATGTCTATATGTTTTGATGCAACATAATCTTTATCTTCATGTAATTCCTTTTTATCCTGCAAAACATCATTACCTTCTACTTGATTGAGACGATGAGCAGATTCTACATATGATGGAATTCGATCGATTGCATCTGAAAGAGGAATAAGCGCGTTTGTGACAGATAACGTCATTAAGACGAAAGCCGCAATAACGGTAGGCGCAATCTGTTCACTGGCCGCCTCATTTCCAGTCCATATGATCATTGAAATAACTACAATCCCCACTACTAATTGAATGATACTATCTCGAATATGATTCCAGCGCTTCATTCTTTTCTCCGTTTTTAACAACTGAGCATTTTTTTCTACATACTTATCAATGAATTCATCTTTTCTACCACTTGCTTGCCAATCAGATAATCCAAAAACAGCATCTGTTAGTTGTTGATACAAACGGCTTCTTCCTTGCTTTAATGTAACATGATGTTGCTTCATTAAAAGTAATGATACAAGTGGAAGAAGAAAAACGATAATAGCCAACATACTTGCTGCAATAAGTGCAAACATCACGTCAAATGCACCGATAACAAGTACGAATATGCTATATACAACTAATGCTAATATGCTTGGAAATATTGTACGTAAATATAGGTTTTGCAAATGCTCTATATCTTCGGATAATACCCCTAACATATCACCCGTTTGAAATCGCGAACGGAAAAATAACGCCTGTGGTTCTACTATCCTATATAGTTTCGTTCTCATTTTTTCTAATATGCGTAGTACAACGTCATGTCCGACTAAACGCTCTATATAATGAAACACAGCTTGTCCTATACTAAACGCACGCGTTGCAACGATAGGAACATATACAGCCATTACATTTTCTGGTCTAAGAGCAGATTTAGAGATTAAATAACCTGAAATAAAAAGTAGCATCGCACCTGAACTAACTCCAAGAAGACCAAGGAAAATAGTTAAAGTCATTCTACCTTTATTTTGCTGTATATAAGGTTTAATCCAGTTACTCATCTCTATCCCTCTCTTTCCTTTGAAAATGTAATGCCTCATTCTTTAAAAGTTCTTCATATATTCCACTCTCTATCATTTCCCCTTTATTTAAAATAAGAATATGATCCATCTGTTTCATCCAGTGAAGACGATGTGTTGCAAGAAATACTAATTTACCTTCAAACAGACGTAACATCGATTGCTTTATTTCAAATTCAGTTTCAATATCAAGATGTGCTGTAGGTTCGTCTAATAAAATAATTGGCTTTTTACTTAAAAGTGCACGTGCCATTGCGACACGTTGTTCTTGTCCGCCACTAAGCATACGCCCGCCTTCTCCAATTCTTTCGTACATCCCATTTGGAAGCGATGTAACGAGTGAACGAAGACCCACTTCATTAATGACTCTTTCCACTTCTTCATCAGTTATATTTGTTTCATAGAAACAAATGTTATCTTTTAATGAAAGCGGGAAAATATAAGGTTGCTGCGGAATATAAGCAATATTCTTTTGCCAATCTTCACGAGTAGCCCCGTCAATTTCCACACCATTTACTATCATCTTTCCACCCGAAGGAGTTAAAAATCCTGCTAATACGTCGATTAGCGTCGATTTCCCTGCCCCACTTTCACCGATTACACCTATAGTACCACTGCCTTCCCAAGTAAAGTTAATTCCTTCTAATATTGCCTTTTCAGATTCATCAATCTTTACTTTTATATCTTGTAATTTCAAGTTACTAGTGGAATTCCATATGATATCGACATTTGATTCTTTCGTTTCTATTTCTTTTTGTTGCTGTAAAATCTCTTCTATTTGCTCCATTGCAAGTTGTCCATCTAACGTAGCATGATAGTTTGCTCCAACTTGTTTAATCGGCAAAAAATATTCCGGTGCTAAAATTAAAATCGTAAGGGCTGGCAATAGCACAGTTGTCCCATCTATTAAACGTATCCCTAATCCGACCGCCACAAATGCGATTGATAAACTCGTAAAGAAATCTAGTGCAAAAGAAGAAAGAAAAGCAACTCGCAAAGTACGCATCGTTGCTTTTCTATACCTTTTACTTACTTTTTCAATCTTTCCTTCATGCTGTTTACTTTTACCTAAATACTTTAATGTTTCTAACCCTTTTAACGTATCTACAAAGTGATTAGAAAGAACACGATATGTTTCATATTGGCTATCCGCCATTTTCTGCGCTGCTAATCCTAGTAGGATCATAAATATAATTACGATAGGAATCGTTACAACTAAAATGACTCCAGACTCAATATCTAGCGTAAAAACATATAGTACAATTAGCCCCGGTACGATACTACTTCTAATCATTTTAGGAATTGTTAATTCAATATATGTTTTAAATTTCTCAATACCTTCTATCGATAAGGTAACCAGATGACCTGTTCCAGCAGTTTGAACATACCGTGGACCTAATGTGAAATACGCCTCTATTAATTGTTTTCTCAGTAGTGACCCTGTTTTTTCAGCAAAACGTTCAACTAATACTTGCGATATGCGAACCAGCATGTGACGAACTGCAAACGTGATTCCAAAATACACCGTTTCATTTAACACAGATTGCACTGTTTCTCCCTGAAATAAAAACGTAATAGCCCGCGCTAAAAACACTGTTTGTGCAATAATACTAATAGCTTCTAACACGCTAATGATTGTTAACACTACATATAAAACTCGGCTACCAGGATACGACGGAAGTCCTCTTTTTCTTTTCATTAGTACTCCAAATCTTTATCTGACTTAACAGGTTGTCTAAACACATAGAAACTCCATATTTGACTTCCCAAAACAAATGGCAATATAGCAATTGAAAAATACGTCATCAGTTTTAGTGCATAATCTCCCGATGCTGCATTATAAATTGTTAAATCGTATATTGACCCTAACGAGCTAATTAAGACACGTGGGAACATGCCGGCAAACACACTCGCACTTAGTAAAATGATTGTTACACTCGTCATAACGAAAGCCCAACCATCTCTTCTTCTTTTATTTAATAATGTTGACGCACATAATGCTACAAAAGCTCCGATCGGAACCATAATCCACTCTGTACCATGACCAGTGAATATATCTGTTTTCCATAACCCTACACCGGCAAAAATAAGAAGTGCTATAATTGCAAGCGGTGCAATTTTCAACGCAGCAATACGTGCACGTTCTCTTAACTTACCAGTTGTACGTATAGTAAGGAATTGCAATCCGTGAACAATACATAGCAGAAGGAACATAACTCCTCCAAGTAATGCAAATGGATGAAGTAATTGTAAGAATCCACCTACAGCATTTTTCGTCTCATCAATTGGAATACCTACCATAAAGTTAGCAATGGCAACTCCCCAAAGGATAGGCGGGAGCAAACTTCCTAAAAACATACCCCAATCCCAAAAACCTTTCCATTTATGATTATCTATTTTCGCACGGAATTTAAAGGAAACACCTCTAATAATTAAAGCAAGAAGCATAAATACAAACGGAATGTAAAACCCGCTAAATAAAGTTGCATACCAGTGCGGGAATGCTGCGAACATAGCACCACCGGCACAAACAAGCCATACTTCATTCGCGTGCCAAAATGGACCAATTGTATTTAAGTATATTCTTTTCTCTAAATCGTTTTCCCCTAAAAACCTTGAAACTATACCTACACCGAAATCGAAACCTTCAAGTACAAAGAAGCCTACGAATAAAATTGCAATAATGATAAACCACAACTCATTAAGAGATAACATACTCTTCCTCCTTATCAAATGGATCATGGCTTTCAGAATCCTGTTTCGTTTTCTTATTCTCATGTCCTTTAATGATACGAACGAATAAGTAAACAGTGATTCCTCCTATAATTAAATATAGTGATGTGAACGAAACTAAAGAGAATAATACTTCTCCGAACGTAACATTTGGAGATACAGCATCTTCCGTTTTCATAACACCGAAAACTACCCAAGGCTGACGTCCCATTTCAGTCATAATCCATCCTACTGTATTACCGATAAACGGTAGTGAAATTGCATACACCATTAATTTTAAATACCACGTTTTTTCAGCTAATCGATCTTTTCTTGATAAGAACCATCCATAAACTCCTAGAAGAAGCATAAATGTTCCACTCATTACCATCGCTCTAAAACTCCAGAACATCGTGTGTACTGGCGGAATATAATCTCCAGGCCCATATTTTTCTTCATATTGCTTTTGAATTTGATTCATCCCTTCTACTTGACCGCTAAACTTATCAAATGATAATAGACTTAGCATATAAGGGATTTGAATTTCAAACGAATTTTCTTTCTTCTCTGCGTCAATTTTCGCAAATACTGTAAATGGCGCTGGATCCTCACTCGTATTCCATAACGCTTCAGCAGCTGCCATTTTCATTGGATGCGTCTTAATTAATTGTTGTGCTTGCGCATGACCGAAGAATAATACAAGCGCAGTTGTAAGTGTTCCAACAATGATAGAAATGCGGAACGATTTTTTAAATACCTCAGTTTCTTGCGCTTTCGTTATTTTCCATGCACTCACACCTGCAATAAAGAATGCACCAGTTGCAATCGCCGCTGTAATTGTATGCGGGAATTGTACCCATAATTGTGGGTTTTGAATGATCGCTAAGAAATCATTCATTTGTGCACGTCCATCTGCCGCCATTTCATATCCTACTGGCGATTGCATAAATGCACTTGCAGTTAAAATCCAAAACGCTGATAACATTGTTCCAATTGAAAGGAGCCAAATACATAAAAGGTGAATGCGCTTCGGTAATTTATCCTCACCGAATACCCATAAACCTAAGAATGTAGACTCAATGAAAAATGCTAATAAACCTTCAATAGCAAGTGATGGACCAAACACATCACCTACGAAACGTGAATAGGTTGACCAGTTCATGCCAAACTGGAATTCTTGTAAAATACCAGTTACTACACCTACCGCAAAGTTCACAAGGAATATTTGTGTCCAAAACTTCGTCATCTTCTTATAAATTTCTTGTCCCTTTACTACATATAACGTTTGCATTAACGCAATGATAAAAGCTAAACCAATAGACAGCGGAACAAAAAAGTAATGGAAAATCGTTGTTGATGCGAATTGTATTCGTGCCAATTCAAGCGTTTCCATACTACAATCACTTCCTTCATAATTTTTTATATCGTAATTTCAATTGAGTTGTATGAATAAAACAACCCAAATCTTAGAAATATAGAAAGATAAATTTGTTTATGTACTTTTAGAAAATATAAATTTTCAGTTTTTGAGATAATTACAAAAGAACTTTTTCATAAAATTTACCTTTTCACTATTTCAGTAGTGTTTTATCCGTTAATCGAATTGTATAATATACCTGCATAGTAAATTCAGCTGATTTTTGACGTATTATTGACATCATTTTGTCTGAAATATGTCTTTTGGTATTTTTTTGAATTAGATTTTTCTCATTAATAAAATGTGTTTTTTTAATATAAGACTTACTTTCATATCAATAAAATAATCATTTTTCTCTTCATGCGCTTGACTTTCACCCTAAAAAATGTCCTCTGAAACAAATAGAAAATCAATTGTTTTTTGTCAAGAGAAAAATGTATTCCCAAAATTCAAATACAATATAATGTTATTCAAAAATAGAAAACCCTCCCCTCTTCCTAGACCTGAAAATTCATTTTTTTGTCATTTTTCCAAACTAAATTAACACATAAAAAAATACCGAGAATCGATTAGACTCTCGGTATTTTTTATATTATTTTGCTGTATGTTTTCTAACAGCCGGTAAAATTTCAGTAGCAATTAATTCGATGTTTTTCTCAAATTGATTAAGTGGTACACCACCAAAATCAATTTGTGCCATAAAACGTTGTTGCCCAAACAATTCATATTGGTAAAGCATTTTTTCAATAATTTGTTGCGGGCTACCAACCATTAATGCGTCACGGTAATCTACTGCATTTGTAAATTGTTCTTTCGGATACCCACCACCGCGTAGTGTAAGCATACCAGCATTAATATGAGGATAGTATTCGCTAAATGCATCTTGTGAATTTTTTGCTGTATAAAATAAACTTGTAGTTGCAACTGGCAAACTTGTTGGATTGAATCCACTTTGCGCAGCCGCCTCACGATAAGCATCTACTGATCCTTTAAAGTTAATAGCTGGACCACCTAGTGTTGTTATCATCATTGGTACACCCGCGCGTCCCGCTTTAATCGCACTAGCTGGTGGGCCACCAACTGCACGCCAAATTGGTAAGTTATTATTTTTAGCTCTTGGAATAACCGATGCATGTGCAAGCGGTGCTCTAAACTGTCCATTCCATGTTACATGTTCCTCTTTATTAATTTTTAATAAAAGATCCATCTTCTCTTCAAATAACTCTTCATAATCATTTACGTCATAACCAAGTAAACTATATCCCCCAATACGTGATCCACGACCAGCCACAATTTCTGCACGTCCATTAGAAATTAAGTCAATTGTAGCAAAGTCCTCATATACTCGTACCGGGTCAGAAGTACTTATTATCGTTGCTGAACTTGCAATTTTTATATTTTTCGTAGCTTGTGCAATAGCTCCTAAAATAACTGTATGAGCCTGCGTTGTAAAATGCGTTTGATGACTTTCCCCGACAGCAAATACATCAAGTCCAGCTTCATCTGCTAACTTAGCTGTTTCAATTAATTCATGAATTCTTTGTTCTGCACTAATTTTCTCTCCATTATGCGGATTTAAAACGTGATCCCCAATTGAATATAATCCAAACTCCATTCCTTTACTTGTATCCATACGGTATTTTTCCATAATTACTCTCTCCTTTAATGATGTCCTATTAGTTTCTCTTCTAAAAACGTTGGTAATTCAAATGTTTCTCTATTACTTACAACATCACTTGATTAGTCAATTGATGTTGTAAAAAAAATTACTCTTGCGGTAATTCTTTTTTTTCACTATGCTTATGAACTTTCGTCATTAGCTCGTATAATATTTTCTGCTCTTCTTCATTTAATACATCATCAAAAAACGAAGATTGAAATGCAAGTTGCTCTGGCAATGCTTTCTCTAAGGCCCCTTCTCCTTGCTCTGTAAGACTAATTGTTTTCGTTTTCCAATCTTGTTTTCGTACAATATATCCTTCTTTTTCAAGACGAGTTAACATTCTAGAAATACCGCCTTGTGTAACAGTTACCTTTTCAGCTAACTCCATTTGTGTTAGCGGCTGATACGTACGTATTTGCAAAAGCACATCAAATTGAGCTGTCGTTAAATCAAAACGTTTTAAAAACTCATTTGACATCTGATTACTTTGGTTCGTAAATCGTATTAAACGTAACCATATTAATGATCCTATCGTATTATCACGCATGTTTGATCACTTCCTATCGTGAATCTTACTATCACTTTACTACGCAAGTGATAAAAAAGCAAGAGAAAAAGTGAAAAATATCTTATTAGAGTATTGCATAAATAACGATAAGAAAGCATTCATGTTCAAATGAATGCTTTCTTATCGTTATTCTTAACTTTCCATTTCATTCATTGCTATATTTAAAGCTGCCACAGCTTTTGGCCAACCAACGTAAAAAGCCATATGTGTTATTAATGCAACCAATTCATTCTCCATAATCCCATTTTGTTTAGCTAACTTCAAGTGAAATGGTAATTGTTCCGTATTACCGAGACTGATTAGTGCCGACACAGTACATAAACTTCTTTCTCTTAATGTTAAAGTAGCATCACGCCACACTTCCTCAAACAATATCTTTTCACTATACTGAGCAAATGCAGGTGCTATTTCTCTCATTTTCTTTTGAATATAAAATTCAATTGGTTCATTCATCATTTTGCTCCCTTCATTTTTACCAGTTGTGCCATCCCTTGACCAAATGACCAATTTTCAGCAACTGTCTCATTTAGTGTAATAAAAACGTCTGAACCTCTTACGTCGGAACATTCCGAAATCTTTAAGGATACAGATTGATACAAACTTTTTTTCTGTTGCACTGTTCTTCCAGGTCCACATGTAATAGAAACATAAATCATATTCTCTTTTCTCCTCTTTCCAACAAATAATATGGATTATATAAAAATTGATTTTTTTGATAAGGTAAAAACATTTGAAAGTAATCATTTTCAGGGATGTTAAAATGTTCAATTAATGAAAGATGGATACATTCACCTATCTTTTTCAACCCTTCTTTATTTAATATGTTTTCAGGATAATGAATATTCACAAAGGGCATAGATTTTCATTCCTTTTCTTATTTTTAATTTGGAACCAAATTTTATCGTGAAATGTGTAAAATCTCATATATTGTAACACCCTTATTCGCTGTAATGTCAGGCTTCTCTTCATAAAAATTAAACTGACTATATCCCCACTTATCTGGATTATATACTTTTACATTACCTAAACAATTTTCTACATTTTGATCCATAATGGTAGATTGAGTCCCAATCAATGATTCACTTTGAGAAATACTTCCTTCATATTCAACAACATATCTACATTTCTTAAAATCATCCTTTACATTGACAACTAATGGAACGCCTATATTTATTTGTTGCCACCCAAACGATTGTAAAATATTATCGTAATACCCTTCAAATATGAATTTATTCATCCCTTCATGACCATTCCAAATATATAAAGGTGCATAACAGTTATAGAAATTCCCGTCCTTACCTGCCTCAGTAATTAAATAGGCTTTAAAATTTAGGTCTTGAAAATCATCAGTTTTATACCCATTATCCTTTACCCTCTTCTTAATAATCTCCATATCATAATCTTTCGGCAAAATGACCTTATATTGCATTCCAATCATGTTTATCACTCACTTTCAATCTTATATACACAATGATAAACCGATGACTGGCTAACGTAAAATAGGTATAAATTATGTTTGGTATCATTTATAATGATATCGTATAAGGGGCTGTGATAAATGGAAATAAATGATCTTATTATATTCAAAACTGTAGCTAGCGAAGGTTCTATTAGTAAAGCTGCTAAAGAGTTGGGATATGTTCAACCGAACGTAACTGAGCGAATCAAAAAATTAGAACAAGAGTTAGAAACACCTTTACTACATAGAGATAACAAAGGCGTTTCCTTATTACCTTCTGGTGACATTTTATTAGACTACACGAATCAAATATTAACTCTAGTAGAAGAAGTGAAAGATAAAATTAAAACGAGTGGTTCTTCTTATATAATCGCGACGTCACAATCTATTTTGACTAATTATTTAAGTAAGCGCATTAAAGAAAATTTCAGGAATTATCAAATATATGTAGAAAATAGTAGTCATTTGCAAAAATTACTGCAGCAACAAAAAGTTGATATGGTCATTACTTATGAGGATTACCCGAACACAGCGTTTAAAAAAGGATTTTCCACTTCAATTTCTATAGGCTTATTAAAAGCGAAAGAAAAGTGTACCATTGACTTTTCAAAGGAACTCTTCTTCGTTAGCAATGACAAAAAGTGCCCTTTTAGAAATAAGACTATACAATTTCTAAAAGAAAATAATCTATCTCAGCATCAACTTCAACAATTAGATTCTTATTCACTCATTGAAGATTTTATAAACGATGGCAACGGAATAGCCTTTTTACCGATTAGAAATGATAAATTGGAACCAATTGAAGATGTTCCAGTTGAGAAATTAGCTGTTCATTTCTTTACGAATCAAAACTCTTTAAAACAAATCCCTGATGAACTATTTGATTAATAGAATAGCTATCAAACTAACTAATTACATACACCAATAAAAATCCCTCCTTTACGAATCTAAAAGAGGGATTTTTATTGGTGTATGTAATCAATTTTTCACACGTTTTGCTCCACTTCTGCACTTTTCTCCTTCTTACTCCGTTTCATATTCTTCAACCTCTTAACCGTACCAACTAATCCTTTCGGAAAAGCTAGCAATACGATAATGTACAATAAACCAAGAATAATCGTCCATCGTTCAAAAATCGGATACTCTGTAGCTAGTTCTGATAAATAATATTTCAGTGATTCAATAATTCCAGCCCCAGCAATTGCTCCTATTAACGTTCCAACGCCTCCAATCATTGTCATCAATAATGCATTTAATGTCATTTCAATTGAAAATACAGTTGTATTAACAAAGCGCAGTGTAATAACAAATAAACCACCGCTAATTGCAGCTACTACTCCTGCAACAATACTAGCAATAATTTTATAATGAAGAACTTTATATCCTAATGCTTCAACACGTTGCTCATTTTGCGAAATTGCCTTTAATACTTTTCCAATAGAAGATTTTGTGAAAAGACGTAACAGAATAAAAATGACAATTAAACATATAAGTGTTACATAATAAAACGTAAAACGATCACGGAATAAGTCTGGTACACCAAATGTAAAACCATCCCCTCCGTGAGTGAGCCCACGCCATTTTTCAGCAAGTACGAAAAACAACTGTGAAATAGCAAGTGTTAACATTGCATAAAAATGACTTTTCAGCCGTAAAGAAAGCAAACCGATTATATAACTAACAATTGCTGAAATGATAATTGCAGCTACTATCCCTATTAAAAAGTTCGTTATGGATACTCCTTGCCGATCAAATAAAAGTGCTACTCCATATGCTCCTATACCAAAGAACATACAATGGCCGAACGATACAATTCCTGTATATCCAAGCAATACATCAAAACTCATTGCAAAAATAGCAAAGATGAAGATTTGAGTGAACAAAATTAACAAGCTCCGTGAATCATTTACGAATGGAAATACACTTAAACAAATGAGCATACATACTCCGAAGTATACTTTAATTCGATTTGATGTGCTGTTCACCATTTCACCCCTTTTCACCAACAAGTCCATTTGGCTTCACTATTAAGAAAAATAGTAACATTAACATATTGATTGCAAGTGATAAATCCGGTATAAAATACGCTGTAAAAGCACCAGCTAATCCGACAATTAAAGAAGCGATTGCTGAACCTTGTACGCTTCCTAATCCTCCAATGATTACTACTATGAAAGCTAAAATCGCATACTGCATACCCATTTCGGCGAAAATAACACCTGAATACGGTGCTAATAAGAAACCTCCCAACGCTGCCATCCCTGCTCCTAATAAAAAGACGAAAGAAAATATCCCTTTTACGTTAATACCGAGCGCTTGAACCATCTCTTTATCCATTACACCTGCGCGTATCATAAGACCTATCTTTGTTTTTTTGAGCAATACTAGTAAGGCAACGTAAATAATAATCCCAATTAAAATAACAAATAGACGATATTTAATTAATATAACGCCTTCGAATGTAAAACTTCCTTGTAGCCATAACGGTAACTTTGCCCCAATTGGATTTGGTCCCCAAAATACTTTAATACATTCACTAAGTACAAGCATTCCTCCAAGCGTCACAAGAAGCTGGCGAACATGATTTCCATATACTGGTCTAATAAGGAATCTTTCTAAAATGAATCCAAGAAACATCCCCATAGCAATTGCTCCAATTAATGCTAATACATAACTACCTGTCATATTAAATAGCCAAACACCTGTAAACGCTCCCCACGCAAATAAACCACCATGTGCGAAGTTTAGAACGCTCATTAAACCGAAAATAAGTGAAAGACCTGATGCTAATAAAAAAATGAGCATCCCTGTTGAAATCCCATTTACAAATAAATTGATTAACACATCCATCCTTCTCACCCCGGATTCATGTTAAGAGATTCCTAAATATTTGTGACACATTTCCTTATCCTCTTTTAATTCATGCATAAAACCGTTATGAACCATTCTTCCGTTATCCATAATATAAAAGTAATCACCAATTTGACTAGCCATCATAAAGTTTTGTTCAACGAGTAAAACTGTTGTTTTCTCCTTCATTTTTAAAATGGCTATCATTAACTTTTCTATCATTATGGGGGACAAGCCTTTACTCGGCTCATCAATAAGTAATAAACCATCACTATTAATAAATGCTCTTGAAATTGCTAGCATTTGCTTTTGTCCTCCGCTTAATAGTCCGCTTTTTTTATGCCAAAACTGCTTTAAATCTGGAAATAGTTCAAGCATCCACTCAATTTTCTCTTCCGCTTCTTTGCCCTTCCCTCTGGCAAGAGCGAATGTTTCTTCTACTGTCAGATCGTGAAAAATACCTTGATTTTCTGGTACATACCCTATTCCTTTTCTTGAAATTAAATGTGTAGATAGTCCATTTACTTGTGTACTATCATAATAAATTTCACCCTGTGCGATATGGTGGAATCCCATAACCGAACGTAATGTCGTAGTCTTTCCTGCACCATTTCTTCCAAACAGTACAGTAATCGTCCCTTTCTCAACAGCAAGAGATACCCCTTGTAAAATATGAAACTGATCTAAATACGTCTCTATATTATTCACTTGTAATAGTGCCACTATATAATCCCCCTAAATAAGCACTTTGTACACGCTCATCTTTCATAATCTCTTCGGGCAAACCTTCAGCCAATAACTCTCCATGAAATAAAACGATAAGATGGTCTGACAAACCTAGTACCATATCCATTTTATGTTCAATCAGTACAATTGTACTCTCTGGATGTTTCTTAATATTTTCAATTACTTGTAAAATAGCCGGTACCTCTTCAACTGATATACCTGCCGTCGGCTCATCAAGTAGTAACACATCCGTTTTCAAAGCTAATAACATCGCAAGCTCTAACTTTCGTTTTTCTCCATGCGCTAAATCTTTCGCTAATACATGTTCTTTCTCCTGAAGTAATACTGTTTTTAAGAAACGTCTCGCCTCTCCAACTTGTTGCTTAAATTTTGCCAAACTCGGAAAAAAACTATAGTAATCTTGCACGAATGATTGAACACTTAAACGAACATTTTCAAGTACCGTTAACTCTGGGAATATATTTGTAAGTTGAAAAGAACGACCAATTCCTAATCGCGTTCGATCTGAAATTGATAACTTTGTAATCTCTTGTCCTTTAAAATATACTTCACCCTTTGTTGGAGAAATTTGTCCACTTAGTAAATTAAATAGCGTTGTCTTTCCTGCACCATTTGGTCCAATAATGGAAATGAGCTTTCCTTTTTGTACTGTTACATTCACATCCTTAATAACATGATGCTCACCAAAAGATACGCTAAGATTTTTCGTTTCAAGCAAATGTGTCACGAAATCCCTCCCTATAAAGATTTAAGTATGAAAGAAATACGTATAAAGAGGGTGTGCCCCTCTTTATACAAAAACAACAGAAAATTCAGTCTATTTATTTTGAACTGGTGGTTCTGTCTCTTTCATCGTTAATTCTCGCTCTAATACTGGCACTGGATAATCAACACCATCTTGCTTTTTCAATGTGATAGAATACAGTGTCTGCATCGCTTGGTGATCCTTTTCTCTAAACTTCATCTTTCCTTTCGGTGTATCAAATTCCATTCCTTCCATTTTCTTAATTAATGTATCTACATCTGTATCACCTTTTGTTTTCTTTAAAGCTTCTACAATTGAAATTGCCGCTGACATTCCTCCTGCTGTAAATAAATCTGGCACCGCACCATTAAATCGTTTTTTATGTTCTTCCACTAACCAATCATTCACCTTATTTTTCGGGAGTGTATGATAATAAACAGAAAACCCTTGCATTCCTACTAACGCATCCATCGTTTTTAATGCCGGTATATCTGGTGCACCTGTAGAAATTTTAATACCTTGCGCTTCCACATTCATATCTTTTAACTGTTTCCAAGGTGAGTTTGCCCCTGCCCAAACGATAAATAAATAATCTGGTTTTGAGCTAATGATATTTTGAATATTTGCAGTGAAGTCAGTCGAATTTGTATCTGCGTATTGCTCGTTTACAATATTTGCCCCTAACTTCTTCGCTCCAGCTTTAAATGCCGCAATTCCTTCACGGCCAAATGCATTATCCGGGGCAAACGTCGCAATCTTTACATCTTTTTTTGCAATTGCAGCTGCTCCTGCAATCGCATCTTGCGAAGAGCTTCTTCCTGTTCTAAAAACATACTTATTCCAATTCTTTCCGGTAATACTATCAGCAACTGCCGGTTCTACGACCATTATTTTTTCATATTCTTCAGCTAATGGTAAAACTGCTAATGTATCACTTGAGCTAGACGATCCGACTAAAAAATCGACTTTCTCTTCTTCTAATAACTTCGTAGCTTTTTTAACCGCTACCTCTGCTTTCGTTTCCGTATCTTCTACAACAAACTTAATCTTCTTCCCTTCCACTTTCCCAGTGCCGCCCGTGGCATAGTCTAACCCTAATTCAAATCCGTTCACTGTTTGTTTTCCATATGATTCTAATGGACCTGTTAACGAAGCAAGAACCCCTACCTTAATCGTCTTTTCATCCTCTGTACTTGTTTTCTTTCCTGAACAAGCTGCCGTTATTAATAACGAACCTAAAACACAACCAGTAGCCACCATTCTTAGCCATTTACGTTTTTTCATCGACATTGTGATCCTCCCCACACTTTACTTTCTGATAGAGTCAAACACGCCAAAGTTATCTACCCGTAATTATGACTTTTTCTTCAAATAATATAGACAAGATTGTTAGCATAAATGTATCTTCTCCGCTTTCCATTAAACCCCTTTACAATTTGATATAAATATTTTATTCCTACATATTCCGCACTCCCACTCTATTAAACTTCTATCCTTTCTAACAAGTGTTTTGAGTCTCCAATATTAATTAGCTTTCTTAAAAAATTGAATTCTTTGGAGTAAACCATCTGTAATAATTATATTTCCTTGGCTATCTACATCTATTCCTTGTGGTGAGAAAAACTGTCCTGACATACCATTAAAACTTCCAAAAAACTCTAAAAAATCCCCATTTTCATTATAAATATTCACACGATTATTAGAAGTATCTGTGACATAAACCGTATTATTTATATCGATTTCAATCCCTATTGGCAAAAAAAGATCTCCTGGACCCTCTCTCCAATTTTCTAGTGGATCTAAGTTTCCAGCCCCATGATTTGTACCCCATTTTGTAATAAATTTACCCTCATTATCAAATTTTTGAATCCTATTATTAATCCGATCAACAACATAAACATTATCTTTTGAATCAATTGCTAATTGCATAGGTTGAAAAAACTCTGCCTCTCCACTTCCCTTTCTCCCCCATTCTTTCATATATACAAAGAATGGATTGAATTTTTGAATACGATGATTTTCTGCATCAGCTATAAATATGTTTCCTTTACTATCAATTGCTATTCCAGATGGAAATTGAAAAAAACCTGGTAATACTCCAAATGAGCCATATGAAGCAAGCACTATTCCTGAATTAGTGAATTTTTGGATGCGATGATTTACAGAATCAGATACATACACATTATTGTAACGATCCGTTGCAATTTGTCTTGGAACAAAAAATTGCCCTGGAAGACTTCCAAACCCAAGTGGCCCACCAATACCAAATAAACTTCCCCACTTCCCAACAATCTTCCCAGATATATCATATTTCAATATTCGATGATTAAAGGAATCAGATACAAAAACATTTCCATTCGTGTCTCTTTCAACATCATAAGGTCCTGCATATTGTGTATTTCCATTCCTTTCATTACCTATGGTTTTCTTCATTACCGCTGTTAGGCCTACCTCATTATATAAAAGCACACGATTATTTCCCGTATCCGTTATATAGATATTCCCTTTACCATCCGGAAGAACTTGATTAGGATAAACAAACTGTGGAAAGTTACCTACTGTATATAAAAATTGATCTTTATTTGTAAATTTCATTATCCGATTGTTATATGTATCTGCTACATATAGCGATCCAGATGTTGAGTCAAAATTTATTCCTCTTGGATGGTAGAATTGATATGGACCTAATCCTGCAATTCCTGTTCCGATTACTCGCTGAAACTCTCCTTTTTTATCAAACACTTGAATACGATTGTTATATGTGTCTGCAATATAGACCTCGTCTTGTTTATTTATCGCGATTCCTTGTGGTAAAGCCATTTTTCCATTCGCCTTTCCATAACTCCCTATTGTTTGAATAAACTGCCCATCTGGGCTATATTTTTGAATACGATGATTGTATTCATCCGTAATATAGTAATTGTTATCGCTATCTACTGCAATTTCCCTAGGAAACGAGAACTGCTCACTTCCTTTACCTTTCCTACCCCAACTTTTAATAAATTGAAACTCCTCATTAAATTTTTGAATACGATAATTCGCTGTATCCGCAACTAAAATATTACCTTCTTTATCAACAGCAATACCAAATGGCATATTAAACTGTCCCGGACCTTCACCTAAAGTTCCTATAGCATCAACAACTTCTCCATTCTTATCTATTTTCAAAATTCTATTATTCCCCATATCAACAACATACAAAAATCCTTTTGCATCCCTTGCCATCGCCACTGGTGTCCTTAATAACTTAAAAGTATCTAGCTCACTCCCCCATGATTTCACATATTTTACAGCAGAGGCACTTCCTAAAGAAGCAAATATCCCTAGACTCACAGTAACAATGAAAAAACAACATATAATTTTTTTGATAAAATTCATCTTTACTACCACCTAATCACAGTAGCTGCCCACGTATACCCAGTCCCTGCACTAACTACTACTGCAATATCTCCGGCCTGTAATTTTCCTTGTTCATTTGCAAAGTGTAAGCCAATACACGGATCAAGCGCTGACATATGCCCATAATGATCTAAATATACGACTTGTTCTTCCGCTAGCCCTAGCCCCTGTATCAATTCTATTAACATAGAACGTTTTGTATGCAATGGTAACAATACTTTAATATCTTTAGGAGTATATCCACTTTTTCTTAACGCCTCCCGAATCACCTTGTCGAAATTAGGAGTTGAAACCCGGTCTAAACGTTCTTTCATATTAATAGGATCTATTACATCAATATAATGTTGTCGATTCTCAACTGTATCATAGCTCGCAACCTGCTTCGATCCACCAGCTGGGATACGAACATCTTCATGAAATGAACCATCCGTTATAATCGCACTTTCTAATATTTCACCGTTTTTAGCGTCTTTTTTCACTAAAGCTGCACTTCCACCATCAGCGAAATTAAACATAAAACGCGAGCGTGGATTATCATAATCTACAATTTGAGATTCTTTACATCCACCTACTAATAATATATTTTCAATTGAGTTATCGGAGTAAAGCATGTCTTTTGCGACTTTGAGAGCGATTGGAAAGCAAGAACTAACATTCATAATTTCAAAAGCATAAGCATTTTTCAATCCAAGTTCATGCTGAATTTTTGGGGCACTAGACCATACGTGGTAATCTTTATGTGGACTGCCAAAATAAATGACTACATCAATAGATTGAGGATCTACTTGTAATAATATTGGCTTTGCAGCAGCAATAGCTAAATCTGATGCATGCATCGTTTCATCTGCGACATGTTTTTCATATAATCCAAACTTTTCTATAATAATGTGCTCAGGGATACCTGTTTTTTTAGATAGGTCTGCAGCCGTCTCTACGTCTTTGGGGAAGAAAACACCAGTCGCTTCAATCCCAATATTCATTAGACTACTCCTCCTTCTTTTGGCACCATCATAGTAGCTACACCTGTTAATACTAAATCTCCTTTTTGGTTATGACACTCCGTTAACAATTTCAAAACTCTCTTTTCTATTATAAATTCTTGTACTGTAGCCGTTGCTGTAATTGTATCTCCTATAAAAACTGGCGCTGTAAATTTAATAGTTTGCTCCATATAAACGGATCCTTTTCCAGGTAAATGAATACCAAGCAATTGCGATAATAGACTAGAAGTTAGTAAACCATGTGCTATTCTTTGATTAAATCTAGTTTGCTTCGCATACTCATGATCAATATGAATTGGATTAAAATCCCCACTTAAACCTGCAAATAATACAAAATCCGTTTCTGTTATTGTTTTACTACATGACGCCTGTTGACCCGTGCTATACATCGTCATCTCTTCACCTACTTTTCAATTGATTTGCTAACTGTGCTTTTTGAATTTTACCAGTTGCATTTTTAGGCAATTCTTTTAGAAAAACAATCTCTTTCGGTATTTTATATTTTGCTAGAAATAAACAACAATGCTCAATGACTTCTTTTTCAGTTAATACACTGCTACTCTTTTTCACAATAAAAGCGATTGGAATCTCTCCCCACTTTACATGTTGCCTACCAACGATCGCTACCTCATATACCCCAGAAAGCTTATTAATAACTTGCTCTACTTCAAGTGGATAAATATTTTCACCACCGGAAATTATCATTTCTTTTTTTCTACCTACAATGTATACAAAACCATCTTCATCAACTCTAGCTAAATCTCCCGTATATAACCAACCATCTTGAATCGCTTCTTTTGTTGCATCTGGCCGATTCCAATACTCTTTCATTACATTTGGTCCTCTTATAAGTAACTCTCCAACTTCACCAATCTCAACTTTATTTTTATTTTCATCAACAAGTACATACTCACAAAACAGAACAGGTTTCCCAATTGAGCCTACTTTACGTCTTGCATCTTCTTCCGAAAGCATAAATACGGTTGGTGATGTTTCAGTCATACCAAAACCTTGACCAAATAATAATCCTCTATCTATAAATTCTCTCATCAACTCTTCTGGACATGGGGCACCACCGTTATAAAACCAGCGAACTGATTGTAAATGTGTAGTTTCAAACTTTGAACAATTTATTAATGCTTGATGAATTGTAGGTACTCCCATCACTACAGTCACTTTATGTTTTTCTATCATGGAAAGAGCTGTAGTTGGCTCGAATTTTCTCGGAATAATGATTACACCGCCTGCAAATAAAGTTGGAAATGCGAATAAACCAATTCCACCAATATGAAATAAAGGTAATAATACAATAGAGCGGTCGTGCATAGTTAAGTCAATCGCAAATGTATTATTAAGCGCATTCCAAAACATATTTTCTTGTGTAAGTACAGCTCCTTTCGGTTTTCCTGTTGTACCTGATGTATAACATATAATAAAGGATGCGCTTTCATTTATCTCTTCAAAGTTATCAATTTTTCTATCTTCTATTTCTTTTAAACTTGTAATCGAAATAACTCTTTGTACATACGATACCTTCTGCATTGACAATGCCATATTTTGAAATGTTTCCTCTACAAATAAAACTGTAGTTCCACTATCTTTCAACTGAAATATAAGCTCATTTTCTGTTAACCGTATATTTAGTGGAACAGCAATACATTCTACCTTTGCTATAGCAAACAAAAGCACAATATATTCCAAGCTATTTTGCGATAAAATAGCTATCCTTTCTCCTTTTTTCACATTTAATTCGTAAATTAAATATGCGGCTACTTTACTTACATACTCATGTAACTGCTTATATGTCATTTCCTCCTCTTCTGTAATAATGGCAATGCGATCTGGATGTAAATAGGCCCGTTTTTCAATCCAATAAGCAATGCCTTGCATATTCTCCCCACCCCTTATCTCTTTCTCAATCCTTCAAATATTAATGACATCGCTGCTTCAAATACATCTTCTGGAACATCTTTCTCTTCCCAATAACCCCATCGCATTCCTAAAAATTGCCCAATTGACATAAGACAATACGCAATTGTTTCTTTATCAAGCCGTTTAAACTCTCCCGCTTCCATACCAGCCGATAAACTTTTTAAAAATCCATTTGCGAGCTTTGCATAATACCATCTATATAAACTATCATCAACAACTACCGCCTGTTGTACAATATTATATAGATTAGGACGATCTTTCACCCATCGAAAGAAGGCCTGAAAACCTCTCCTTTGTGCCTCTTCGTAATTTGATATTCCCTTCATTTCTTCTTTAATAATTAAGCGTAACTCACGGTTCAATCTGCGAATCAATTCATCAAATATATCTTTTTTAGATGGAAAGTAATTATAAAAAGTTCCGTGCGCCACCTTTGCTTCTTGTGTAATATTCACGATAGAAGCCTCGTAATATCCTTTACTACCAAACACCTCTTCTGCAGCACACAATAATTTCTCTCTCGTTTCTAACCCTTTTGTTGTTAAGTTTTTTACATCCATTATTGTTTTTTCTGACACCTGAATCACCTCTTAGATTTGATTATAAATATATTTCTGAATTTTACAATTATTATCGTTAGACAAAATCTGCAACTGTTTTTCTATAACCCAATAAAGATTGGCTTTTTTTGACTAGCTATTAATTAGTGAGAATTTTATAACGCATTCCTAATCAGAACATATAAATGCCTCGTCAGTTGACTTTTTTACACTTCCCGCCCTCTCATAACAACATATACATTTAAGCAATATTATGAAAGTAAATCCATATTTTACAAAACCGTAATATAGTAATATAACATATAATTGATTATCACTTATAAGCATCGGATATGAGTGAGAAAATATTGTTTTATATACTTAGGAGGAATCATAATGAATTTTAAACATGTACTTGCAACAGGCTTAGTTACCGCCACACTATTTGGTGCAACGAATGCTCATGCACAAACTGAACATTTCATTGATGTTCCAAAGGATCACTGGTCTAAAGATTCGATTAACTACTTAACTGAACAAAAGGTCATAAGTGGTTATGGCAACGGAAAATTTGGATTTGGGGACAATGTAACTCGTGGACAAGTGGCTGCGATTATTACAAGATACTTAAAACTAGAAAATACCGGATCTACAAGTAAACATTTCTCTGATATTCATGGGCATATGTTTGAAAACAGTATTAAAGCAGTTGCTCAAAAAGGGCTTATGACAGGGGACAGTAGCTCTGACAAATTTAGACCCGATGATACATTAACTCGATATGAAATGGCTGTTATTTTACAAAAAGCTTTTCATTTACCTGTAAAAACAGATGACCTTTTCTATGATGTTCCAAATAATTTTTGGGCAACAGACTCTGTTCGTTCATTGTATAGTAATGGCATTACAAAAGGAATTGGAAACTATCGATATGGCGGAGAAATGAATGTAACAAGAGAACAATTTGCAACGTTTATGTATAATGCAATTTTTGTAAAAACTAACTTTGTTCCTGATCCTATTCCTGCGAAAGATGAGGATACGTATAAAGAAATTGAGAATATACTGATTGATTCTGGATTTTTAAAAACCGATTATAATTATGTATTCACTAAAACTGGTAAAACATATGATGGCATTATGTATTTTAATTTTTCTCCCTATGATGACAGCGCATATAGAATGTCTATTCATAGTGATGACCCTGTATTAAACGAGCCGGTAAAAAAAATTCTAAATGCACTACTACCAACTAAAGCAGATTATCTGTATAGTTTAATTAAAAATCCTACTGCAAGCTCTCGAACAATAAAATTAGATGGTCGCAAAATTGAATTTAGAAGAGACTCTAGTACTAGTGTAAATGTTTATCTTGGAAAACGAAAATACTAAAAGAGTGACTATTTAATATGAATACAAGTAGCTAAATGGTTACTCATAAGAAATAAAAAGGCTGCCCCACAAGTCGGTTTCACCGACTTGTGGGGCAGCTCCTTTAATCTTAATTAGAATTAAGTTCCACTTTCTCTAACCCTTCAGCCAATTGTTTCTTATCTAGCCCTTCCCCTATTACTACCAGGTTCGTTGGGAAACCGAAGTCTTGTTCCAGTAAAGTCGGTACCCCGAACGAGTATTGGAATAAGTGAGGATATTTGTCCCCATGAAATTTCACAAAACCTTTCACACGATAAATACTATCTGGTAAATTCGAAAGCCATTCGTATAATTTATCTTGATCAATTGATTTCGTAAATTGATATGTCATCGTTTGTATATGTAAATGCTGTTTTACATGTAGTGTCTCATGTTCCCCATCATTCGTAAATTCAACTTCTTCTATATCCTCTAAAGATATATTACAATACTTTGTTTCAAACAATTTCGCATGATTATTTATTGCTTTCACTTCTTCAATTACTTTGTTCTTATCCGCAAATGTTAGTAAATCTGATTTATTAATTAAAATATGGCTACCAAACTTCAATTGCTCATGTAATAATTGCTGAACGTTTGCACTTAATACACTTCGATTTAACCACCTTACTGCATCTAAAACGACTACTATTGATTTCACTTCTAGGAAAGGTGCTAAAATTGGTGATACACATGCATCTAACACTTCAATTGGATGCGCAACACCTGTCGTTTCTATATAAATGACATCTGGTCTTTCTTGCTGATATAACGAATGTAATTGTATTTCAAGCTCTTCTTTTAGCGTACAACAAATACACCCTTTAAGAAGCTCCCTTAAAACATTCTCTTTTCCAATAATATCTGTATCTACTGAGTACTCACCAATCTCATTCATCAACACTGCAACTTTTCTATTCTTCTTTTTCTCCGCTAACAATAAATTTTGTAATAATGTTGATTTTCCACTACCTAAAAAGCCACCTAATATATGAATTTCTACTTTATTCATTTGATCAACCATCCATTTCTTTATTTCAAAACGTATTCAAAGCGTAATAATTACGATTTATATTTATTATTTTATTAAAAGAGTGGTGATTTGTAAATATATCTTCACTGTTCATTTACTTCATATGCAACTCGAATTCCAGACTCTATTGCTCCTTGCATCCACCCATGTGTTAATGTCGTATGCTCTCCGGCAAAATGCACTTTCCCAGATGGTGGTGTAATATACGGAAATAACTCGAGTTCTTGGCCCGGTTCGAAAGCTGTAAATGCGCCGCAAGAATACGGATTTTGACTCCAGCTAAAAGATGCCCCTGTAACAAACTCACTATAAACGATGTCACCGTATATTTCCGCTAAATTTTTTAATGCATAACGAATGCGTTCACTATTCGGTAAACTATCCCATGTTAACGCCTCATCTGCCCACGTATAACTCGCTAAAACGGTAGCTGCCCCTGGTGTATGAATGCCATAACTCGGATAATATGTAAACCGTATAGGTAAATCTGTAATAGATTTACCGCCACACTGTCCCGCTTTCTCCCAAAATCTACTTTTAAACTCTATCGCAATTTTCGTTGCAGCAATATAATTTAATTCACGAATTGCTCGTCTTTTATAATAAGAGAATAAATGATACGGCCGAACTTCTACAAATCGTAACGCTGAAAATGGAATTGTGATAATAGCAATATCACTTGTTATAGTAAATCGCTCTAACGTTTGCTCACGATTTCCTTGTAACATTACTTTATTATCTTCTTGTATAATTTTCTCTACTTTATATGACATAAAAATATTATCCTTTAGCTGTGGCAAAAATGAATTGGGTAATGCATCCATTCCACCCATAATCTCATAATATTTTGTAGTTGAAGTAAAAAAGATCATTTCACGTAATACTTCAATTAAAGACATTCCCATATACGCTTCCATATCAAGAAGTACACCAATCATATCTATTGCACCGTCTGAATAATATTCAGTTAAAAATGTGCCGAGCGAATATGCTTTATACTTTTTCTCAACAATACTCCAATTCTTATTAGGATCTTTCTTAATATAATTTAGAATCGGTTCTAATACCTCTAACATTAACTCTTCTGCCGTTTTACCTTTTTCGCTCTCTAAAATAGGATATCCAAGTATACTTGGATTTTTTTCGAATATGCTTAATCTCGTTTTAATATTATTCGTATAAATAATATCTGAAGCGGTTTTATTTATAAAAAGATTTAACGGTAATTTGAATTTACGAATGTAAGCTAAAGTTAACTTGTGTGTATCAGGAATTCGCATTGGTCCTGCATTAAAATATAAACCTCTGCTAAACGGTTCACGGATCGTATATATTCTTCCGCCTATTCGATTATTCGCTTCTAAAATTGTTACTTTATGCCCTGCTTCTTTCAATAACGATGCTGCAACTAATCCTGAAATTCCTGCACCAACAATAATAATCTGCTTTGGATTCTTCGTTTTAACGAGCCCCACATTAATAATATGAAGCATTCTTTCCATCGTTAATGGCTGCATCATGGCCTTTTCCCCTTCAATAAAGGATTTTATTGCATTATATTCGGTTAACTTACTTCCTATGTTTTATGCAAGAAATTGCACGGATACATTTTCAAATACTTGAATATCTTTTATAAAATGTAATAAACTAGATATGAATCTATAGAAGTAAGACGTATTATCTTACATAATAAAATCAATGAAATTGCGAGGAATTTTGAAATGAAAAAAGGTATTAACCGTGTTGTATTAGTAGGAACAGGAGCAGTTGGATGTAGTTATGCTTACTGCATGATTAACCAAGCTGTAGCTGAAGAATTTGTTTTAGTTGATGTAAACGAGGCAAAAGCTGAAGGAGAAGCAATGGATTTAAGTCATGCAGTTCCATTTGCTCCAGCTCCAACTAGAGTATGGAAAGGCAGCTACGAAGATTGTAAAGATGCTGATCTTGTAGTCATTACGGCTGGATTACCACAAAAACCAGGCGAAACACGTTTAGATTTAGTTGAGAAAAACGCGAAAATCTTCAAACAAATCGTTCGTAGCATTATGGATAGCGGATTTGATGGTATTTTCTTAATCGCAACTAACCCTGTCGATATTTTAACTTACGTAACTTGGAAAGAATCTGGTTTACCGAAAGAACGCGTAATTGGTTCTGGTACAACACTTGATTCTGCTCGTTTCCGCTATATGTTAGGTGAGTACTTCAATATTGGTCCACACAACATTCATGCTTATATAATCGGTGAACATGGTGATACGGAACTTCCTGTTTGGAGTCACGTATCAGTTGGTATTCAAAAACTACAAACACTTCTTGATAAAGACAACACATACACACAAGAAGATTTAGGCAAAATCTTCATAAACGTTCGTGATGCAGCTTACCATATTATCGAGCGAAAAGGCGCAACTTACTATGGTATTGGTATGTCACTTCTACGTGTTACTAAAGCGATTTTAAACGACGAAAATAGTGTATTAACTGTTTCAGCATATTTGGAAGGTCAATACGGTCAAAAAGATGTGTATATCGGTGTACCTGCTGTATTAAATCGCGGCGGTGTTCGTGAAATTTTAGAAGTAGAATTAAGCGAAGAAGAAGAATTAAAATTCGATCACTCTGTTCAAGTGCTGAAAGAAACAATGGCTCCAGTTCTTTAATATGCATAATAAAAAGCAATCCAATTTATTTTGGATTGCTTTTTGTTTATTTTCTATTTTTTAATCGATTCCTCATTATTTACATCAAGTACATCTAAGAAAAAGATGAAGATTGGTATCCCGATAATAAGCCCCCAGATTCCGAGGAAATGTTCTGAAAAGATGAGAATCATAAATGTATAAAAGATTGGTAAATTCGTTTTCGCAGACATAAACTTCGGGTTTAAAAAATAACTTTCAAGAGCATGGATTACTGTAATGAACACAAGTATGTATACAACGTACATAACTCCGCCTACGTTATATGCAATAATACAAAGTGGAAACAAGGAAATGATTACCCCGGCAACAGGGATTAATCCAAGTAAGAAAATCATGACAGCTAATACGAGAAGCTGCGGAAATCCTAAAACAATTAATGCAATGACAGTAAGAATACAATTTACAACTGCAATTAAAAACTGCGCTTCAATTACTTTACCGAACGATCTTGCAAACCTTTCACCAAAATATGCAATTTCCTCATAAAAAACCTTCAGACTACTATCTTTCAATTTCGAAGTAAATGATATTATGCGTTCTTTTTCTAACAAGAAAAATAAACTTAAAATAAGTGAGAGTAATATTTGCAAACTGACTTTTCCTATATTTGCAATCGATTGATATATGACATCTACACCTTGTTCTATATATTTTGATACTTCCATTCCGTTAATTGTCGAAAGTGCATATTTAATGATTTCATTATCAGGTGGGTTTTGAAAAAACAATTTAAATTGATAAATCAATTGTGAAATTTGTATCGTTAACACAGGTAAATATTTATACAATGTCGTACCAATAAAGGAAACTAATATGATATACAAACAGGCGATAACAATTTTCCGGTTCACTTTCAATTTCTTTGAAATAAAACGTTGAAATCGATCCATTAAAAATGTCAGTATAAACGTAATTAATATTAAATTGATCATACTTTTTAATCCATATAATACAAGCGCCACTATTATTAAAACGAGAAACCGTTGAAACCCTCTACTTCGAAAGAAATTTTTCACTTCATTCATTAAGATTTAACCTCCCCCTTCAGTGGATGGAAATTGAATATATTACATTTTATGAACTTCTATAGACAATCTTTCTTACTAATTAGAAAGAATCCTTTTTTTCTTTTTATATTGTTAGATTCTATTTACATTAGCCACCTACTTACTTCAATGGAGCTCTTTTTTTCGTTTACCCTTTTACAATTTAGGTGATTTTCTATTTTTAGACTGCTGTTCATACGCATAACCAATATTGAATAGTTCCTTCTCACTGAATTGCTTCCCGACAAACACTGCACCTACTGGCTCTCCATTGTTATCATATCCTGCTGGCACCGCTAATTCTGGATAGCCAGCTACAGCTGATAGAAGAACTTCATCGTTGTTAATCATAACTAAAGCATCCAAACCTTTTTCTACTAAATATCTATCTAGCTCTTTTCTTGCATTTTCTTGACTCGTTTGCACTACTTTTTCAAACTCATCTTTCGTTATAACAGATTTTTCAGACGCCTCAATTAATGTTTGTCCATATTTTATTCGTCTATTACTATCCTTTTTATTAAACGCTATAATCTCTTCTAACGATTTTACCGGTACATTTTTTTGCTGTGAAAAATAATCGTTAACATTATGTTTGAATTCATATTCTAATGTTTGCAGATTATCTACACCCTCGCTGTTTAACTGAATATCATCAGTCAATATCGCACCTGCATCTTGAAGGTCTTTTCTAATCTTTTCTGCTACTTTCTTTCTATTCTCATCTGTCGATCTATTGAAAAAAGAACCCCTATTTTTTTCCCTTTCAATCCATCTATTGATAAATCCTTCGTATAATCAATTCTTTCTTTTTCTTTCATTTTTTCTGTCATAGTATCTTTTTCATCATAACTTACCATTGCGTTAAATAACGTTGCCGCATCCTTTACCGTTCTTGCCATCGGCCCTGCTGTATCAAGCGTTTCAGCTAACGGAATAATGCCTGATCTACCCACCATACCTAGTGATGGACGTAATCCAACTACTGATTGCTGCGTCGCTGGCGCTACAATTGATCCAGTCGTTTCTGTCCCGATTGCAAGCGGCGCAAAATCTGCCGCAACTACTGTAGCAGATCCAGAGCTTGATCCTGATGTATCAAACGTAATCGGACCGTACGGATTCAAATTTTGTCCTTTTTTCCCGCTATATCCGCTAGGCATTGTAAAGGATAAATAATTTGCCCATTCAGACATATTCGCTTTTCCTAAAACAAAAGCAACTTCTTCACAATCGTCGCATCCTCATCTGCAATCCAATCTTTTAATACATACGTTCCTGCACTAGTCGGCATCACTGTTTCCGTCTGTACATTATCTTTTACAACGACAGGAATACCATATAAATTCGACTTTTTGTTTCTACCTCGCTCTTGATCTAACTTTCTTGCTTCTTCCATCGCATTAGGGTTTATCTCTGTAACAGAATTTAATGTTATTCCATTTTGATCATGTTCTTGTATTCTAAAGAGATAAATACTCGTTAATTCTTCATATGACTACTTTCCATCATCAATCATTTTTTGAAGCTCATCTACAGTCGCATTTACGACTTCTTTTTCTTTTATCTTTACATTTTCTATATTGATTCCTTTAAGCTGATTATGTATCGGTTTCAACACTCTTTCTTTATCATATACAATACGCTCAGGTTCCTTTGGAAAAAAATTTTTATACACGTAATATCCGCCGGCACACGCTAATAAGACAATGCCTCCAGCGATAGACAGCGTTACCTTTACCCATTTCTTCATGTTGCTTCCTCCACTCTATAAGATGCTTAGCTATACGAAAAAGAGAGTTACCTTTTACTTAACTCTCTCCAATCAAAATGCTAAATGAAAAAATGAAAGATTTCAATCTAATTACTTCTTTTTTGCATTTGCTTCGCTAACATTTCTTTCACTTGATTATACGTTAACCCTGAATTTTTATTTAAACGCTTTACTTCCTCAACATCAGTACCTACCACTGTATATTTTTTCTCATCATTCATTTTTCTAATTCCCTTCTCACCGGATTATTTCTTATATTTCTTCCCTAAATGCCCATAAATTAACACCACTACAAAAAAGGAAGCTGTTTTTAAGCACAACTTCCTTCTCGTTACATATTGTATTTCTTAATAAAATCTCACTACATCTTCAGTAGGCAAGAACGTTCTTTCTCCTGGTTGTTCGTTTGGTTCACCAAATGGCATTTGTCCTACTAAGCTCCACTCTGCCGGAATGTTCCAAGTTTCTTTCACTTCAGCATCTACGATTGGGTTGTAATGTTGTAATGACGCCCCAATTCCTTCAGCAGATAATAGCATCCACACAGTATGTTGTAACATCGCATTTCCTTGATGAGACCAGAATGGGAACTGATCTTTATATAATGGTGCATTTTCTTGCATTTTTTCTACAGTAGCTTGATCTTCAAAGAATAACACAGTCCCAACACCTGCATGGAAACCTTTTAATCTCTCTACAGTCGCTTCAAAGTTTTCTGCTGGTACGCGGGCTCTTAGTGTTTCTTTAACAATATCCCAAAACTTTTCATGCTCTCCATCCATTAATACAACCATACGACCACTTTGCATATTGAAAGATGTTGGTGCGTGTAAAGCTGTTTTTAATACTTCTTCAATTCTTTCTTTCGTAATTGCATCATTTTTTGTTACTTTACGAATGGAACGACGGTTCACGATTGCTTCTTTTAAGTTTGTTGTAGTTGCTGACATAATAATTCCTCCAAATATTTGTTTTATTATTTATTTTGTTATTTCATAACAAGCGAATTAGCAATATCCATCTGTACTACATTGCATGCCTTCAAATGAATTTGTTTTATCCTTTTCAATTTCTTTATCAATAACTCTTTGTAACGTTTCTTTACTAGCAAGACCTTGAATGACTTCATCCCCAATCATGACAGTTGGAACAGCCATAATATTCGCTTCATCATATGCATGCTGTATTGCTTCTTGATGCTTTTCTTTATATTTGCGAGTTACTAAAGCATCTTTAAATTCAGCTTCAGGAAGTCCTACTTCTACTGCTAATTTTGTTAACACATCAATATCTTCAATGTTTTGCTCTTCTTGGAAAAATGCTGTGAATACGCGGTGATGATATTCATTTCCTAGTCCACGTTCTTTCGCAAATTGACACCCTTCAAAAGCTAAATGTGTATATGGATGCGGAGAAACACGTGGCAAACGCATATCGATTCCTAATTTCTTCGCAGTTGGAAGAATGAAAGCATCCCATGAACCTAATTTTTCTGGCTCATTCCATGGATCTATTTTTGAATAGGGACTTGGGCGCAACTCAAATGGCATCCATTCAATTTCTACATCTTTCTCTTTCGCTACTTCATCTAATGGACCTTTTGCTAAAAAACAAAATGGACATATAAAATCTGAGTATACTTTCATTTTTACAGTCATAATTTTTACACCTTACCTTATAGTTGTAACCATATAGGTTACATTGATATTAAAAAAAATATAAATATTATTTAAGCATTCATTTTTTCTTGCAAAGTTTCAAACAGCTGCCCCATCGTAATATTTCTCAAAACTTCTTCCATGGCGGATTGCGCTTGTATTAATATAACTTCTAATACAGCTTGAATATTTGCTCCAATTGGACAATCTGGATTTGGTTGCTCATGAATATGAAATAATTTATCCTCTTCCACTACATTTACTGCATGATACACATCTAACAACGTGATTTCATGTAAATCCTTTAATAACCCTGCGCCACCTGGACCTCGGTTTACGTAAACAAAACCAGCTTGCTTCAAGTACGACATAATTTTACGAATGACTACTGGATTCGTATTTACACTTTCAGCTATATAGTCTGAAGTACAAACTGAAGATGGATTGTTTTTCAAAATAGATAAAATATGAACAGCTATAGAAAAGCGGCTACTAATTTTCATCATGATCACCACCTTGATGTAATCATTATAGTTACAACAAAAAGATAAGTCAATCCTTTTCATAGATTTTTTATAAACAAATTAAAAAGTGTCCCATTATGATATATGAGACACCTCTTTTTATTCTGCAAATAGCGCTTGAAATTCTTCAATAAATAGCTGCACAGCGATTGAAGAATCCTTTAATGAAGGAACAGCTAAAGCAATTTCTCTCCATACTTGTGGTTCCAATTCTCTTGTTTGCACATTTTTGGGTAAATTCGTTAAAGATAATTCAGCTAATATTGCAATGCCTAATCCTTCTTGAATCATATTTAAAGCTGTAGTAACTGTCGAAATTATATACTCAGCTCGAAGTGGTACGTTGGCTTGTTTAAACATATCGATAATGGGTGGTTCATATCCGCCCTTACATAATATGATCGGTTCATTCTCTAAATCATTAATTGCAATAGAGTCCTTCTTACAAAGAGGATGATCCTCTCTTAAGATAACAACCATTTTCCCCTTCGTTAATGGGACAATCTCCATATCTTTATTAGGCAAAATAACAATTCCTATATCAACAACCCTCGATACTAACCAATCTTCAACTTCTTTAATTGTTCCTTCACAAAGAACGACTTCTAAGTTCGGATACTTCTCCTTAAAAAGGTTTATCATTTTGGGTAAAAAATGTGCAGAAGCACTCGGAAAACTCCCAATTCGAATCGTCCCAACTTCGTGCCCCTTCTCCATCGCAACTTCTTGTTCAATCTTCTCAACACCGTTCAAAATTTCTCTAATATGTACAAGAATTCTATTTCCAACATCGGTAACGATTAGCCCTTTTCGTTTATCCCGTATAAGAATCGTAACTCCTAATTCTAACTCAATACTTGAAATCGCATGGCTAACCGCGGGCTGCGTCATATTTAACACTCTGGCAGCCTTCGTAAAACTGCCTAACTCAACAGTTTTTATTAACACTTGAAGTTGTGTAATGGTCATAACTAATCACTTATACTCCTCATAAAAAAGATTCATTTTATTTATCACAGCCGATATCATATCATAATGAAATGAATAACATCAAGGAGGTCTTACAGTGACACAGCTTTCTCGAACTAAGACGGCCATAATCCTTACCTTCCTCGTTTTTATGTGGGGAATCAATTGGCCTTTATCTAAGTTTGCCCTGCATTATACACCACCCGTTTTATTTGCAGGCATTCGAACTTTAATTGGAGGATTCATTTTACTCCTTTTCGCTCTACCAAAATATAAAGAATTACATTTAAAAGAAACTTGGCATTTATACGTTATTTCTTCTTTACTTAACATCATTATATTTTACGGGTTACAAACTGTTGGTCTTCAATATATGCCTGCTGGTCTATTTTCCGCCATCGTATTTCTACAACCTGTTTTACTTGGTATTTTCTCGTGGATATGGCTTGAAGAATCAATGTACGGTTTAAAAATTTTCGGGCTTGTACTCGGATTTATTGGTGTAGGAGTTATTAGCTCTAGTAGTTTAACTGGTCATATTTCTGTCATTGGAATCCTTCTTGCATTAGGATGTGCTATTGGCTGGGCACTTGGAACAGTATTTATTAAGAAAACTGGTCACCGTGTGAATGCCATTTGGATGGTAACACTTCAGCTTCTTATCGGCGGTCTTTGTTTAGTCGGATTTGGCTCAGAATTTGAAAGTTGGTCTAGTATCGCTTGGAGTATGCCATTTGTTAGTGTACTACTATTTATTTCATTCTTTGTTATTGCAATGGGGTGGCTTGCATACTTCACACTCGTTGGAGCTGGTGAAGCAAGTAAAGTTGGGGCTTATACATTTCTCATTCCTCTAATCGCTATAATTGTAAGTTCAATTTTCTTACATGAGGCCATTACTATTAGCCTATTCATCGGACTATTATTTATTGTAGTGAGTATTTGTTTTGTAAATATAAAGCCGAAAACACTTGCTGTAGGGCAGCGGGTTGAAGTGAAATAAATAAACATAAGAAAGAGCCTACTGTTTGTAGGCTCTTTCTTATCATTTCATGAGTAAAGTCACTTAGAATTTTAACAAATGAAATTTCTTTATTGTATGATGATAATTAAGTAGTAAAAATATTATCTCTAGTACAGATGGGTGGATTTACAATTCCAATTATAAGGGGGGAGTTATATGGTTTTACACTATAAAGAATTTGGAGATACACGTTCTCCACTTATGGTTTTTATTCATGGGGGCGGAGTCAGTGGATGGATGTGGGACAAACAAATTAAACATTTTACTAACTTTCACTGCCTTGTTCCTGATTTACCTGATCAAGGAAAAAACAGAAATAAAGATCATTTCTCAATACATTTTAGTGCTAAAAAAATCATTGAACTAATTGAAGAAATAGGACAAGGTAAAACTATTATAGCAATTGGGTTTTCATTAGGTGCTCAAGTGTTAATTGCGATGCTTAGCATGAAACCTGACTTAATCCAATATGCTATGATAAACAGTGCCTTAGTCAAATCCATTCCTTTTGCTAGCACATTTATAAAATCTATTGGGCTAACCTACCCTCTTATAAAGAGTAGGACGTTTTCGAAAATACAAGCCAAATCAATGTACATAGATAAAGAATACTTTGACCACTATTATCATGACAGTTGTCAAATAAGTAAAAATACCTTCATAAGGATGCTAGAAGAAAACATGTCGTTTACAATACCAAAAAACTTTGAGAATGCTAATAGTAATATATTAGTAACTGTTGGAGAAAACGAAAAAAGAATCATGAAAGACTCGTTGACTGAAATCCTTGAAAGTAATCCCAATTGCACAGGTGTTATTATTTCTAAAATCGGTCATGGAATTTCTTTAGCGGACCCTAAGTTATTTAATACTTTAATTGAAAACTGGCTAGAACATGATTCCTTACCGGAAGACGTAATGACCATCAATTGATTTCCACGTATCAATAAATTTTGTTATATAGTGACTACAACAATGTTGCTATCCTCATTTTACTAATCCCTAAAACTAATAAAAAAGGTCTCATTACTTTCAATGAGACCTTTCAAGGTTACTTATTTTTTACGACGTACTACAAAAACACACGTACCTACCGACGATACAATCGCCAAAATAGATAAAACAATTGTTATTACTTGTACATTACTAGTACCTTCATTCTTTTCTACACTAGACACTTCACCATGTTCTCCTGTTAATGACGTACCTTTTGCAATTGTAGTAAGTGAATGCGGTTTTTCAGCTTTTTCATCGCCTGTCCATTCAACAATTTCTCCGTCTTTATATTGTTGATATGCATCCCAAGCTATTTTTTGTTCTTTATCCGGATTTTTAGCGACGAAAGTAAATCGCTGGAACTGACCAGGTGAAATTCCTTCTCCTGTTGCTTCCCATACTACAGTTTTCACTTTTCCAGCATTATCTTTTTGCTCTTCCACTTTCCATCCTGGCACTGGTTCATACTGTTGGAATTCCACACCAGACGGTATTTTCAGTGTAACTTTTGTTGTTGCTATATTCTTTTCAACTGGTACTTTTATCGTGTAAGTCTCCCAAGAGCCAATGTCAGAAGTTGCTGGCTTCACAGTTACGTGCGCACTAACAGGTAACGAAAAAATTCCCATTGCAATTATTGTTGCGATCATTATTGTTCCTAATTTTTTTATACGTTTCATTTTCTATTTACTCCCTTTTATCTATAATGCCTCTTTACCCCGCTATTCGCCGGGCAGTATGACCCCTATTTCAAAATTCAGCGAAGGCAAAGAAGTTAGGCGGGGATCAACTGCCCGTAAAAGCACAATTGGGGCGGGCTAATAATCAGTGGGGGATACCCCCACTGATTAAAGTTTCACTTTATCTGCCACCTACAATAAATTTATAATCCGTATCAAAGCTATCAAGCGATTTTGTTAATCCGTGTACTTGTATATTCCAGTTACCTGTCATGTTAATATACATACCTTCTGCTTCATATTCTCCCGGTGAAACTGCCGAAACTTTAAATGATCCTTTTCCCATATTCATATCTAACGATTGAGTCGTTAGTGTAATTTGCTCCATATCAGTAACAGGTTGGCCATTCTCATCCTTCACAGTAACATGAAATGTATTCTGTCCTACCTTATTAGGACTCACATTTAGCGTAATTTCATATCCATTATCTACTTGTTTACTCTCTGTAAAAGGTCCAGTAGGAGGCATCGGTGGTGTTTGTACGTTTGTCATAAAAGCTACGATTACGAAAATGATAATTCCAATGATAAACTCTACTTTCAACGTAGCGCCTAATCCTTGCTCCGCTCTCATTTTCCCTTTCACATAATGAACAATTCCCAATACCCCCATGAAAATGAATAAAAGTATCTTTACTAATAAAGCTAATCCATACTTTGTATCAAATAACGAGTGGATTGTTGGAATAAAAAATGTACTGTTAAAAAGACCTGTTATTAAAATCACGATGACAGCACCTGTTGCCCACGGTGAAAAACGCTTAATCATATCCCAATACATATTCCACTTGTTATCCTCTTTACGTAAAAGAAGAATAATAGATGATAAACCACCAATCCATAATGAAGCTGCGAATAAATGTAGAAAATCCATAACGACAGCAATATCTTTAAACTTTAAACCATATGCGTGACTATTAAAGGCTTTCATAACAAGTATCCCGATAAACAATAGCAATGGAATGCTCCATACTTTAAACGACGAAAGCTTCTCACGCTTCATCGCAACATACGAAGCAATTATAAGCACACTTATAAGAGCCATTTGAGTAATCCATACATAACCAAAAACAGAAAGCTGTAACGTTTCTTTTAATAATAAAGGATTGAATGCTTCTAGCCATGAAACATCAGCATTTATTTTCGCTTGCAGTGGTAGATTGAATAATAAACTAATGAATATACCAATTAATGAAATCCATATTATTTTTTTACTTCTTAATTGAACTTCTATTACGTTCCCTTTATACATAATAAGATTAAAGAATAGAACTCCTATAAATAGTGAGAAACTTGTATATAAAATTCCACGTTCCATAATCATATCAATTTGCGGGACATACCCCATCTCTTCTACTTGTACATCGTCTGCTCCCGCTTCAGCTAATCCAATACGGAATGGAATAACTCCTTGAATTGGATGTCCATCAGCTGAAATCACTTTCCACTGAATAGAGTAGAGACCTTTTTTGAGATTCTCTTTTAATCCGGCTTCTAATAGCTTTTTATTTTTTTTATCAATATGAGCATCTTTTAAATCGACCCTTTTACCTGATGTATCTCTCACGTACAATATATTAAAACTTGAAACTTGTATGTCCTCATCGAATTCGATTTTCACAATAGATGATGCTTTCTTCAATGTTTCATTTTCAGCAGGGTTTGATTTCACAACGTACGCATGAGCAGATGCACTTTTCGGTATTAATATGATAAGCACACACGCAAGTAATAGCCATGCCCCTAACCTTCTCATTACTTTCACAATCATTTCACTTCTTTCTTCCTCATTGCTATACTTTTATTACATCTACTTCCAAATTAAATCCATCGGCGAAATATTAACTTGATTAAATATAAACTTCTATACAGTATAACTCTTTATTTCTCTCTCACCTCTAAACTTCTAATACAATAGTAACTACCTTCATAGATACTACTTACATTTTTAAAGTCGATTGTTATTATATCATAAAATATATTTACGTAAGTTCCTGAAGAAGAAAAGTTATCGTGAATCATTTGTGAAGAAAGTGTGAAATACATAAATAAAAAGGTATTACGTTATTACGTAACACCTTTTTAAAAATATCTTTCTTCTATTTCTCTTCCGGATAATCACAATACTCTATGATTGTTCCCTCTGTATCCGCTGGGTTAAGATAGATTAATCTTCTGCCGTGTTTATTAATTCGAAGTGTATGCTCTAACGTTCGAATTCCTTGTTCTTTTAATTCTTCTAAAGCTATATCTAAATCATCTACACGATACGCAACGTGATGTACACCTTTACCTTTTTGTTTTATAAATCGGGCAATTGGTGAAGTAGTGTTATTTGTCGGTGCAAGTAATTCAATTCTATCTCCATCCACTTCAAGAATGGCTACCTCACTTTCCACACCCGGTGCTTCACTTACGTAACGATCTATTAATGTCCCTAACAATACCTTTTCATAAAAACGTATCGTACTATCTATATCTCGAACTGCGATTCCTATATGATCAATTGTTTTTTTCATTTTATTTCCCCTACTACTTTATTTTCTTTCATTATTAATAGTAACAAAAAAAGCTATAGAAACAAGTTCTATAACTTTTTTATTTAACCTATTTTCTTATTCGTATTTGCTGCTGGTTGAATTTGATTTTTTGGTTTTAAAACGCTAATGCCATATCCGATAAATCCACCGATAATCGCTGGGAAGATCCAGCCTAATCCTACTTCCTGCATCGGAAGGAATTTAGTAAACACTTGGCTTACTACTTCAATGTTAACTCCAGCTGCACTTAATCCATCAAATAAGCTGATAATAAATGTTACGATTAAGCTCACTTGATAAACTTCAGCTCTTCCTTTGAATAATGAATGGAAGAATGTTAAGAAAATCAATACGATTGCTAGTGGATAAATTGCTGTTAATACTGGAACAGAAACTGCGATTAATTGTGTTAATCCTACGTTTGCAACAATTGCACTAAATACACATAGCGTGACTGCAATTGCTTTGTAAGGAACATTTGGGAATAACTTATGGAAGAATGAAGAACATGCTGATACAAGTCCTACACTAGTTGTTAAACAAGCTACTGTAATCATTAATCCTAATAATACTCCACCATATGATCCAAAATAGTAGTTAGAAACTTTCGCTAATACTTCTCCGCCGTTCTCTAAATGTCCAAGCTTTGCAACACTCGAAGCACCCATATAAGAAAGAGCTGTATAGATAATTGCTAAAATAGATGCTGCAATGATTGTCGCTTTTGCACAAACGACCATAATTTGCGTTTTCGTTTTCGCACCTTTTTCTTTAATTGCATTAATGATGATGATTCCAAATACGAATGATGCAAGCGTGTCCATCGTTAAGTATCCTTCTTGGAATCCTTTAAAGAATGCGTGTGATGTATAAGCTTCAACTGGTGCTTGCATTTCTCCAATCGGGTGAATAAAAGCAACGATTACTAAAATACCGATGAATGTTAATTTAATTGGCGTTAAGATTTTTCCAACAATATCGACAATTTTCGCGGGATTTAGCGAAAAAAAACAAGTGATGCTAAAGAATACAATTGTGAAAAGAATTAAAGGTGTAGAACCTAATCCCTCTGGCATAAACGGCTTAAGACCAATTTCATAAGATACATTTCCTGTTCTTGGTATTGCAAATAACGGACCGATTGCTAAGTATAAAACTGTTGTAAACACAATCCCGAACACTGGGTGAGCACGACTTGCTAATGACTGTAAATCATCTTTACCTGAAAAACCAAATGCTAGTACACCTAGTAACGGTAATCCAACACCAGTTACTAAAAATCCAGCGTTAGCAATCCACACATTCTCTCCTGCCGATTGACCAAGCATTGCCGGGAATATTAAATTTCCTGCTCCAAAAAATAGTGCAAATAACATTAATCCAATAACTACTATGAACGAAAACGGTACTTTATTCGCCATAATATAACCCCCATTCAAATTTCCTTATCTCATTTTCCATTTTTAACTAATTGAATTTTCTGAATATTTAATTCAATTATCAACTATTCTTGAACTCATTATAGTTTGATGTATAATATTTTGCAATACTATTTTCAAACTTTTCATTTATTTTATAAATATACATTTTTTAACATAGAAATAGACTAAAAAACCAACATGGTCATCCATGTTGGTTTTTACATTTACTATTAATTAAAATTTCGCCGCTACTTTCTTAACGTTCTCTAAACCTTCTTCAACAATTTGTTGTGAGCGATCTGGATATTGATTGTGTCCTTCAATTACAACTGTCTCTGGATTTGTAATTCCCCAGAATCCAAGTACAGTTGTTACGTAATTCACTGCCATTTCCATAGGAGCCATTTGTTCTGAAGAGTAATCTGAACCACGTGCACCTAATACAACTACTTTTTTACCACCAGCTAAACCTTCTGGACCATTAGCTGTATATTTAAACGTTTTTCCAGCTTGAGATAAGTATGAAATATATGTGATTAATGGTGCTGGTACTGTAAAGTTCCATAGTGGGAACGCAAATACAACTTTATCAGCTTCTAAAAACTGATTTAAATATTGATCTACTGTAGCAACAGCCTTCTCTTCTTCAGCTGTTAACTCCATACCTTGACTACGTTTGTATCCACCTGAAATAGCGACATTTCCGTAATAAGGAAGATCTAATGCAAATAAATCTAACTCTGTAATTTCTGTATTCGGATTAGCTTCTTTATAAGTACTTACAAATGTTTCATACATTTTTGAACTAATTGCTTGCTCCGCTGGACGATCGTTTGCTTTTACAAATAATACTTTTGACATTGTTTTATTCCCCTCTACTTTTGTATTTTCTTCTTTTTTACCAAATAACGAGCTAAATAATCCCATTTTCTTCACCTAAACTTTCTTATCATATTCATTATTCATCATCATAAAAATTCTTATTCTAATAAAAAGTTCCAATTGATACCTTAAGTAAAGTTAATTAAAACTTTTTGTTATTTAATTACCTTATGTAAGTGATTGTAATACATCCACTTACTTTAGTCAAGTAACTTTAAATATAAAATAATATCTCGGATTAAAAACATTAACCGAAACTCAATTGAACACCAAATACCTCTATATTACTTGTATAATAAACTTAGAAAGGAAAATTCATATTTAGAAAGGTTTTACTCATGAGCACTATAGAAAAGATTCAAACTTTTATTATTCTTTTTGCTGTTACATGCGGCATCATACTCGGGCAATTTAATTTCATACATATGTATTCAGAGCAATTTATTGTCCCCTTCTTATTTTTCATGCTATATGGATTATTCCTCAGCATCCCATTGAAAGAAATAAAAAATGGATTTCGCAACTTAAAATTTGCTGGAACAAGTCTTACTATTAACTTTTTATGGACACCTTTACTCGCTTGGGGATTAGGAGCACTATTTCTTTCGGATCACCCAGCGCTTTGGATTGGATTTATCATGTTAATGGTTACTCCATGTACAGATTGGTACTTAATCTTTACTGAAATAGCGAAAGGAAATGTAGCACTTTCTACTGCGATTTTACCGGTAAATTTAATTTTGCAAGTACTACTCCTTCCAATTTATTTATTTTTATTCGCTGGTGTCATGAAGACTGTAGCGGTTTCTGTTTTAGTAGAAAGTATTATTATCGTAATCGTCTTACCATTTTTACTTGCACACGCTACAAAATTCATTATGAATAAATTGCAAAAAGCTGAAACACTTGAGAATAAACTCATTCCGTTTTTCAGCTCTACCCAAATTGTATTTTTAAGTTTAGCAATAGTAGCGATGTTTGCATCACAAGGTAAATATTTACTACAAAATATGAATGTGGTTTTATTATTACTCATTCCTGTTCTATTGTTCTTCATCATTAATTTTGTACTAGGACAATTTATCGGTCGTATCATGCATTTATCTTATAAAGATACAGTAAGTTTAAGTTTAACAACATTAGCGAGAAACTCACCTGTTGCACTCGCTATTGCCGTAACAGCTTTTCCAGACGAACCACTTATCGCTCTTGCGTTAGTTATTGGACCATTAATAGAACTACCAGTACTTGCTTGTGTGTCACAAGTGTTATTACTTATTAAGAAAAAAAAGCAATATACATAATAAAAAAACGTCCTACTTTGGGACGTTTTTTTATTTTCGAGAACTTATAGAAGTAACGATAATTATCGGCTCTAAGGATTTTATACGTGATAGAAAATTAGCTTGTCGTTACATTTACAATGTCTTTCTAATTAAACATTATAGGAAAAGTAAATATAACGAAAGCTGCCCAAAGTCCGTAAATTGGTAAATACTTCGTAACGGCATCTTGGATAGCTGTTGGTCCTGATTTGTTTTGCAAGAAACGCATATAGGAAAACATAATCCAAATTAAATTTGCCCAGATCAGTATGTTTACCCCTAAAACAGCAAGTCTATTAGGTGTAATCCCGTAAGAAGAAAGTCTGAATATGATGGCTGACAAAGCCACAGTGTCAATAATAAGCGCAAGAACAATTAAGGCAAAATTTATATAATCTGAAATGTTCTTTTTCTCATCTGAGTCACTCTCAACAATAGAAAATATGGTAACAGCCAATACGCCAAGGAGTATTCCGTTGAAGGCCATTAAGAAATTGCGGTCCAAGAAAGGATTTTTCCCGACCCATATAACCGTTATAAGATAGATTAGTAACGTAATCAGGACGAGAGGACTAAAAATTTTAGATATGTATGGTGTAATATTTTTAGCAAGTTTAAGATTCATTGATACTAAATATGCAGCCACAATAGCGAGAGCAGCAGCACCAAATAAAACAACATTACTAAAATAGAATTCTCCTATATCCAAGTCAACAAAGCTAAATAAACGCATGGTGAATACTGCTAGAATCATTCCGCTAACTGCCATGCTGGCGTAGAGAAGGGCATATTCCAAATTAAATTTAATATAAGCTAATCTTGTATTACCTTTTGAATATTCATTTCCTGTAAACGCAAGCCCTACCAAGACCCATAAGAATATAGGAAGATGTAAATAAGCAAGGATAATACTGTCTTTATAATTTAATGGCAACGTATTAAGATATATCCCAGAAATTAGGAACAATGCTATAAGGGAATAAATAATACTTTTTTTCGGCGTATTATTGTAAATAAAATAAGCGACAATAAAGGGAATTACACCAAAAGCCAGGTTAATTGGAGCAATTGCTTCTTGTTCGACAAAGTAGAAAATGATTCTGGTGCTTATCCCAGCCAGAATAGCTAACATACCCATGAATAAGAAACCTTTTTGAAACAGCGATATTTTTTCTTTATTTGCCGTCTCCTTGAAATGCAATCTTTCGTACCAAGCAGCTAGTACCTGAGAATCAGGTTTTTCATCCCATGCTTGTGAGAATGACTTTTTAAAAACTTTCGGGTCTTTTCTATACATTCTCTCCAACTCATGAGGGTTATCCATATTTTCAATAATCAAATTGCTAATGTCCATATTTATACCTCCTCTAATTAAAAAACAACATTGTTATCTTTTCCATAAAAAGCACCACACTTATTTATTCTGATTTCGATTTTATTATAAATCTTATCGTTTTACAATAATTTTTTATTATTTTAGGCGATATTTTTATTGTGTAATTTTACAAAAACCAGTGTAAGTAATTTTGTTTTTTATTGACATGAGTAAATTAATAATTTCTTAAGAATCTATTAAGAAATAAGTGAGTTTTAGGAAATAGAATAAATTTGTGAGAAGAGAATTCATGCTTCAAACAGATGCTCTTAGAACATGTCAAAAAACTAATAAATGAATCAATTTCATAATTGTTTCTTTTCCTCAGTTGAAATGACAGAATTTTAGAAGTATGTTTTGAAAATACTAAGCGGTTTGATTCATTTCTTTCATTTTTTGATTGATTCGATCTACAGCCAATTTCGAGGCATTATAAACAAGCATCACAAGATCGAAATGGATTTTCACTTACTTTCCTGTTCGATATCGGCCATTTTTTAACTGAAAGAATTCTTTTAAGTATGCATTTACTCGTTCGACAGCGCCGCTCTAATTATAGAGCTTTTTCCACGCTTCTGATTCACGGGCCTAGGGCGTTGTATTTTCGGATATCCGTTTCCATTTTGATTTTATAGACCTTTTGACATAGAGAATCATAAGCAAGTAGACAGGTTTTACATTCATTTGGTTTCGTGTATTTCAAGGTTGGATATTTGTCATCAAAGCTGTCATATTGATACGAATGTTTCCGAAAGTGGGAGCAAAGTGTTCATCAAACCCAAGAAACTCTCCTTCGTTTCGCTTGTTATAGGCAATGATTTCTTTAGCTTTCACACGATAAAGTTGTGTATAAATTGCTTCATAATCGTAGCCCGCATCCAATGTACCATATTGAATCGTCAATGACGAAAGCCATTCTTGAAAGCCCTTTAATAAAGGAATCGCGGCTTTTCCATCGTTTAAACTTGAGGATTATGAAATTGATTCAAATAAATATTTTAGGAGGTTTTTATGAAAAAAATGACTACTACAATTCCTACGTCTACTATATTATCGACTAATTTTACAGAAAATACTTATGTAGCTTCAGACACAGAAGTTTCCTTTACAAGTCCCTACAATATTAATCCAATAGTCAAATGGTTAGAAGAGCATGCAAAGCCTTTAAAAACAACTAATCCAACTGCATCTCTTAATGATTTAAAACCACTGAAGGATATGGTAGGATCAGCTTCAATCGTGGGTTTAGGTGAAACTACGCATGGGGCTCATGAAGTTTTTACAATGAAACATCGCATTGTTCATTATTTAGTATCTGAAAAAGGCTTTACCAACTTAGTTTTAGAAGAGGGGTGGGACAGAGCTTTAAAACTTGATCGTTATGTTCTTACTGGTAAAGGGAACCCAAACCAATATCTATCACCTGAATTTAAAACGAAAGAGATAGTAGATCTTATTAATTGGATAAAAGAATATAATACTGATCCAAAACATAAATCCAAAGTGCGTGTCATTGGGATGGATATACAATCAGTAAGCAAAAATATTTATAATAATATAACAGAATATGTACGCAGAAACAATCCAAAGCTTTTGCCTAGTTTAGAAGAGAAGATAAAAGACCTTATTCCTGTAACAAAGGATATTAATATCTTTAGCGGCCTTACGAAAGAAAATAAAGAAAAATATATTTCAGATGCTAAACAAATCAATGCTTTATTAGAACAAAATAAAAATACTCTAAATGGAAATTCCAAAGAGTTTGCATGGATAAAACAAACTGCCCGTATTATCGAGCAGTTTACTACAATGGCAGCATCATTTCCTGATAACCCATCGGAGTTTTTTTTGAAACATGATATTGCAATGTATGAAAATGTGAAGTGGACAGAAGAACACCTAGGAAAAACAATTGTATGGGCACATAATGGACACGTTTCGAAAACAAATATGATACCTTTTATATACCCTAAAGTAGCAGGGCAACATTTAGCAGAACATTATAGAAAACGGTATGTATCTATTGGAACCTCTGTTTTTGAAGGCCAATATAATGTTTATAATAGTAACCGTGAATTTGGTCCATATGGAATATTAAAATCAGATGATCCAAACAGCTATAACTATACCTTTGGACAAGTAAAAAATGACCAATTTCTACTTGATTTACGTAAAGAAAACGGAATAACAAATACTTGGTTAAACGAAAAACATCCAATTTTTTCCGGAATAACTACCGAAGGCCCTGACATACCGAAAACTGTTGATATATCATTAGGTAAATCGTTTGACATACTTGTTCAAATTCAAAAAGTGAGTCCATCTCAACTAAATCATTAAATCTTTAATAATGTGGCTCACAAGGTATAGTATCGATGGTAGTGTGAGTGACAATCAAGTCATTTAAAACATACTAGCGTTGTTTAAAAATGTCAGTCACGTTATTTCATTAAGGGGTCACTTAATGGAATAACAGTTACAAAGATAATCAAACATTTTTATAAAAAATGATTCAGTTGAATATATTAAAAATGTGTTTTAATCAATCTTTTTTCAAAACACACTTTTCTATTTGCTCTTTTATCATCGTTTATAGAGTTAGTTTAATTAAACTTTATTTCAGGGCTACATCAAAAAAGCATCCCCTTCTAGCAAGGCGACTGAAAAAGTGAAAGCTTTGAAAAAATATCATATATCTTTTCAATATATCTAAAAAGAAAAAGAGGTAACCGCCTGTATATAGTAGATGGTTACCTTCTTTTTCTTATGAAGTGGACTTTTTCAGTGCCCTCCTTCTAACTAAGGAGTTTTTTATCCGCAAAAGTTCATTTTTTCGAATAATCGAATCTTTTATGTTAATAGGAAATTGTATTGTACAAGAAAATACATTTTTTTCAGGAATATAAATATTAATATCTTATATCCCCTTATCCATCATTCATAGAGGAAAAATAATCTGATAATCCTATTTCATTTTTTAAATCTAAATATATTAACTCTAATTGTTCCATAGCAGAATTTGCACATACACTTATATAATATTCTTCATTTATTTTTGATGATGTAACAAATGCCTCTTTTGATTCTTTTTCATACAACGTTTTAACAAAATTCTCATTTTCAGATATCGGTACACTAAATGATTCTAACGGAATTACCATACCTAACCCCTTATATTTTATATAACTCTCTTTCGCTGTCCAAATCCTAAAAAACTCCATCTCAAGAACCTTTGAATCCAATTTTGTTAAATATTCTTTTTCTTCCTTACTAAAATAGCTAGCAATATTTAAGAAATCCAAAGATTCTATTTTTTCAACATCTACACCTATTTCAGATTCTGCAATACCTATAAATACCCATTCTCCTGAATGAGAAATGTTAAAACAATACCCAACATGATTTACTATTTTTTTCTTACCAAATTCATCTTCCTCTAATTTTATATCTTCTATATTGGCATTTACTTTTTTTGCGATAAAATATTTCACAAGGAAATTTCCTAATATTGTCCTCTGTCTATCCTCATACTTTCTCATTTCATCCACTTTTACCTTTATAAAATCATCCATAACAGAATATAACCTTTGGTAATTTGCTTTGTTCATATTTAATATATTTGCTAAATAAAGTTCTAACATGTTTTATAAACCTTTCATTAATTATATTCTTACTCAAAAGTTTTACGTATATATCATTCTTCAAAAATTAAGATCATACCATCTCCTCAAAGTGCAAAGAGAATAGTATGACCTTAAATTCATGTTACTAACCATGATAGATGATAAAATACATTCTACTATGTTATAAAAATAATAGAATCCCTCTACTTCAATTTAATAAACTCAGCAATCATCTATTTAGCGGTCTCATATTATCATTTTTTAATGTTTAATTACTACTTTTTCAAATTGCTCACTTTCAACTTTCTTATTTAGTAAGTCTTCCAATTGATTTAATTCATTTTGAATGACTTCTTCTATATCTCCTGAACAACCACTAAAAATTGGATACGACAAGATTAAATAATTAGAATAGCTATTTACAAAAACTTCTGTACTCTTATTATAATCATCATTTTTTAGTATCTCTTGCATCTCCTCATACTCAATACTAAACCCACCTTGATAATTGATTGAAAGAACTGATGCCATCATATTTCTCATCTCGACTGTGCTGTAGTTTAATAGTTCAACTAAACTATAATGGTTTTCTTTTTTTACATTTTGAATTTCATTAACCTTTTGTTGCCAGTCTAGCAACTCATTCTCTTTAGATCCCTCAATTAGCAATGGTAACCAATCTAAAAACTCTCCAAGTGTATTACTATAATCATTTGTCATATATCTTCTATCTTCTTGTAAAATAAGTATTGGTAAAGGTTCAGTATGGATATTTGTTAATTTATTTTCTCTAGCAAGTATGTTCAAAATATACGCGAATAGTGACCAAGGTTTGTCGTTATAAAGCTTTTCTGTAGCCGAACCCATTTTAAATAATGAAACAACTGACTTTTCTAACACATTATTTATATTACGCTTTACATACTCATCCGTTTTCTCTTTAAATTTTTCTAAGTTCGATAAGTTATGGGTTTCCGCATATATTTTACTAGTTGTTACTTCATCTACATATTGTTTATACGTTTCATTTGTTTTTACATATTTTGCTTTTAAATTCAAAATGTCTATAATTTTCTCTTTAAAAATCTGATTACTTGCCTTATCCCAAATACTATGATGAATAATCACATAAATGCAATATTCTCTTTCGGTCTTTTGTGTAATTACAATATTGCTTAACATATTATTTTCAGTTAATATACTTGTACTCATTTTTCTCCGCATTCCATGAATTAAATCATATACTGCAGTAATATAAGTAGAAGTAGCATATCTTAGATCAAAGTAATTTGGCTTCCAAAACGTATTGTAACCATGTTCACAAATAATATATCTATCCGCTATTTTTTGATAAGTACTTCTTAAAATAGATTGTTCTTGAACAACTTTTTCTATAGCAGCTATAACGCTGTCTTTATCATAATCCCCTTCTATTATAATCTTTTCCTCTATCATAGTATTCGGTGTTGATAAAAACAATTCTTGCATGATTGAAGGTGTATATCCCTCTATAACTTCACCCATTTCACCATCTTTAGTAATTTTCGGTAACGATATATTATTTGTATTCTCTAACTCACTGCACAAGCTTATAAATTGTTCCTCCTCCATATTCCCTGAAACTAATGGATACTTATTCATATCAACGATATAATCTGGAACCTGTAAAAATGATAATTTATTGATTATTTCCCCCTTAATCTCGCCTCTCTTTTCACTACTTAAATCTGTCACAAACAGAACTGAGTGCTCTTTTTTCTCAACAGTTATAGATTTCAATATACTGTCTAATCCAAATTCTTCCCATATTACTTGAGTGATAGCTTCATCTCTGTTTAAATGACTTCTAGTATTTTCTATATACTTTTCATTCTTTCTCTTTTCAATACAGTGCTCAATAATAACTAACAATTGTTTTTTAAACTCATCATTCAATGCTTGCATAAATTTTTCACTATAATTTGAGCCATTATAAATTATAACCATTCGAAGTTTTTTATTAGTTACAGCTCCATTTATAGAAAGACCAGTACTAAATTCATTCTCTATTGCAATCTCTTCACCACGTGGTATATCACTCATATTAAAATAATCTGATCCACTTTCTTGATCTAATTCTCCTAAGTAATTAAAGGTAATATCAGGCTTAACATTTTCCAAAACATTTTCTCCCAATGCCTTTAACACTCCATATCCTAGACCTTTGTTTGGAATTGAGCTTAATGCCTCTTTTGTTTTTTGTATATCATTTGTAATAGAATCTCCTATCCCTGTTACAGCTACTGGATATACACTTGTAAACCAACCAACCGTTCGATCAATCACTATATCCTGATCTAGCATTTCTCTTCCATGTCCTTCAAGATTCAATGCCACAGTTTCTTTACCATCCAATTTATTTACAGCCCTACATACCGCTGTTAAAAGTAAATCATTAATTTCAGTATTGTAGGCTCTCCCTGCTTGGTACAGTAAATAACTTGTCTCGGATTCTGATAAATGCATCACTAATTCTCTAGGTAAATATTTCTCTCCTAATTGATTTGTAGGTAACTTACTTTCCTTAACTAACCTCTCGACTTTTTGCCAATATGGTATCTCTTTTTTTAGCGATTCACTTTCTCTATATTTATTTAAAGCCTCACTCCAAAGTTTGAACGACATAGTTTTTCTAGGAAGAATTACCTCATTTCCTTGTTTAGAAAGAGTATACCCTTTATTCAAGTCTTCAATAATAATTCTCCATGATACTCCGTCTACTACCAAATGATGTATAGAAATTAGCAAGTAATCTTTTTCTTTTGTTCGGAATAATACAACTTTAACTAAAGGTCCTTCAGAAATTTCAAAGCTGGCCTGTATACTATTAGAACTATTATTAATTTTCTCATATAACTCCTCTTTATTTTGAATATGAGAATAATCATAGGAGTGATAATCATACAATGCACTTTCTTTTATCGACTGAACAACCTGTTCTCCACTTCTAAATACAGTCCTTAATGTATCATGATGCTCTACAATAGCAGTAATTGCTTTATTAAGATGTTCTTCATTTACTCTTTCACTGCTTTCCAACATAAATGATTGGTTAAAATGATTTGGCTTTTCTAATTGACTATTAAAGAAATCAATTTGGATTGGCGTTAATGCTGCAACTCCCGTTACTTCACTTTGATCAATTATTATGTTTCTCGCTTTACTTATACCTAGACATATTTTACGAATAGTTTTATTTTGCAAAATATTACGAACATCCGTTCCGCACCCGTTCTCACGTAGCTTTGAAACAATTCTAATCGCCTTAATTGAGTCTCCTCCTAATTCAAAGAAACTATCATCGATTCCTATACGTTCAATACCAAGAATTTCCTCAAATACTCTTGCTACACATAATTCAATTTCATCTCTTGGACCAACATAATGATTCGAATTATCAAAATCAGGAATAGGCAATTCCTTTTTATTCACTTTCCTATTTTGTGTCATCGGTAAAGCGCTTAGTTGCACAATATATGTTGGAACCATATATTGTGGAAGAGTTTTTCCTAATTGATTCTTAATTTCTTCGGTTATGATTTTTTGTTTACTAACTACATAACCACATAAATATTTGTCATTATTCTTTTCTATTAAAGTAACAGCTACATCTTGAATATAAGGTATCTCTCTAAGTTTACTTTCAATTTCCCCAAGTTCAATTCTAAACCCTCTAATTTTAACTTGTTCATCAATTCTTCCTAAATATTCTATATTCCCATCTTCAAGCCAGCGTGCCAAATCCCCTGTACGATAGATTTTTTCTTCAGGAACCAGTGGATTTACAACAAATTTTTCAGCTGTTAATTCCGCTTTATTTAAATATCCCCTTGCTACACCGGCACCCCCGACACATAATTCTCCTGGAATACCAATTCCACATAAATTATGTCCATTTAAGATATGAACTGTTGTGTTAGATATCGGCTTCCCAATTGGAGTTTTTTCTAATAACTCTTCTGAACAAATAGGATAATGTGTTGTAAATGTCGTATTTTCAGTCGGCCCATACACATTTGAAAGTTTTAATTTTTTATTGCTCTTAACTAATTTTTTAACATGTTCTTCTGATGTAGTTTCTCCACCAAAGAGCAACTGATCTAACGAATCAAAAATTGTACAATCTGTAATAACTAATTGATTAAATAAAGCAGTTGTAATAAACATCGTGTTAATTCGATGTTTATCTAACATTTGTTTTAATGCTTCTACATCCATTAATACATCTTGTTCAACAAGGTATAATCTTCCACCGTTTAATAAAGAACCCCAAATTTCAAATGTGGATGCATCAAAAGCTAATGATCCCGTTTGTAGAATCCCCACATCATGGAAATTAACATAATTTGTATTTTTAACCAACCGAATTACATTTCTATGTTCTACCATAACTCCTTTAGGTTCACCTGTAGTCCCTGAAGTATAGATCAAATATGCTAAGTCAGTTGTTTGATTCATGACTGTAGGATTTTCGCAAGACATATCATAAATATCTTCTTGTTTTAAATTAAGTACAGTTAAAGAACCATCAAGCAGCTCTGGTAAATTCTCAACTTCCGTAAGAAGCACTTTTGCACGACTATCTCTAAGCATATAACGAGTTCTATCTATAGGTTGTTTCGGATCAATTGGTAGATAAGCTCCACCTGCTTTTAATATTGCTAAAATCCCTATTATAGTTTCAATTTTACGTGTAGCCCATATCCCTACAAAATCATTTGGTTGTACTTGTAACTTTTGAAGCTGGTGTGCTAATTGATTTGATCTTTTATTCAAATAACCAAACGTATATTCAAGACCATTAGAAATAACAGCTACTTTTTCAGGTGTCTTTTCAACCTGTTTTTCAAAGAGCTCAACAATTGTACCCTCACCAGGAAATTCAGTTGTCGTTATATTAAATTCTTCAAGTACTTTTTTATACTCAGAATAACCCATTAATGGAATATCATAAATATTTCTTTTTGGATTTTCCACTGCATTTTTTAATAACTCGGAATAGTGTAATCCCATTCGTTCTATTGTTGATTGTTTAAATAAGTCTGTACAATATTCCCATAACAGCTCATAGCCACTTTCAATTTCTGTCATACTAACTGTCAAGTCAAATTTAGATATTTCACTTTCTGATTCAATTTGCTCTAATTTAGTATTTCCTAATTTCAAATGACTTTCCTCATTATTTTGCAATGCAAACATAACATCAAATAAAGGATTTCTTGAAATATCTCTCTCTAAATCTAAATTCTCAATTAATTCTTCAAATGGATATTCCTGATTATCATACGCTTTCAAACATTTCTCTTTTAACTGCTCTATTAATTGTAGATAAGTAAGATTTGGCTGCATATCTCCTTTAATCGCTAATGTATTGACAAACATTCCAAGCATATTTTGTGTTTCAGGGTGGGTTCTTCCAGCGATAGGTGTTCCAACAATAATCTCTTCTGTTCTAGCATATCGACTAAGCAATAACATAAATGTTGATAATAAAACCATATATTCTGTAGCCCCAGTTTCCTTACTTATCAACTTTACTGCTTCTCTTGTACTACTACTCAATTTCGTTTTAATAGAGTTACCTTTAAAACTTTGTTTTTGTGGCCTTGGATAGTCTGTTTGTAAATTTAGCAATGGCAATTCACCAGAAAATTCATCTAACCAATATTTCTTTTGCTCTTTCATAACATTAGAATTTTGCCATACACTATAGTCTTTGTACTGTACTTTTAATTCCGGCAAATCCTCGCCATTATATATTTTCGAAAATTCTTCAAACCACACACCAATTGAACCACCATCACAAATAATATGATGAATATCTAACATTAATATCGATTCATTTTCTGAAATTCCTACTACTTGCACTCTCATTAATGGAGCTTTATTTAAATCGAACGGTCGCACAAAATCCTTATAGATCTTATCAATATTTAACTTATTCCCTTTTCTGTATCCAACAGAAAGTTCAACATTGTCTTCAATTATTTGGACTGGTTGTCCATTCTTCATAGTAAAATGTGTTCTTAATACTTCTTGGCGCTTAATCAGAGCATTGACCGTTTGCTGCAACTTCTCCAAATCAAGACTACCTTGTACTCTCATCATTCCCGGCATATTGTATGTGGTATTCTCACCTTGGATTTGATCAATAGCATATAATCTTTTTTGAGCTGAGCTCATTTCATAACTTGGTTTTTTAGGCTGTTTTTCAATAGGCTTATACTTTTCTAAATCGGTAGATTGCTGTAATTTCTGAGAAATTCTACGCACGGTCTTCTCTTCCATCACATCTCTCAATGGAATTCTAGTCCCTAATTTTTGCTCTATTTTGTTTACTAATCTAGTTGCTCTTAATGAATGTCCTCCTAATCTAAAGAAACTATCATCAATGCCAACCTGTTCAATTCCTAAAATTTCTTGAAATGCTTCTGCAATAACTAACTCAATTTTGTTTCTAGGTGAAATGTATTGCTCTGTCCCTTTATGTTCTGGCATTGGTAAAGCTCTTCTATCTAACTTTCCATTCCTAGTTATAGGTAATTTTTCAAGTTGAACAATATATGTCGGAATCATATATTCTGGTAGACTACCTTTTAAATAATTCAATATATCTCTGGATTCTATTCCATCATCGTAGCAAACATACGCACATAAATACTTTTCATGTTTCTCTTCATTTACAATCACCGACACATCACGAATACCTTCTATTTTTCTTATAGTATTCTCTATTTCACCAAGTTCAATTCGGAAACCTCTAATTTTAACCTGTTCATCTATTCTTCCCAGATATTCCAAATTACCATCTTCTAACCATCTTACCAAATCACCGGTTTTATATATAATTTCACTTGAATTATATGGATTATTAATAAATTTTTCTTTCATCAACTCTGGTCTGTTTAAATATCCTTTTGATAATCCATCTCCACCAACACATAGTTCTCCAGGCATTCCAATGCCACATATTTTATTATTGTCTAAAACATAAACCTGCGTATTAGATATCGGCTTTCCAATTGGAATGTTGCCTCCATCAAAATCATTACTTATTGGATAACAAGCTGTAAATGTTGTATTTTCAGTTGGGCCATAACCATTACATAATTTAATTTTCTTATTTCGAGCAATCAATTGTCGAACATGTTCTGCTGATGCCGCTTCTCCACCAAATAGAACTTGGTCTAACGAATCGAAAATCTTATAATTAGAACTAATTAAATGATTAAATAGAGTAGTTGTAAACCACATCGTATTTATTGCAAATTCAGATATCATTTGTTGCAGTAGCTTAGGATTCATTACTACTTCATCATCAACTAAATAGAGACTACCTCCATTTAACAAAGCTCCCCAAATTTCAAACGTAGATGCGTCAAAAGCAAGGGATCCCGTCTGTAAGATTCGAACATTTTCAAAATCCACATAATCCGCATTTCTCACTAAACGATTTATATTTCGATGTTCTACCATTACCCCTTTAGGAGTTCCTGTAGTACCAGATGTATAAATTAAATACGCTAAATCCCTAGATATATTTACTATATTTAAATTTGACGATAATTCATCTTTAAGTGCTGCTTTCTGTAAACTAATTTTTTCTAAAGATAAATTATTAAACAATGAAGCATTTATATCAGTTGCTAAAATGAATTGTGCATCACTATCTTTAAGAATGTATTTTACTCTTTCAATTGGTTGTTTCGGATCTATCGGTAAATAAGCACCACCCGCTTTTAATATACCTAAAATTCCAATAATAGTTTCTATTTTTCTTTCAGCCATAATTGCAACAAATTGGTTTTGTTCCATTCCGAGCTTTTTGAGCTTTCTTGCCACTTGATTCGCTCGTTCATTCAAATAATGATAAGTAATTCTTTGATCTTCTGAACCAATAGCAATTTCATTAGGAATTTTTTGTACTTGCTCTTCAAATAGTTCGACAACTGTTTTATTGTCAGGATACTCTGTCTTAGTTGAATTGAATCCATTCAACACCAATATTTTTTCTTCCTCATTTAATAATTCAATGTTATTTACCTTTATCTCTGGATTCTCTATAACACTTTTCAGAATCAAAGATAATCTATTAAGAATTCTTTTCACTTCATGTATTCCAAATAACTCAGTATCAAAGATCATGCCTAAATTTAATACTTCCGTTTGATTTACACTTAAAGTCAAAGCATAATTCGTTTGCTCTCTTCCGTCTACCATCATTAAATTCAATCTCGTATTTAAATTACGCTCTTCTGAATGATAATTTTCAAATGCAATCATAGTTTGAATTAAATCATTACCTAATATGCTACAATTTTGTATCTCTGCTAATGAACTATAGTCATATTGTGAGGTTTGTAAAGCTTGTTCTTGTAAGGTTGATACTATGCTTGAAAAGCTATCGTCTTCTTGATTTTTCACTCTCACAGGTACCATATTAATAAAGAGACCTACCATTTCTTCAATTCCATTTAAATTAACGTTTCTTCCTGATACTACTTTCCCAAAAATTACATCCTGTGTGTTGTTATATCTCTGTAAAATTATTCCCCATGCAGTTTCTATTACAGTATTAACAGTAACCCCAAGCTTATTACTCATTTTCTCTAGCTTTTGAGTTTCTTCTTTAGATAAACTTATTTCAATTCTTTGAACTTCTTCGCTAGCTTCTTCATTCTTTCTATTGCCTATCGGCTTTATACCTGCCGGTTCTTCATAATCTTCTAAAAGCCTTGTCCAATATTTAAGAGCTATTTCCTTATCTTTATTTTGTGTTAATCGGATATAATCTTCGTAACTAGATGTTTTTTGAATAGACTCTTTCAAATCACTCTTTGTTTTTTTCATGTATAACTGTTCATAAAACCAAATCAAATCATTCATTAATATGGATAGACACCATCCATCCATAATGATATGGTGAAAACTTATAATCAGTCGATAATCTTCCTCATCCAATTTAACTAAAATTACTCGAAGGAAGCTTTCTTTTTCAAAATCAAAACCTCTTCTCACATCCATTTCCCTTATTTTTCCTAATTCTACTTGCCTATTTTCTATTTCTGTTAAATCAATTTGTGTAAATTCAATTTCTTTATCTTTTAATAGCACTTGTCTAGGGTCACTTACATCTTTGAAAACTATATTTGTTCGTAAAACTTCATGTTTTGCTACAAGTAACTCAAAAGATTCTTTCAAAATCTTTTCATTTATAGTGATATTGGACTGGAATACAGTCTGAACTACATAACTTGTTGAATCTTCATTGTGTAATTTATGATATAGCATTCCTTCTTGCATTTGTGTCATAGGATAAATTCTCTCTATATCATATCCTTGCTCTTGAAGCTTATTCTTCACTAAAGCAAATTCATTATCACTCCAATTCAATTCTCCAAAATCGGATGCTGTATGTTCACATTGCTCAACCATAATACAATGCTCTATAACTTCTATTAGCTCTTTTTCAAAGCTTTCTTTCATTAACTCCATATTTTCAGTATTAAATTTTGATTTATCATAACTTATTATCATGTGGAATACATTATTAGAAATTGCTCCATTAAAGGAGATTGGTGTCCCAAGATCATTATCGTCTGAAACATTCTTTCCACACGGTAAATCACTCATTACAAAATTCCCATGGCTATTTTCTTGAACAAATTCTCCAAGATAATTAAAAGTAATATCTGGTGTAACACCTTCTATGACACTTTCTCCCAACCTTTTTAATACACCATATCCCATTCCACGATTAGGTACTTTTCGCAATGTTTCTTTTGTATTCCGAATATCCTCTCGAATACTTTTACCAATATCACTTATTGCAACAGGATATACACTAGTAAACCACCCTACGGTCCTGTCAATTTCTGAAACACCCTCTATCGTTTCTCTTCCATGCCCCTCCATATTGACAGCTACTGTACTTTTTCCTGTTACGTTATTTACCGCTCTAGATAAAGCTGTTAGTAATAAATCATTAATCTCTGTATTATAAGCCTTACTAACTTTATATAACATTTTATTTGTTAATTCTTGTGTTAAAGCTAGCTCTATATGCTCCATGTTAAATTTATCTTCGTTTGATATTTTTTCTATTAAACTCTCTTTTACTTTCTCTTCAATTTGTTTCCAATAAGGAATTTCTTTCTTTAAAATATGGCTATTACGATATTCTCGCAATAAATTACTCCACTCTTTATATGACATTGTCTTTGATGGTAATGTAGGAGTACCATCTTTACTATTGTACCCTATATTTATATCCTCTATAAGAATTCTCCACGATACGCCGTCTACTACTAAATGATGGGCACAAAGAAACAAATAATCATTTTTCTCAGTTTTAATTACTGCTGCTTTTAATAACGGTCCCTTTTCTAAATCCATACTCATTTGAAGCTTATTTACTTGATCATTAATTCTTGAATATACGTCTTCCATTCCTCTGATTTCCAATAAATCAATGTATTGTAATTCATATAATTCACTATCTGTAATGGTTTTTATTTTTTGCTTTCCATCTTGAAATACTGCTCTTAACATATCATGGTGCTTAACAATTGTAGCTAGTGTGTTTTCAATTTTCTTTCGATCAATTCTTTGTTTACTTTCTAGCATAATTGATTGATTAAAATGTTCAGGATGAGCTAGATTGCTATGGAAGAAATCCATTTGAATCGGTGTTAGCTCTATATCACCAACGACTTCTTGTTGATCTACCACTTTTATTTCCGCTTTATTTACTCTCGTACTAATATTACGTATAGTTCTATTTTGCATAATTGTTCGAACATTTATTTCGTATCCATATTCTCGTAATCTAGATACTATACGAATTGCCTTAATCGAATCACCACCCAATTCAAAGAAACTATCATCAATACCTACACGCTCTGTTCCTAAAATTTCTTGAAATACCTTAGCGATATCTAGCTCTATCTCATCTCTTGGAGGAACATAACTTTCGGAACTTGTAATATTAGGTTCAGGCAATCCTTTTTTATCAATTTTCCCACTTCTTGTTACTGGTAATCGTTCTAACTGCGTAATGAATGCTGGAATCATATATTCAGGCAAGTTCTCGCCTAACTTCTTCTTAATGTTAGCGACATCTATATTTTGGGTAGTTATTACATATCCACATAAATATTTATCACCATTGTTTTCTTTAATTATAACAACGGCATCACTGATTCCTTCTACATCCCTAATTCTTTCTTCAATCTCTCCCAATTCAATTCTAAACCCTCTAATTTTAACTTGTTCATCTATTCTACCTAAATATTCAATATTTCCATCTTCATTCCAACGAGCTAAATCTCCCGTTCGATAGATTCTCTCATTTGGTCTGTAAGGATTAACTACAAATTTTTCAGCCGTCAGTTCTGCTCTGTTTAAATACCCTCTAGAAACACCTGAACCACCAATACATAATTCTCCCGGCATACCAATTCCACATATACTCTTGTTATTCAAAATATATATTTGAGTATTGGCAATTGGCTTTCCTATCGGAATGATTTCTCTATTATCTTTCCCGTTAAATCGATATGAAGTAGCTACAACCGTAGCTTCAGTTGGACCATATAAATTGTTTATATTGTCTATACTTGCCCCTGTTATCTCCTCATACTTCGCTATCAGATCACTAGTAAGTGGTTCAGCTCCTAAATATAGTCTTTCAAACTGCTTTAATTCATCCGTTTTTCCATTTTTTTCTGCATATTCCAACAACATTCTGAACATTGATGGTACTAACAGAGCTTGCTTTTTCTCTAAAAGAGTTAATAACTCTCTAGGTTCTTTGTTTTGTATTTCAGAAATAATTAACAGTTTTCCTCCTGATAAAGTAACAGGGAAAATTTCCCAAACTGAACCATCGAAGATATAGTTTAAATTTTGAAGAACAACCGTATCTTCTCCATACTTCCCTTCATCGATTTGCCAATTAGATAGATTCATTACATTCCTATTTTCAACCATTACACCTTTCGGTGTTCCTGTTGTACCAGAAGTATAAATGACATATGCCAAACTATCTGGTTGAGAGATATGAACTGGATTTATCTGATCCTCTTCACAATTTGTAAGATTAACAAGTATAGTTGAAGCATCTATATGATCTACTATACTTTGATTACCTTCATCCACTAACAATACTTTTGCCTTACTATCGTTCAACATAAAATTAATTCTCTCTACCGGATATTCTGAATCAATTGGTAAATACGCCCCACCTGCTTTTAGTACACCATAAATCCCAACAATCATTTCTAGCGAACGCTTTGTTACAATTCCGACAATGGATTCTGTATGTACTCCCTTGTCTCTTAAATTTTTCCCAATGGTGTTTGCCTTTGCATTCAATTGTCTATAGGTAAGGCTCTCCCCTTCATATTCTACAGCTATTTTATCTGGAGTTTTTTCCACCTGTTCCTCAAATCTTTCAATAATCGTCTTATCGTTTTGATATTCAATATGTGTCCTATTGAATTCATAAATAACTTTTTCTTTTTCTGTATCAGTTAATAATTCAATTTCACACAGTTTCTTTTGTGGGTCTTTCAAAGCATTTTTCAATAATTGGACAAATTGTTCATTCATACGAGCAATTGTTTTTTCTTTAAATAAGTCCGTACAATACTCCCATTCTACATCGTATCCGTCACTTGTTTCTATAACAGTAACAGTAATATCAAACTTTGCTACCTTACTATCAACTTTCACACCATTTACCTTATAATCTCCCATGCTCAACGAGTTCATTTCTTTGTTTTCAAATGTAAACATAATGTCGAAAATAGGGTTTCGAGAAGGCTCCCTTTCCACGCCAAGCTGATCTACTAACTCTTCAAATGGATATTCTTGATTATCAAACGCATTTAAGCATTTTTCTCGTAATTGTGCCACCAAATCTATAAATCTTTGTGAAGATTGCAAATTCCCTTTAATCGCCAAAGTATTTACAAACATACCTAACATATTTTGGATTGCTGGATGAGTACGTCCTGAAACAGGTGTACCTAAAACAATCTCACCTTGTCTCGTATATTTACTTAGCAGCATCATAAGGTTCGCCATCAATATCATATATTCTGTTGCCCCTGTTTCTTTACTAAAGAGTTTAACAGCATTACTAGTTTTATGATCTATTTTTATGGTATTACTACTACCTTTATAACTCTGTTGCTTAGGTCTAGTAAAATCTGTAATTAGATCTAAAACCGGTACTTCTTCAGAAAACTCGTCAAGCCAATAATTTTTCTGTTCCATCATATCTCTCGAATTTTGCCAAGCACTGTAGTCTTTATATTGCATACCCACTGGAGAAAGTTCCTCTCCATTATACAATCTACACATTTCTTCTATTAAAAGACCTGTTGAACCACCATCACAAATTATGTGATGGATATCCAACATCAAAATCGTATTTTCACCTTTTATTTCAAGTATTTTTATTCTCATTAAAGGTGCTTCACTTAAATCAAAAGGTCGAATGAATTCTTTGAAAACTCGTTGCACATGTTCTTGTATGCTTTTTTCATGCTCTAACTCTATATCAACTGTATCCTCAATAATTTGGAGAAATTTATCTTTCACATGTGCAAAATGAGTTCTTAATAACTCATGACGCACGCATAGCTGTTTTACAGCTATGCGTAAGCGTTCTTTATCAATTTCCCCCTCGACTTCTAACATGATTGGGATATTATAAGTGATATTTGATTCTTGCATTTGATCAATTACATATAAACTTTTTTGGACAGAACTCATTTTATATTTTCTATTCATTGGTACTTATACCTCCTCTTCTACTGCTACTATCAATTCTGGATAGGCAATAGTATCACTATTTGATTTCACTTCTGTATTTCTTACTTTTTCAGCTATTTTTCTAATTGTTTTTTCTGTTAATATCGTACTTAGCGGAACTCTAACTTTAAACTTTTCTTCTAATGCATTTACCAATTTAGTCGCTTTTAATGAATGTCCTCCTAGTTCAAAGAAACTATCATCTATACCAATCACTTCAAATCCTAAAATTTCTTTGAAAATCCCCATAATACCTTCCTCTACATTATCTCTAGGTGCAACAAAATCTTCTCTATCTGTAATTTGTGGATCTGGAAAAGATTTTCTATCTAATTTACCGTTTTTTGTCAATGGGAAATTATCTAATTGCATGATATACGTCGGAATCATGTATTCCGGTAAATTTCCCCTTAATTTCTCTTTAATGTATTTAATATCGATAGATTCACTACTTATTACATATCCACATAAATATTTATCACCATTGTTTTCTTTAACAATAACAACGGCATCACTGATTCCTTCTACATCCCTAATTCTTTCTTCAATCTCTCCCAATTCAATTCTAAACCCTCTAATTTTAACTTGTTCATCTATTCTACCTAAATATTCAATATTTCCATCTTCATTCCAACGAGCTAAATCTCCCGTTCGATAGATTCTCTCATTTGGTCTGTAAGGATTAACTACAAATTTTTCAGCCGTCAGTTCTGCTCTGTTTAAATACCCTCTAGAAACACCTGAACCACCAATACATAATTCTCCCGGCATACCAATTCCACATATACTCTTGTTATTCAAAATATATATTTGAGTATTGGCAATTGGCTTTCCTATCGGAATGATTTCTCTATTATCTTTCCCGTTAAATCGATATGAAGTAGCTACAACCGTAGCTTCAGTTGGACCATATAAATTGTTTATATTGTCTATACTTGCCCCTGTTATCTCCTCATACTTCGCTATCAGATCACTAGTAAGTGGTTCAGCTCCTAAATATAGTCTTTCAAACTGCTTTAATTCATCCGTTTTTCCATTTTTTTCTGCATATTCCAACAACATTCTGAACATTGATGGTACTAACAGAGCTTGCTTTTTCTCTAAAAGAGTTAATAACTCTCTAGGTTCTTTGTTTTGTATTTCAGAAATAATTAACAGTTTTCCTCCTGATAAAGTAACAGGGAAAATTTCCCAAACTGAACCATCGAAGATATAGTTTAAATTTTGAAGAACAACCGTATCTTCTCCATACTTCCCTTCATCGATTTGCCAATTAGATAGATTCATTACATTCCTATTTTCAACCATTACACCTTTCGGTGTTCCTGTTGTACCAGAAGTATAAATGACATATGCCAAACTATCTGGTTGAGAGATATGAACTGGATTTATCTGATCCTCTTCACAATTTGTAAGATTAACAAGTATAGTTGAAGCATCTATATGATCTACTATACTTTGATTACCTTCATCCACTAACAATACTTTTGCCTTACTATCGTTCAACATAAAATTAATTCTCTCTACCGGATATTCTGAATCAATTGGTAAATACGCCCCACCTGCTTTTAGTACACCATAAATCCCAACAATCATTTCTAGCGAACGCTTTGTTACAATTCCGACAATGGATTCTGTATGTACTCCCTTGTCTCTTAAATTTTTCCCAATGGTGTTTGCCTTTGCATTCAATTGTCTATAGGTAAGGCTCTCCCCTTCATATTCTACAGCTATTTTATCTGGAGTTTTTTCCACCTGTTCCTCAAATCTTTCAATAATCGTCTTATCGTTTTGATATTCAATATGTGTCCTATTGAATTCATAAATAACTTTTTCTTTTTCTGTATCTGTTAATAATTCAATTTCACACAGTTTCTTTTGTGGGTCTTTCAAAGCATTTTTCAATAATTGGACAAATTGTTCATTCATACGAGCAATTGTTTTTTCTTTAAATAAGTCCGTACAATACTCCCAATTCAACTCATATCCATCTTCAATACCTTCAATGTTCATTGTTAAGTCAAACTTTGATACATTATTTGGTGTTGGCAATAAAACAACATCAGCTTCTCCAAATGTTATCTTTTCATTCTCATTATTTTGAAATGCAAACATGACATCAAAAATTGGATTTCGAGAAGGATCCCCTTCAACACTAAGTTGATCTACTAACTCTTCAAATGGATATTCTTGATTATCAAACGCATTTAAGCATTTTTCTCGTAATTGTGCCACCAAATCTATAAATCTTTGTGAAGATTGTATATTCCCTTTAATCGCCAAAGTATTTACAAACATACCCAGCATATCAATTGTATCCGAGTGAGTTCTGCCAGATATAGGACTTCCCACAACAATCTCTTCTTGTCTGCTATATCTACTTAGCAATAACATGAAGGTTGACAACAATACCATATATTCTGTTGCCCCTGTTTCTTTTTCTAGCTGTTTTATAGCATTCTTATATTTTAGTCCTAATTTAGTTATAATATTTTGTCCTTTAAAACTTTTCTTCTGAGTTCTTGGATTATCTGTAATTAAATCAAGTACCGGTATTTCTTCTGCGAATTCATTTAACCAATAATTCTTTTGTCCAAACAATTCCCTATTATTTTCCCATACACTATAGTCTTTATATTGAATTTCTGGAGTTGCTAAATATTTCCCTTCATAGAACTTCGATAAATCTCCCAATAGAGTCTTCTTTGAAACTCCATCACAAATAATATGATGAATATCAATTATTAAAATTGATTTATTTTCTGTAATCTGTACAACTTTTGCTCTTAATAATGGCGATTCACTTAAGTTAAATGGTTCTACAAATTCATTTAATAATTGCTGAATATCTAGTTCCTTATTTATCACTTCAAACTCTAACAAAAATTCAATACTGTCAGTTATTTTTTGAATTGGTGTTCCATTTTCCATAATAAAATGAGTTCTTAAAATATCATGACGTTGTATCAACTTTTGAAATGCCTTTTCCAACCTATTCAAATCAAGGTAACCATTCACTTCTAAAATTTGAGGGGTATTATAAATAATATTTTCCCCTTGCATTTGATCAATGATGTACAGCCTTTTTTGAGCTGAAGTCAGTTCAAAACTATGACGATCTACTTGCTTTTCAATTGGCGAATATAGTTTATATCCATCCACCTCTTTAATTTCTTCAGCTAAATTCCGAACAGTTTTTAATTCCATTACTTTACGTAATGGAATTCTCATTCCAAATTTTCGTTCTATACTATTCACTAAAACTGTCGCTTTTAATGAATGCCCACCTAATTCGAAGAAATCATTATCTATTCCAACTTGTTCTATATGCAAAATTTCTTTATACATTTCTATAATAGCTGATTCAATTTTATTTCTTGGCGCGACGTAATTTTCTGCTAATACAAATTCAGGGCATGGTAACGCCTTCTTATCCAGCTTCCCATTTCTAGTAATTGGAAGCTTATCTATCTGCATAATGTATGTTGGTACCATATAATCAGGTAACATACTTTTAAGTTTCATTTTAATTTCAGAAACATTCCATTCTGCTTTACACACTAAATAACCACACAAATATTTTTCATCATTATTTTCTTTTACAACTACAACAGCATCTTGGATTCCTGGTAGAGTTCTTATTTTCTCCTCAATCTCTCCAAGTTCAATTCTAAATCCTCTAATCTTAACTTGATCATCAGTTCTACCTAAATATTCAATATTACCATCCTCTAGCCAACAAGCTAAATCTCCAGTACGATAAATTTTCTCTCCTAGTTTATACGGATTTTCTACAAATTTTTCAGCAGTTAACATAGGATTATTTAAATAACCTCTCGATACACCTGCTCCCGCTATACATAATTCGCCTGGTACTCCAATTCCACATAAGGTATTTCCATTCATTATATAAACTTGTGTATTAGATATTGGCTTTCCAATTGGAACTTTTTCTATATTTGCCTGATTACTAAAATGATAAGAAGTTGCAGTAACTGTAGTTTCTGTAGGTCCATACAAATTACATAAGTTACCAAATCTTCCCCCCATCAATTCTCTTAATCTTTCCAATAAATCTTTTGATATTGGCTCTGCAGCTAAATATAATTTATTAATTAATTGAAATACCTCAGCTTTATCATGGTCCTCTATATATTCTAATATCATCCTCAACATTGATGGTGTGAGAGCTATCTGATTATGAGGTAAAAACTTTATAAGTTCCCCTGGATCCTTATTTTGATCCTCATTAAGTATGCTCAGTTTACATCCAGCTACTGAACAAGGGAAAATTTCCCAAGCTGAACCATCGAAGAAAAATGCTGTTTTCTGAACAATAACTGATTTTTCAGTGTAATTACCGTTCTCTATTTGCCAAAATACTTGATTGACAATATTTCTATTTTCAATCATTACTCCTTTAGGCATACCTGTAGTCCCAGACGTATAAATTACATACGCTAAATGATTCGGTTTTGATATCACCTTTAAGTTACTTTCTCTTTCTTCATTACATTCTGTAATATCAACAATCACAATATCAGATAAACCATTTAACAAGTCCTTACTACCAGGACCACCTAACATTATTTTAATATTAGAATCTTTAATTATGAATTCCATTCTGTTTCTTGGACTCTTTGGATCAATTGGTAAATATGCTGCTCCAGATTTTAAAATTCCATATATTCCAATAACCATTTCCAGAGATCTTTCTGAAGTTATTCCCACAACAGAGTCTGGTTTCACCCCTGTTTTTCTCAACACCTCTCCTAAATAATTAGCTTTAGAATTAAGTTCTCTATAAGTAAGAGATATTTGTCCAAATTCTAATGCTATATTATCAGGCGTTCTCTCCACTTGCTCTTCGAATAACTCAATAATCGTTTTATCTTGAGAGTACGTAACCTCTGTATCATTAAATTCAATTAGTACTTTTTGTCTCTCTTCCTCACTCAACAACTCAAATTCACATAGTTCCTTTTGTGGATTTTTCAAAGTATTAGTCAATAATTGTGAAAAATGTTGGCTCATACGTTCAATCGTTTCATCTTTAAATAAATCCGTGCTATATTCCCAAATGAGCTCATACCCATCTTCACTTTCCGTCATACTAACTGTTAAATCAAATTTTGCCGTGTTATTATCCATTTCTATTGCTTGTGCTTTTTGTTTTCCAAATGTTAGCTCGGTAGATTCATTATTTTGCAACACAAACATAACATCAAAAATAGGGTTTCTTGATGCATCTCTTTCGACCCTTATATTCTCTACTAATTCTTCAAATGGATAATCTTGATTTTCAAGTGCTCTTAAACATTTTTCTTTGAGTTGTTGTATTAACTCAATATATTTCATATCAGGATGTAATTTTCCTTTAATAGCCAATGTATTTACGAACATCCCTAATATATCTTGAGTATCTACATGAGTCCTTCCAGCTACTGGACTACCTATTACAATTTCTTCTTGTCGACTATACCGGTTAAGTAACAACATAAAAGTAGACAATACAATCATATATTCCGTAGCACCTGTTTTTACTTGAACGCCTCTTACTAATTCTTTTATATGTTTGCTTAGTTTTGTAATAGCTCTTTTCCCAGAATAACTTTGATACTGCGGCCTCGGAAAATCAGTTTTCAAATTAAGTAAAGGTATTTCATCAGAAAACTCATTTAACCAATATTGCTTTTGCTCATTTAAATCTCTAGCATTCTCCCATACACTATAGTCCTTATACTGAATATTAAGTTCTAGTAATTTTTTTCCGTTATAAAAGTTAGCTAAATCATTTAATAATATTTGAGCTGATCCCTCATCATAAATAATATGATGGATATCAATTAATAGAATGCTTTCATTTTTTTCAGTTTCAATAACCATCGTTCTCATCAAAGGTGCCTTTTTTAAATCAAAAGGCTTGATAAACTTCTTATAAACATTTAATATTTCTGTACTTTTTTCCTCTATATGACTAAAATCGATTTCTACTCGATCTTCTACAACCTGAATAAATTTGTTATTTATCTGCTCAAAATGCGTTCTTAATAATTCGTGCCGTTCTGTAAGTTTAGTTAACGCATTATATAGCTGCTTAGTATTAATCTTCTCATCAAATTTAATCATTAGTGGAATATTATATGTAATATTCGGTTCTTGCATCTGATCAATTACATACAACCTTTTTTGCGCCGAACTCATTTCATAGTAATTTTTTTCAGGTTGTTTTTTAATCGGTACATGCTGTTCTCGATTTGCATCCCTCTTTACTTCTTCGCTTAGCTTTCGCACTGTACTATTTTCTAAAATTTTTCGTAGAGGAATCCGTGTCCCATACTTTTGTTCAAGCATGTTCACAAGTCTTATCGCTCTTAGAGAATGCCCTCCCAGTTCAAAGAAACTGTCATCAATTCCCACTCGATTTACCCTTAAGATTTCTTGAAATATCCCTGAAATATATCGTTCCGTTTCATCTCTTGGTGCAACATATTTCTCATAAGAAATATGTTTGGGATTTGGTAGGACATTCTTATCCAATTTCCCATTTCTTGTTACCGGCAAACTTTCCATTTGGATAATATATGTTGGAATCATATATTCTGGTAATTTTTTTTCTAATTGAACTTTTACTTTCTTCACATTCATCTTTCTGTCAGCAACTATATAACCACATAAATATTTTTCGCCATCTAGTTCTTTCAGTACAACTGCAGCATTTTGAATACCTTCAATTTCTCTTATTTTTGTTTTTATTTCCCCAAGCTCTATTCGGTATCCCCTTACTTTTACTTGATCATCAATTCTACCTAAGTATTCAATATCTCCACTTTCTAACCAACGACCTAAGTCACCTGTTCTATATACTGTATCTCCAGGTTTAAACGGATTCTCTACAAATTTTTCCGCTGTAAGCTGAGGTTTATTTAAATAACCTCTCGTTACTCCTTCACCACCAATATATATTTCACCAACCATCCCAACACCACAAAGGTGTTCGTTATTCATAATATATATTTGGGTGTTTGCGATAGGCTTTCCTATATGAATTCCTTTTTGTTTCTCATTTATCGGAACCATATGTGAAGTAGCAAATACTGTCGTTTCAGTTGGACCGTATGAATTTACAAGATTTGCGCCAACACAATAGTTTTCATTATATTTATTTGCTAGTTCTATAGGAAGCGCCTCACCTGATAACTGTATTCTTTTTAGTGAAGTCAATTTATTCACATCTGTATAAAAAAGGAATTCCTCTAATACTGATGGTACAAAGGATAATCTCGTAACATTATGCTTCTTGATTTTCTCTGCAATTTTTTGAAAATCTCTCTCATCCTCTTTAGGCAAAAGAAATAATTTTGCACCTCTTATACACCATAAGAACATTTCCCAAATCGATAAATCAAATGCATATGTTGTTTTTTGCATAATCACTTCTGTTTCTTTAAAGTCATCTTTAAGCATCCAATAAATTAAATTCATTAAATTCCTGTTTTCGACCATAACCCCTTTAGGATTCCCAGTAGTACCTGATGTATATATGACGTAAGCCAAATGATTTTGTTTTGATATATGTTCTAGATTCGTTGCTATCTCTTCCTTACAACCAATTAAGTCGATAATAGCTACATTGTTAATAATATTATTAATTACATTGTCAGCACCATGCCCTGATAACAAAATATCTGTACCACTATCTTCAAGAATATAATTTATCCTATCAATTGGTTGAGAAGGATCTATAGGTAAATAAGCACCTCCAGCTTTTAAGACTGCAAAAATCCCCAAGATCATTTCAATCGATCTATCTGTTATTATAGCTACAATCTTATCAGGTCCTACCCCCTTCTCTCTCAGTAACTTACCTAAATAGTTAGTTCTAGCGTTGAACTGTTGATAAGTTAGTTCTTGTCCTGCAAATTCTATAGCGATAGCATTAGGGGTTTTATTTACTTGCTCCTCAAACAATTCAATGATTGTTTTATTGTTTGGATATTCAGAATACGTTTCATTATATTTTATTAAGACTTGTTGTTTTTCTAATTCATGTAATATTTCTATATCTTTTAGTAAGATTGCTTGCCTTGACATAACTTGTTTACATATCATTTCTATTCTATTATGTAAAAGCTTTAGCATCATACTACTAATAGAATCTGTATCAAAATTATAAACTATCTTCAGTTTACCCTCTGTTTGCTGCAAACCAATTTCTAATTGAAAGTCCCCTTTGTTGACTGAATTTCTGTTTTTTTCCAACTGGTATAAAACTACACCTGAAAAATCATTATATCCAAAATTCCCAAAATTCAATTCAGTTAATTTTGTAGAAGATTTATCCTTTTTGCTATTAATTAAATCTATAATTGTTTGCTCCATATTTATCTCATAACTTTTATAATTAAATGAATTCTCAATATCAAAGTTACCTATGGTTACAATATCGTTCCCCATCGACTTACCAGTTTGAAAAGCCCATAATGCAGAAAAAAATTGTAGTAGTTTAACATTATTTTTATCACAAAAATTTACAATTGATTGATACACATGTTCATCAAATAAAAAAGTTTCTATTGCCTTCTCCCTAAAATTACCATCTTTTTGAAATTTGACATCCGCATTATTTTTCAGCATATTCTCCCACCTAAAATTAAATAATATTTGTTTATAAGTACTTAAGTTCCATTAATAACGTATCATTTATTTCTTTTGCCAATTCTTTTATATGAGTATTAATAAAGAAATGATTCCCCTTCATTTTTTTATAATTACAAAATCTTGCAGTATACTTTGTCCATTTAAAAATATTATCATCTACATTATCTTCCTCAGAATAAATAATTGATATGTTAGACAAACATTTTTCTTCTTTTTTAGTGTATTTATATTCTTTATATAGTTTAAAATCAACTTCAAAATTTTTCACACACAAATCTAATAGTTCTTTATCTTCTAACAAAAAATCATAACCATCTAGACTTCTTATATTTTCAACTACTCTATCAGATGACATATTAGATACTTTTAAATTATTATCTTTTTCTTCCGGAGGACCATTTGCTACAAAATAAAGATGAAGTGGCTTTCTCCCTGTACGCTTAAGTATTTCATAGTAAACTTCAAAAGCTACTAAACTTCCCATACTATAACCTAAAATAGAAAACTGATCATCATCCAAATAATCAATTATCTTACTTGCTATATCGTCTACCATATTTTTGAAACTCGCATAATAATTTTCTGAAATACGTTCTCCATGCCCTGAATATTCAATTGGGATTACATCTACTATTTTATGCATATATCCTTTTAGTTGATAATACATAGATGCTGATCCACCTGCATATGGCAGACAAAACAACTTAATTTTTCCCATACTCTCCCCCCTTTTTTCTTTGTTAATTTACAACTCTTATCTCTCCTAAATTTGCTTTTAAATTGAATTGATAAAGTTGCTCTCCTGATAATCTAGCCTTTACTGCACACTTTCTAATCCCACTTTTATTTATTTGTACATTTGCCCTGGGTGGAATCTTAATATAAGCCCCTGCTGCACCAGGTGAACAATTCAAATCCCCACCTACTTCAGCCATCTCTAGTTTAATTTTCCCTGAAATAGACTGTACATTAGTATGTCGAATTTTTCTTAATAATTGAATATCTGCCGGACGACTGCCAACCTTTAAATCTAAAGAATCACATAAGACATCTTTTACATTCAACTTTGCAGCCTTCGTTTTAGCTTCTATTTTTTCACCTCGCAGTCCCTCAAGGGTCAGTTCACCAATATCTTGATTAATAACTAGATAATCGATCATATCCTCTGGAATACCTATGTCTAAATAAACCGATTTAGGAAATCCAACCATAAGAATTGGAGTAAAGCGAACTTTTTGTTTTAAAATTAAACAATTCGATAGTTGATTTATTTCCATTCCCTTACAATGCCGTCCTAACGATCCATTTATAACTAATTTTGTTCCTTTTATTGCATGACAAAAAATAATTCCTCCTTTAATATGAATCTCTATTTTACGTCTCCCATTCAATTCAACTATTTCCTGGTAATTATCCATTAGTTTCCCTCCTCAATTAATCTATTTCCATCCGATTTACTCTCTGCATCAATTCAAGAGCAACTAAGATTCCAATAGCAGCAATTATTACTAATATAATGACACCTAACATAGGCTTATCATAGCCAGATGCCACAGTATTCCCTAAAAGTGCAATTAATCCGAAAGCAGAAATAATTGTAATTGGAACTGATTTTTTAATAAAACCTATTCTCATAGCAATAAGGGCTACCATACTTGTTATAAAAGCAGTAATTACAATCATTAACAATGTAGAAAAAATATCTTGCTGTGAAAGAGTGTCTGGAACAATAGGAGAAATTTTTTCTGTTAAACTAAAAATAATGATAGGTATAGCAGTGCAAATAATCATAGACACCGTAGTAAAACCAAGTACAATAAGTAACTTTGCAAATAAAACTTTCTTTCGATTAATAGGATAAGAAAATAACAATGTCATTTGTTTACCTTTATATTCTTCAATAATAAAGCGAGTATACATTACAGATGATATACATGAAAAAACAATCATCCCCATTAAAGTAGTAAATTTATAGATATTAGTATAGTTCTGAAATTGAACTTCATTCGTTTGTTGTGCAACAAATGCAACAAAATAGATAAAAGCAAGTAAACCAATACTAGAAATAACACTCGCCAAAATAAACGTATTTATTTTATTTTTTCTAATTTCAAGTTGTATTATATTAAACACATACTTTTCCTCCCGACATAATTTTAAAGAAATATTCTTCTAATCCTTTCGGAGATTTTGTCTTTACTTCTTCTAAAAGTGCTTCTTCTACAACCACTCCATTTACAATGACTCCAATTGAATCTACAATATGTTCAAGTTCACTAAGAATATGGCTTGAAATAAGAATGGTCATCCCGTAATTTTTAGATAAATTTTTAAATAACACCCTCATTTCTTGAATTCCAAGTGGATCTAGTCCATTTACTGGCTCATCCAAAATTAAAAGCTTAGGTTTATGAATGAACGAACGTGCTATTGCTAATCTTTGTCGCATTCCTAATGAAAATTTAGAAACTGGTTGGTCACCCGTTTGAGTAAGGCCTACCATTTCTAAGACTTCAGAAACTCCAAATCCTTCCACATTCATATATGCTAAATGAAATTTTAAATTCTCAGTTGCTGATAAATGCTCATAAAATACTGGGACTTCAATTAAAGTTCCTATATTTTTTAATATCAACTCGCGATTTTCCGTTATATCCATTCCAAAAATTTCAACCTTCCCAGATGTAGGAACCAATAATCCTGATAAAATTTTAAACACTGTTGTTTTCCCTGCACCATTGGCACCTAAGAATCCATATATGGTATTGGCTTTCACCCTCATTGCGCTGCCTTTAATCACCTCTGAACCAGCAAATGTTTTTACCAATTTATCTATTTTTACCGCAAAACTATTCATCTATATCACCATCTTCTACATTCGGATAATTCTCCATAAGTGATTCTATTAATTTGTCACTCACAATATCAACACCTAGTTGCCTCATCATATATTGCATAAAAATCAGCCGCCTAATTGTTTCTGTTTTTTTACGATTAAATAGAACTGGATTCGTCCAAATATTTATCAAAAACATAAAAACTTCTGCACATTCATTAGGATATTCAGTTTCAATTGATCCATCAGCTATCCCTTGTTCTATAATTTCTTTAAAAATTAACGCTTCATTTGTTACACCTTTTTTTATTCTTTGAATAACAAACTGTGGATTTTTAATTTGGACATTTAGAACACTATCAATCGTATGAATATTCTTGTCTGATATAAGTATCTCTAAGATTTTTATCAGCTTATCCCTACTATTTACTGAATCAACGCTGTTAGCTAATTGCTCCAACATCTCGTAAGTATAATTTAAATGTCGTTCTATGACTGCATCTAATATATCTTCTTTCGACTTAAAATGATGAAAAATAGCACCACGTGACATTCCAATAGAATCAACAATATCTTGTATACTCGTTTTATCAAATCCCTTCTCACTAAACAGCGTTGCTGACACCGTTAATATTTTTTCAATTGTTTGCTTTGAATCTTTAATTTTCATTTACACACCTCTTCTAATCTAAACATACAGGACGTCGGTATGTTTAGATTAGCATTACAATATTTGGATGTCAATAACTTAAGATATGAAACTTTTTAATTTTTTGAAAATACTTTCTTCTTCACTTGAATCAATTTCATAATGATTTCTTTTCCTCAGTTGGATGAGCAGAATGTTAAATGATATCATGGATTCATTGGGCCAAAAGTTTAAGGAGCTTTACATCAACAATATAGGACTTTATTCAAGTTTATACGATAATACCTACAAGGAACTAATAGGGACAGTTGAATTAGAAGGAATAAACAACTTTGATTGGGTTTTGGGGGATTGGCAGACGCTTTTACAAGCTTATAGGCCTCTTTCGGTTTCCGGTTTTACACAATCCAATCAAGCTTGGTCCTTGAATTCATTAATTGTAATAGGCATTAACAACGGAGATCCAAATAATCTTAAACAATTCAATTTTTTAACATGTATAAATCCTTCAGACGATTTAATCAAGTATATAAGCAATGCAGCATTGATAAATGTTATTAAGCCACCAGCAGAACCGGTATTGCTATTTAAACCTTGGATTTTCTATTTCCCAAAAAATCATGACAAATTTTTAAGTATCTTCGGTGTACGTACAGGGCACGAGGAAAACTTAAGTCTTTATAGAATATAATCAAGAATAAGGAATTTTCGAAATGTCACATTAAAGTCCTTCCTTTTTAATATTAGTACACAAAATTTTGTAATTATAAAATAAAAAAGCATGACATAAAATTGTCATGCTTTTTCTTCTCTATCCATATTTCCCCAAACCTTACCTGTTACAAAAGCTTTTATTTGTTGAAATCATTTAATTCTCAAACACAAAATTAATCTTATTTTCTTTCCACTCTAACATCGCATCAAACGTTTTCTCACCTTTTTTAAAACCTTTAATTAAATCGGTCTTTTCACCTTTTAAGAGCTTTGTCATATTCTTTTGCGAAATTGTTTTACTTAATATCTTCTTCGAGATGGTGAAATCACATTGTGTCGTGTTGTAATTAGAACAACCATAAAACGTTGATTTATCAATTACATCACCATCACATTTTTTACAGCTACCAACCTTTTTACCCGTTGTAAATTTCGATCCTTTTCGCTCAATCGATTCAACATGTAATCCGGTGAAATCCCACTTCTCAGACATTTCAACCGCATCTTCAATAATTTTAGCTGATAACTTTTTCGTCTGTTCCATAAATGTAGCTGGTGAAGCCGTGCCTTCACCAATTTCCGCAAGGCGCTGCTCCCATTTTGCGGTCATTTCTGGTGAAGCTAGTATTTTGTCACCGATTGCGGTAATTAATACTTTTCCTTTATCAGTCGCATACACTTGGTTTTTCGTCACATCTATATATTTACGGTCTTTTAGCATCGTAATAATACCTGCACGAGTTGCTTCTGTACCTAAACCTTCTGTTTTCTTTAATACTTTCTCCAGCTCTTCATTCTCTAAATACTTACCAGCTGTTTTCATTAACGTAATAAGTTGTCCTTCTGTATAACGCTTCGGTGGTTGTGTTTTTCCTTCTTTAACTTTCACCTTTACAACTTTTCCTTCTTCACCTTCAGCTACAATTGGAAGAATGGTTTCGTCATCTTTATCGTCTTGGAAAATAACTTTACGCCATCCTTCTTGAATTTGCTGTTTTCCTTTTGAAATAAATTCAGCACGTTCATCTACAAGCGTTACAATCGTTGTATAGTCAAAGATTGCAACTTCATAATGAGCTGCAATAAGCCTTCTTACAATCATATCGTATATTTTCTTTTCATCACCTGATAATCTACTTGGATTTGTAACTTGCTCTGTCGGAATAATTGCGTAGTGATCTGTTACTTTCTTTTCATTCACATAACGCTTATTATTCATAATCGATTCAACTGGAGCCGGTAATAAACCTTTATATTCATCAAACTGACTTAACTTCTGTAAGATATCAGGGAATGTTGCCGCTTCACCTTGTGTAACATAGTTGGAATCTGAACGAGGATAAGAGACAATCCCTTTTTGATATAGTGCTTGCGTTATATCAAGCGTCTTTTTCGGTGAAAATTTAAATGCTTTATTTGCCGTTGCTTGTAGTGATGATAAGTTAAATAAAAGCGGAGGCTGAAACTCTTTACGCTCCGTTTTCATTTCCTTTACTACCGCCGGTTTTCCTTGGCAAAATGCCGCAATTTTATTCGCCATATCAGGGTCTTTTAAGCGGGATTCACTATCCTTCTCCCATTTCCCCTCATACTTCTTTCCTTCTATATCAAAGGTTGCGAATACTTCCCAAAACGGCTCTGACTTAAAGTTTTCAATTTCCTTTTCGCGCTTTACGATTAATGCGAGTGTCGGTGTTTGTACACGACCAGCGGAAAACACATCGTTCATTCCTTTTTTCTTTAGCAAAATACTAAAGACACGTGATGCATTCATACCAACGACCCAGTCCGCACATGACCTTGTATACGCCTCATAGTACGTATTAATTGTATCTGATTCATCAAGCAAGTTTTTAAATCCTTGGTAAATAGCTTGCTTCGTTAAAGATGAAATCCAAAGACGTTTCATCGGTTTTTGCACGTTACAAAGGTTAATAATATTTCGTACAATCAGTTCCCCTTCACGCCCAGCATCGCCCGCGTGAATAATTTCTGTTACCCCCGGATTATGTAACAGCTGTTTCACAACGTTAAATTGCTTATACTTTGACTTTGTTACTTCAAATTGAAAACGTTCAGGAATCATCGGTAACGTATTAAGTGACCATTTTTTCCACTCTGCATGATAATGCTCTGGATTACATAACTGCGTCAAATGACCAATTGCCCATGTACAGTACGCTCCATTTGGAAATAACTCATTCGCTTCTACTTCTAAATATCCATCTTTCCGGCGATATTTAAACTGTGAAACAAGAGCCAAACCTTGATCTGGTTTCTCGGCAATAATTAATTTCATTTTATAACTCCCTATCCGTATTCCAGTGTTACTTTCATTGTCTATCTGTTTAGAAGCGATGATAAAAGAACAATCTTATTTATCATTCGCGGGTTACTCCCAGTAATGGGATAACTATAATATTATACGCTTATTCTTTATTGCTTCACAATAGAAACTCATTATATAACACTTTCTTTCACATGCTCACAAATAAAAAAAGACGCAAAAAAATCAAACGTCTCTTTGCTTATATTCATGAAATTGTGCAGATAATATGCAGATATAAATAAGCATAAGTACTCTCCATATGAACATATGATGAAATGAATGATAGGACAGGGAGGTATCATAATGTTCGCTTACACATTAACCGCCTTAACACTTTGTTGTATCTCGATTCTTATTACATCATATATGTCTAAACGTAACGGTACCCTAATGGAGTATATGGTATTTATTATGTCTTTCAGTATGAGTACGGGTTTAAGTATCGGTTTTTATTTAGGTATTCTCTTTAAAGGAGAATTATTATATTCTACTTTGCTTGCGATTTTGATTAGTGGTTGTATCGGTTTTTTAGTCGGTCTACGTTTTCACCTATTTACTGCTTTAGAAGGAATGTTCTCTGGATTAATGGCAAGTATGATGGGAGCAATGATTACAGAAATGTTAAACGCTCAACAAGCTCATAGTATACTGTTTATTAGTCTTTTACTTACGATAACAATAACTATGTCATGTATGATTCAATTTTTATCAGAAAGTTTTTCTGCTGTTATTCAGCGACGTTTTCCATTATTACTCTCAATTGGTGTAGTAATTATCCTGACTATATTCGTAACGTTCCCAGAGCATATCCCGCCAACCTCTTCCACAGAAGAACAACATAAACATTAGCAACTATAATCGATCCCCTCTACTATTTCATCATAGTAGAGGGGATCGATTTCATTATTTTTATTTCTTAACAGATGAAGATAAAAAACACTTTGAATCGTTAGGCCAAAACTTCTAAATCTATGAAATTCTCTTTGCTTGAGAAGATATACAATTCCATGTTGAAATAATAAATTTTCAATTAACCAATATATATTTTTGGATCCATAGCATTGCTCTTCTGTGCATTCCATTCACCTTTATGGATTTCAAAATGTAAGTGCTGTCCTTCAGATTGTCCTGTATTCCCCATTATGCCAAGTTGTTGTCCTTGCTTTACTTTTTGACCAGCAGTAACAGAACGACTCTTTAAATGAGCATATACAGTCGTATAGGTTTGTCCGTTAATATTGTGAGAAATAAACACCACATTACCATAGCTTGTAGAATAATAAGAGCGAGTGACTACACCTTCTGCGGCGGCAACAACCGGCACTATTCCTGAAGCAGCAATATCTAATCCGTGATGCATTTGCCCACCACGTTTCTCAAATCTAGAAGTATATCTTCCTACAGCTGGTTGAATAAAGTCATTTGTTGTATTTACCTCTTGGGATTGTCGCTGCTCCTCTGCATCAGTCTCACTTGTTTTTGATAGAAATTTACTTGATACATAACCGTTTTTACCGTTGTAATTAATTTTTCCCCATCCATTTTCTTCAAATAGAACCTGCACTTTTATTCCTTTTGATAATGCACCGATTACACCATGATTTGTACTAGCGCCGCTCCTTACATTTAACACGCTTACGTTAACATAGTAGTCACCAACTGTTGCTCCAGTAGATGGATTACTGGTTTCAGGTTTTGATGGTGTACCTCCTTTAACGAATTTTACAAATTCACTACTTACATAACCAGTTCTTCCATTATGATTAATTTTCAACCAGCCATTTTCAACGCCAGTTACTTGCAATATTCGTCCGTTTAATACACCACCAATTACACTATGGTAAGTAGCAGGGCCGGTACGCACACGTAAAGAAGTAGCGTCTACAATGTATGTACCGTCAGTTTGAACCGTAACATTCTTTTGTTGTTCATTTGTTTGGTCTACATTTGCATTAGAGCCACTCTTTGAAATGTAATCTTTACTAATATAAGCCGTTTTTCCACTATAGTTAATTTTGACCCAATCTTGAATTTCACCAGTTACTTGAACAACTTGTCCTTTATGTATAGAGCCTAAAATCGTATGGGAAGTACTTGGACCTGTACGAACGCGGAGGGAGGATACGTTAACTTTGTAATCCCCACTCGCTACTTGAAATTTTCCATTGTTATTGTCGCTTCCATTTGAGCTACCGTCTATTACAAATTGACTGCTTACATAACCTACTTTTCCATTATGATTAATTTTTAACCAACCGTTTTCTTCTCCAATAACTTGTAAAACTTTCCCTTCATACACGCGCCCCATTATTGCACTAGACGTATTTGGCTGTGTGCGAACACGTAATACATTAGCAGTTACAGTTTTACTACGACTCATGCTTACATTCGTCTTCGCTGATACACTATTTTCCGAAACAAATTCACTACTTACATAGCCAGTTTTTCCTTTATGATTAATTTTCAGCCAACTGTTTTCTTCTCCAATAACTTGTAAAACTTCTCCTTCATACACGCGTCCCATTATTGCACTAGACGTATTTGGTTGTGTGCGGACACGTAGAGCATTTGTATTTACTGTTACTTGATTTTCATATTTTACTACATCAGTAGATTGCTCATGCTTCATGCCTTTTTGTATAACAGTATTTTTCGCTTGAGCAGTACTAATAAATACACTTCCTGTAACAGAAGCTACTGCTACACTAGCTAAAATCTTTTTCATAAGTATAAAACACCTTCCTATAAACACATTCAAGTATCATTATGTTTTTATATTAACTTCCATTTCTTTTCTTTCTAACTATTCAGCAAAAGTATCCTTTTATTATCCATATTGAATTTTTATTTATTTTCCACCATCTATATCTAGTAATAAAGAAAAGTTAAATTCATCACACTCTGAAAACCCTGTCATTCTTTCGATTCAACACTACATGTTGTAGTTTAAATTTCGAAAAAAATATCGCCAAATAATCACCTATAATTAATACTACAAAAACAAAAAAAGCATAATTTAAGCCTTCTTCATTTAACTTATACTTTTGCTTAAATATTCCCTTTCTCCTTCCACACTACGAATTGTAGTACAAAATAAAAGAAAGGTCAAATATAAGTATTCAGCCTTTTAGAACTACAATATAATACATTAAATTCAGCCACTTCTAATCAAAAAACACTATGTTTTTTAATTCTTAAATAACAAAAACATTCTCACCTTGTAAACTCTTTCTACAAGATAACCCCCTCATATTATCTAAACTTTTATAAAAATAATATTTCCAATTCACAACATGACATATAAAAGCAGCCACCTATTAAGATAACTGCTTTACATCATTAATAAACTACATGATTTTCACATTATTCTGGTTTATTAGGAATATTAGGGTTTGGAACATAATCAGATTTATAATCTGTATATTTCACTTCCGTTACCATCCCTGCTGAAGCATGATGTAGGTCGTGACAGTGGAACATCCACTCACCCGGATTGTCTGCTACAAAGGCGACTTCATATTCTTCACCTGGTTTTAAGTTCAAAGTATCTTTTACAATTGGAGAACCTTCTATCGGTTTTCCATCTTTACTCAACACCTGAAAGAAGTGACCATGTAAATGCATCGGGTGATCATCCATTTTAGAGCGATTTACTAATTTCACTTTTACTAAGTCACCTTTTTTCACTGGAATTGGATCAATATTCGGAAATACTTTTCCGTTAATTGTATATATCATTTCATTTCCATTCATTTGCGTATTCAAGTCCATATTATATGAGGCAGTATACTGCTGCTCTAGTGTGAAATTACCTAATTTTTTCTCGCCATATTTCGTCATATCTAATTTTGGTAGTTTTTCTTTTTCATTTGCTGTGTCTTTCATCTCTTTACTATCTTCATATTCAATAATGGTTTTCATTCCTTTCGCACCTTTATCTACCGAATGATCTTCAACATACCATTTCCCAGGATTGTTAGCAGTAAATTCAACATCATAACGTTCACCCGGTGCAATTGAAATTACTTTGTCTTTTATAACTTTTGGATCATTAATTGGTTGGCCATCTGTTGCAATTACTTTTATATCATGACCGTGAACATGTATATCATGCGATAGATAGCCAGCATTAACGAGTCGAAGACGAACTTTATCTCCCTTATTCACTTTTAATGGCTCTACTAAATCACCACTTTTTCCGTTAATTGTGAATAAATCATACATACTCATTTCATGACCTTCCATCTTCATCTTTCCATGGTCCATGCCTGCCATATTGCCAGAGTCTTTTTTGTTCCCGTCCATGTCCATACCGGAATGATCCCTGCTGTTCTTATCATCATTCTTTTTCGCATTTTCATTATCCTTACTAGATTTATTACCGTCTACTTTTTCTGTTTTTCCTTTTGACATTTCTTTTAACTGTTTATTTATCTCTTCTTTATCTGTTATCCATTCATCTAACATTAATGTGTAATCTTTATCATACTTTTCATTTGTATCTTCTACAACGAGAGCACCATATAATCCTCTATCTAATTGATTTACAGAATCTTGATGTGAGTGATACCAGTACGTTCCTGGTACGTTCGCTTCAAATTCATAGGTGAAACTTTTTCCAGGTTCAACCGCATCTTGCGTCACACCTGGAATTCCATCCATGTTATTTGGAACAGGATACCCATGCCAATGAACAGATACCGGTGCAGATAGTTCATTTTTTAATGTCACTTTCACCTTTTCACCTTTTTTCACCCGAATTTCCGGACCAGGAGATGAGCCATTAAATGTCCAGACCGGAACAATAACACCGTTACTTAATTTTTGCTTTTCTTCTTTCGCTATTAAAGTAACTTCTGGTCCTTTTTCAACTTTCAATGGTTTTATAGCCGTTTCAGTCTGTGGTGTTTTTTTATCATTCATATTTTTATGATCGTTTGTTGTATTTGTGGTCGCAGAACATGCAGCAATTAAAGATATGACAGAGACTGTAACTGCTGTTAACAAAAATCTCTTCATGGAAACCCCTCCTTTTTCTTTTTCAAAATCATTATAAAAAATGATTTTCAAGAAAATATGGAGATATGCAATGAGCTAAATAAAAAGACGCCCAAAATTGAGCGCCTCTTCTAATTATTATTTCGTAACAACTTCATCTTCTTTTACATTTACATTATTTTCACTCATAAACTCTTCAATTTCTTCCACTTCTCTAATGATATCTTTTGATAAGTTTTCGTATCCGTCTTTCGTTACAAGAATATCATCTTCAATACGAATTCCAATCGATTCTTCTTCAATATAAAGACCCGGTTCAATTGTAATAACCATGCCTTCTTCTAATACTCTATCTTTGTATGTCCCTACATCATGCGTATCTAAACCAAGGAAATGGCTGACACCATGATAATAATATTTAGACAGTTCCTCATCTTCTTGTATTAAACCAACTGCTTTACACCCTTCTGCGAGTACTTTTTTAGCATGCGCATTTAATGCAGCGAACTTTAAGCCTGGCTTAATAATCTCTGTTGTTTCTTTCAATGCTTTTAATACGATATTATAAATTTGTTTTTGGCGACTAGAGAATGTTCCATTTGCCGGGAATGTATAACTAATATCAGCGTTATAGTAATCTTTTTGAGCGCCTAAATCTAGCAGTACTAAATCACCATTTTGAATTTGTGCATCATTATCTTCATAATGAAGAACTGTAGCATTTTTCCCACTTGCCAAAATTGTATTGAACGCATGATGCTTAATGCCAGATGATTTTAGTGTGAAATCAAACTGAGCTTCTAATTCATATTCCATCATGTCTGCTTTTACATGCTTTAACACATTGTAAATACCGTCTTTCGTTACAGCAATTGCTTCTTTAATAATTTCAATTTCTTCATCTGTTTTAAACACTCGCAATTCACAAATGTTCGGATATACATTACCAATTGTTACGTGTGGATATTGTTCTCTTACATGTTTAGCAAACGCTAGCGTTTTTGTCTCTGTACCATTCCACTCACGACGTTCTAAATCTAAATATAGATGTTTCACATTTTCTGTAAAAAGTATATTTGACATTGTTTTTTCAAAGCTATCTAAATATACAACTTTTTTTATACCTGAAATTTTCTCTGCTTCTTCGTTAGAAACTGTTTTACCAACCCATTTTTCCATTACTGGATCTGACTTTTCAATGAAAAGTATTTCTTCTACACTATTTCCAAACTTTTTCAACATGAAAATAACATTTGGTTCATCGATTCCTGTTACATAGTAAAAATTTCGATTCGGCACAAATTTATAATGTGCATCCGCTGACATATGAGGTGCTTGTCCAGCAAATAAAATAGTAATAGATTCATCTGGTAATGTGTTTACTAATCGTTCTCTATTTTGAGCAAAGAATGTTGATTTCATTATAATCCCCCTAGCGTTCTATGTATGCTTGTAAATCTAATTATCCAATACAATTCATTCTATTATTGTTATAATTTTTCGTCAATTAATAGTACTCATAGAGACAGGAAAATTTTCATTATTAGGGCCCCTTTTAAGCTAAATTATGCATACCACTCCACAATTTCTTGACATTTATTCCATATACTTAAAATCTCATATATAGGAAAGGAGCCTACAAATTTGAAGCATTATGTGGCAACAGGATTAGCAATTACTTCTTTATTAATCATTTCAGGATGTTCTAGCAACGCCGAAACAGCAACAGTAAAGAAAGAAACAATACAATCTCAGACAAAAAACACAGAAACAGTAAATACGATTCCGCAAAACTTCTATAAAGAGATTACATCTGGAAAAATCGAGCACATTCACGGAATTGGCTTTGTAGGAAATATGCCGGGGATTTCTATCGCAACCCACAGTGGTATAAAAGTTTATCAAAATGGAAAATGGTTAGAAACTGCTAAACAGCTACACGATTATATGGGCTTCCAGGCAACGAGAAATGGATTTTTTGCCAGCGGTCATCCTGAACCAGGTGCAAATTTAAAAAATCCTTTAGGATTAATGAAAAGTTCTGATGGCGGTAATACTCTTGAAAAGCTAGCGTTTTACGGAGAATCTGATTTTCATAACCTCGCTGTCGGATATAATACGGAAGCAATTTATTTATACAATGAGCGTCCAAATTCTAAATTACAACAAGGTTTTTATTTCAGTACGAACAACGGACAAGATTGGAAAAATAGTAAGTTAAAAGGTCTTTCAAGTACGATTCATTCCTTTTCAGTACATCCGGATCAATCTAGTGTAGTCGCAGTAAGCGCTAAAGACGGCGTATATTTATCTACGGATTCTGGAAATACATTTGAACTATTTTCTAAATCAATTGAATCGACCGCAGTTACATTAAGTAATGAAGACATTATATATGCCTCTATCAATAAGCAAAATGAGCAATCACTAACGAAAAAATCAATTGCTACAAACGAAGAAACTAGCATACAAATTCCATCTTTAGACTCTAAAGATACAATCATGTATATATCACAAAATCCTCAAAATTCAGCTGAAATCGTATTTGCTACAACGAAAGCAAGTGTGTTCCTCTCTACAGATGAAGGTAAAACGTGGAAGCAACTTACTAAAGAGGGCACATTCCAATTTAATTAGAAAGGTGAATATAACGTGTTTTCAGCAATTAGTGAATGGAGTTATCAACTCATGTCTCCTTTAATGGCTATCGCGAATACTACGAAATCAATTCCTCTTTTATTTGCGTTTTTATTAGGTATAGTAGGTACCCTTGCTCCTTGCCAATTAACAGGAAACATTAGTGCTATTACACTTTATAGCAATCAATCTTTACAAAAGGGATATGCATGGAAACATATACTGTTATTCATTTTAGGAAAAATAATAGCTTTTACGACACTCGGACTATTAGTATGGTTTTTAGGAAAAGAGATTCAGCAAATATTGACTTTGTATTTCCCATGGTTAAGAAAAATGATGGGACCTTTATTAGTTTTAATGGGGCTCATGTTGGCAGGTATTATAAAAGGTATAAATTTCTTCGCTTTCAAATTTATACGAAAACAAAATGAAATTGGTTCATTTTTACTCGGATTCTTCTTTTCCTTAGCTTTCTGCCCAACTATGTTCGTTCTATTTTTCGGAACATTAATCCCGTTATCTTTCTCATCTAATTATGGATACTTGTTTCCAACATTCTTTTCGATAGGAACTGCTCTCCCTATCGTTATATTAATGTTTATCATCTCCTACCTTGGATTAAATGGGGCACTACTTAAAAAGAGCAGAAAAGTAGGAAAAAACATTCAGCTTATAGCAGGGGTACTACTCATTTTAGTTGGACTTTATGATATATCTTTATATTGGGTATAAATAAAAAAGGTAAGTTCCAGTGACTTGAACTTACCTTTTTTACAAATTATATTTAACTCTTCTGCATGCCCTTTTGCTTCATCTCCTACTTTTTATACAGTAGTACTGCACCAAATAAAAATACCCCCGCAACAAATGAAGCTACTGGTAACATCTTTATCGTTTCATCAGGAAATACGAGCGGCAATAATGGAAATGCATACGCTGCTGGAATACGTACACCGATGATTTTTAATAATATAAGCATCAACATCATATTTAATAACGTAACTATAATCCATGAATCAATTGTAAAATACAATACCGTTCCAACAGTTGCCGATATAGTTAGTACTACTATTTGTTTAAAAGCCATTTTTTCATTATACATCGGCTTTTGAAGTGATTCATACACAACAACTAATATTGGTGGAATCACTGCCAATTGTTCATAACCAGTTATCCAACATAAACTGATCCACACAAAATTTAGTATGAGAAATACAATCATATATTTATATTGAATATGCACTTTTCGCTCAATACCGTTGTTTAATTTAAATATAAGAACACCAAGCATTAATATAAATGTTAAAGCGAATACCGCGATAACAAATGACCATTCCGTCGCATTTGTTACTAATGGTAATAAACCTGTCGCAATAGATGGTGCTAAATTAGATTGAATTACACGTAAAAACAGCATCATAAATACAAGCGTTATGCTTACTTTCTCTAAATAGGCTATATCCATTTGATTAACCATAAAACCAATCACAGCTGTTATTGACGGTGCAATAAAGATTTTTTCTGGCTGCCTTAACCAACCTGGCTCACGATACGCCCATAAAGCAATTGCCATCGCTGCTATTTCCGGCAAAATGACTTCCGGATCATTTAATAACAAACCCGCTGTTACCATAGCTAAAATAAATAAAATAGCAATCGTATATGAGATGATTGTTTCTTTTTTTGAAATTACTGCATTCATTATTACATACTCCTTTTTGCTTATTACTTTCATAATGTAAAACAATATACAATACCCTACTAAGGTATTGTATATTGTTATCTTTTCTATTTCAAGTATTAGTAAGTTATTTACATCTTTTCTCAACCCATACCCTTACAAAAAAAGAAATTTTTATAGGCGTTGACACTTAATGAGAGATAGGTTACAATAACTATACATTAGTAAGTAGCTAATGTAATTAAATCTAACGAGAGGTGAAACAAATGAAAAACATTTTATTCCATATTAACGAATTATCAAAAAAAGAAAAAGCATCTGGATTAACAGTTGATGAAAAACAAGAACAACAAATGTTGCGTCAAAACTATACACAAACATTTCGTGGAAGCTTAGATTCCATTTTATTAAACACAAAAATTGTTGATCAACATGGTCTTAACGTTACACCGGCGGCATTACAAGATGCTCAAATACGTTTAAAATTAAGCAAATGAGTTCCGCGCTAAAGAATTTCAATAAAACATAAAAAAAGCTGGATTTCCTATATAGAAATTCCAGCTCTTTTTATGTTCTTTTCCAATTTAATATATGAGCGATACATCGCAATTCTCCACGATATAATCATCGCAAATGCGAGTAAGTAAAACATTCCGCTTAACTCTGCTAAATCAATCGATTGACTTAAATATGATTTCAATGCTACTCGTACAGCTAATAATCCGACTAAAATAAATATAAATGCTTTTGACGGTTTCATATATATTTGTTCATCTCTTATTTCGAACTTTGTTGTTTTAATAAGAAATATAGAGAAAATAAGCCCTGCGATAATTACCTCTACTATTTCTAACGATGTTAATCGAAACTCCGGTAAAAAATACATCATGGCGCCAGTACTCATAAAAAGTGGCGGCAATATAATTTTCTTTTTCGTTACCGGCTTTTTTGCTGCCTTCAAGCGAAGAAACATTACTCCAACAGCTATACAGACTGCTACGATACTTGATAAAAGTGCTAAACTCATACTCCCCACCCCTATCTATTTAAAAGATTTTTCGAGCAAAATCATAAACAAATAATGAAGTAAATGCTGCATTATATAATTTCTTTATTCTATTCCTCCTGCTGTAAATTTTCTATATTCGCTGCAATCATTTTACGCAAAGTATATGAACGGAATATGAACAAAATATTACACTCAATTTCTGAAAATAAAAAAGCCATTCCACAATTATAAATTGCGAAATGGCTTTTTAACTTATTTTAAATCTTCAATTGAGAAAGCACCTGGCAGTAACTGCTCAACAGTTACTTCTTTTTCATCGCCTTTTACATTCGTTAATAATACAGGCATTTTCGGATCACAGAATTCAGCAATTACTTGTCTACAAGCACCACACGGTGAAATCGGTCCGTCCGTTTCGCCTGTAATAACTAAGTAACTAAAATCGCGCTCACCTTCTGATACTGCTTTAAAGATCGCTGTTCTTTCTGCACAGTTACATAAACCGTAAGAAGCATTTTCTATATTACAACCAGTATAGATTTTACCTTCTTTCGTAACTAACGCTGCACCAACAGGAAATTTTGAATACGGAATATATGCTTTTGCTAACATCTTATTTGCTTCTTCAATATATTTTTTCTTATCCATATTATTTCCCCCTCAAAGTAAGTGTAATGATGATTAGTCAGTAATAACTGTATGAACTAATTTAGGAGCTACTGCTGTTTCAGCGATAGAAATGTTCTCATAAATTTTAGCTTTTACATCTTCTACATTTTCGCGATTTGCGTAAATCGTTACGAACGGCTCGCCTTCTTTTACTGCATCGCCCACTTTTTTACGTAACATTAACCCTACAGCTAAATCAATTTCATCTTCTTTTGTTGCACGGCCAGCACCTAGTAGCATAGCTGCGATACCGATTTCATCTGCAACAATGTTAGAAATAACACCTGAAGTTTTAGCAGGTACATCAATTACATATTTCGCTTGTGGCATTTTTTCTGGATTGTCTACAATCGAGCTATCTCCGCCTTGATTGCTTAAGAACTCTTTAAACTTCTCAGTTGCTTTTCCGTTCTTCATCACTTCAATTAACATTTCACGCGCTTCTTCTAATGTATTTGCCTTTTTCGCAAGTACAACCATCTGACTTCCTAATACGAGTACTAACTCTGTTAAATCTTCTGGCCCTTCGCCTTTTAACGTATCAATCGCTTCTTTCACTTCTAGAGCGTTACCAATTGCAAAACCAAGTGGTTGTGACATATCTGAAATAACAGCCATAGTTTGACGTCCTACATTATTTCCGATACGTACCATTGCATGTGCTAATTCTTTTGCATCTTCTTCTGTTTTCATGAATGCGCCAGCACCTGTTTTTACATCAAGTACGATTGCATCGGCACCAGCTGCAATTTTTTTACTCATAATTGAACTTGCAATTAGAGGAATAGAGTTTACTGTTCCTGTTACATCGCGTAATGCATAGATTTTTTTATCTGCAGGCGTTAAGTTACCAGTTTGTCCAATAACAGCTACTTTGTCACGGTTTACAATATCAATGAACTGCTCTTTCGTAATTTCAACGTGGAATCCTTCTACCGCTTCTAATTTATCGATTGTTCCGCCTGTATGTCCTAAACCACGACCAGACATTTTTGCTACTGGTACATCTAAAGCAGCTACTAATGGTCCTAATACTAATGTTGTTGTATCACCAACACCGCCAGTTGAATGTTTGTCTACTTTAATTCCTTGAATTGCTGATAAGTCGATCGTTTCTCCAGACTCCACCATTGCCATCGTTAAATCTGCACGCTCACGATCTGTCATATCTTTAAAGAAGATTGCCATTGCAAGTGCACTCACTTGATAATCAGGAATACTTCCGTCTGTATATCCATTAATAAAGAATTTGATTTCTTCAGTCGTTAATTCTTTACCGTCACGTTTTTTCGCAATAATATCTACCATTCTCATTACAATCACCATTCCTTTTTATATTATATGAATCTATTAAAATAATAAGCCCACGATTGTTGCTGATAAGAAACTTACTAATGTTGCACCGAAAAGTAATTTCAAACCAAATCTTGCTACTACATTCCCTTGCTTTTCATTTAAGCTCTTAACTGCTCCTGCAATAATTCCAATTGAAGAGAAGTTTGCAAATGAAACTAAGAATACAGATATAATCGCTGTCGTTCTATCTGAGAAATTAAAGTTTCCTTGTGCTAGATCTGTCATAGCGACAAATTCATTTGATACTAATTTTGTTGCCATAATATTTCCGGCATTAACAGCTTCATGCCAAGGTACACCCATAATAAATGCAAATGGCGCAAATACATAACCAAGGATTTCTTGGAATGAAATACCGATTACACCTTTAAATACTGCATTAACGAATGCGATAAGAGCAACAAAACCGACTAACATAGCTGCTACTGTAATCGCAACTTTAAATCCATCTATAATGTATTCCCCTAATACTTCAAAGAAGGTCTTCTTTTCTTCTTCTTGTACTTCTAACATATCTTCTTCTTCAGTAACTTCATAAGGGTTAATAATAGAAGCAATAATGAAGCCACCGAATAAGTTAAGCACTAAAGCGGTTACAACATATTGCGGTTTTAATAACACCATATATGATCCAACGATAGACATTGAAACAGTAGACATTGCAGATGCACATAATGTATACATTCTTTTCTCTGGCAATAATCCTAGTTGCTTCTTAACTGAAATAAATACTTCAGATTGTCCTAAAATCGCAGAAGCAACAGCGTTATATGATTCTAGTTTCCCCATTCCATTTACTTTACTTAATGCTAGACCGATAGATTTCACAATAATAGGTAGCACTTTAATGTGTTGCAAAATACCTATTAAAGCTGATATAAATACGATTGGCATTAATACACTTAAAAAGAATGAAAACTCTTTTTGATTTACTAATCCACCAAATACGAAATTCACACCGTCAGCGGCATATTTTAATAGCTCTCCAAAACCATCTGCTATTCCGCTAATTAATATATTCCCGATACTTGTATTTAATAATAGAAACCCCAAAATGAATTGTAATATAACCATCGTTATGATTGGGCGATATTTGACTTTCTTTCTATCATTACTAGCAAGCCAAGCGATACCTAAAATCAATACGAGGCCAAAAACACCGATTAAGTATTTCATAAGCCGTTTCCTCCCATTCGTATCCGCTTACATTTGTTTCAATTGTTAAAGCAATAGATACACTTTACTTTGTGTATCTATTGCTCACGACTTCATTAATGATTAGTAGTTATCTGTAGCACCTTTTGCATCATTTAATACGATTGCAACACTAGCACTAGCTCCAACGCGAGAAGCTCCAGCAGCTACCATTTTGTCTGCATCTTCACGTGTACGAACGCCACCAGATGCTTTTACACCAACGTTTGGTCCAACTGTTTTACGCATTAATGCGATATCTTCAGCAGTTGCTCCGCCAGTTGAGAATCCAGTTGAAGTTTTTACGAAATCAGCACCAGCTTTTACTGATAATTCACAAGCGCGTACTTTCTCTTCATCTGTTAATAGGCAAGTTTCAATGATTACTTTTACAAGAGCTTTTCCTTTTGCTGCTTGTACTACTTCATAAATGTCTTTTTCAACGAATTCGTTGTCCCCATCTTTTAAAGCACCAACGTTGATTACCATATCAACTTCAGTTGCACCTTTTGCGATAGCATCTTTTGTTTCAAATGCTTTTGTTTCAGTCGTGCTTGCTCCTAATGGGAAACCGATTACAGTACAAACGTCTACATCATGTCCAGCTAATTCTTCAGCAGCTAGCTTCACCCATGTAGGATTAATACAAACAGAAGCGAATTTATATTCCTTTGCTTCCTCGATTACTTTCATAACATCTTCTTTTGTAGAATTAGCTTTTAAAATTGTATGGTCAATTAACTTTGCAATATTCATTATTATCACTCCTCATATCTTTTAACAACTTCATTCTAACTCTTAGTTGAACAAATGTAAATACACTTTTGAAATTTTGTTCATTCTTTTTAAAAAGGAATTTTCTTATAGTAAAGCGCATTCTAACTAAGAAACACTTCATATATAAAATTAAAATTTTTATGTTAACAATGGTAGTATGTATCTCAATATCCATAATTATTTTTAAAAAGGAAATTTGTGTTCAAAAAAGACCTCTATAATTCATACATAACAAAATAAAAGGCTTTCTCAAAATTAACATCTTGAGAAAGCCTTTTATTTCTAACCTTTTTGATAATGTAACAGTTCTTTTGCTGTATGCTGATCAATAATTAAAACATTTGCATACCCGCCACGTAACGCACCATCAATTGCTTTTATTTTTCTATTACCACCTGCAACTAAAATAGAGCGTTTCTTTAATTTCAGTTCCTCTAACTCAATTCCAATTGTACGCTGATTAATCTCTTCGCTACTAATATTTCCATCTCCATCAAAGAAACGTGAACAAATGTCACCGACCGATTGTTTTTTGAGTAAACTTGTTTCATCCTGATCGAAATAACCTAATCTGAATAATAGTGCTTCGTCTCGCACTGTTCCTACAGTAAAAATTGCAATATTCGCTTGTTTCCCCATTTCGATAATGTGATGAATATGTCGATCCTGCTCTACTAATTCTTTTGTCACTGCATTATCAAATATAACTGGAAGAGGTAGATTTCTTGGTGTCGTTTGAAAAGCATCTGCAAATAAAGCTATCGTCTCATTCGCATATGTATTTACACTCGAATGACTAATACCACCTTTTAACTGGACAACTTCTACTCCTTTTACATGTTGCGGTACGATTTTTCTAGCGATTTCATACATCGTCATTCCCCAGCTTACACCAACGATATCACCGTTTTTAACCGTCTTTTCCATATACTCAGCTGCATATTTACTTATATACTCTGTAATCGTTGCATATTCTGGCACTGGAGAAAATACGACATGTGCCTCTAACAAGCTGTACTTTTCTTTCAATAAATTCCCAACGTTATCTAAATCCGCAAATGGATCGGCTATACTAATTTGAACAAACCCTTTTTCTTTCGCGTACTTTAATAATCTCGAAATCGTCGGTCTTGAAATATTTAATTTATTAGCAATTTCTTGCTGACTATAATCTGATTGATAATATAACCTCGCAACTTCAACGCTTAATTGTTGTTTATCTTTATCCATAGTAACTCATTACATATCCTTTCCTGCATTTCCTTTTCGTTACAAGCATTATACAGCTTTATGCAAAAAAATTCGACTACCGAATTTTATCTAACTGAACTTCTATTACACTTATTATATACAATGAAATCTTATTGTGTAGATTTACAAACTCAATATAAATACACTTGAAACATATAAATCGATTTATATGTAATTCATTCTTTTTTGCTTTTTCTGTAGTAACGATAACAAAGCCATTCAATAACAAACATTAAATATCGTTTATGGAGCTTCCTTAATGTACGGTAAAACCAAGTTTATTAACATAGAAATTCCTTAGCGTGCGAAATTTGCATTTTGATGGTGATCCATTCCCATCAACTTAAGAACAGAAACAAAGTGAACTTTCATTTAAATAAACTAAAAAACCCTTAAAACACTGTTTCCCCCTTAAAAATGAGAACGCCAAATAAACTTAGGTAGGTAGGCAACACCGAAGGAAGTTAATGAAAAGCTATTACCCCCAAAACGCAAACTTTGTATTTATTATGTCCCTACGTTCTTATTAAATAAAAATGAGAATGCAGGGATACTCATTTTGTAATATTACCGCAACAATCGTATTGATTATTCCTAATATTAAAAATACCAATCTGATTCTAAGGTCATTTCCGTTTTTTGATTGGATTTTGAGAAAGTGTAAGGTAAATTCTTTTAAACAATATAAAACAACGTGGGATAAACCAAATCCAAATACTGTATTCTAAGCTCTATTTTTTTACTTTTCTAAAACAATTTCTGCTATTTCATTAGCATATTTTTTAGAGTCAAATTCATCATAGTTACTTAGTACCGCAACAGACAAAAATTTTTCTGGAAACCGCATAAAATGTGAACGATAACCTGCCCAACTTCCTGAATGTTCCAAGTATCGACAGTTAAAACCTTCAGTAACTCTCAACCCAAAAGCATAATCTTCATTGTCAATAATTGTCTCTCCAGTTGGAGAGATTTTCGGACCTATTTCGCTCATTCTTTTAACCAGTTCTTTTCCACCAACGATTCCTGTAGTTAGATTTTCTCCCCACCTTACCAGATCTTCAACTGTTGTATGAACTGCCCCATCTCCTGTATGTTCCCAAGGGCTTTCATAGATTTTATATGTTCCCTGCTCATTCTTCGAATATCCACTAGCAATTGCTACAGTAGTTGGATAGTAATCCACAATTGTTGTGGCCCTCATATTTAAAGGACCAAAAATACAATCCTTTGTAAACTGACATAGAGACTTGCCACTTACCTTCTCTATCACTTGTGATAATAAAAAATACCCTGTATTGCTATACTCAAATTTTGTGCCCACTGGGAACCTTGCGATTTGATGACCATTAAGGTGTTTTAGCGATTCTTCTACAGTTAATTTGTCAGTATATTTAATATTCTCTGCTTCAGCCAATTCCATATAATCAACTAGTCCACCAGTGTGATGAATTAGTTGTCTCAATGTTACAGGTTCAGCATATGCTCCTATAGAAGGGACAAACTTTACAATTGAATCATCTAAACTTAATCTCCCCTCTTGTTCTAACATTAATATAGAAAATGCTGTGAATTGTTTAGAAACTGAGGCTACATTAAAAACGGTTTTGGTAGTTATGGGTAGATTTTTCTCTATAGAAGCTAAGCCAACTGCCCCCTTATAAGTTACTCCGCTATCTAAACTAGCAATATATGCACAGCCAGGAGCTTTTGATGAAAACTTTTTTAATAATTGTTTAATCGATGTATGCGTCTTTTCATTATATGTATTATTCACCTCAATCACATGCCCTTCCCTTTAAATGATTAGAAATATATTAACCTGTTATCTTTCTCATATTGAATCCAATTGAACTCCGTATCGGATTATGAAATCCAGCAATAGGATGGCCATCTTCAGGCTGGTTGCGTAATCCTACTTGTATACTTCAGTTTTAGATTATCTTTTGCATCATTCTAATATAATTTGAATTTTAGAATTATATTACACGTTTTACTTCAACTCAAAACTACATATTTTAATTTGACTACAATAAAGCACCCTCACACTAATTTCTTTAGTTTCTAAATTCTTCTCTTTATAGAGAACTTGAATTTAGTGAGTGCTATTATCCCCGACTTTACGGAAGTAACTCTTTCAATTCCAAAACCACTCATGGAAACGTAATAGATACTTTCGAAATGGGGTCAATAACATCTAAATCACAGATGTTATTGACCAAAATATCTATTTTACTTTTTCGATATGAAAATCCGAATACCCATTTTAAACAACTAAATTATATTAGACTATATTCACAAAAAAGCAGGGGGTTGCCAACTCTTTATTTTTCATTGTAGTTTCAAGTGTAGTATTGGGTAGTAATGTCCTGTATTATCTGTAAGTTCCCCATTGACTTCAGCTAACTAGTTCAAGTGAGAGAGTCAAGAAAGTAATCCTATATCTTTTGCCTTTTGTACTGCATCTTCTCGATTTTTAACTCCTAGCTTCTCATAAAGATTGGAGGCGTAATTTCTTACCGTTCCGTTTGACAAGTAAAGTGTCGAAGCTATTGTTTTATAACGGCTTCCTTGTGATAATAGTTCCAAAATCTCTAATTCTCGTTTCGTTAATCCATACTCTTTTCCATCTGATCGTGATTCAAATAATCCTGTTTCTTCATTTTCTTCCCACATTCTATGGAACAAGTCATGAGTAATCATCGTGCCTCCTCGATAGACTAGACGAATTGATTCAGCTAGTTCACGCGAATCTATGGATTTCAATACATATCCATCCGCACCATTTCGTATGATTTCTTTTGCCCTTTCTGTATTCTGAAAGGTTGACAGAATGAGTACACGAATGTCCGGCCATTTTTCCTTAATCACTTTAGTCGCATGAATCCCATCTAGATTTGGCATCTCTAAATCCATTAATACTACATCTGGTTTTAATCTCTCACACAATTCCAAAGCCCGTTCTCCATCTTCAGCCATTCCCACTACTTGTAAACCCTCCTGTCCATCCAAAATTGTGCGAAGACTTTCTCGGATAAAAGAATGATCGTCGACAATACACAGGCGGATTTGTTCATTAGAAAGTTGTACTTGTTTCGGTAAAACACATGAAATTAATGTCCCTTCCCCTTTTTTGGAATAAACAATGACTCTTCCTTGCAACTGACTTACACGCTCTTTCATTGCAGTTAATCCAAAACCATCCTTCCATTCTTCTACCCCACAGCCATTATCCTGTACATCCAATCTTATCTGTTGTGGTTCAAAATGAAGTGACACAATGATTTCTGTGGAATACCCATGGCGAACAGCATTTGTTAGTGATTCCTGCAAGCTCCGATATAGTGTCATTTTTGATTGTTTAGAGACCATATACTCTTCCCCTATTATTTGAGTACGTACATTTACTTTTGCATGTTTCTTAAATTCGTCTGTCAATTGTTGTAATGTGACAGCTAAGGGAAGCGATTCTTGTGACAAATCTAATTGATGTAAATACAGTCTTACTTCTTCCATACTGTTACGGGCCAATTGTAATAATGAATCGAGCTGTTGCTCTCCTTCTTTAGACTTTAATTCCATACGTAATGTTTCCATCCCCATAATAATTGAAGTATAGGAATGTCCCATCGTATCGTGTAAGTCTTTTGAAAGCCTATCACGTTCCTCGAGTAATGTAATCCGCTCAACTTGGGATACATATTGTTCCAATACATGTTTCTGGTTCCGAATAATTTCACTTTGACGGTAATTAATAGCCAGTAAACGAAAGAAAGAGCCCATAGCAAAAGCTAAACTGAGTTGTAGGATGATTGCCCATAAATCTGTTACTTTGGAAAATATCGCAATGAGCAATGGGAACAAAATAATTGTGATAGGACCCGACCAGCGGTAAGATTTATGAGCACTATTTGCCGCAATCATAAAAGTTGGCATTAAAAAAGTAAGATACGCTGACGGAAATAATAAAGTTAAATAGAAACACACTCCGCCAAATAATATTATTTCAGTAAACAAATAATAGCGATAACTAAACATTAAACAAATCCAAGGTACTGAGAATGAAACTATTTCCCAAAGAATAATGATCCAAAATGGTACTGTCAAATGATCTTGTTGTTGGATAGTCGTTGATATCAATGATAGCCAAATAATAAAACGTATACAAAGTAAGGCCCAATCATACCAAAACCATAGTTTCAAAGTCTTAAACAAATTATCACTCCTTTATAGCTTTAAACATGGAACGCGTGTACATTCCAATAATTTGAACTAAGCAGTTTCCAATAAAATTATGTATCACGATGAGAATGAAACCAACAATCATGACAAAAATTGCTGTCTCCCATGAATCCACAGCTATACCCAATAAGTATATATTAAAATATCGAAAAAGTAAGGGTGTAACGATACATACTAGTGGCATTACATACAGTAAAACAGCACATATAAGACTCATTATTCCGACCAAAAATTTCTGCATGAGCCAAAAAATAGCCCTCCAGTTGCTATTATTGAGGATTGTATCTCTCGCTTTAATCCATTTATCTCCCTCCTCTTTTTTTCTTGGTTCGAATAACTCTATCGATATATCTGTATAAATCTTTGTCTGAATACGTTCATACTGAACAAACGTGTGAGTTGTTTGTAGCACCCATGCTAATAAGGGAATACCCAAAAAGATAATCGTCATTACTAATGCAAATGTAACGCTGATCAGATAGAAACAAAAGTAAAAAAAACCGGATACAAAGGTAAATAACAAGAAATAAAAATCTTGCAAAGTTTTTTGAGCTAATGCTTTCGTCATTAATATCTCTCCTCCTCTTTCATTGCTAATGCGTTAAAAGCCACTTTTTTATTCTAAGTATTTTTCTGTCAAATACGGTAGTGTCAAAATGTCATGGTTTGTATGACATAACTATCAATACAGCCTTATTCTACTCAACTTTTGTTATCCTTTATAAATATGACAAAAAGTTCACTATCGAATATGATTCGCCACTTGCTATACTCTGTTCATACGCTAATTCTTTATGCTAAAGATAAGATTGTGCTCCCGATTTTATCTTTTTTCTTTGCAAATTTTTTGATATAAAATAGGAATCCTTATAATAAGGATTCCTGAAAGAAACGACGTGTCATAATCAATTCCTTGATTTCATGCATCATACGTATAAATTCCTTGGTTCCACATTTCATCTACTAAATAATACGTAGTAATAGATTTTAAGAGATTAAAATTTTTTGTATTTCCAAATAAATCTATACCTACCCTTGTTATTCCAGTAACATATCTTAGGTGCTTGCTGCATATAAAATTATTATGCTTTTGGATTTCACCTCCCTACTTCAATAAAATAATCATGGTTACCTAGTTGTGGAGGATAAAAAACCTTGATTAACTTCTTGTTTCTTTACAGTGAATGATTCTTAAACACTTATTGTACTTAGTTTATATTTGTCCTTATTTTCATCATTTTATCGAAATACTAGAACGTCAGTTTTTGTTAAAAATGATATAGTCAGCTGTTCAAAAATAAACTATGCCAAAATTTATCCGGTTTTCCTTTTTACCTACTTGCTAAATTCAGCAAGTAGAATATTTTTAAAAGGATCAGGACTATTAACTATGCGGTTGTTTAAGTTGATTGCCAATGTATGCTTTCCTCCAAGTGTGCCTCCAGCAAGAGTAATAAAACCTGGAGCGGCACCTGCATGTCCCCATATCGAGACACCATTTGGAAGTTTAGTTTCATAGATTCCAAGACCATAACCATCAACTCCCGCCATTCCTGTAGGAACTGTAGTAAGCATTTGTTTTAGTTGCTGTTCCTTTAGTAATTTTCCACTAAGCAAGTAAGAGAAAAATTTGTTTAAGTCATCAGCAGTAGAAATCATATCTCCATCAGAGTTACCTGGGTAAGAATACGTAACGTCTTTGGGCTCACTTGCTTCATCTAGTTGGAAATATCCACGGGCATGGTTGGTACCTGGGATAACAGTTGAATTACCAGGTAGAAATGTATTCGACAATTCGAGTGGTTCAACAATCCGATTTTCAACCTCTTCCGCATAGCTGTTTCCAGTTACTTTTTCAATAAGGATACCCAGTATTACGTATCCTGTGTTTGAATAAGACCAGCTCTTACCTGGGGCAAAGTCTGGCGGAAGAGACAGTCCAATCTTTACTAATTCTTCAGCCGTATACAATTTTTTTGTATCCATAATATCATAGTCTTTTGACTTTAAGTATTCAGCAATCCCACTTGTATGATTCAATATCTGCCGAATCGTAATCTGGTTACCATCATATCCGTTTCCTTGAATGAAACCAGGCAACCATTTTTCGATGGAGTCATCTAGATTCAAGCGATTTTCTCCAGCTAATTGAAGTAGAACTGTTGCAATGAATGTCTTCGTCACACTGCCAATACGAAAGCGATAATCTGCTTTCATTGGTTTCTTCGTTCTCAGATCCGCTACCCCAGCGGCATAACTCCACGTTTTTCCACCCTTATAAATTGTAGCGAGTACTCCAGGGTATCCAAGTTGTAGTGTATCTCGCATTGCTTGCTTAACAGAAGTACGATTTTGTTGGGTACTTATTTGTAACGAACTAGATACATTTTGAGTGGGCTCTGCTTTTACAATTGAGGTTGGCGTTGTATATAATAGAGAACTTCCAGTCATTAAAAGACCTAAACCTGTAGATGTAATCTGACAATGCTTTTTCATAAAAATATTCCTCTCCTCTATTCATATTTTATTAGTAATTATTTGCTGTTTTATACTAGTCACACAGCTTTCATCTTTACCAAAGACAAATGGACAAGAGTTGATTTGCAAGTATCTTACTCAGTATTATTTTCACGAACGCTATTGAATCCTAACAAACAGTAAATCCCTCTTTTTCCACATGTATGTTAATCCTAAAAATTACTTCTTTTCCTTAAAACAATCTCGTTACTAGTTTATTTTTCATAAATATGTCATACCTGTTTCCCTTTTCATGCCTCTTTACCTTTTTATCATACGCAATGAAAATCTCCCCTCCTCATTTATTAATAACTGCTCTTTGATACTAAGTGTTTTTCTGTCATACACAGTAGTGTCAAAATGTCATGATTTTTATGACATAACTATTAATACAGCTTTATCGACTCAATTTTTGTTCTTCTTTATAAATATTACAAAAACTCACTTCCTACTATGACTTGCCTCTTGCTACACTCTGTTCATACGCTAACGGGTGCTAACTCGTTTCGCTAACAAAAAAACAAATCAATTAAAGGAGCGTACAAAAATGAAACAAGCAATTAACAAACTGGGGATTGTTGCAGTTCTTCTTTCTTCTTCAACAATGATTTCTGCGTGTTCCCAACAATTATTAGAAGCTGAAAAATCAAAACCATTAGCATCCTCGACTAATATTCAAATGATGGAAGGACCTAATAATAAAAAAGAAATAGAATCTTTTGCTGACCCGTTATTTGAAGAAAAAATGAAGAAGTATAATGTGAACGGTTCTAGTTTTGTCGTCGTTCATGATGGAAAAGTCGTTGTCAATAAAGGATATGGATATGCCAATAAAGAAAAGAAAATCCCCGTCACTAAGGACACGGTCTTTCAAATCGCTTCAGTCTCAAAAACTTTTACTGCTTTGGCTGTGATGCAGCAAGTCGATAAAGGAAAGCTTAAACTAGATCAAGACGTACAAAAATATCTTGGTGGATTAAAAATCCCTAATCAAACAGGGAAACCTCTCACCCTGTTTGATATGCTCACTTATACTAGCGGGGTAGATTTTCCGGACCTCACAAATATAACTGGACCCGAATACGTTCATAATAGTATACCAATGAAAGAATTTTTCTCTAAACATATGCCAACGGTGATACGGCCACCAGGGGAAGCTTATACGTATGACAACGTCTCATTTGCGCTCGCAGGGTTTGCAGTAGAGAATGCTACTAACACCCCTTTCTCGAAATATATGGAAAAAAATATTTTCAAACCATTAGATATGAAATCCACGAGTATGAGCTTTACGCCTGACCTTCTCGAAAGAATGGCTACACATTATGGTCCCACTGGTGATCCGATTCCAACAAGTGGGAGCGGTTTAAGGGATACACCACAAGGAAGCATTTTATCTACTGCGGAAGACATGTCAAAATACATGATTATGCAACTACAGAAAGGAACGTTTAAAGACAAAGAAATTGTAAGTAAAAAAAGCATAGATATGATGCATGCCTATCAAGTTTTTGATGATAAGACAATCCCTGTTGCGACAATTGGATTTGAAACACCTTTTAATAAATTTGCTAACGGTCAACACGTTGTAATGAAAGGTGGAAGTATGCCTGGACATCAATCACTGCTGATTTTAGTGCCTGAACAAAAAACAGCATTCTTCATGTCTTACAATAATGATTCAATGATGAGTATAGACATATATGAAGCTCTCATGGATCACTACTTCCCTGCTAAGAAGAAAGAAGTAAAAACAAGTTATCTTCCGTTAGAAGAAAAAGAAGCTCATAAATACTTGGGCTTATTCCAAAATACGCGTTTCTCTGCAATTCGCACTCATTTTACTTATGAAAATGGGAATTTGGTCATGGAGGGTGGAACAACTGGAAAACAAGTTCTGAAAATGATTCATCCGTTGTTATTTGAAGATTCGGAAGGCAACAAAGTTGCTTTCAAAAAGAATTCAGCAGGAGAAATCACATATTTTCACTACACCTCTCCTAAAAGCTTTGATTTTGTAGCAGATGCTCAGAAAATTAACAACAAACTACCTTTTGATGACGTGCCACCAAAGAGTAAATATAGAAGTCACATTGATAATCTTCATGCTCTAAATATTATGGATGCTAAGACAGATAATCTATTTAATCCGATGGACACCATGACACAAGGAGAATTTGCGGATATGCTGTTACTTGCTCACGGATGGAACGGTTTTCCAGACGAATCCAAGGAGGCAAGGGAAAAAATGATGAATGGAATTCCAGAGTATAACCATGCTACTCCGATTACCCGACAGGTCGCAGCAACCATGATTCAAAACGTAAAGCAAATTCAAGATTTGAAAATGATTCAAACTGATAAAACTATTAAAGTTAAATTACTTGATGCCGCAGATGATTGGGCAGTCCAATCTATTCAAGCACTTGCCTCCCAAGGAATTCTAGACCCTGATACTTCCATCAATGCTGATGGGTCCTTTATGTTCCGTCCGAAAGATCTGTTACTGCGTCAAGAAGCAAGTGCCTTGCTGGATTTATCTTTTGATTATTATGCACTGCCTATCAAACGACAGTAGATATTCATCCTAAATTGAATCAAAATAATTGGATGATGGTATCTCATCAGCATCAGGTAAAGAATAACAAGAAATTCAACTTTATAAGAGCTTTCTGGAAACGGTAACGATTTGAAACATAACCTGACACACTTGAAGTTTTTGCATTTAAAGAAGGAACCTATCATGAAGTATGATAGGTTCCTTCTTTGTTATATAAATAATTTTAACTTTGATATAAGAGGTTAATAATGCCAATTATCCGAAAAAAAGATCAACTTCCCTACCTTAAAACCATTATAAAATTGTGAAATAGTAGCTTTAGAACAAATGAAACGAGAAATAACCGCCATTATTTCTCGTTTCATTTACATATTTATTTTTGGAAAAACAATCTAACTCCAAATACTAATAGTACTGCGCCCGTAATACCCTCTATTGTACGGTTCACTCGTTCTTTTCTTAAAAAAGTTCTTAATTGACGTATGAGTGAGATATAAAGTAAATACCATATTGCTGTCAAAGCCGTAAATGTGACTCCTAACAAAAGAAATTGAAGGAAATGATTTTGATTACTCACAATAAATTGGGGTAAAAAACTAAGGAAAAACACAGCCGTTTTTGGGTTTAAAATTGCCGTAGTAAATCCTTGTCTAAAGCTTTTAAGCGTTCCACTATCCTTAGCGTTCATTTCCACTGAAACTGACAAATCTTCTTTTTTAGAAAAAGCACTTTTAATTGACTTTACAGCTAAGTAAATTAAATAAAAAGCCCCAGCATATTTTATAAATATAAATAACATAGAAAATTTCATTAGGATGGCAGAGAGTCCTAGCGTCGCCATTATTGTATGAATCATCATTCCAGACATCGTTCCTAAGACCGTCTTTATTCCACCATTTTTACCATACGATATAGTATTTTTTGTAACTAGTGCAAAACCAGGACCAGGCATTATTATAATTAGCATTGCTGTAAGGATAAATAATAAATAGTTTTCCATGTTCTAGTATTTCCTTTCCAATTTTTAGTTTTGCTTACAGTATAGCTTTTTTCATTAAAACATTACATATAAAAAGCTTGATCAGAAGTATATCTAGGTTATTAATATCAATTTGGCTAAATATTCCCCCAAAGCCACATCGATAAAACACAGGGCAAACTTATATATCAAATTATAAGCTCAACTCTCACAAAAAACAGGATAAAAAAAATAAACAGCAGAACTAGTCCACTGTTTATTTCACCACGCCTTCATATAATTTTTCTGTATAATCTTTTACATCTTTCCAGCTATCTTTCGCTGTATTCAAATCTTCTTTTATAAACGTAAATTCTTCAGGGCTGATTCCTTTTACGTTTTGTAGTAAATTATTATATTTTGCACCTACTGTATACCATTGATTTGATATATTTTGCAGTGCTGTAATCGCTGCATCAATTGTTTCTGTCATGTTTGTTGTTTTATTTTTTACATCAGTCAAAATTACGACTTCTGCTTGTGCTCCCGAAATTCTATCTTTTAAATTAGCTATTTCTCTTTCTGCATTTGCGATATCTTTTTTCGCAATCGCAATCATCGGTCCGCCAGCAAGACATGTTATTAATGCTACGCATAGTACACCACCAGCAATGACCATATCATTACTCTTTTTGATTGAATCGTTATATGTATTAATTTGTTGCTCTAGAGCTGGAATACCGGCATTCGTACTTGCCAAAATCGATGTTAATTGATTTGTATCCTCTTTAAAACTATTTGTGTCTTTCGCCATTCTACCGCGAAAGGCTTTCAAATTCCCTAATAATACATCTACCTCATTTTGATTCTTTACAATATCCGCATACAATTTTTCTAAATCCGCTTTTAACTTTACGCTATCTTTTTGATCAATCGCAATTAGCATACTATTATAATACGCTTGAAAAGTATTATTGTAATTAATAATATTTTGATCTGTTTTCATAATTTGCGGCTTCATATGATCTAACCAATACGCCGCGTTAATTTTTGCGTCTCTTTGGTGCTGAATCATATTCCCTTTAAACTCACTATTAATGGAACTTATTTTACTCAAATCAGTCTCTTGCTGATTTTGAATTAATTTTGCATATGAATCCATTGCAAATATGCTCGATGTCGTTTGCGCCATAACATCTCGGAATCCAGCTGGCCCTAGCGAATAATTTCCCGCACTTTCTTGCAATGTTTTTACGTTTTGTTCTGCTGCAAAAGGATGTAACGGAAATACATTACTCGTTGCTACTCCAGCAATCATTAACGTTAAAAGACATTTTTTATAAAATCGTTTCTGCATACTTTTCACCTATTTTCTTTATAAGGGTATAAAAAGCTCCTGCTCACAACTGAACAGGAGCTTCAAATCACTCATCAACACTTAACGCTCTAACGATTTGTATCCGATTATGCTTTTTTCGTATCTACTACTTTAATATCTTCAGCATAAATCTTTTCTGCATAGTCTTTAATGTTTTTCCAGCTATCTTTCGCGATATTCAAATCTTCTTTAATGAAAACAAGGTCGTTTGGACTAATTGAATCTACATTTTGAAGTAAAGAATTGTATTTTGATCCCATTGTATACCATTGATTTGATATATTTTGCAATGCTGTAATTGCAGTATCAATTGTATTTGTTAAATACTCAGTTTGTGTTTTAATGTTCGTTAACCCAGCTACTTCTAATTGAGCAGTTGTAACTTGTCCTGTTATTTTTTGAATTTCAGCTTGTGCATTATCAAGTTCTTTCTTCGCTAATACGATACCAGCTGTACCACCGCCTACAGCTGCTGCACCACCTGCAATTAATGCGACTCCTAGCGGCGTTCCTGCACCTGTAGCAATAACTACTGCACCACCGATAATTGCAATTGGCCCTAGAGCTGTCGCAACTGATGAACCGATAATAATTGCATTATATTTACTAATCGCTTCATTGTACGTTGTGATTTGATTTTGCAGAAGCGGAATTCCAGCATCTTGACTAGCTAATATAGATGTAATTTGATTCGCATCTCCCTTGAAGTTTTGCGTATCCGATGTCATTTTATTTCTGAATTTCTTCAAGTCTTCTACTAACTGATCTACTTGCGCTTTATTTTCATTAATACTACTTGATAATCTAGTTAAACCTTTCGTAAGAGTTGCTTTATCCTTTGCATCTACCGCAGTAACTAAAGTATCATAATAGTTTTGGAATTTCGTATTGTAGTTAATGATATTTTGATTCGTTGAAATAAGCTGTGGCTTTAATACATCTAACCATTGCTTCGCATTTCCTCTAGCTGTATCCTGGTGCTGAATCACTTTCCCTTTTAAAGCCGCATCAACAGACGATACATTACCAAAGTTAACATTCCCTTGTTTAATAATTGTTAAAGCGTACAGATCCATTACTAAAGCGTTTGAACCTGTTCTTTCCATTGCATCTTTTAAGCCTTCTGGTCCTAATGAGTATTCTTCATAGTCATTATATGCTTTAGCTACCGCATAAACTGGGGCTTGTTTCACTGTACTTTCAGCTGCATATGTATGGGCTGGCATGATGTTTCCTGCTGCAAATACTGCCATAAGTGCTGATAGAGCCATTACTTTATAAGGTTTTTTTGTCATTTTTCTTCTCTCCCTATATCGTTACTTATTTTTCTGCTTAATGTACTTCAACGTTTGTAACGTAATCTTCAAATTGGTTCGTTTGTTTATTCATTTCATCACTTACTTTTTTAATTTGATTGAAATGTTTTTGAAGTAAACTACTGTCAGTATACGTGCCTTCTTCAACATTCTTTTGAATTTGGATCATATTACTATTTAAAACTTTCCAATCCGTTAATAACGTTTCTAAAGTTGAGATTTGGCGATCAATTAGTTCTGTAAAGCTACTTACTTGATCTTCAACGAATGTAATTTGTGTTGCCTCTGCTTCAGTTTGTGATAACTTTTGAATAAGTGGTAATAGCTCTTTTTGCTTTTGCTGAATGCGAAGAGCTGCTTCTCTCGTTTGGCTATCTGCAGCATTTACAATTTCATTACTTAAAGTACCGATAGAAACGAAATCAATTGTTTTCGTTTGTGCAGTTTGATTTGTAATTGTAAATACTTGTTTACCAATATTAATAGAACCTTTAATAATTTCTTGAGGTCTATTCAAAATAGTCGTTAATTCCGCTTGAATTTCCCCTTGAATTCTTTTAATATCTTCTCTTAATTTCACAATATCTCCACTTGATCCTTGCAGTGTTTTTATTGCTTCATCAGCTTTAATTGATAAGTTGCTACTATCTTTGTCTAATACCGTTTTAAATCGATTTAACTCTAATAAATCTTGCTCCATACTCTCTTGGATGCTTTGTACTTGCAATTGTAATTTTCCATATGCACTTGTAAAATCTGCTTTTGACTGTTCATCTTCATTTATGTTTCCTGCTAGTTCATAAAGCTTACTATAATAACTATTGAATCTAGTACTATATCTCATCATCTCTTGATTTAAGTCAATTAGCTTCGGATTATATTCATCAATCCACTCTCTTACATTTGCCTTTGCAAACTTTTGATGATTCGTCAAACTACTCATCGCATTCACCTTAATATCTGGCTGTTGTAAAATAACTAGTCCATATGCTTGTATAAGTGGTGACTGTGATCCTAACATTCTAATTGAATTGGATAATGTATTTGGAGCAATTACATTTTGTGCATATACTGTTTTCACTTCTGTTTGCCCCCCCTTAGCGTAAGCGCTTACAGGAATGAAGCAACTCGTAGATACTGCTGTAACCAATAACCCTGTAATTAAAGTCTTTTTCACTTTAACTCCTCCTATGTATTAGCAACTATTACTATCGCATTTTATTATTCTATTTTCTTGCACATAGTTTGAGATGGTTAAAATAGAGAACGTTCTCACCGCGATTCACGTACGAACCATCTCTCCTAATTTTTATTGCCACAGTACTTACTTATTGTTATAAAATATTTCATAACTTTTCACATACGCTTAGTATGAATAACACTGCATAAAATTTCTATTGGATCTCATTTTCCACATTGATACAGTGAATATACTACATAAAAATATTATTCATTTTAAACTAAATAACGTACGTAAATATGAAATTCCGTTTTGTTTTCATATAAGTTTTGTACTGTAAGGTCATTTAAACACAGCTATTTATCTATCGTAAAGAAGTATTTTCATTCCCTTTATTTTCAAGCTTTCATGTCCTTATTCCAAAATATAATCCGCTTCACTTTTTCAATTGAAATATCCATATATCACAACAAAAACCTCTACTTACTCACAGACATAAAAATTATATTAATATATCTTTCGGGCTCGTATGCAATTATGCATAGCGTATACACAAAAAGGATAGCTTCACTTTCGTAAAGCTATCCTTATAAAAACTTCTTACTTTTTCAAATGATATGGAACTGTCGTAATAACAACATTTCTTTTATAGAGTAAATAAGCACGAATGAGTAAACTAGATTGATTATGAAGAATGTTATGCCAACCTTTTTTCGGAATAAACTGTGGTATAACGACCGTAACTCGGTAATTTGATTCACTCGCTTTATACTGTACTGTATCAATAAACTTTGTTAGTGGCTGAATAATACTTCTATAATGAGAATGTAATGTAACAAGCCTTACTTCAGGTTGCCACTTCTTCCATTTCTCTTCAAATTTCTTTTCCTCTTCTCTGTCAAAAGCAACATATACCGCGATTACTTGATCTGCAGAAAGAGACTTCGCATAGTTCAATGAATTTTCTACTACATGTGTCATACCAGCTACAGGAACGACAATTACATTTCCTTCAATCGGAATAATCCGTTCACAAGTTTTTAAACTTAGTTGGTCTCCTACCGCATCGTAATGCTTCTTAATTCGGTGGAACAAGAAGATAATGGCAGGTAAGAAAATAAGGATTGACCAAACTTGTGCAAATTTAGTTAAAAAGAACATGCTCATTACGATAAAACTAATAACTGCACCAATTAAATTAACCGTTAATCTCAAAGCCCATCCTTCAGGTTTTTCACGAAGCCATTTTAATACCATTCCAGTTTGAGAAAGTGTAAATGGAATAAATACACCTACTGCATATAACGGAATTAAATGTTCTGTTTGCCCTTGGAAAGCTACAATTAAAATAATCGATGCAATTCCAAGTATAATAATACCGTTTGAGTAACCTAGGCGGTCTCCTCTAATCGTAAACATTCTCGGTATAAACTTATCTTTTGCAAGGTTAACTGCTAATAGCGGAAATGCAGAATATCCTGTGTTAGCAGCAAGGATTAATATTAAAGCTGTTGTACCTTGTATGAAATAGTACATGAAATTACGTCCAAATGTTTGTTCAGCAATTTGAGAAACAACTGTTACTTCTTTACTTGGAGTAATTCCGTAATAATAAGCTAAGAAAACAATCCCTGAAAATAACACTGCAAGTAATGCTCCCATTGCAAGCAATGTTTTCGCTGCATTGTTAGGTGCAGGATCCTTAAAGTTTGGAATTGCGTTAGAGATCGCCTCTACACCTGTTAAAGCCGAACTCCCCGATGCAAATGCTCGTAACAGTAAAAACAAACTAATTCCTGCAACCGGCGTTCCAATTGGCGTGTGTAAAGTCGGTGAAACGTGTCCCGTTAAAATATTATATATCCCTACACCAATTAATATAAATAGTGCTAAAACGAATAAATAAACAGGATATGCTAAAACGGAAGCTGATTCCGTTACCCCTCTTAAATTTAAAATAGTAATAAATATAACAAATATAATCGCAATGATTACATTATGTGCATGTAAACTAGGAAAAGCAGATGTTAGCGCATCTGTACCAGCAGACACACTTACCGCAACCGTTAAAATATAATCGACTAATAAAGATCCTCCAGCAATTAAGCCTGGATTCATCCCTAAATTTTCTTTTGATACAACATATGCGCCCCCGCCATGCGGATAAGCAAAAATAATTTGTCGATAAGATAAAATAAGGGCTGTCAATAATACTAATACCCCAACAGCTATCGGAATAGAATACCAATAAGCGATTGCTCCAAGACCTGCTAAAGCAATTAATATTTGCTCTGGACCGTAAGCAACCGATGATAAAGCGTCAGAAGACAAAATTGCTAACGCCTTCGTTTTATTGAGCTTTTGTTCTCCAAGCTCAGTTGATTTTAACGGTCTTCCAATTAAAAATCTTTTAATAGATGAAACCACTGCTGTCCACTCTCCATTAATTTTGTACGAACTTTTCTGCTAGTTACAGCGGATAAACTATTTCTTTAGAAAACAAAAAATGTCTACAAGCCATAACGAAATAGACTTGTAGACATTATATTTTTTGTCGCACAAGCTCCACCTTCCTTCTCAATATAACGCTTACGAGGTTAGCTGTCGGATTCGGGCCTATGAGTAGCCCTACCTTTTTCAAGGATTCACCCCATTGGATTAAGTATTAATCCATAAGAACGGGTCCCCCGCACCATGCGGTTTCAGCGATTTAGAAAATTGAAACTGTGGATTATAATACTCCTTTATTTTCAAAATGTAAACAAAAATTTTGAAAAAGAAAAAATTTAAAATGATTGCGCATAATCCGCCGATAAATATACATAATGAATACTAAAAAATTGATAAAGGAGACCCATATGTCTAAAGAAAAGAAGCCTATTTTTTCCGATTCCTATTTAGATGCGTTAGCAAATGAAATTAATCAATTATACGGTAAACGTGAACAGGAAATAAATTTGACAGATAGAACGAAAAGAAATAAATAATTTGTCATAAAAAAGAAAGCAATACACTTATATATTGCTTTCTTTTTTATTTTTTCATACATCCAATTTTATTGCTGATCTGTTAAAGGTCATTTCTTCATACACTTTCAAATTTTGATATACTGCTTCTAATAATGGTACTTCTATAGAAAATTGTTCTGCTACATCTAGTAAATATCCTTGTAAGTGCTTTCCTTCTATAGACGAACCTTTTTCCATATCCCGCTGCATCGATGACTTCATATCATATGAAATTTTATCAATTGTTTTCATATGTTCCTTGGCAATCTCATCCTTAACTGGTGCCCCAATATATCTCATAATTTGCACACATTCTTCAAATAAGCTTCGGATAAAATCACGTCCACCTTCACTTTCACGGATTGGTCCTATTGGTGCACGCATTAATGTTGTCACACCTGACATTACAGTAATAAATAAATATTTATGCCACATATCTTGCGTAATATTTTCACTTAAAACAAAACTAGATTTCGTATCTGCAAATGCTTTAGAAATATGCTTTATTCTCTCTGGATCTTGAGACTTAATTTCTCCAAATACAAGTCTGTTAGCAGCGCTAGTTTGTACAATTTCTCCTTGATCGTTTAACGTCGTCTCGATAAAGCATAAACCCCCAATTACTTTTTCCTCGCCGAATTCTTTTTGTAATTGTGATAAATGAGCGATACCATTTAACAATGGAATGATTACAGTATTTTCACCTACAAACGGCTTCAAATCTTGAATTGCCTCGTTTAAGTGATACGCTTTTGTTGAAAATAAAATGACATCAAATGGAGAAGTTCTATCTTCTTTCGTTATTAATTTCGGTTGGAAGGAAAAATCCCCATTCACACTTCGGATTACAAGTCCTCTTTCCTCTAATTGTTTTTTCCGTTTACTACGAACAAGAAACGTAACATCTTCTCCCTTTTCAACTAATCGGCCACCAAAAAAGCCTCCGACGCCACCAGCTCCTAGTACTAAAATACGCATACAACATCCCCCTTTTCAAAATATAATTTTATACCTTTTAGTATACATAACATTATACATGTCCCCTACTAAATAAGCTGAATTTTCATTCTTTACATAGTATAAAACAGTGGTTATTTTCAAATGAATTTGGGCATGTTGTTTTTATAGCACATATGGAAAGGAAACAATGTAAATGGAGGCAATACAAACAATCGAGGAAAAAGATGTAACAACAGCTATATTTCAATTTATATTCCCGTTTTCTTTTAAAACTGGATATGAACAAAATATGTTCCCTTTCTTACAGAAAAATGATTTTCGCCCTTTTCGACTCGATCATCTTGAAAATGAAAATACATACTACGGAAAATTTCAAGTTTCACATCAAAATATGGAAGCATACTATCTTTCATTTACAAATAAAATTCTATTTCCTCACTCAGCGCATCAAAAAGGATTACAGCGCTATTCTAAAGACCTTAATTTAAATGGACATTTAATAACAAATCTTATTTCTGTTCCATTCAAGATTCATTCTATTGACATAACACTTTGTCCTTATGAGCTTGGCTTCTTAACCATTCGGACAGAAGTAGAAACAGCTCCAAAAATGTCATTATCAGAAGCAATCGAATTTGCCGCCCGCTTCCGTGTACTTGAAACTAAAAATGATACAAACGAAACGATTTGTATTGAGTGTAATGGAAAAAGATATTCCCAAGTGGAAAGGTTCATTTTCTGTTATTTATTTCATGGCGTAACAGACTTCTTTGAGAAGAAGAGATTAAGAAGCTCTTACTTTCAAACCTTTCCATTCTTTGAAGACCAAAGAATGTATGTACAAACTTTATTATCTATAAAAGAAGAAATGGAACTTAATGAAGTGGATGTTTATCGTACTTCTAGTCTTTCCGGGTTAACAAGTGATGGTAAGGCATATGTGAGTGCAAATAATCTTCCTTATATTCATGATTATTTAAAAAAACACGCTTACCAGAGATGGGCACCCAATCGCTATTTCATAATGGAAGAACATATATTCACATGTGTAACAAATGAGGGAGAACGCGAAATTACTAAACTTGCCAGTCAAATGTACGGGGAATTTTATTACGCTTTGTTATTAAATCTATTTCATAAAATCGTTTTATTAAAAATGGCAAACGCTTATGCTGAACTAAACATTGAACAAGATACAAATGAAATAGAGAAATTAATTTATTCAATCAATTCATTTACAGCGAATTACTTTTCTTTAGAGCTAGTATCCCAATCACAGAGTGAAGATATTTTCTTTCGCTTAAGAAAACTTTTTAACATCGAAATTTTATACTCGAACGCAAAACAAAATCTTGATAGTTTGTTTAAATATCAAGAAAATGTCGCTTCAAAAAAAGATAGCCTTTTGTTATTAATTTTAACCCTCTACTCTGTAGTAGGCCAAATGTTAGGGTTTACTATGATTGATCTTTTAAGAAACACCGATTCAAACAAAATATCTTCGCCCCTTGAATTTTTCGCTCTTTTAATAGCAATTAGCGGTATAGTCATTTCACTTATTTTAGGTGCACAAAGGTTATATCAATGGGGGGTACAGCATAGAAGAAGAAAAGCATGGGTCAAACAAACAGTGTTGTCTGCTGTGAAAGAGAAAGATGATGAGAATTAAAAAAGTTTATTTTCAAATTATCCATCTGTAGCGCGCTTCAGTACATGAAATTTTTATCAGCGATTTTTCGAATATATCGACTTACCGACAAAAACTGACAAAAAGAAGAAGTTACTCCAAAATGAACTTTGGAGTAACTTCTTCTCGTTTTGCTATACTCATTCGACTTACTTCCCTGCTTCGATTTGTTCTAACGCAGCAGCTACTTGTTCTTCAGTTAATTCATGTTGTATTACGTAGCGGTTACGTGGGCTTACACGGCATTCATGAGAACATGCACGTAAATATTTCGCTTCGTTTTCTTCAGAACATAAAATTTTCTTGTTACATTCTGGATTTGAACAGTTTACATAGCGCTCACAAGGTTCACCTGTAAAGTGGTCTTTACCAACAATAACATGTTCTTTTTGGTTTACTGGTACAGCGATACGCTCATCGAACACGTAACATTGTCCATCCCAAAGCTCACCTTGTACTTCTGGGTCTTTTCCGTATGTTACAATTCCGCCATGAAGCTGACTTACATCTTCATAGCCTTCTCGAACTAACCAACCAGAAAACTTCTCACAACGAATTCCACCTGTACAGTACGTTAAAATCTTTTTACCTTCAAGTGTTTCTTTGTTTTCTCTAATCCAGTCTGGTAATTCACGGAATGATTCGATATCTGGTTTGATCGCACCTTTGAAGTGTCCTAAATCAAACTCATAATCATTTCGTGCATCAATGATAACTGTATCTTCTTGTTTCATTGCTTCATAAAAATCTTTTGGCTCTAAATACTTCCCAGTTATTTCGTGTGGGTTAATGTCATCTTCTAGACGAAGTGTAACTAACTCTGGACGAGGACGTACGTGCATTTTCTTGAATGCGTGCCCTTCTTCTTCATCTATTTTAAATACGATACCGTCAAAACGTGGATCGTTGTTCATTGCTTCCATGTATTTCTCTGTTTGCTCTACAGTACCAGAACAAGTTCCGTTAATTCCTTCTTTAGCTACAAGGATTCTTCCTTTTAATTCAAGTGAATTACAAAATGCTAAATGCTCTGCCGCAAATTCTTCAGGATTTTCAATTGTTGTGTACATGTAATATAGTAATACTCTGTATGGTTTTGTAGTTGCCAATGTATTTCTACCACCTATCTAATTTTTAAAATCATGTATAAGTTAACGTTTATATCAAAGCATATATAATAAGAAAATGTATCCAAAGTTTTATGCATCCCATTTTCTTCTCTTTATACTATTTTCTATCAGTTAACAAAAATAAAAAACAAGATTACATACCAAAACACTGTGGTTATGTTGTAATCCCAATATATTATATATCATACAAATCCATTTCCATCAATTAATATGCTGTATTATAGGCTTTATGTTCACATAAATTTCAAAAATAGCCCTTTAATTTATTATCTTCCCCCTTACACATCAACCATAAACTTCCAAAAAATTTTCGTATCTTCACACCATCGATTGCACAAAGTCATATAATTTGCATTAAGGAAACATTTATGTTCAAATGAAAATACACATATTATATTTAAATGTATTGAAATAATAAGTAAGAATAAATACAATAATTTCATCAAGTTAACATTTTAAAGGGGAAAACTACTATGAATAAAGATATATCAAAAGATGAACAAGTCCCTTCTCAAAGTACAACTGTTCAATCAGCGCATTTAGCATTAAGCGGGCAAACGAAAGGCTTAAAAAGACTATTACCATTCTTAGGTCCTGCTTTCATCGCTTCAGTTGCTTATATTGATCCTGGCAATTTCGCCACAAATATTGCTGCTGGATCACAATATGGATATTTATTACTCTGGGTAATACTCGCTTCTAATTTAATGGCTGTATTAATCCAAACTTTATCCGCTAAATTAGGAATTGCTACAGGTAGAAACCTTCCTGAAATTGCTCGAGAAAACTTCCCGAAACCTGTTTCCATCGGTTTATGGATTCAAGGGGAGCTCGTTATTATGGCGACTGATTTAGCTGAATTTATTGGAGCGGCACTCGGATTGTACTTATTATTCGGGATTCCAATGTTACCAGCCGCTTTAATTACAGCCGCTGGATCATTTATTATTCTTGAATTTCAACGCAGAGGTTTCCGTCCATTAGAAGCTATTATAACAGGAATGATTTTTATCGTTGTTATCGCTTTTGGTGTACAAGTTTTCTATGCAAAACCGGAATTAAGTCCTTTACTTTCAGGACTATTCATTCCAAAATTCCAAGGCGTGGATAGTATCTTATTAGCAGCTGGTATTTTAGGCGCGACAGTTATGCCACATGCAATATATTTACATTCCGCCTTAACGCAGCGCCGCGTAGTCGGAACAAATGATGAACAAAAGAAAAAGATTTTCCGCTTTGAGTTTATTGATATTATTATCGCAATGGTTATCGCTGGAGCAATTAATGCAAGTATGTTAATTGTTGCTGCCGCACTATTCTTTAAAAACGGCTTGCATGTTGAAGATCTTGATGTTGCTTTTAATCAATTTAGCAACTTAGTTGGACCTGCATCCGCTGCTTTATTTGGAATCGGACTTTTATCAGCTGGTTTATCTAGCTCTTCAGTCGGTACAATGTCTGGTGACATTATCATGCAAGGATTCATTCGAATGCATATTCCGTTATACTTACGCCGATTTATTACAATGATTCCACCATTAGTTATTATCGCTTTAGGTGTAAATCCAACTTACGCTCTAGTCATGAGCCAAGTCGTCTTATCATTCGGTATTGCTTTTGCATTAGTACCACTTATTATGTTTACAAGTAGTAAAAAAATTATGGGTGCACTCGTTAATCACCGCATAACTACCTTTATCGCTTGGATCATTGCTGCACTTGTTATTGTTTTAAATATTTTCTTACTGTATCAAACATTTGTGGATTAATAAAAAGGGTATTCCAATTTCAATTTGGAATACCCTTTTTGTTTGAATTACTTTCCTTCTACTTACCACTCATGTATGTCCCTCTTTCTGGCATCATCGCACCTTTTTCAGTTTGAAAATACAGTGGCAATCCTTCCGCAAAAAACATACTTACCTTTGATGGATCCTGCCTTTGATGATGAATATGTAAATGTGGCTCACTTGAACTTCCTGAGTTACCAACTTGAGCAAGAACCTCTCCTTCATTTACATGTTGTCCTTCCTTCACTTTAATTGACCCTTCCTTTAAATGGGCAAGAATCAAAAATGTCCCTGTTTCATCTACTCGTAAATATATGTGATTCCCCGCCATCGACTGAAAATTATCCGATCCAGGAACTAAATCGTGGTCATTATTATTAATAGATACAACCGTCCCAGAAGCTGGTGCCATTACTTTCGCTCCGAATATTCCATAATCCTCTAACTTATTACTTTTTACTTCAGCAGGTGGAATGAGAATATCATATGCCCATCGTTCATTCGGCTTTATAACGTGATAGTTCGTTTCTAACCGATCACCACCCCAGCCTACTAGTGCTCGTTCATTTAAAGGAAAACGAACGACTATTTTAGGGTTCATAGACTGTACATCAGCTGGGTAAGCAAGTCCGCCTATGTTAGCGAACCATCCTAAGGGCCAAGCTCCAATTATAGAAAAAAGCACAATGAAGAGTAGCCTTCTATCTATTCGCTTTCTGAAAATACCTTTCCACACAAATAGTAATACTGATGCTATTAAAATAAAAATTGATACTAGGCTAAACGCTTGTATACTCCACCAAAAAACGACTGATATAACACCATCAGCTAAATAAATTACACTCCAACTTATAATTAAAAAAGCAACTACAATTACTAATACATATTTCTTCCACATGTTGTATCCCTACTCTCATATCTTTGTTCTACATGATACGAAGTGAAAATTACGGCATATAAAAGAAATACTTACGACTTTCTTACATTTCTTTATACTGTGGTAAAACGATAGTGAAAACTGTTTCTTTATCGTTACTACGTACAGTGATATCTCCTTTATGAAGTTCTGCTATACTTCTCGCAATTGCAAGTCCCATTCCTTTTCCGCCAGTATGAGAACTACGTGATTTTTCACCCCGATAAAACTTCTCAAAAACGTAAGGAAGGTTCGCATTCGGAATACATTGTCCAAAGTTTTTAATTTCTATTTCAACATTCATATCTCTTTTAGAAACTTGAATAAGAATCTCCTTTCCATCTTTCCCATACATAATACTATTACTAATTACATTTTCGAATAACCTCACCATAAGCGCTACATCCATTTCCACATGTAACTCCTTATCACCCTTAATACAAAAGCTCATATCAGCATCATCTAGTTGTGGCACAAAATCAATCATAATTTGTTCAATAAAAGCTTTCATATTTGCTACACTTTTATGTATTTCAATCTCTCTATAATTTATTTGACAATATTCTAATAAATCATCTACTTGATTTTTTAATTCATAACTCTTTCGCTTTAATATACTTACATACTGTTCACATTCTTCTCTATTTGAATGAAGCTGATTTCCTAACAGGTCCACGTAACCGATTAGAGATGTTACAGGAGTTCGTAAATCATGAGAAATATTACTAATCATTTCATTTTTCATTTCCTGTGATTTTTTTTCATTCTCGATAGCCTCTTTTAAACTTTTCACCATTCTATTAACATTCGTCGCTAATTCACCAATCTCGTCATGTTTTGAAATAGGTATATGTATTTCAAAATTACCATTACTTATTTCCTCCACATTCCTATTAATTTCAGATAATCTTTTCATCATTGTTTTTGTCATACATGCAAAATATGTCGTAGTAAAAATCAAAAAAACTATAAAATATAAAAATGAATACTTTTCCTCTAACGCAGTAACATGACTATATATATTTCCAATTAAAATTTGAAACGCTATTATACTTACAGTTGCTAACAAGATACTACATAAGAATGCGATAAAAAACTTAGCTCTAATGCCTTGTAATGTTTTAATCTTCAATTTTATATCCGACTCCCCAAACATTTTGAATAAACTTCGGTTCTTTTGGATCCTCTTCAATTTTATTTCTTAATCTTGCGATATGAACCATTACTGTATTATTGCTTTCATAGGCCCTTTCTTTCCAAACGCTCTCATATATTTCTTCAATAGTAAATACACGATTCTTTGCAGCTGCCATTAAGAATAAAATATCATATTCAGTTTTTGTAAGATTGATTGTTTCTCCATATAACATTACTGTTCTCGACACTTCATCTATTTCTAAACCTCTAATGTTTATTTTCTTTTCTATTACTTGGACAGCATTTTGATTGAAATATGTATATCTTCTTAATTGAGCTTTCACCCTCGCTATAAATTCAATTGTACTGAACGGCTTCACAATATAATCATCTGCTCCAGTACTAAATCCTATTACCTTATCCACGTCCGATGATTTTGCACTTAAAAACATAATTGGTAAACTATGTTTCTCTCTAATCCTTCTACACAATTCTATTCCATCCATTTGTGGCATCATAATATCCAAAATAGCAAGTTGAATTCTGTTATTATTTATTATTTCTAAAGCCTCTTCTCCGTTATAAGCACTAAAAACTTTAAAACCTTCTTGCATTAAATTCACATGAACAAATCGAACAATATCTTTATTATCATCTACAATTAAAATTGAGTATGTCTCCATATGTAAACCTCTTTTTGTAATTTATTCCACAATCAATTTTATCATATATCAAAACCATACTTCCCTCTTGAATAATCTTTATTTTCAGACTAAATTATATAATAACAACACATTCTAGTTTCAGAAGAAATGGAGTGAAAGTATGTTTCCTATATTGAAAACCGACCGACTCATTTTACGAGAACTTACCGAAGAAGATGCACCGAGTATACTACAATGCTTTTCTAATACTGATGTACTGCGCTACTATGGCCAAAAACCATTACAGGATGTTGATCAAGTGAAACAAGTCATTCATAACTTTAAGTTGAGTTACCATGCAAGGAGCGGTATAAAGTGGGGAATCGAATTAAAAGATAAGAAAGAACTCATTGGAACAATCGGATTTCATGATTGGTCTTCCGAGCATAAACGAGCTAATTTAAGTTATGCCTTTTTCCCTGAATACTGGGGAAAAGGATATGCGACTGAAGCTGTTTCTGAGGTTATATCATACGGTTTCCATACCATTCATTTAAAGCGTATCGGGGCCATTGTATTTCTTGAAAATGAGGCTTCCAATAAAGTTCTATTAAAATTAGGTTTTGAAAAAGAAGGAGTTCTAAAAAATTATATGTATCAAGATGATATCCCCTATGACACAAATTATTATTCTTTATTAAAATCGGTTTAATAGAATTCATGTGTAAAAAACTTGCTTCAGAACAACAGATATAGGTAGTAAATTTTTAATGAAGGATGCGAAGTACTATACATTATAAGACATTAAAAAAGGGATATGAGCAAGCTCTTACTCATGTCCCTTTTTTACGTTCTTTTTCTGTTTTCGCAATGCTTTTGGAATGTATACGCAGAAAGGTTCGCTTTCCATGTAATCCCCCGTCATTGCATATGCTCTAGAACGAGATCCCCCACAAACATATCGAAACTCACAAACACCACACTTCCCCTTATACTTGTCAGGATTACGAATATTTTGAAAAACAGGGGAGTTTCGATAGATTTCAGCTAGCGATGTTGTTCTGATATTCCCGGTTTTAATCGGCAATAACCCACTTGGATATACATCTCCAATATGAGAAATAAATACAAAACCGTTTCCATCATTCACCCCTTTTGGAGCACGCCCAAGCCCATCAACTCGCCCAGTCGTCCCATTCATCAATACATCCTGATATTGAATGACCTGATTTTCCTTTTTATGTTCTTTCATTTTTTCTTGAATCACAACACGTCTATAGTGCTGACCAGCTGTTGTTTTAATATCAAAAGAAACCTTTTTACTAAGCTGATATAGCCAATGGAATACCCTTTCATGTTGGGCTGGTGAAATCATATCTTTTTCCTTACCTCGCCCTGTTGGAACTAAGAAAAATATACTCCAAAGTACACATTCTAATTCTTCTATTAACATTGCCATCTCTTCAAGTACATCCACATTATAATTAGAAACAACAGTATTAATTTGAATAGGAATTTTTAATTCATGCAAATAACGAATCGCATTCATCGTTAATTGAAATGAGCCTTCTGTCCCTCTAAAATGATCGTGTATTTCAGCTGTTGTTCCATCTAAACTAAATGCCCATCTAGCAAGTCCTACTTCTTTTGCTTTTTGAATCGTTTCTTTCGTAACGTTCGGAGTAGCACTTGGCGTCATAGATACTCGAACACCTTTTTTCACTGCATATTCCGCAATATCATATACATCTGGACGCATTAATGGATCTCCACCAGTAAATACAAGCATTGGATTTTCCATTTCATATATATCATCGATTAGTTTTTTTCCTTCTCCGAATGTTAGCTCTAGAGGATGACGATGATACTGTGCTTCTGCACGACAATGCAGACATTTTAATTGACATGCTCTTGTCAACTCCCATATTACAATAAATGGATTTTTATTAAAATCACGATTCATCAAGATTAACCCTCCCATCAATTGATATTCTAATTGTAAAGTTATATATGTATTTATGGTGTGAGATGCATCACATATCATACTCTTCCTACCCTGTTGTTGATCTAATGTCTCTACCTTCCTCTTCAACAATTACAGAATCTCTTTTTTCAATATAAATACCCCTTTAGACTAAATTATCTAAAGGGGTAAAACTACACAACTTTTTATAAACATCGCGGCTTTCTTCAACACATCAAATTTAAATTAAGTTTTTTAAAATTGTATTTTTAAAGGTTTTCAACAGCATTACCTCTTTTCTAAAACCATAAAGAACGTACTATCTGGTAACGCAACCGCATTCCCAGACTCATCTGTAAAATCGATTTTCTCGCTAAGATGATTTGTATATCCATCCTGCAAATAGTTCATAGCTTGAACAATGTTTACTCTATCTCCAAAAATCCCCTTTACGAAATCCTTATAGTCGTTTGGCGTAAAGATTCCAAACTGCTCCTGCACTTCATGAACGAAGGAGTCCTCGCCCCAAGTATACGTATATAAAAACTCCATTGCATCATTAACAGACATTTTGACTGTATTGTCTGCAAGTACCTCATAATGGATTATACGCCCCTTAAATTCTTGGACATACTGCTCTAAGAACTTCATTCCGCCTGCATCTTTAAAACGAATCACCCGCATTAACCTTTTATCTTCGGTCATGATGCCATCACGAATGATAATACGACCTCCTGGCTTTAACACCTCATAGGCACTCTGCAGCCCTTTTTTAATTACTTCATGATTGAATTTCTTACCTTCATACTCGATATAAGAGAACAGCTCATGAAGGATAGAAGAATATACAATCGTATCAACCGATTCTTTTTCAAACGAGCTGCGTAAGTTGATTGCATCCCCTTTAATGACGTCCCAAGAACGCCCCTCGTTCTGCTTCTTCTTTTTCAACGTATCAATCACGTTTTCGGAAATATCGATACCGTAGATTCGTTTATCCTCGTTCTCTTCTTCGATCATGTCTAACATGACACCACCACCGGCTCCGACATCTACAATCGTATCTCCCTTTATATAATCAAGAATAATTCGTTTATCATCAGCTGAGCTATTCATATGCTCCAGATACACTTCTTCGTTATGGAATCTATCATATGCATCCTTACGTAACCCGAAGAAATCAAACAGCAGCACATTTGCCCGAGCATGCATCATATCTATCTTTTCTGCCTCTACACAGAAGGTAATTAAAGCCTCACCTACAGCAGAAAACTGAAACGACACATACGCAGTCTTCATATCTTCATCGACTTTAACCTCAAAAGAAACATGTGTTGTATTCGGCTTCTCGTTCTCACGGTACTCCCGTAGATACTTCTCAATAACCCGCTTACGATACACGTTGTCCTTTTTCTCGCCTTTGAAATCATAGTGCAACTGCTGCATCAATTTCTCGAAATGTATATGCTGAACCTTTCTAGTGCCTATCTCGTTCTTTAACATAACAAAAACTGTCCAAATATCCTCAAAGCTAAGAGCATGCATAGACGGTTCTACATACCACAAATCCTTATCGGATAAGAATGTTTGAACGTCACCCTTCTCGCTCCCCATAATTATATCTTTTTCAAATGCTGACTCCTTATGTTTTGGCGTGAGTCTATGTATGCGAGAAGTAAATGGCTCCACATAACCATCAAATAGACCATCAATTGTAATCTTCACATCGTTCTTTACTTCACTCCACAAGGATTTTGATACGCCCTCAATAATACATTGGTTAAGATAGTATAGAATCTCTTTTAACCTAACGTCCCCGTACTCTTCTTTATACGTGTTAATCAAATCAACATGAGAGCCCAAACGAGCCTCCCCGCGTATATACTGCCCGATTAATCCATGTGTTCTAATTAAATCTCGAACAAACAAACACTCAGTAGAGTTTAAATTTGTCTCTATACGTTCGTTAAACTGAATATCACTAAAGATATCAGCAGAACCCTCGTTATGTACCAATAGATTAATCCCGCTTTTCTTCCATTGCTCCCGCTGTTTTAAAGATCCTACCTTTGCAAGCTCACTATACGTTAGTACCCTTTCAATAATACGATACGCTTCTTCATCTAAAGGCAACCCATCTAACACTTGCAGCGTACGGTGTACATAGTACAACACCGCATCTGTTTTTAATGCACCAAGTACTTGTACATTCTCATAGTTTTGATGTATCTCCTCTGCCTCGATTAGATGCTTTAACCACGTAGGGAGAGCATCAGAAATCCCTTCAATGTATGTATTTAGAACTTCAATGTTTTTCAACTTATTTACCCCCATATATAATCAATATCTGTAGTGAGTTCTGAGATACCTTCTCCAAAAAGAGCGTCACCTTATGTCCCTCCCCCTAAATGCTACTACTTGCTTTTTACCATCTACACCTCTTTCAAATACAAATGCATCAAACCCAGTCTTTTTATTATGTAAAAGAGAGTTATCAATTTCGTTACTAACATGCCAAGGTTGTAACACATTCTTTTGTTTATCTCTTATTTTATCTTCATTAGGAATTTCGGAGGATCACTTCTTAAATTGATAAACGTATGTTGTAACAGAATCAACTGAAAATTGAAACGGCAAGCGGGTGCACTCCACTTGCCGTTTTTTCATAGCTTAGTATGTACTTGAATTTCTTTTGCTTTCTCTTTTTCACCCTTCACGCGTACAATTAAATCATATGATCCGGATTTTGGCGCTTCAAAAGAAAGCAAGCCTTCTTTTTGAGAAGTGACTTCTTCTTCATAAATAACCTTATCACCTTTTGTAACTTGCAATAAAATCGTACCTTCTTCAACGGCTGCTTCATAAGGGATTTCCACATTTCCTTTTTCAGCTTTAAGCGTTTGTACATCGTAATACCCTTGCAGGGAACCAATTTTCAAAGTCGTTTCGCCATTTTTTTGAACCTTTGTAACTTGTGTTGCTGTATTGCACGCGCTTAGCAATACAACAAGAGTGAGGATCATAAATACACGTAGTGATTTCATAGAAATTCTCCTTTTTTATGTATATGAATTAAGATTCATTCTTTAACTATTTCAAAAATACCAACATCTTAAAAGAATCGCTGCTTTTCTTCAATTTCTTTTTTAAATAATTTTTGAAACTCTAATTCTGTTTCATTAATAAAACCAAGATGTAACAGACTAGAAATATCTTCATAATTCAAAAAAAAATTGCACTCTGAAGAAATATTACCACGAGGGAAATAACAACATACATAATCCCATGTTTTTTTGTTTCAGAATCCATCCGTCTTCTTCCTTAAACCATTAATGGATGTTCCCAATCTTTAAACATTACAACAGATCCTATTGGAAGTAATTCTAACTCTAAATTTTGTCCCATCTTATTTCCCACCTCTTAAAATAGCTTTTTTTACAATAAAATAAGTTATAGAGAATAGTAAACAAGCTCCAATTGTACCGAAAGTTGCAATTGAAATTTTCCCTGCTAATGATTCATTTGGATCTAATGCATTAGGTAAAACTGTCCCAAAAATTGCAATGCAAGCTAATATAACCATAAAATATTTTAAATTTTTCACTTTCTTATTCATACTAATTTTCCCCTTTATTCCTTAACATTAACTTCTAAACCAAATCACCGATATCCCCAAATTAATATCCCTCCAAGTATTATACATACCAATTAATTCATATAGAAAAAGCCCCGTTCCAATCGAAACCTTAAGCTCCCATCTTTTTTTATAATACTCAAATAATTACAAACAAACTTCTCTATCAATTCATCTTAATACTCCAAATTACCTTTTAAGTATACCAAGGACAAAATATATAATCTAATATTTTTTTATATAATTAAAAACAAACATAGTTACAGTAAGAGAATGCTTGTATGCTGATTTGTACTGCATTCCCTTATTCCATGTATGCTATATTTCTATTCTTCTTTTCCGATATTAAAACCCTATAAAGAATAACAACCACATTCAAGTAGCTTCTTTCTTAGCTATTTAATTTCGTTTACTACTAACTTCTTTTCACATAAATAAACTGCTCAATCTGATTTTTTTACAACTTCTTATGAATACGTACCTACAATTTTGCATTTATCTTCTATATATGTCGGGAACACCACCAAAGGATTTCCCTGCCCTCTGTAAAAAAACCTTACTTTTAAAAAGTAAGGTTTTTTGTATTTATTCATTAGTGATATAAGCATTCTTATAAGTATAAACACCACCAAATTGATGCTTTTCAATTCCCTTTACGTAATCCTTTTGTACATATGCTGAACCAATATGATACAGTGGTGCTACAGCTGCATCTTCTAATAATACCTGCTCAGCTTCTAGCAATGCTCCCCATCGTTTCTCTGGTTCTAGTACAAAATCAGTTTTCGCTTTCCTTATTAATTCATCGTAACGAGAATTAGAGTAATTCATTTTATTATTTGGATTACCCGTCGTAAATAGCTCTAAATAACTAATTGGGTCTTTATAGTCAGGTCCCCAATTTGCCATAGTTATATCGTAATCACCTGTTTGTTCTAACTGTAATTTTTGCTTAAATGGCTGTTGTTTAATTTGTATCGTTAATCCATGCAAATTCTTTTCTAAATCACCTTTTATATATTCTGCCATACGTTTTGCATTATCTTGTTCAAACGTTAAAAATTCGAAGTTTACTTGCTCTACTCCAAGCTCTTTTTTCGCTTCTTCCCAAATCTTTTTCGCATTTTGCAAATCATATGAAGAAAGATCTCCGTTTTCTTTTCTAAAATCTGTACCAGTCTCTTCATTTATATGACCAACTGGTACAAGTCCGCTTGCAGGTTTTGCCCCGTTATTAATAAAGTGAGCAACGAAATCTTCTTTATTTAACGCGAATGAAATAGCCTGACGCACTTTCTTATTTGCTAACGCATTATTTTTTTCATTAAAACGTAGCATAGCAATTCCAGGATCGCTCGACATATGTAATTCCTTATTCCCTTTATACTTGTCTACAAATTGAGAATTAATAGGCACTCGATCCAAATTACCAGCTTCGTATAAATTAACAGCCGTCATTGTATCCTTTACAATTTGAAAGTTTATCTCGTCTAATTTCACTTTCTTTTCATCCCAATATGTAGCATTCTTCTTTAATTGAAACTCTTGTTCATGCTTCCACTTCTCTAATACAAATGGCCCGTTATATATGAGATTACTAGGTTCCAATGCATAATTCTTTCCTTGTTCTTTCAAAAATGATTCATGCTGTGGTAAGTAAATCGGCAGTGCTAACAACTGTAAAAAATACGGAATTGGCTGTTCGAGTTCCACTTCTAACGTATAATCATTTATTGCTTTAACTCCAAGGTTATCAAGAGGCATTGTTCCTTTATTAATTTCTTTCGCATTTTTCACATGAAAGAGCATGTACGCATATTGAGACGCTGTTTCAGGGTTAATTGCACGTTTCCATGCAAACATAAAATCATTTGCTGTTACATTGTCACCATTTGACCATTTTGCATCTTTACGCAAATCAAATGTATATTTTTTACCATCTTCACTTCTTTTTAACGATTTTGCTACCGCTGGAATAGGCTGATCTTGATCATCTAATACATACAACCCTTCAAATATGTTTTGCATAACGTGCGCTGACGTACCATCCATCGTTTTCGCAGTATCAAGAGAAGGAATTTCTTCTGATACCGTTACATTTAATACTTGTTTTTTTGCCTCTGTTTCGCTTTTATTCGCTTTATTATTACAAGCTGTTAATAATAAAGATGTAACAAGTGCCATTACCATTAAATGACTCTTTTTCCACTTCATAAGTTGTTCTCCTTAAAAATATAATATTATAAAACGTTATATATTATAGCAGAAATACTACCAGAAAGATGCGACATTCTTTTGAATATTTATTCGTTCAAGAAAAAAGCTTTCTTTTTTAAAAGGGTACGGACTATCTTGGAATCTTTTTGATTTTTAACAAAAAACACATATAAAATAATAAGGTGAATTTTTTGGTTATAATCCCCAAATATCCAACTGGCAGTCCATCTTTAATTTTAATTACTCGTGTATCTTCTCACAGCGTATTTACAGCATGTGAAAATAATCATGATCCCGAAGAAGATGAAAAAGAAGGAAACGCAAAAGATTTCAGAGAGTTATTCACTCCTGAAGCGAAGAAAATCGTTACTTTTGTGGTCGGAAATGCAGATCTAATGAAATCAGTTAGCAAAGATCTTAAAAGCTATAAAATCCAAAAAAGTGAAGCGAAAAATGAAATTGCTACACTAACTGTTGATGCTGTATATAAAGGTAATCCTAAAAAAGTAATCGTAATTGAACTAGAGAAAACGGATGATGGTTGAAAAATTAGTAAATCATAAAAAAACGTTCTAGAATTCTAGGCCGTTTTTTAGTTCCCTCAATCTTCTTCTTCAAAATCACGTAGACTAGCAAGCAATTCTGTAAATGTTGAGCAAACAGGATATATTGCTTCCTCTATGTTTTCCTCCTCATGTTCCCAAAATACTACTGTCGGTGATTCAGGATTGCTACGGTAATCAAAACACAGATGATTCCCAAATGAATCCTTGCCAAAGGGATATACTTTATTTGCTAATCTATCTTTAATATCATCATAAACTTGAATGATTGAATTTCTACTTTCTAAATCAAAAGTTAAAAGCTTACTAAATACATTCTCATCCTGTCCGGGTACATCAAATATTTTTGGTCTTGGATAACCACTATCATATTTCTTTACACATTCTACAAAATCCATAGGGAACTTAATATTGAAATATTGTTCTACTTTCTGAATGTTTTCATCTGTAATTTCTTTTTTATTTACTCCAATCCAAGTAACGTTGCTCATATATACTCCTCCTTACTTATCGCTGTCTTTTCCCAAAATTTTATATCCGCCAGTGTGACCTGTTTTCCTATGTGTTTCATAATCAACAAGTTGCATTCGTCCTGCTTTACTAAGACCCTTATCCCCCAGAAGCCCGAGTCCTAACGTTGCTATACCATAAGCTACATAATGCTCTCTACTTTCCAGATCCCCATTCCAAAATTTATTCATAAATGTATCTGATACAGTGTTCCATGCAGCAGGAATAGTCTCCCTATAGTTTACAATCGCATCTCGCATATTAAGCCAGGTTTCTTTATCACCTAAGGATATCAGTCCTTCCCACGCATCCACTGCACCATCTACAAACCCATTAGAAATACCAGTCCACGCAGCATTTAAATCTTTTTTATTGAAAAATGACTCTTCTGATTTTGAAGGGAGTTTTCCGCACATGGCTCCTTCCTGAATATCAGAGTCAACTAAATTTCCGCCATACAATTCATCCGCTTCTCGGAATTTAACAGCTGCACGTTCTAATTCTACTGCGATTTTATCTAATTCTTGCAAAATGTTAAACATCATTGGCTTTGCTTCATCAAACATCTGATAGAAACGATCACTGCTTGCTCCGCTCCACTGAGAAGCTATATATTCAGTTTGAGAGTATAAGTCTTTATGTATATATTCTAATGATGATCTCGTATCTACATACACAGATACGCGCTACTCACAATCATTTTTTAAGCACCCCTCATAAGAAATCTATCCTTTCCCTCTTTTTATCAATATTGGCACAAAAAAGGCTCAGACACCAAAACAGGCTGTGGAGAAGACTTTCTCCACAGCCTGAAAATACTTATCTTTGTAAACCTCGTTTATATCGACTTGCTTCAAATATAATACGCTCTTCATCTAACGTTTTACATTCGCCATTCCAAACGACATGTTTTCCGTTAATAATGACATCGCTTATATCTTTTCCACTAGCAGCATATACAAGGTGTGATAACACTTCATCCGCTGGTTGTAAATGCGGCTTATTAGACGGGTCAATCGTAATAAAATCAGCACACTTTCCAACCTCAAGTGATCCTGTTTGTTTCATACCAATTACTTCAGCAGCTCCTTTAGTCGCAAGTGTAAGTGCTGTTTCAACTGGTAATGCTGTTGCATCTTGGTGAATACCTTTTTGTAATAATGTTGCTATACGTATTTCTTCAAACATATCTAAATTATTGTTAGATGCCACACTATCTGTTGCAATTCCTACTTTCATTCCTGCTTCTAGCATCGCTTTTACATTCGCTATACCAGAACCTAGTTTTAAATTACTATTCGGATTATGAGCTACTCGAACGTCATGTTCTGCTAAAAATGCACGCTCATCGTCATTTAATACTACACCGTGTGCAATAACTGTTGGTCTTTTAAACAACCCGCAACTTGCTGCATATTCTACTGGACGTTTTCCGTACTGTGCTTCAATATCACGTACTTCACGCTCCGTTTCCGAAAGATGAATATGAACCATCGTTTGATTTTCTACTGCAATACGTGCACACTCTTCTAACAGTTCTGTACTGCATGTATATGGACTATGTGGTGCAACCATCGTAGTTAACATACCACTTTCGTTATAGTAACGCTTCACATATTTCTCAGCTTCTTCAATTGCTTTCTTTTCATCTTCTTTCGTTCCAAAGCTAAATAAAGTTCTTGAAACAGCAGCTCGCATTCCGCTCTTTGATACCGTTTCCATAATTGCATCTTGATCTACTCCAATTGGATTAAACATATCAGAGAATGCTGTTGTACCACTTTTCACCATTTCAAGTAATCCTAATTCCGTACTAGCGACCGCAAGCTCTGGAGTAAATTGACTTTCAAGTGGCCAAATTCTCGTCTCAAGCCACGGCTGTAATAACATATCGTCGCCAATACCTCTTAAGAGACTCATTACAACGTGTGTATGTGTATTTACAAGCCCTGGTAAAACCCACTTTCCTTTCATGTCAATTACTTCATCTACTTCAAAATCATTAGCAAATTCCCCGCTATTTACATCTATAATTTGATCATTTTCTACAATGATATATCCATTTTCTATCACTTCATTTTGTTCATTCATCGTTACGATTGTAGCGTTTACATAAGTTGTTTTCAAAAGTATTTCCCCTTTCAACTCTATGAAGTTCCCTTTAATAAGTTACCACCATTATAGTAACTTATTAAAGATTAAGAGTCAAAAGATAATTTGAATTCTTTCGTTATCTTTTTCTTCAAAATGCTATATTGTTTTTCATTTGTATCTGCAAATGCTTCTTCTCGCTTTGATTCTACATCCGTATAATTCAGTTTTTCATTAAATTGAGCCTCTGTAAAATCAAGGCGCTGACCATCTATACAGTTATAAAAGTGCCACGCCTCTCTTACTTTTGTCTTTTTAATCTCTCCTCCGTATATGTCTTGAACGACTAGGGCTGTAACACCACATTGTCCCTTTGCTGGATTTTCAATTGTCCACTTTGAGCTTGTTTCAATCGACCACGATCTTATTAGTGCTTCACATATTTGCTTTCTCTTTACATTATCCATTCTCATCTTCTCCTGCTATTAATAGTTTTACACATCATATTTCAAAAGAGGCAGTAAACGATTCTTAAAAACAGTGGATGGTGTCTCTCCTATTAACTCTGCTCCCATTTTCAAGTAATATCCTTTTGCATTTGGATCACTATCAATCGTAAAACTTTTTAACCCTAGTTCATTTGCTTTTTCTATTACAAACTCCCAAAGTTTTTTCCCGTAGCCCTTCCCTTTGTAACGAGGATGAATGTATAGGAAATCGAGAGCTTTATCATTGCGTAAAAATGAGAAAAAACCAATCTTCGTATTATCATTTTCTAAAACATATACAAAATTATTATTTATATACTCTTCTGTAATTGTTAAATCTTCCTTACAAGCAAGTATGAATTCTTCGCTATAATTCCACGTTGCTTTTGAATGTAGTGCGAGTTCACTTAATTCATTTGCTTCACTAAATAACGCTTCTCTTATCTTCATGATTCTTTCTCCCCACCTTCGATATGTAAACTACTAAATTGATTCGGAAAGCACTTCAAAAAACCTTTTATTTTTATAAATTAGAGATTACTTTTATAAATCTTTATTATAATCAGTACGGTTTGTAACAATTTTTTTAAAGAAAAAGAACGCCATCTCTGAAAATTGGCGTTCTCTTTTTCTAAATTTCATCTTCAAACTCAGTCTTTCGTTTTTCTATTTCTTACGATACACACCTATACAGTTTCTACTACTGCTTCGAGCATCGTTCCATTTTTAGCATAATTCGTATGCCAAGAAAAAGCTTTCTCTAAAATATGAGGAGTTTGTCCGCCTCTTGTTTTTGCTTCCTCGTAATAAGCTCGTAGCTGATCACGATACATTGGATGTGCACAATTCTCAATAATGAGTTCCACTCTTTCACTTGGCGCAAGTCCTCTTAAGTCAGCAAACCCTTGTTCAGTGACAATAACATCTACATCATGTTCCGTATGATCTACATGAGAAACGAAAGGAACGATACTTGAAATGTTACCACCTTTCGCAATCGATTTAGTAACAAAGATAGCTAGACGGGCATTTCTTGCAAAGTCACCAGAACCACCGATACCGTTCATCATTTTTGTACCTAAAACATGAGTAGAGTTTACATTTCCGTATATATCTAATTCTAAAGCAGTATTAATCGAGATTAATCCAAGGCGGCGAATGATTTCAGGATGATTTGAAATCTCTTGTGGGCGCATCATTAATTTGTGACGATATTTTTCAAAGTTAGAAAATACTTTTTGCATTTTCTCCTCAGAAAGTGTGATCGAACAGCATGAAGCAAAATTGACTTTTCCAGCATCCATAAGATCAAATACCGCATCCTGTAAAACCTCAGAATACACTTCTAAATCTTCAAACTCGGAATCTAACATTCCATGAAGAACTGCATTAGCCACTGAACCAATTCCCGATTGTAACGGTGCTAAACGATTTGTTAATCGGCCCACTTTTACTTCTTCTCGAAGGAACTCTATTAAATGCTGTGCCATAATAACAGTTTCTTCATCCGGAGGAACAATTGTTGATGGCGAGTCTAGTTGGTTCGTAAACACAATCCCCTTCACCTTTTCAGCATCGATAGGAATACCAATCGTTCCAATTCGATCATTCGTTTTCACAATTGGAATTGGAAGCCTTTCTCCTTGTTTACCTGGTTCATATAAATCATGTAGTCCTTCTAGCTGCGCGGATTGTGCCATATTCATTTCAATAATGATAGACTTAGCATTTAAAGAAAACGCTAAAGAATTTCCTATTGAAGTCGTTGGAATAATCATGCCGTCCTCAGTAATCGCAACCGCTTCCAAAATAGCAAAATCTACATCCATAACGTCAGCGCGAAGTAACTCTGCTGTATGAGACAAGTGCTGATCCACAAATAAAAAGTCTCCATTATTAATCCCTTTTCGCATAGTCGCATCTGCTTGGAAAGGCAATCTTTTCCCTAAAATTCCTGCTTCCGCAAATAATTTATCTACATCAGAACCTAAAGAGGCACCAGTATACACATTTACTTTAAAAGATTTATCATTCTTAACTCGGTTTACAAGCGCAAATGGGACTGCTTTCACATCACCTGCACGTGTAAACCCACTTAAGCCTAAAGTCATTCCACTTTCAATCCATGAAGCTGCTTCTTCAGGTGTAACTACGCGATCTTTCAGACGTTGATCCCTAATTCTATCCAAATTATTCTCCATATGTAATCCCTCTCCCTGTGAATATTCATAATTATTTTACACTTTAACAGTATCCAAATAGGGATTTCAGTATACAATGCCGAAAATTCAGATAAAACAGCGAATCTAGGTTCTAAAGCAGAATAATTTAGAATCCTAGAAGCTTACGAAAATAACTGGCGTACGATTGACTAACTGGTACCCTCTCTCCGTTATCCATCGAAAGTACAAAAGTAGAATGCGTATCAGGATATATCGCTTTAATATGATTTACATTTACAATAAAGGAACGGTGGCATCTAATAAATGAATCTTTCGGAAGCAAGTATTCGAATTCTTGTAGCGAGTATTTATGTGTTCCTGTTAACTCTTCTGTATTCACATACGTCTTTTTATCTTTCGCCTCTAAATACATGACCTTTGAAAATGGAACCGGAATCCAGCCATCTGTTGTTTTTAAAGTAACGACTGACTTTCCATCCGATAAAGCTGGATAAATAGCCGTCACGCACCCTTCAAGCTTTACATTGTTTGAAAATGGTACGGCCATCCCATGATAAGGAATACCAAAAACATCCCGATTAATAAACTCAGAAGTTTTTTGGTTCGTCACCATTGCTTTATGAGCAATCGTTCCTTCCTTAATAAGATCCCCGGTGCTTATCTTTAAATCAATTCGTTTACTTGGCCGATAGTATATATATTCTTTCGTATTTGATACAGCAATTGAAATTTCATCCGAAAATAATTCCCCAACAACATCTAGTAGTAAACCTAATGTTTTATCTTCCATTCTATTAACACCTCATTCACTATTATACTACTATTATGAATAGACAGCTGTTGCCGTGTATAAAAAATGTGATTAGAAGTTCATCTTAAAATATCGCAACTACAACTTTCAAAGCTATATCACATTTTAAAAATAGTTTCCTCAACTATTACTCCATTACCTTAAAAAACCTCACTTCAAAAAGTGAGGTTTCTTCTCATACGATATTTCTTTACTTTTTCACTAATGCTAATAACTTCTTAACAAAATGAATGGAATGATGAGAAGCAGAAACACAATTATCTTCAAACACTTCTATGCCAGACGCTTCTTCTGTATCTGTTATTGATCTCACTGCTAAAAACGGAATTGTATTTGCATAACAGACGTGAGCTATACTTGCAGTTTCCATATCTACACAAAATGGATTGTATTTAGAGATTATTTCTGTACGGCCGCTTTCACTAATAAACGCCTCCCCAGTAACAACTTTTCCAAAATAAATATTTTGGGTAAATTGATTGTTCTCAATCACTTCACGGCTCAATTCAAGAAGTGTACTATCTGTATTAAAGTACACACTTTCCATCCATGGATGATATTCAGTTAAGATCCCTTCATCAACATCGTGATATGCTATTTCTGTTGAAATTACTGTATCTCCAATTTTCAATACTTTATCAATCGCTCCTGCAACACCTGTTACAATAATATGAGTTACATCAAACTTATCGATTAATATTTGAGTTGCAATAGCTGCGTTAACTTTACATACACCACAATACAATGCAACAACTTCCACATTTTCATATTTCCCACTATGAAACGTTAACATCGCAAGGTTCGTTATTTCCTTATTAGTCATCTCTTCAATAAATGGCATAATTTCATCTTCTGATGGGCCGATAATTCCAAATTTCATATATTCATCTCCTTGAAACTATTTCTATATTTGTTTGAAGCAATTTTAAAAAAACACTTTGTCCTTATCTCTAACGAATATATAAATACAAGCCCAAACTACAAACAGTTTGAGCTTAACTTTCTTATCTATTATGCGCATCTAACCACGAAATCAAATCTTTAAATACTTCATCTCTATTCACTTCATGGAACATTTCATGTCTTCCATTTTCATACAAACGTAGTGTCACGTCTTTCACACCACATTTTTTATAGTTTTCATATACTTCTTTTACGCCTTTCCCCATATCTCCAACAGGATCACGGTCTCCAGAGAATATATGTATTGGAAGATTGCTTGGCGTCTTCTTGTATTCTTCTAGTTTATTTACTTCTAATACACCAGAAAATAATTCTCGATAGAAACTCGTCGTACAAATGAATCCACATAACGGATCCGCAATATATTTATCAACTTGATTATTATCTGAAGATAACCAATCAAAACTTGTACGATTTGGCTTAAAGTTCGAATTAAAGTTTCCGAAAGATAAAAAGTTTAACATCGGACTTTTCGTTTTTGCCCCGCGTAATTTCATTTCGATTGTTGCTGCTTTATGACCAATGACTCCTAAAAACCCTGGACTCCCACCAGTTCCTGAAATAAGAAAACCATCATATAATTCGCCTCGAAGTTGCACTGCTCGTCTTGATAGGAAAGACCCCATACTATGACCAAGTATAAATAGTGGACATGTCTGTTCTTCTTTTATCATTTCCGAAACAAAGACCACATCAGACACAGCCTGATTCCATCCTATATCCGGTTCAAAATGACCATAATCTTCTTCTCTTTTTACTGTTTTCCCATGACCTTTATGATCATGCGCATAAACGCCATACCCTGCTTCTAATAACGCATCAATAAAGTCAGTATAAACACCTGCATGCTCTGTCATACCATGTGCAATTTGAATAATCCCTCGCGGATCTCCTTCTGGTAACCACTTGCGTAGATAAATTTCCGATCCATCCAATGCCGTAACGAAACTTTCCTGTACGTTCATTTCGTCAGCCCCCAAATCTTTTATGTATCTATTAAAAAAATGAATATACATTCATTATTCTTATTATGTATTATATGCAATTGCTTTCATTATGACAAATGCCGCACTTTATCGATTAGCTGTCAAACTATTATGTTGACGAATAGGAAATAAAATTATATAGTTACTTACATAAAGTAATTATTATATTTTTAGGAGGGTTCTATTATGATGCCATCATTATTTTTAGCACATGGTTCACCAATGCTCGCTATTCAAGATACAGATTATACACGCTTTTTAAAAACACTTGGAGAAACATATAAACCGAAAGCAATTGTTATTTTTACTGCTCACTGGGAAAGTGAAGTATTAACGATTTCCTCCTCAGATAACGAATATGAAACAATTTATGATTTTGGAGGTTTTCCTCCTGAGTTATACGAAATTAAATATCGCGCAAAAGGTTCTTCTAGCATTGCATCTATGCTAGAAACAAAATTTAAAAATAAAGGTATTCCAGTCCATCATAATATGACGAGAGGTTTAGATCATGGCTCATGGACACTTCTGCATCGTATGTATCCAGAAGCGAATATTCCTGTCGTACAAATATCAGTTAATCCATTTCTTCCTGCAAAAGAACAATTTAAGATTGGAGAAGCATTAAAAGGACTTGGGCAAGAAGATATTTTAGTAATCGGTAGCGGTGTTACCGTTCATAACTTACGAGCTTTGAAATGGAATCAAACCACACCCGAACAATGGGCAATTGAATTCGATGATTGGATTATTAAACATATGCAGACTACTGATAAAGATGCATTGTTTAATTGGGAAAACAGTGCGCCTCATGCACAATTAGCAGTTCCAAGAGCAGAGCATTTTGTTCCTTTATTTATCGCTATGGGAAGTGGCGATAATAAGGGTGAAGTCATTCACCGTAGTTATGAGCTTGGTACATTAAGTTATCTATGTCTTACATTTTAAAGAAAAGGATGAAGCAATCGTTGCTTCATCCTTTTTTCATTCACTTAGTTAACTAACTTCCAAATGTCGTTTCTCTGATACTTCTTCGTTCTTATTATGAAAATAAACCCAAATGCACGCGATAAATAATAGTGATGAAGTAGAGAAGAACACATATTGGAATCCTGCATGTGCTGCAATTTGTCCACCAAGTACTGGTCCAATCATATTTCCTAAAAACTGAAACGATTGATTATATCCAAATATTCGTCCGGTTACATGGGTTGGTGTATGTTGTTTTAGTAGAGTTTGTACGGAAGGTAATAATCCTGCTTGTGCGATACCTAATAAAAATCGAAGAATTAATAGTTGCCAAGCTGAGGTTACAAATGCTTGCGGAATAAAGATAATTCCTGCAGCAAACAACGCTACAACTAATGTTTTTTGAGGACCGATTTGATCTGATAATCTTCCTAGTCTTGGTGCTGCCAAAATAACTGCTAGCCCTGTCGCTGACATGACTGCCCCTGCAATCATTTCGATATGAGATGTCCCTGCCCCTTCCAAATTCTTTACGTATAACGTAATAATAGGTTGAATTGACATATTCGCAAGTTGAATAATAAATGTTGTTACAAATAAACTAATAATTAAATGCTTTGCTGGAACCATCGTCCATACTTTTTTCGGCTGTGCTTTTTTTGCCTTGGCAGAGTGATTTTCTTCATGTAAGAAGAAAAAGACGATTAGAAAAGAAAGGAATAAAAAAGCTCCTGTAACAAGAAAGACATGGCGCATTCCAATCAATTCAGATAAATAGCCTCCAAGTAATGGTCCAAGTAATGAACCGCTCACGCCACCAGTTGAAATTGTGGAAATCGCCCAACCTGAATGCTCTGTCGGAGTTTCTGCTGCAATAAATGTCATCGCCGTTGAAAGGAATCCAGATACTGCTCCCATCAAAAATCTTAGTGCGACTAATTGATATACATCCGTTACAAACCCCATAAGCGTCATAATAATCGCCATACCAAGGCTCGCGCGAATCAGCATCAATTTCCGTCCATGTATATCACCAAGCTTTCCCCATATCGGTGATACGATCGCACCCATTAAAAACGTTACACCAAATGCAAGTCCCGACCACTGTGCAATACTAGAAGTGCCAGTCACCCCTAATTCCTCAATATAAAAAGATAAGAAAGGAATTACTAGGCTCATACCGGCCGCAGTGGTAAAACAACCTAGCCAACAAATCATTAAATTTCGTTTCCAGCTGGCCATTTTCACACCTTCTTTCATTCGATACCCATTCTACACCCTTTCTTGTAAAAAGTTTAGTAATTTGCTTTATTTGTAAGACTTACTACAAAACCCGCTATTTTCCAGTAAGAATCACTACATCTCTACATTATTTTCATAATAAAACCAACTCCCATATATGGAGTTGGTTACTTATCCATTATTGGTATTAAACTAGCATCACAATTTCTCTCGTAAAACTCAATCGGACCCGCTTGTCCAACAATTGCATATGCATATCCATCTTGCTTCATACTATGTAAACAACAATGTAACAATTGATTTCCTACACCTTTCAAACGATTTTGTTTCGCTGTGCCCATCGGACCAAACAATCCCTTCTTTCCTCTCACTACATCATAACAAGCAAAACCTACTATCACTTCTTCTTGTTCTACTATGTAAATAGGTAAATTTTCTTTATATGTACGAAACCCATACTCTACCGAATGTAACCAACGTTCACCAAATTCCTCATTGACAAAGCTTGTTAATTTTTCAAAATCAGAAGAGTTAGCCTGTCTAACATGACAAGTTAAATTATTATAAGTAGGAACAAAACATTTTAAATCGACCGCTAAATCTCTTGGCTCAGCTATAATACGTAATATATCTTTTTGTATTTGTGGATTTTCAATAAACGTATCCGCGCGAAATAGTGCATATATAACATGTCCTTCATTCATTAATACTTGCCGGAAACGTTCCATACGTTTCTTCGCTATTTGTAAAACTTCTAGCATCTTATAAGATAACTTATATTGTCCTATTTTTTTATACTCTTGAATCGTTAAATCAGTTTGTTTTTGTATTGAAAGTTTTTCTAAAAAATCTGAACCCACGCTACGAAACAAATACATATACAACTCGCCACAAACGCCAGTACCTTCTTTACACATACCGATAAACAGATGAACTGGTTGAATGATATTACATTCTGCTTCTTCTGCTGCAATCTTCAATATGTTATGCACACGTTTTGTAAATTGAAATTCCTCCATATGTATCTCCATCCCCCTACTACTTTACTATTAAACCGTAACTATAAATAAGTGAAACAATGATTCCAACTACTAATATACCTGGAAGTAAATTTGCGACTTTAATTTTAATAAATCCGAGTAAATTCAATCCAATTGCGGCTATCATAATACCGCCTGTAGCTGTCATTTCCACTATAAATTGATTCATTAATTCTTTCGGGACAACACTATTAATTTGTGTTGCAAAAACTGCAATACCACCTTCATATAAAATGACTGGAATCGCTGAAAACACTACGCCAATCCCTAGAGTTGTCGTTAATATAATAGAAATAAATCCATCGATAATCGCCTTTGTAAATAAAATATCATGATTTCCGCGAATCCCACTGTCAAGTGCACCAAGTATCCCCATCGCACCAATTGCAAAAATAAGAGTAGCTGTTACAAAACCTTCTGATATGCTTCCTTTTCCTTTCGATCCAACTTTATTTTCTAGCCAATCTCCTAACAGTTTTAACTTTCCCTCTAATTGTAGCCATTCCCCGATGACGGTACCAATCACTAAACTTAAAATGACAACAAGAAAATTTTCACTTTTCAATGCCATTTGAAGTCCAAGCGCAGTAACCGCTAAACCGATTGCGTGCATTATGGTTCCCTTCATACTTTCTGGAATCTTACTAAATAATTTACCAAGTAAAGTACCAAATATAATACAAATCCCATTTACAACTGCCCCTAATATAACCATCTCTCGTTCTTCACCCTTCTAATTCTTTATTTCTATATTTTGGTTTATACATTGATTTACAGGTTATCTATATGTTAACTTAATATTGAGAATATTAACAAATGTTTTTCACTACATAATCCGCATTTTTTTGTATCTGCACATAAACCAATTATTTTTTATAGACTCATTGCTAATTTAATTGCGGGATAAACTCAAAAGGGAAGGTATTTATGAAAACTTTACTAAAACGATTTTTGTTAATAGCCTTTTGCATTACACCAATTGTTGTATTAATTAACCACTCTTTTACTTCAAAAGCGAAAGACAAACCCAATTTCCAAAACAAATCTAACAAAACCGCTTCAACAAGCGAGAAGAAAATAGAAAACCCGGAAATTACACTCACCTTTTCTGGTGATACAATGTTAGATTGGCAATTACGTCCGGTAATCGAAAAAAACGGGGCTGACTACCCATTCCAACATGTAAAAGAAGAAATAAAAAAAGCTGATATTTCTTTCGTTAATTTAGAGTCAGCATTTACAACGAAAGAAAAGAAAGCACCTGGACAGCTATTTTGGATTAAAAGTGATCCATCCACACTACAAGCGATTAAAAATACTGGATATGACATCGTAAATATCGGGAATAATCATACACTTGATTATGGTCAAGAGGGATTATTAGATACAATCTCTCATGTAGAAAAATTAAAGTTCCCTTATATTGGCGCCGGAAAAAATGCAAAAGATGCATATACAGCACGAGAAATAACAGTAAAAGGGAAAAAGTTCAAATTCCTTTCCTTCGTTCGATTTATGCCTGACTTTACTTGGGTAGCTGGTGAAAATAAGCCTGGTGTTGCAAATGGATATGATTTAAACCTTGTAACAAAAACAATTAAAGAACAAAAACAAGATGCAGACTATTTAATTGTCTATATGCATTGGGGCGTTGAAAAATCAAATCGTCCGGTAGAATACCAAAAACAATATGTACCTAAAATGGTTGAAGCAGGAGCCGACGCGATTGTGGGAAGTCATCCACATTGGTTACAAGGGTTTGAATATTATAATAACGTTCCTGTCGCTTACTCATTAGGAAACTTTTTATTCCCAAGTTATGTGAATGGAAAAAGTGCCGAAACTGGCGTATTAACTTTAACTTTTAAAGGAAAGGATGTCCAAATGTCATTCAACCCTTACATCATTCGTAATAATCAAATTTCCCCTGTAAATGAGGAGGAAAAGAGAAAAGCTCTACAATATTTACAAACAATTTCAACTGATGTAAAAATTGATGATACAGGGAACATAAAAAACACCCGCAACTAAACAACGCAAGATCTATTTCTCTGTAACATACTTTACAGAATAGGTGATGAACATGCTGAAAGACTTATTAGAAAATGTAAGTTTGTTAGAGAACATTTATAAAATGTCTATTGCGGTTCTACTTTTATGTTCAGTTTTCTCTGTTAGACTTCTAAAAAAAATAAAACGAGAACGAAAACTTACTACTTTTGAATTCACTATGTATGTAATCATTCGTATTGCGATACTCTTTTGGTTAACTAGCTTTATCCTTCTTGAATATGGAAATTATTTAGTTTAATTGTAAAAAAGATAGAACAAGCAGCGTTTCCCTTGCTTGTATCTATCTTTTTTGTTTCAATTACAACTGTATGCTAACCCTTTCCTTCTATTAAATAAGTAAATCAAATAAAACAGGATTTTTATTAAGCTCCACAAATTGAATATTATTTTCTTTAAAACGAGTAATTAATTGCTCATAATCCTCTTTATGTTTTAACTCTACTCCGACTAGTGCTGGACCATTTTCCTTATTATGTTTCTTAATGTATTCAAAGCGCGTAATATCATCTTCTGGTCCTAATCCTTTATCAAGAAATTCTCTTAGCGCTCCCGAACGTTGCGGGAATTCAATGATGAAATAATGCTTTAACCCTTCGTAAATGAGAGAACGTTCTTTCATTTCTTGCATTCTATCAATATCATTATTCCCACCACTTAATGTGCATACAACTGTTTTACCTTTAATTTCATCCCTATATAGATCAAGTGCTGCAATAGAAAGTGCACCAGCAGGCTCTGCTACAATTGCATTTTTCTTATACAGTTCTAAAATCGTCGTACAAACCTTTCCCTCTGGTACTAAAACAATGTCATCAATGACATCTTTACAAGTTTCAAATGTTAACTTTCCTACCTTTTTAACAGCTGCCCCATCAACAAAACTATCTATTTTCTCCAAAGCGACATTTTCATTTTGAAGAAAAGCCTCTTTCATAGATGCAGCTCCCATTGGCTCTACACCAATGATCTTTGTAGCAGGACTAACACCTTTTACATATGTACCAACACCTGATGCTAATCCACCACCGCCGATTGCTGTAAAGATATAATCAACCGATTTCTCCATATCATGCATAATTTCAACTGCCACTGTCCCTTGACCAGCAACGACATACGGATCATCAAACGGATGAACAAACGTCATTCTATTTTCTTCACAATAGCGCTGTGCTTCTTGGAAAGAGCTATCAAATGTATCACCAACTAATACAATTTCCGCAAAATCACCACCGAAAAATTGTACTTGTGATACTTTTTGTTTAGGTGTCGTCGTCGGCATGAAAATTTTTGACGGAATCTTCAATAAATTACATGTATAAGCAACTCCTTGCGCATGATTACCGGCACTTGCACACACAACACCATTTTGTAATTGTTCTTTTGATAAACTTTGAATTAAATTGTACGCACCCCGAATTTTGAAGGAGCGAATCAATTGTAAGTCTTCTCGTTTTACATAAACGTCACAATCATATTTCTCAGATAGAACTGTATCACGTTGTAACGGTGTTTTAATAACGATGTCTTTCATGCAATTATGAGCCATTAAGATATCTTCAATTTTCACTCTTTCCTTTACTTTCTGCACCATTTTCTATCATCCTTATCTCTTTTAAATTGGCTCAATCAAAATTCGGAATTTTTAGGACTGCCCCCGTATTCGCCGATGTTACCATTTGCGCATAACGTCCAAGCCAGCCAGTTTTCACTTTCGGTTCTGGTCGTTTCCATTCTTTTTTACGCTTTTCTAATTCCTCATCACTCACTCTTACTTCTAGCAAGCGTTCCTCAACATCGATACAAACGATATCCCCTTGTTCAAGAAGTGCAATCGTTCCGCCCGCAGCTGCTTCTGGTGAAATATGTCCTACTGAAATTCCACGTGAAGCTCCAGAGAAACGTCCATCCGTTAATAATGCAACCTCAGCACCTAATCCCATTCCAGCAATTGCTGATGTTGGTGCTAACATTTCTGGCATACCAGGGCCACCTCTTGGTCCTTCATAACGAATGACAACTACATCTCCTTTTTTCACTTTCCCAAGCATAATGCCAGCAAGTGCCTCATCTTGTGAATTAAAAATAACGCAAGGTCCTTCAAATCGTTTTACTTCAGTTGCACCGCTTTTAATAACTGCTCCGTCTTTCGCAAGGTTGCCTTTTAATATACGCAATCCCCCTTCTTCACTATGAGGGTTTTCGAGAGAGTGAATAACTTCCTTATCTTTAATCTCTGCATCAGCAATATTTTCTCTTAATGTTTGCCCAGTAGCAGTTATTCGATCAAGATGAAGTACTCCTTCTTTCCGGCTCATCTCTTTCAAAATTGCACTAATCCCGCCCGCACGATCAATATCTTCCATATGCCAATTTGAGGCTGGACTTACTTTACATAAATGAGGTACACGTCTTGAAACTGCATCAATACGGTTCATATCATAATCTAGTCCTGCTTCTTGTGCGAGTGCTAGCGTGTGTAGTACTGTATTCGTTGATCCACCCATCGCCATATCAAGTGCAAAAGCATCGTCAATTGCTTCTTCTGTTACAATATCGCGCGGCTTAATATCTCTTTCAATTAAAATTTTCAATTTCTCTGCTGCTTGTTTAATTAACTCTTCACGTCTTGGATCAATTGCTAAAATACTCCCGTTTCCAGGAAGAGCTAAACCTAAAACTTCACATAAACAATTCATAGAGTTCGCGGTAAACATACCCGAACAAGAGCCACAAGATGGACAGCCATGATCTTCAATATCTTTTAATTCTTCTTCTGAAATTTTCCCAGATTGATAAGCTCCTACTCCTTCAAAAACGGAACTCAGATCAACAACTTCTCCTTTAGATGTTTTTCCTGCTGCCATCGGGCCGCCTGAAACAAACACAGTCGGAATGTTAATACGTAGTGCGGCCATCATCATACCTGGTGTAATTTTGTCACAGTTTGGGATACAAATCATGCCGTCAAACCAGTGTGCATTTACAACCGTTTCTACTGAATCTGCAATAATCTCACGACTCGGAAGAGAATAACGCATACCGATATGTCCCATCGCAATACCATCGTCAACTCCAATTGTATTGAATTCGAATGGTACCATACCTGCCGCACGAACTGCCTCTTTTACAAGTTTCCCAAACTCGTTCAAGTGTTTATGCCCTGGAATAATTTCAATAAAAGAATTACAAATTGCTATGAAAGGTTTATCAAAATCTTCATCTTTCAAACCAGTTGCTTTTAATAAACTACGGTGCGGCGCTTTATCAAAACCTTTTTTAATCATATCACTTCTCATCTTGTCAAATCCCCTCTTACATATTTTTCATTTATACTCTCTTACTCTATTTCTTTACTAATTCTTTCGATGCATGAATCCAGCTCATCATTTCACGAAGCTCTGCTCCCACTTTTTCTAATTGATGATTTTGTTCTGCTTTTTTCATTGCGTTATACGTCGGACGTCCCGCTTGATTTTCTAAAATCCATTTCTTCGCAAATTCTCCTTGCTGGATTTCTGTCAGAACACGCTTCATTTCCTTCTTCGTTTCATCTGTAACAATTCTCGATCCTGTTACATAATCTCCGAACTCTGCAGTATCTGAAATAGAGTGGCGCATGTTCGTTAATCCACCTTCGTACATTAAATCAACAATTAACTTTAATTCATGCAAACATTCAAAGTATGCAATTTCAGGACGATACCCGCCTTCCGTTAACGTTTCAAAACCAGCTTTCACAAGTGCAGTTACCCCGCCACAAAGTACCGCTTGCTCACCGAATAAATCCGTCTCCGTTTCTTCTTGGAATGTCGTTTCAATTACACCTGCACGTGTACACCCTACACCTTTTGCATACGCAAGTGCTACATTTAATGCTGTGCCTGTTGCATCTTGATGTACTGCGACTAATGCCGGAACACCATTCCCTTCTTGGAATACACGACGAACGAGATGACCTGGACTTTTTGGCGCGACCATTGCTACATCTACGTAACTTGGCGGATTAATTTGTCCGAAATGAATATTAAATCCATGTGAGAAAAGTAACATTTTCCCTTCGCTAAGATTCTCTTCTACTTCTGCTTTATACACATGTGCTTGCTGTTCATCTGGCAATAACATTTGTACAACTTGAGCGGTTCGAACTGCTTCTGAAACAGACATTACTTCAAATCCATCTGCTTTTGCTACTTCAAAAGACTTACCCTGCCTAACACCAACTACAACTTCCACACCAGAATCGCGTAAATTTTGCGCCTGCGCATGACCTTGAGATCCATAACCAATTACCGCTACTGTTTTCCCTTGTAATAACTCTACATTTGCATCTTTCTCATAATACGTTTTCATATTCCATACACTCCTTATAATTTATTTACTTGCAGTACATCAATTAACTTTTTCAGTTGACTAACAAGTAATGTCGCTTCATTTTCAGTACAAACTGCTGTGAGTTTCATTTCAGAAACACCACTAGTATCTTTTTCGTTTAAATGTAAAGAAGAAATATAATACCCACGCCGAGCAAAAATTCCACTTATACGTAATAAGACGCTTGGCTCGTTATGAATAACGAGTGAAAAAGTATGACTCATTCTTCCCACCTCTTCATAATCATTTCGTTATTCCCTTTGTTTGGCGGAACCATCGGAAATACGTTTTCACCTTCTTCTACACAAAAATCAACTACGACAGGACCTCCATGAGCAAATGCTTCTAACATCACTTGTTTCGCCTCTGTTGCATTTGTCGCCCTTAATCCCTTCACTCCATAAGCTTCTGCCACTTTCACAAAATCTGGCGATCCAATCTTTGATTCTGATAAACGATTTTCATAAAACATTTCTTGCCACTGCCTTACCATCCCTAAAAATTTGTTGTTTATAATAAATACTTTTACAGGGATGTTATTTTCAGCAATTGTTTGTAGTTCTTGAATGTTCATTTGAAAAGAGGCATCGCCTGCAATACAAATGACGAGTTCTTCTTCTTTCGCAAGCTGAGCACCAATAGCTGCCGGGAAACCAAATCCCATCGTTCCTAGCCCGCCAGATGTAAGAAAAGTCCGAGGTTTTCTCGCTTTATAGAAGTGAGCAGCCCACATTTGATGCTGTCCTACCTCTGTGGTGACAACCGCTTCACCATTCGTTAATTCACTCACTAAGTTAATAACATGCTGTGGTTTTAACTCACCTTCTTTTTGAATATAGGAAAGAGGGTATTCCGCTTTCCACTCCTCAATTTTCGTAAGCCATTCATCTGTTTGTGTATAAATTGGCATATGTAACAGCATGTGTAACACTTTTTTCACATCTCCAACAATCGGATACTCTACCGTTATATTTTTATGAAACTCTGAAGGATCTATATCAATATGTACCTTTTTCGAATGCGGAGAAAAGAGTTCTAATTTTCCTGTTACACGATCATCGAAGCGAACACCTAAAGCAAGTAGTAAATCGCATTCTGTTACTGCCATGTTTGCAGCGTACGTTCCATGCATACCGAGCATTCCTAAAAATAATGGATTTCCCGGCGGATATGCACCCAGTCCCATTAAAGTTGACACGACTGGAATACGATTCTTCTTCGCAAATTTGATAAGTTCATCAGATCCACCTGAATGAATGACACCTCCTCCAATATAAAGAAGTGGGCGTTTCGCTTTTGAAATTTCTTTAGCTATCTCTCTAAGCTTCATACTGTCTGGCATAGGCTCTAGTTTGTACCCTGGAATCTCAATTACTTCATTATAAAAACTTGTTACCTTTTCATTTTGAACATCTTTTGGAACATCAATTAATACAGGTCCCGGTCGCCCACTTTCAGCGATGTAAAAAGCTTCTTGTACAATACGTGATAACTGATTCACCTCACGAACTTGGTAATTATGCTTCGTAACAGGTACTGTAATTCCGACAACATCAGCTTCTTGAAACCCGTCTTTTCCGATGAGTGGTGTTGCAACTTGCCCTGTAATGACAACTAAAGGAATCGAATCCATATAAGCATCTGCTAAGCCCGTAACTAAATTCGTCGCCCCTGGGCCAGAGGTAGCAAATACTACCCCGACCTTTCCAGAAGCTCTTGCATAACCTTCAGCCGCATGAATGGCAGCTTGTTCATGACGAGTTAATACGTGCTTTAATCCACTTCCGTATAACGCATCATATACTGGCAAAATAGCTCCGCCCGGATAACCGAAAACAGTCGTTACGCCTAATTTCTTTAAGCATTGAATAACGTGTCCTGCTCCTGTCACTTCTTCACACTGAAATTTCTCATAAGTTGTATACTGCTGTTCCATTTCAATTAACTCCTCTCCCTATCTACATTAAGCTTTCCGCCAGTCCTGGAACACGTACGCCTCTTTCTCTCGTTAACTTTTTAAATTCCTCTGTCAATTGTTTCGTTACACTTCCTGGTTTCCCATCTCCAATTTCTCTTGAATCAACTTTTACAACTGGAATTAATTCTGCTGCCGTTCCTGTTAAAAACACTTCATCCGCTACATAAACGTCATGGCGAGTGAATGGTCTTTCATCACACGGGATACTCAGTCGCTCACATAACTCAATAACACTATTTCTCGTAATGCCTTCTAACGCTCCTAAATATGAAGGAGGTGTTAGCACTTTTCCATCTTTCACAACGAAAACATTATCTCCAGATCCTTCACAAACATATCCTTGCTGATTTAACATAAGGGCCTCTAGCACTCCTGCTTGTGCCGCTTCAATTTTTACAAGTACGTTATTTAAGTAATTCATTGACTTAATACGTGGATCTAATGCATCTGGCGTATTACGTCTTGATGCAACAGATACAACACTTAGTCCATTATCATAAAATTCCTGTGGGAATAATTTTAATTGTTCTGCAATGATAATAACGCTCGGTTTCACACAACTTCTCGGATCAAGTCCTAAGTCCCCTTTTCCTCTTGAAACAATTAATCGAATGTAGGCATCTGCATACTCATTTTTTTGAAGTGTCTGTAAAACCGCTTCTTCCATTTCTTCAACCGTCAGTGGGATTGTAAGTAAAATAGATTTTGCCGATTCATACAATCGTTTTACATGTTCTTTTAAACAAAATACATTTCCACCGTAACTACGAATTCCTTCAAATACACCGTCTCCGTATAAAAAACCGTGATCATATACTGAAACAACTGCCTTTTCTTTTTCTACAAATTCTCCATTCATATAAATGTACTGGTTTCCCATCTCACATCGCTCCTCTTTTTCTCTCTATTTTTGCAATCAATTTCTATATCGATTGCTGAGATGAGTGTTTTAACAGAATATTCAGTATATAAACCTTAAAAATATACTCGTCTCAACAATCGATTACATAATACATACTAGTAGCAATCCATTGCTGAGACGAGGGAATCGTGGTACCACTCAGCTTCCTTACACTTCTCACGAAATGTAAGCTCTGCAAGTCCAATTAGACTTTTGTTTTTCTATCGGAAACAACTCCGCTACTTTTTACTATTTTCAAAAGTAGTGCTCCGAGGTGATCTTCAATGATTCGATTGTTACCACCCTCACAGCCTTGGGGCAGCTCTCTGAAACAATGTATATCATTTACTCTCCTCTTCTACGCATTCTCTTATTCTATTTTTTAAAATAAAAACTCTCGCCCCAGCAATCAACTACTACAATTTAGTAGCTTTGATTGCTGAGGCGAGAGTTTCGCGTTACCACTCAGCTTCCTTATACTTCTCACGAAATATAAGCTCTGTAGGTCCAATTAGACCCCCGTCCTTTTACCGGAGACGATGCCGTCGCTCTCTACTCAGTTTCCCTTTCGCAAGCGATGCTCCGAGGTGATCTTCAATGATTCGATTGTTACTACTCTCACAGCCTAGGAGTAGCTCTCTGAAACGATCATAATCATCTACTTTCCTCTTCTTTGCATATACAACATATAAAGTTAGAAAATTCTTAATTAACTTTTATTTGTTAAACGTATTATAGGACGTTGTTCTTTTCATTGTCAACATGTTTTTCTAAAAAAAATAAAATTCAATCAATTTAAGAGAAGTATATTTATTTTTTCTCAAAACAAAATCGGAATGAACTTCTTACACATACTCATATATTACTTAAGTATGTTCGCATTACTACATAAAGAAAAATAACTTAAAAACATTTAAAATTTATGAGGAGATGAGAAAACTATGTTAAAAGGAAAAGTAGCATTAGTTACAGGGGCAAGCCGAGGAATTGGACGTGCTATCGCAAAACGTTTAGCAAACGACGGTGCATTAGTTGCTGTTCATTATGGTAATCGAAAAGAAGATGCTGAAGAAACTGTTTATGAAATTCAATCAAATGGTGGATCAGCTTTTTCTATCTGTGCAAATCTTGAATCTTTACATGAAGTAGAGACCCTTTATAGTTCTTTGGATAACGAATTACAAAAAAGAACTGGTGGTACTAAATTTGATATTTTAATAAACAACGCTGGAATTGGTCCTGGTGCTTTTATTGAAGAAACGACTGAACAATTTTTTGATAGAATGGTTTCAGTAAATGCAAAAGCACCATTTTTTATCATTCAACAAGCTCTATCTCGTTTACGTAACAATAGCCGAATTATTAATATTTCATCCGCTGCAACTCGTATTTCTTTACCTGATTTCATTGCATATAGTATGACGAAAGGCGCTATTAATACAATGACTTTCACACTAGCAAAACAGCTCGGAGCACGTGGAATTACAGTGAATGCAATACTTCCTGGATTTATTAAAACAGATATGAATGCAGAACTCTTGAGCGATCCAATGATGAAACAATATGCTACTACTATTTCTGCCTTCAATCGCTTAGGTGAAGTAGAAGACATTGCCGATACTGTTGCATTTCTTGCTTCTCCAGACAGCCGCTGGGTTACTGGACAATTAATTGATGTGAGCGGTGGATCTTGTTTATAAAAAACATATATTTTCGAATCTTTTTTATTGCGCAATAAAATAAATTGTATAATACTATATAAAACATATATATTTAGGAGGATTACAGTAATGTCCGAAAAAACATACGAACTCGCAACCTTCGCAGGTGGTTGCTTTTGGTGCATGGTAAAACCATTTGATGAACTTCCTGGTATTCATAAAGTACTTTCTGGCTATGCAGGTGGTCATGTAGAAAACCCAACATATGAACAAGTAAAGGCTGGAACATCTGGGCATTTAGAAGTTGTACAAATTACATTCGATCCTTCTATTTTTCCATATGAAAAATTACTAGATTTATATTGGCCACAAATTGATCCAACTGATGATGGCGGACAATTTTTTGATCGTGGTCCATCTTATCGCACTGCTATTTTTTATCATAATAAAACGCAAAAAGAGCTTGCTGAAAAATCAAAACAAGCTCTTGCAGAAAGCGGTACGTTTAAAGATCCAATCGTAACTGAAATTCGCCCGGCTGCACCTTTTTATGAAGCCGAAGAATACCATCAACATTTCTATAAAAAGAACCCTGAGAAATATGCTATCGAGCAAAAAGAATCTGGCCGTGCAGACTTTATAAAAGAAAATTGGCAAAAAAAATAATAAAAACGCATCGTGCTCTCTTTTCAAAGTGCGATGCGTTTTTATCTTTGAAAAAAGTACCATACAGTGATAAAAACAACAGCTGTTAATGTCCAAAGTATTATCTCATTTTTCACTCTACTCTTTTTCTGATTCATTTCATCCCCTCCTAGTAACAATTAAACATAGTCAAGACTTCTTTTGTTTAATTGTCCACGTAATAAAAGTAAATAAATCCTTACATATTCTTATAATAAGGCCACCTATTATTCCGATTGCAATTGAAATTAATAACATCTGTCCAAAATTAAGAGAAGTTGTATATGTTATGTAGAGAACGATACATACAAGTGAAAGATCCGGTAAAAAAAGTAAAAACTTTTTAAACATTTCTTCAGCTCTCCTATGCTTTATTTATATGTTTTACTGTAACTTTGAAATAAAGTTTGTTCAAAAATTCCATTTAGACCCTCATTTTACGAAAAATAATAAGAATCCCTTTTCAAAAGAGATTCTTATTCAGCAGATTTAAGTTTAATTATTTTCTACATATCCTATTCCATAACTACTCCTAAAATAGTTTAATATTACTAATAATTTATTGTAAATTGACTATTTGCCAGGCAATCGAATGTTGTGCCAGCTACCTACATCGCATTGGCCAAATTCATTATTCCCTACCGCGACCACTGTGCCGTCTGATTTAAGTCCAACCGTATGCGCACAACCAGCCGCTATCGCTACAATATCTCGCCAATCACTTACATTGCATTGACCATACTCATTCCAGCCCACTGCCACCACGGTACCGTCTGATTTAAGTCCAATTGTATGATTCGTACCAGCTGCTATCGCTACAATACCTCGCCAGCCACTTACGTCACACTGGTTATGTTTATCATTCCCCACTGCCGTCACTGTGCCGTCCACTTTAAGGCCAACAGTATGAAGATACCCAGCCGCTACCGCTACAATATCTCGCCAGCTGCTTACATCACATTGTCCATATCGATTATTTCCCACCGCCGTCACTGTGCCGCCCACTTTAAGACCGACTGTATGCCAGTCACCCGCCGCCGTAGCCACAATATCTCGCCAGCTGCTTACATTGCATTCTCCTTCTTTATTTCGCCCCACTGCAACTACCGTGCCATCCGGTTTAAGGCCAATGGTACGACGCCACCCTGCCGCTATCGCTACAATGTTATGCCAGTCGTTCACATCGCATTGATCATGCTTATTCCATCCCACCGCTTCCACAGTATTATCACATTTCAGAGCGATTGTATGAGCATTTCCTGTGTTTGTCGCCATATGAACATTGCCCGCTCCGACGGCTTCAATACCGCACCAGCTACTTACATTGCATTCTCCTTCTTTATTTCGCCCCACTGCAACTACCGTGCCATCCGATTTAAGCGCAACGGTATGACCACGCCCCGCTGCTATCGTATTTTTAGGCCACCTTTTCACTTTTAACACCTCTTCTTTCGGTGAAATGTAAGTCATGTTTTACCTCCTTGCATATAAGCAACTATATCTAATTAGATTTTTTTATTAAATTTCATTATGCAGCCTATTATTACTTCTTCAAAAAATAAAACCTCCAGTTTAAGCACTAGAGGTCTTTCATTTTATTTCTTTAATCTCTCAATAAAATCCTGTAATTTATCAAGTGATTTCATATTCTGATTGCAAGCTACACCATCTTTACAAATATAGTTTCCCTTTCTAACGAAAGTTCCTGGTACATCACCTTTAATTTCAACTAAAAACATTCCTACTTCTTCATGCCCATGACATAATGAACAAATGCTTTTTTTATTTAAACTTTGAAATGTTCCTTGCAGACCAACAAACTTATTTTTATCATTTTTCGCTATAATAAATTTCCTGCTTGACCCTTTATCAATCCAGCTTAAATAAGATAATTCTTTCATATCCAGTGTTTCCATGTCAGGAAGTTTTAACTTTTTCGCTTTAGGAAATAGTTTTTTTAATGTTTGCGCTGTAACTTCCTGAAACGGGATGACATACGGATTTATTTTCATTAAGAATGATTCTGCATCTTCTCTATTTTGAACTGTTAATACCGTATCAATTAACTCTTTCTGTTCATCTGTTAAATTCTCAAATACATGTATTATCTTTTCAATCGCAAGTGATTTTAACGCTTGAATTACACCTCTATCATTTGCCGTTGCATGTCCATTTGCTAAAATATAAGCTTGTGATTTTATAAAATTATATTGATCACTTCTAATAAAAGCTTCCATCTTTATCACTCCATACAAATTGTTGTTCTATTTCTATTGTATACAATGATTTATCTTTTTCATATGTAAAAGATAACTTAGAAATGAACATTACATACTCTGACTATGTTCTACCGAGGTATTTCCTGACAAAAGAAACCATCGTCTGTTTTCCATTCAGCATATAATACATCCTCAAATTTAGTAATCCCTTTTTGCTTTATTTGTTTATAAAGCCAACCTTCATCAAAACCAGCTTCCCTCAAATTATCTTTCACTACTTTTCCATCACTAATTAATGAAATTGGTAAGTATACAGGCTTATGTTTTAAACTTAAATCATTTATAGTGGGAGATTCATATTTGCTCTTTTTCAGAACACTTATGTTTCCATTAGGTTCCAAAATCATATATTCAACTTCTCGAATTGAAAATATGTCTTTCTGTTGCCTAAGCATTTGTTGTAATTGATTAATATCCAAATGATTCGATTTTAATTGTTCTCTGTCAATATGCCCATTACGAATGATAATAGAAGGGTATCCTTCAAAGAACTTTCTTGTCCTTCTAAATTTTTGTGTTATCACTTCTATTGCGTAAATTAATATTACCCATACAAAAACAGCATATAAAATAGACCATACTCTCACCTCAGGATCATATACAGTGTTTCCAACTAATTCTCCGATTACAATGGCAGAAATAAAATCAAAAGGGGTTAGCTGCGATATTTGTGTTTTCCCCAATATTTTAGTAGCAATTAATAAAACAAAAAAACCAACAAAAAGTTCTATCGTTATTTGTCCAAGATGATTCATATGTGTTCACCTTTCTGTAATATGAAATATAACGTTTTTATTCCTATTCACATTTCTATACGATACAATTGCGATTCATTTTTTCTATTATGATGTCCATTCACACCCTATATATCCAATACATACAAAACAAAAAGAGTCTAGTTCAAAATAATCTTTGAACTAGACTCTTTTATTTTTATTTAGAATACACAATCTTTTTAATCGTTTCTCCGGAAAGAAAATACTCTTCTGCAAGTTGATGAATAGAAATTCCGCTTTTAAACGCTTCTTTAATTGCTTTATTTCTTTCATCTAGTTGTTTTCTTCCCCCAGATCGTGTACCCCATTTATAATGTTTCGTTTCTTGTTTTGGAATGTAAATGGTTTCACCTTGTATATACTTTTGAATTTCAGTAATTAAACTTTCTGGTAAAACCGTCGCAGCTTTTACGTATTTCATTTCTGCTCGCCCCTTATTTTTTATGGTTCATTTCAATAAGGTGCAAAGCCAAATATAAAAAATGATACGAGCTCATTTAGGCGATTGTATATTACTTGTCTACCTCACGCAAAGTATCGCCATTTCCATACTTGGCTTTGCATGAGACGCTGCAGTGTCCGGCAATTGAATTATAATCGCCATATAAACACCTCCTAATATACCTTTTGCATTTTATTATATGATAAATTCCTTTCCCTTGCATCCACATCCTTTTTTAAAGCATGAAATTACTTAGTTTGGTATAATACTTTTTAGTCCAATCAAAAACTATAGTGAGGTTGCGTTATGAAGAAGAAAATAATCATTACAATCGTTACAATATTCATTATTACTGTAGCATTATTCGGAACATACAAATTGATGAATGCAAGAAGCTTTCAATTATTTGGAGATTTAACAAATCGCGTAGAAACAAATGAAAAGGTGATTGCTTTAACTTTTGATGATGGTCCTACTAACAATGTAAAACAAATATTACCGCTACTAGATACATACAATGCAAAAGCTACTTTCTTTTTAATCGGAAATGAATTAGAGAAAAATCTATCGTTAGGAGAAGCTATCGTACAATCTGGGCACCAAGTTGGAAACCATACATATTCTCATAATAGAATGGTTTTCAAAACACCTTCTTTTATTAAAGATGAAATAGAAAAAACGAATTCATTAATCCGCCAAACAGGATTTACAGGCGAAATTGATTTTAGGCCACCTAATGGAAAAAAATTAATTGGACTACCATATTATTTAAATAAAAATAATATCGAAACGATTACATGGGATCTTGAGCCTGATACTTTTTATAAATCTGCGGCAGATAAAATTGACTACGTTAATAAAAATGTAAAACCAGGTTCTATCATTTTACTGCACTCTATGTATGCTAATTCTAATGAAAATTTACAAACGATTGAAGGTATTTTAGACTCTTTATCTAAGAAGGGCTATCAGTTCGTAACAGTAAACGAACTACAAAAAAGAGCAAAATAAAAAGGTAGCGTATCATAAAACGATACGCTACCTTTCTTTTTAAATAATGCCAAGTACATTTAAGAATACGATAATAATCGCAATTGGTGCGATAAAGCGAAGTAAGAATAACCATAATACGAATAATTTATAGCCCTTATTTTTACTTACACCAAGTTCTTTCATTAATACATCTTTCTTCATTTTTAAAGGAACAAAGATGGAAACTAATAAAACACCAAGTGGCATTAGTACGTTACTAACTGCATAATCCGCTAAATCAAAGACTGTCTTTCCGAAAATCTTCAGATCACTTAATATACCAAATGACAATGCTGATGGTACTCCAACAACGAAGATTAATAATCCTACGATTAAAGCCATTTTTTCACGTTTTCCTTTACCTTTTGCAGTTAAAGATGCAACGCTAATTTCTAACATCGAAATTGCCGATGTAATAGTAGCAAAGAAGAATAGTAATAAGAAAACGATGAAGAATAATTTTCCAAATGCCATTTTACTGAAAATAGCTGGCAGTACGATAAATAATAGCCCCGGTCCTTGAGATGGTTCCATTCCAAATGCGAACACTACTGGGAAAATTGCAAGTCCTGCAAGTAATGTAATCACAAGCGTTAAAGCTACGATAGAAAATGCTGAACGCGGTAAGCTTTCTTCCTTCGGTAAGTATGAACTATACGTTACCATTACTGCTACTCCGACTGATAATGAGAAGAACGATTGACCCATCGCATATAAAATAACTTCTGATGTTACATGTGAGAAATCAGGTTGTAAGAAGAAACGAACTCCTTCTCCAGCACCATCTAATGTAAGGGCACGAACGATTAATACAAAGAATAAAACGAATAGTGCTGGCATGAAATATTTATTTACTTTTTCAACACCATTTTGTACACCTTTACTTACGATAAAAATAGTAATAAGGATGAATAATAGCTGTGATCCAACTGCTAAATACGGATTGGAAATGATTTCACCAAACGTAGCTTCGTATGCGCCATTTCCTTCCCATAGTCTACCTGTAATTGCATTCCATAAGTATAATAAAATCCATCCCCCTACAACGCTGTAGAAAGAAAGTAATATGAAACAAGTTACAATCCCCAATTTCCCTAACCATGGCCATAGTGTTTTTGGTGCGATTTCTCTATACGCATCAACAGCCTCTTTTTGTGTACTTCTTCCGATAACGAATTCAGCTAATAATAGCGGTAAACCAATTAATAATGTGAAACCGATGAAAATAAGGAAGAACGCGCCGCCCCCTCCAATTCCGGCCATATACGGGAACTTCCAAATCGCCCCAAGGCCAATCGCTGAACCTGCTGCAGCTAATACGAAACCTAATTTCGATGTCCATTGCTGTGAATTCATTTGTTAATCTCCTCTCTGTCTCTTTTTCTTTGTTTCAGTTCAGTATTTATATTGTTCTATCAATACTCTTTTCTAATACGTTCACTTCCTCCCTAATAATAAAAAACGCCCCTACGTAAATACGTAGGGACGACAAAAATATCGCGGTACCACCCTAGTTATGAAGATATACCAAAGTTAGGACCTAAATAAAAAACGCCCCTACGCACATACGTAGGGACGATAAAATATCGCGGTACCACCCTAGTTATGAAGCCACACCAAAGTAAGACCTAAATAAAAAACGTCCCTACGTAAATACGTAGGGACGATAAATATCGCGGTACCACCCTAGTTGTGAAACAATCTTCACCACTTTATTTGATAACGGTATAAACTACCGTCTTTCATTTCCTCACAATGTGAGATTTATGAAAGATGCTCCAGGACGAACTTCATGAATAATCTATATACTGATTCACACCAACCATCAGCTCTCTGAAATAGGGAGATATTCACTACTATACCCTTTCATTGCCCAAATATTATTTTCCGAATTGATTACTATCATTTTTATCATACATTAAAAATAGTGTCAACTTATATTTTGAATTTTTATGTATTATATTCTATTTAAAAATTTAAAATGTAAGTGTTATTTTAGAAAATAAGTAGATTAGTGTATAAAGAATTCAAGAAGGCATGAGAAAAAATTGCACATTATTGATACTTATTCCCGAAGAAAAATCATCTGAAAACATAAAATATCCCTATTTGTTATTAGCTTTTAAGAGCTTGATGGATACCAAGAAAATTTCGTATCACTATCCAATGGTTTATTCTTCGTTTCTTTTTCAATTACATTAAACCATTCATTTAGAATTCGAGTTTTTGGTAATTGAGCAGCAAGATTATCTTCCCAAATTATATGTGAGAACCAGGCTTTCGTTTCCCATTCAAACTGTAATTGTGCGAACGAGATTATAGAGTGGTCAGCTTCACGAAATTGCTGATTTACTGCATTTGAGACTTCTGGAGCTTGAGGTAACAACTCGTTCTGAATTCTATTTTTCATCACCTCATCTTCTAACTGATCCCAGAAATACAATTGCCCATTTATTTGATAAAAAATATCAAATGAAGCCTCACCTTTCTTCAAGTTCAGTAATACGAAGGCACGTTCCACATCATTGTCAGCTGCCTTTACAGCATTGATAATAATATTTTGTGCCATCGATACCCAATAACTAGTCGCTTCTTCTACCGTAGATTCCACATACAATTCTTCATTTAATTCATGTAAAGTGGCTTCTTGCTCATTTACTTTTTCAACTTTTTTGAAAAACCTATTAAAAAAGCCCATAACTTCCTCCTTATTTCTATTTTCTATTTTACAAAATAGAAAATAGATTTTTCTTGCTCATCGACATTTACTTCCGGAGCGAATGTATGAACTTGTTGCAACACTTCTTCTATTAGCAACTCTAACTCCTGCACACTATTTTCCGGATTCCCTATTAACGTTTCCGCCATACGCTCATATAAATTCTCAGGTTTAATCGTCATTAGTTCCACATTATTAGGCATCCATTTAAATGCTGGATGATGTACATACATTTTATTCAAACCAAATAAAACACCGAATACATTCCTTTGCACTTCACAAATAACATCATAAAGCATAAGCCAGTCTTTTCGTTTTAAAAGAGCCTTTCGATTATGCCAGCGATTGCTTAACCAAAGATTTTCTGAAATCATCCGTTTCGCTAGATTTTCTGGATATGCTATCACTCTATCTTTTAATTCATTCACTTTCTCTTCTCCATACAAACTAACACCATCATGAACAGATGATACGATACATTGTTTTTCATAACTTATATCATATTGATCCACCACATCCGAAATAACTTTCTCTACTGTTTTTGTTAAAAAGTTACTAATCTCTAATTTAATTCCTTCTTTCGTCAAATAGGTTTCTGACCATTCTTCTTCCTCGTAAGGATGATATGATAAAATCGTTCCACCAATATGGTTTATAGGCCCTTTTCGATCCTCATCCTCTAGTGGTGCTGACCATAAAATATGCAACTCAATATCTGAATGTTCATCTTCTAGCTTTCTACCTACTGAGCCCGCTAAAATAATAGCCTCCACCTTCGGATTTCCCCTATAAATCTCCGAAATTTCTATTGCTTTCTCTTTTAATCCCACTTCATTTCCCCCTAAAATTGCAATACATCATTACTTTTTCATTTATCTATTTCGATATAACCTTTTCAAATTCCTACTAAATCATATTTCTACCCAATAACGCTGAACAATTTCACCTGTATGAGAAGAAACCACTTCATTTTCTAACACACCGCCAACCTTTTGAATCGTTTTTGCCGATGCGATATTAACTTTATCGCAAGTTATTAACACTCTCTTCAACCCTAACTTTTGCGCTTCATCTAATGCGAGTTTCAATTGTTTTGTCGCGTAACCTTGGCGACGTTTATTCGGATGGACACTATATCCAATATGACCACTTTCCCGCAATAATTCTTCGTTTAATCGATGTCTAATATTTACAAAACCTATAAGTTCTCCTTTTTCAAAACTTAAAAACTGACTAGATGGTACTCGATTAGCGAGTAAATTTTCTCCTATTTCTTGTTTATTCACTTTTTCAAACCATTCATCGAGAAAATCATAATTTTGTAAAGAACTACTGCCGTGTGGTTGTTCATCAGTATGTAAAAATGCATCCCGATACTCTATAATTTGTTCACTAAATTCATGTATTGGTTTTAATAGTTTCATTGTCATCCTCCCCCTCTTTACAACCTAAAACAAACACCTTAATCATAACAATTTCACGATTAAGGTGTTTCTATCAGTTTCATTCAAATAATCCCATACTCAAATAACGTTCCCCTGTATCAGGTGCAATACATAAAACTTTTTTACCTGCGCCTAAGCGTTTTGCTATCATAATTGCTGCGTAAACAGAAGCTCCAGAAGACGGCCCAACTAATAACCCCTCTTGTCTAGCTAAGTTTCTCATTGTCGTTAAAGCCTCTTCGTCTGCAATTTGAATAATTTCGTTATACACTTCGGTATTTAAGTTTTTTGGGATAAATCCTGGACTTGTTCCTACTAGTTTATGAGGACCTGGGACACCGCCTGATAAAACGGGAGATCCTTTCGGTTCTACTACTGCAATATATAAGTTTGATAGTTTTTCTTTTAACGTTTCCCCAGTCCCTGTAATAGTTCCACCAGTTCCTGCCGTTGCTACAAACGCATCAAGCTCTCCATCCATTTGTTCATAAATTTCAAGTGCAGTTGTATAACGGTGAATATTTGGATTCGCCGGGTTTTCAAATTGTTGTGGAATAAAACTATTCGGTATCTGCTTTTGTAATTCTAACGCCTTCGCAATTGCTCCTGGCATTCTTTGTTCTGCTGGTGTTAAAACTACTTCTGCTCCGTATGCTTTTAATAAATTTATACGCTCTTTTGACATATTATCTGGCATTATTAAAATCGCTTTATATCCTTTTGCGGCTGCATTCATCGCTAAGCCTATTCCTGTATTTCCACTTGTCGGTTCAATAATTGTATCTCCTGGTTTGATGAGACCATTCTCTTCAGCGACGTGAAGTAAATTATAGGCGGCACGATCTTTCACACTGCGTGATGGATTAAACATTTCCAGTTTTACATACACATCTGCTGCGTCTTCTGGAATAAATTTAGATAATCGGACGACAGGCGTATTTCCTATTAGTTCTGTAACATTTTCACATAATTTCATAGTGCATCCCCTATTCTATCGTTTTCTTATCACTTGGCAGTAACCAAGAAGTAAGTCCAATTAATGGTAGACAACTACATAGTAACATAATGAATTGTAGACTATATATGTCAGCCAATTTCCCAAGAACTACAGATCCTAAAGCTCCGAGTCCAAACGCAAGCCCTACAATTAATCCAGATACCATTCCTACTTTTCCAGGTACAAGTTCTTGCGCATATACAACAATTACACTAAAACTACTTGAACTAATAAAACCGATACATAGAAATAACGGTACGACCCACGCGAGCGAAACGTGAGGTAGTAAAAGTGCAAGTGGCGCCGAACCTAGCATTGAAAATACAATAATTGTTTTCTTTCCAAATCGATCTGCTAACGGTCCACCAAAGAAAGTTCCTAATACACCGGCAATCATAAATGCGAATACGAAATACTGGGCATTTTTTATAGATAAACCGTAATGCTCAATTAAGTAAAATTGATAAAAATTCCCGATACCAGCACCATACCAAGAGCGTACAAAAGTAAGGAAAACAAGAAGTAAAATAACAAATTTAATATGTGTACTTACAATCGCATTTTCCGCCTCAAGCGCAGCCCTCTTTTTTCTTCTCACAGCGCCAGTCGCTAATTCATTCCTATACCAATTTGATACGAAAATTAATAATACAATCCCTACCGCTGCAAAAGCTGTAAAACCTAAAGAACCAATTTGGCCGAGCGGAACGAAAATTAACGCTGTAAAAATAGGAGCTAGGGAGTTTCCTGTATTTCCTCCCACTTGATAAATCGCTTGCGCTAATCCCCGTTTTGCACCGGCTGCCATATAAGCAACTCGTGCGCCTTCTGGATGAAAGACTGCGGAACCCAATCCGATAAATAAAACAGAAATAATAACAATAATAAAATTCGGTGCAAACGCGAGTCCAATCATCCCAAGCATACTTGAAAACATACCGAGCGGTAATAAAAATGGTGACGGTTTCTTATCCGAATACATACCAAAAACCGGTTGCATAATCGATGATGTCATATTTAACGCAAACGCAATCCACCCTACTTGCATATAGGATAAATTCATCGTTTTTTCCAAAATAGGAAACAACGCGGGCACAACTGCTTGCATCGAATCATTTAAAAAATGACCGAAACTAATCGCAAATAGTATTCGGTATATTGTCGGTGTTTCTACTGTGTTTTTTTGTGAAACTGCCTCCATATATGAATCTCTCCTTCCTGTACAAAATATATATTTATTACAGTAGGTGTAATAAATTCTGACTTTTGAAACATTTCTATTCTATACTGGTTTCATTTCTTTTTCCAGAAATATCACTTCTTACATAATATATTTTTTCTATACGTTTTATCGGGTTTATTTATAGAAATTTTCTATATTTTCTTTTATACTAAGGCAGAGATGAAGGGAAGGATGACAGCTATGAAGAAAAAAACTAAAGGAATCGTTGCACTCTCAATCACATTATCTATGTTTTTAACAGCATGTGGTCAAAAACAAGAGGCAACAACTACCGGAGAAAAGAAAAAAGATTCTTCAAAACAAGTATTAAACATTGTAGAAGCCGGGGAAATTTCTACACTTAATTCATCTATCGCAACCGATGGGTTCTCTTACGCTGCTTTAAACAACGTAATGGAAGGATTATATATGCCTGGTCCGGATAACAAACCTGTTCCTGCAGCAGCTGAATCATACAAACTGAGCGAAGACGGAAAAACATATACATTTACATTACACGATTCAAAATGGTCAAATGGCGATCCAGTAACTGCTCATGATTTTGAATATGCATGGAAACGTGCTGTTAATCCAGAAACTGCTTCTGAATACGCACATATTATGTTCGATATTAAAAACGCTGAAAAAATAAATAAAAAAGAATTACCAATTGATTCATTTGGTGTAAAGGCAATTGATGATAGAACACTTAAAGTACAATTAGAACACCCTGTTCCATACTTTTTAGGGTTAATGGGATTTGCAACATTTTATCCTCAAAACCAAAAGGTAGTAGAAGCACAAGGGAAAAATTACGGGCTTGAAGCTGCAAAGGTAGTTTATAACGGGCCGTTTCAATTAAGTGAATGGAAACATGATACAAGTTACAAAATGACGAAAAACCCGAACTACTGGGATAATAAAAATGTGAAGTTAAATGAAATTAATGTAAATATCGTAAAAGATACTTCAACAGCTGTTAATTTATTTGAAAGTAAACAAGTAGACCGTATTACGATCAATTCAGAGTTTGTTGATAAATATCAAAAAGATCCAAGCTTAAAGAAAATGGAACGTCCTTCTGTGACGTTTTTCCGATTTAGTCAAAAGAATTCTTTATTAGCAAACAAAAATGCTCGTAAAGCTATTTCGCTTGCTTTTGATAAACAAGGAATCGCAACAACGATTTTAAACAATGGTTCTATACCTGCGAATGCATTCGTTCCGAAAGGATTCGTAAAAGGACCTGACAATAAAGATTTTCGCAGTACAAGTAATGTAAAAGTAGAAACAAATGTGAAAGAAGCTAAAACACTATGGGACACTGCGAAAAAAGAAACAAATTTACAAAACGCTTCTCTTTCAATCATAACAACTGATGAATCTAACGATAAAAAAATTAGTGAGTTTTTAAAAGGTGAACTGGAGAAAAACTTACCTGGATTAAAAATCACATTACAACCACTTCCAGTAAAAGCATTTTTAGATCGTGAAGGAAATGGTGATTTTGAAATTTCACTTTCTACATGGGGACCAGATTATCCTGATCCTACAACATTTTTAAATATGTTCGTCACAGACGGACCGTTTAATAAGATGAGTTACTCAAACAAACAATACGACGAATTAATTGAGAAAACGAGTTCTACTTTAGTAACTGACTTACCAGCACGTTGGAAAGCGTTCCAAGATGCCGAGAAAATCTTACTTGAAGATGATGCAGCTATCGCTCCAATCTTCCAATCAGGACTTGTATATTTAGAACGTCCAACCGTAAAAGGTGTTGTTGTTCGTCCATTTGCAGGAATTTTTTCTTATAAGTGGGCCTCTATTACAGAATAAGAAAAAGGCGATCCTAACATATATTAGGATCGCCTTTTTTATTAAATTGCAAAACGCTTATACTTTTCGTAATCACTCGTCTTACATTCTACTTCTAGTTTCGTACCTTCGTTTTCATAACTTGTAGATAAAACGTGCGCATGAGTATTGAAATAAGAAACTACATGTCCTTGATCATACGGAATTAACATTTCACACTTCGTATACTCTTTATAGATGTGTGAGCGAATCATTTCAACAAGCTCTTCTATCCCAACATGTTTCTTCGCTGATAAATAAACGCGGTCTTCTTGTACTTTCGGAATTTCAACATCTACGATATCTGATTTGTTATAAGCATAGATTGTTGGAATATTTTCTACTCCAATTTTCTTTAACGTTTCATTTGTAATATCAATTAACTGTTCATAATTTGGATTTGCGTAATCTACAACATGAATAAGTAAGTCTGCTTCCGCTACCTCTTCTAATGTTGAACGGAATGCTTTCACAAGATGGTGTGGTAATTTACTTACAAACCCAACTGTATCTGTTAATAAGAATGATTTGTTATCTGGTAAATCAATGTTTCGCACCGATGTTTCTAACGTCGCGAATAACATATCTTTTTCAAATACTTGTTTTTCTTCTGTACCATTATAAATTTCAAGCATTGCATTCATCGTCGTTGACTTTCCTGCGTTCGTATAACCTACTAATGCTACAACAGGAATTTTATTTTTCTTACGTTGCTTTCGCTGCGTTTGGCGCTGCGCAACAAGCGCTTCTAAATCTTTATTTAAAACTGAAATTTGTTCTTCAATTTTACGACGATCTAACTCTAATTTCTTCTCACCGACACCTTTATTTTTCGTACCAACACCGCCGCTCTGTCTTCCTAACGATTCGCGAAGACCAATTAAACGAGGCATCATATACTGAAGATGGGCCACCTCTACTTGCAGTTGTGCTTCTTTCGTTTTCGCACGTTGCGCAAAAATATCTAAAATTAATATGGTACGGTCAATTACTTTACAATCTAAATCCGCTTCTAAATTTCGAATTTGTGAAGGAGATAATTCGTCATTAAAGATGACCATATTCGCATCTACTTCATTTACGTAGGCTGCTACTTCTTCAATCTTTCCTTTTCCAATATAATGGGATGGATTTACTCGTTGTAAATTTTGCGTCACTTGTCCAATTACCTCTACATCACAAGCTTCTGCAAGATTCGTTAGCTCTTCCATCGAATATGCAAAATCATCTTCATTACCTAAATTTACTCCAACTAAAACTGCTCTTTGTAATAATTCTTCCATATATTTATTCCTCCATTTCGATTACGTAAAATAAAAAACACAGGTCACTGCCTGTGTTTTCGTAAACGGATAAGGGTTCAGCAAAGAAATAGAAGAAAGCTGCGCTTTCATCCTATCTCATAGTCAAAAAGTCCCAAGATCATATACGTATCCACAATAAGTGTTCACCTATACGATCCCATTCTATTTATAAAGGCAAAACAAAAAGAGGGCGTATTCGTCCCTCCCTCTTTTTCACATATAAGCTTAATAAAGGGTTCCTTTAAAATAGGCAGACCAATCCCATTCACTCTGTACACAGACAGAGCCTTTGAGCGCTATTCAATTATTGGCACAAAGTATTGAGACGTAATCTGATTAAGATCAAAGGAAGCCCCTCCGTTCATTTTAAGTTACATAAAGTGTAGCATAAGTAATTCGCTTTCACAAGGTTTAACAACCTATATCACGCTAAAGAAAATCTTTATATTTTTACTTTAATCGTCATTTTTTGCGCATTTTTCTCATAATAAAAATAACAACAGCAATTATCGATAAAAGGCCAATGGAAATGATAGCAATCTGCCACCAACTGAAACCGCTCACCATCTCCCCTTTTAAATCCACTTTCTTCGTTGGAACAGACTCTTTTGCAATTTGACTTAAAGCCACTTTATCCGCCCCTGCTTCATCTAATCTCTTCGTTCTACTACAACTATTTGTGTGTAATTGTTTTTCAGATCCTCTTTGAGAAGAATATACTAAGTACTCTCCTCCTTCCACAAAGTGAAACACACAATCACCACCATTTGTATATATGATAATTTGCGAAGAAGTTGCCCCTTTCCAAATTTCTTTCACTTCAAATAATACTTCAATTCCAACCCCTTCTTTCCTTCCAACCTCAATTACCTTCCCTTCAAACACTACATCGTTTTTTTGAAAGGCATCTTCTGCCGATACATTAATACAATCACAAGCATAAGATTTCTCTGGAAAAATAATAAGAATAAAGCTACAAATAATGACAACAGGCAACATACGTAAAATTGTTTTCAAGGAGCTCAACTCACTTCATTATCAATTTTAGAAACTTCTCGTATATTATTTTTACAACACTCGCTAAATCCCTTCATAGTAAGCTAAGTCGTTCAATACACCAAAAATCTATATTGACATTTTTATAACCTGATATTAGTATCAGGTTATAAAAATAAAGTTAGGAGCTGTTCCTATGAATTCTAAATCCCGTATTACTGCAATTGGTACTCATGTTCCAAATCAAATACTCTCTAATCATGATTTAGAAAAAATGATCGATACGAATGATGAATGGATTGTACAAAGAACAGGAATGAAGGAAAGAAGGATTGCTAGCGAAGAAGAATACTCCTCACACTTAGCCATTAAAGCAATTGAAAATTTATGTACAACATTTAAAAAGAGCTTAGAAGATATCGACTGTATCATCGTCGCTACAACAACCGCTGACTATGTTTTTCCTAGTGTCGCGTGTCAAATACAACAACACTTCAACATACCTCATACAATGGCATTTGATTTAAATGCAACTTGCGCTGGTTTCACATATGGCTTGCACGTCGGTAATAGCTTGATTACTTCTGGATTACATAAAAAAGTACTTGTCGTAGCGACAGAGACATTATCAAAAGTTACTGATTACACCGATAGAACGACCTGCATTTTATTTGGCGATGGTGCTGGAGCTATTTTATTAGAAAGAGATGAAAACAAACCAAGCTTTATCGCTGCTCACATGGGCACAAATGGTGACGGTGGTATTCATCTATACAGAACAAACTTATCTACTACTATGAATGACACACCACTAAAAACAAATGAAAAAATCGTTCAAAATGGGAGAGAAGTATATAAATGGGCAACACGCACGGTGCCAGCAAGTATAAAAGAACTATTACATACTGCAAATATGAAAATGGATAATATAGACTGGTTCATTCCTCATAGTGCTAACTTACGAATGATTGAATCTATTTGTGAAAAATCTCAAATTCCAATACAAAAAACATTAACGAGCGTGGAATATATGGGGAATACATCTTCCGTCTCTATTCCACTCGCTCTAGATTTAGCTAGAAAAGCAGAAAAATTAAATAACGGAGACACACTTTTACTATACGGATTTGGTGGTGGTCTTACGCATTTAGGACTTATTGTGAAGTGGGATTTAATTTAAGTTTATAAAAAGAGGTTCTAGTTAGTAACTAGAACCTCACTTCAATTTCGTTACCCTTTTCGGGACCATATCACAACAGGGATAAGCATGAAAGCTAAAACGCCCCCGGCTAATGACAATGCCGCATAACTTGAATTCGCTACTACCATTCCTGACATCGCTCCACCAGAAGCTCCTGCTAGCGCAATAAACACATCTATCTTTCCTTGTGTTTTTGCACGTGTAGAAGGTATAGTTGCATCAACAATTTGAGCCGTACCACTGATTAAACCAAGGTTCCATCCTAATCCAAGTAAAGACAAAGCAACAATTAATAGTATTAAAGAATCACTTGGCGCTATCGCAGCTATGACACCAGCTGCAAGTAAAATCACTCCTCCAGCTATACTCATCGTAGTTCTGCCAATTTTATCAATTAACATTCCCGTAACGAGAGATGGAAGATACATTGCACCTACATGAAAACCAATCACAAGTCCTACTGCACTTAAAGCATGACCGTGGTGTCCCATATGAACTGGCGTCATCGTCATAATCGCAACCATCACGATTTGTGTAAGTATCATTACGATTGCTCCAACTGTAATACCTCGTTTATTTTCTTTCGCTTCTTCTGTTACTGGTTGCCCTTTATATGTATGCTCTTGTTTATATGTTTCTATCATATTAGCAACAATTAACGGATCTGGACGAAGCATAACAAATAGGACAAGACCAGCCAGTATAAATGCCGCTGCCGATAATATGAACGGACCTGCAAGTTTAGGAATTCCAATTGAATTAGCAAACTCCCCCATTACACCTACTAGATTTGGTCCTGCAACCGCACCAAAAGTAGTCATTACCATCGTAATACTAATAGCAGTTGCTCTTTGCTTCTTATTCGCTAAATCCGTTCCAGCATAACGAGCTTGTAGATTCGTAGCTGTGCCCGCGCCATATATAAGTAAAGAAACTAATAAAAGAATAATGCTATTTGTTAAAGCTGCCCCCACAACTCCAATAGCCCCTAGCCCGCCTACTATAAAACCAGCTGCAAGCCCTATGCGGCGACCATGTTTTTGTGATAACTTCCCGACAAAGAAAGCCGCTACCGCCGATCCCAATGTAAACATAGCAGCCGGTAATCCTGCATATGCATCTGTCCCAAGCATTTGCTGCGCAAGAAGTGCACCTACTGTAATTCCAGCAGCTAATCCTGCTCCGCCGAACATTTGTGAAATGCTTACGATTATTAATGTTCTTTTGTATAATTTTTGTTGCTCTTCTTCTGTATACATGCGATTACTTATTGAAGCACCTGCCGTATCTATCATTTCCTCACCCTCTCTATAAGACTAATACCTCTTGTTAATGTACTATAGAACAACAAAATCCCCAAATTTAAAATGCTGAAATTTATTTATACATGTAAAGAACCCCACGGTTTATGTTTTTCCCATTACCGAGGGGTTCCCAAATTTACAAGGTATCTCTACTTCATATTTCATATACAAACTTTGTACTATCTTACAACTACATCTTGATTCGTTTCAAAGTCTTCTGTCTTACCTTCTTTTATCTCATAATAATACGAAGGTAATTCTATATTATGATCTAAGAGGTAATCCTCAATTAATGAAATAATCACTTTCAATGTTCTCAAACGAGCGTATAATTTATCATTACTCGCGATAATTTGCCATTTCGCATTTGGCTTATTTGTTTTTTCAAACATTTCTTCCATTGCTTCAACATACTCGTCCCATTTTTCACGATTACGCCAGTCTTCGTCTGTAATTTTCCATTTTTTCAAAGGATTTTTCTCTCTATCTTTAAACCTCTTTAACTGTTCATCTTTACTAATATGATAGAAAAACTTCCCGATTATATAATGGTCATCTGTTAATAGTTTTTCAAAGTCATTAATCTCATCATACGCTCTCGTCCACTCTTCCTTTGTAGCAAAATCTTCAACACGCTCAACTAACACACGACCGTACCATGAGCGATCAAAAATAGTAATTTGCCCGTACTGCGGAAGCTTCCGCCAGAAACGTTGCAAGTAATGGTACCATTTTTCATGAGGTGCTGGTGCTCCAATTGGATTTACTTGAAAACCACGCGGATCAAGGTGTTCCGTCACTCGTTTAATCGCTCCGCCTTTTCCAGCCGCATCCCAGCCTTCCATAACGAGCATAACAGCGATTTTTTCTTCTTTTACAATTTGCTGCAGCGCTAATAAGCGCCTTTGATATTTTTCAAGTTTCTTATTGTATTTAGATTTCGATTCAATTCTTTTCGTCAAATCTACTTTAGCAAGATGTCCATTTTCCATAAAACAAATCCCCCTTGTTGTATGATAATGTTATTTTAACATATTATTGGAAAAATTTCTCATTAAAAAAAACTGTGTAGAAGAATCTCTACACAGCTTTCATAAAGAATACAGCAGTTAATATCACCATAATAACTGCACCTATAATATAAGATGTGTTCAACGGAATATTAAAACAAATTTTTGCATTTAAAATGTAAATTACATTCATGAGTGCCATAAATATCACCTTACATTATATGGTATATACTCACATAAAGAGAAGATAATAATAAATAAATCCGTTACAGAATGGGAGCTCTCTAAAAATGAAACGAAAAATATTTTCTTTCTTTGCACTAATCTGTTTAACATTACCAGTACAAGCTAGTGCATACACATTTCAATCACTACCAATTGAATCAAATTCAAAACAGTGGTATATCGAAATTGACAAATCTCATAACGCAAACAAGCAAGCATTGCAGCCAAAACAAGGCGTGTATGATACATATCGTTTACTCGTTAAAAACATTGGGAGTGATGTATCCAATGTATCTGTAGAAATACTTGATAACAATGCCACTTCTAAAGCTACTATTAAACCTGCGACACCTAATATAAACATTTCTAAAAGCCAGACAAGCTCTGACTACATCGTATTCCCATTAGACTTTAACAGCCATAATTTCAAAGTCGTCATCACTTGGGAAGAAAAGGATTTCTCTTACAACGGTCATCCGGTAAATGAGGGGAAACAAATGAAAGAAACATTTGTGTTTAATGAAGAGTAAGCCCTAATTTGATTAGGGCTTACTCTTCATTTACAAAACCAGATTGAATTGCTTCTGTCACTTCTTTTGTGATGTCCAGTTTTGTTGCATCGGTGCTAATTTTCTTATGCCAAATATGCACGGAAGGCTTTTCGTTACAAAAATGTTTTATTAATACTAGTTGGTTATATGCTAGCTTATTTTCTCTATGGGTAGCAATATAGACTGTGAAATTTTTTGCTTCAAAGATCTTTTCCTGCAAAGTATATTGGTTGTCCAATTCCTTTGCGACTATATCTTTCAAATCTTCTATAATCATATAAATCGTTCCCCCTCCCCTTATATCATCAATCAAATCTTTGAATACTCGGCACACATAATGCTACTCCAATTGTTACAAGTACTAAAATAGCTAGTGTTATAATCGTTATCTCGCCACCTATGACAGTAGCTAACCATCCTACAACTACATAACCTAGTGGCAATAAAGCAAAAGATCCTAACATATCAAGGCTTGCTACCCTCCCAAAGGCTTCTTCTGGCACAAGCTCTTGTAAACTTGTTTCCCAAATGAGTCCAAATATCATCATACCGAAACCTTCAATTGCCATTAATGCAATTAAAGCAGGTGCCCAAGTAATGAACGGCATTATTAGAAGTGCGCAACCACTTATTAAAACACCACCATAAGCAAGTAATCCCCGCTTACGCCACCGTTCCCTCCCGCCAAATATTAGCGCTGCAATGACAGCTCCAACACCAGAAGATGCCATTCCTAGTCCATACACGTATGCTTCAAAATGATGATGAACATTAAATAGCCATGGAATTAATACGACAATAATTCCTGCATAACAAATATTAATGAAAGAAAAGACTAAAATTGTAATCCATAGCCACGGATGACTTTTTAAAACGAAAACACCTTCCATAAACTCTTGTTTGTAATCGACTTTTCTCTTTTCAATAGGTTTTACTTTTTTAAACTTTATTTCTCTTAAAAATAGTAAACAGAAAAATGATAGCAAATACGTTACTGCATCCAGTCCAAACCCTATTCCGGCAGAGGCAACTGAAACGATCAAGCCTCCAAGGGCCGGTCCAATTAGTCGTATGCCTTGATTACTCATTTGAGTTAATGCATTGGCTGCATTTCGAATTTCCGGTACAAATACTTTCGCTCTTACGGCCGCATACGCTGGCTGAAATATGCCTTCCATAAGCCCATATAATGCTACGAGTACATATAGAAGTGGAATTGTTAAAATATCCATAAATATAAGTGTTGCAAGTAATAGCATTAATACGCAGCGAACTATATCTGTAAATAACATTACTTTCACCCGATCCATTCGATCTACGACTAATCCAGCAAACGGTAACGCAAGAATATTAGGAAGCATGTACATTGCCATAGTCATTCCCATTACAACTGTTGAACCAGTTAATGAATACACAACGACTGGCAAAATAACCATCGTTATCGAACTACCTAAAGTCGAAAGTAATTGCCCAATCCACAAAAATTTAAAATGCGGTGACGCTTTAACTGGCAATTGCAATTTACCGATATAACTTAAATTTTTCTCTGTTGGTATTTCTCCTTGCATATATCTCTCCTCTTTTCAGATTAAGTTAACAATAAAACGAAAACAGAAAATTCAATCTTTAATACTTTTAATTATATATGAAACGGTTTAATTATTGGTAAAAACTAAAAAAAGAAACTCATAATCAATCTAAAAATATTACATGTTAAATATAAATAAAAAAGGTGTTTTCATAAATGAAAACACCTTTTTTATTTATAATTTTAAGTTCTTCTTCAATGTCCAATATTTTTCTTGAGCATTTTCAAATGAAAATTCTACCCAGCCATTTGGATCTTCACGATATACATTTACTTTCTTGCCACTTTCTAATTTTCCAACTTCATTTTGTGTAATATTTGGTACACTCTTAATTGTATAGCCAAATGGATATGGTACTTGGTAGTAAGAACCTACTAATTGAATAGTAGCTGTTGCACCTTTTGCATAATCTTTATATGGAATCGCTTCACCTAGTGCATTTACATTTAATGTATTAGGGTTTTTCGATAATCGTTTTACATTTTGATAATCTTTCTTGTTAAACGGTTTAATACGCTCCATAATATTAGCGATTTTACCAGCCCATTCTTTATCTGTTGCATACTTAACATTCATAGCAGGTAACGTGTAACCATTGAAATGATTAGCACCTTCTTCTAAGTAGTTCTTTCTTACATAATCAGCATTGTACGAAATACTATGCCCGTAAGACGGTAGATATTTCGCATAGCCAAATGGATCCCAATCAAATGCCTTTAGCCCAAATAGATTATGTTTACGATATGCAATTTCTGATTTCCCGTATCCAGATTCTAAGATTGCATGTGCAGCTAAGTATAATGCGCTCACACCGTACTCATTTTGTGCTTGAATAAAATCTTTACCAGTTCCAATAAGAGGACTGTCAGGATGCCATTTTTCAATAAAATTATCAATCTCTTGTGCTGTTATATTAGATGGTAACGTTATATCTAGATTGATATACGATGCCATAGCATTAAATAAAAATTGTGCATATTCTTCACGTGTTAAAACACTAGTTGGATTAAATGCACCTGCTCCGTTACCTGCTGTAATGCCGTTAGATTCTAATGCACTAACTGCATCATTTGCCCAATGCGTGCTTGGTACATCATTAAACGTATGTTGAGCCTTTATTTTAAACTTAAAAGCATTCTGTATAATTACTGCCATCTCAGCACGAGTTAACGACTCTTTCGGCCTAAATGTCCCTTTACCATCACCTACGAAAATCCCCATATCTGTCAATGCCAAGATTTCTTTTGGGAACATCGTCGTTCCTGCGCTAATATCAGAGTATGGATTTTTATAATCGCTTTTTGCTTCTGGTTTTAATACGCGATACATTAATGCTGCTACTTGCTCACGAGTTACAACATCTCCGAAGCCGAATTTACCATTATCGTACCCTGCAATAACCCCTTTTGACGTTAAATCAGTAATCGCTTCAAATGACCAATGATTTTTCGGAACGTCTGGAAATTCTTTTGTAGATGCAAACGAAGTTGCTGGAGCCATCACTACTTGAAGCGCGACTGTCACTGCTAACACATTAGAAATAACTTTTTTCATAAATTTTTTAACACGTTATGTATATGCTTGTCCCGTGTTAACTTGCCTCCCTTTATCGTATAATTTTCCCTATTAAACTAACAAACTTTTAAATAGTCAACAGTAAAAGTATACGTGATAAAAATAAACTAATCTACCATTATTTTATTCATAATCAGCATAATACGATATATCTTTTTATTCCGATATAAAATTACATAAACTTACAAAAAAAGCCCACCTCTATGTAGACGATGGGCTTAGCAAGCAATATTGTTATTTCGTTAAACGAGATTTTGAAACATCAAAACCTTTCCACTCATAATAATCTAAAATACCCGCATAAATTGCCTCAGCAGCTATTTGTCTTCCAGATTCTGAAGCTAACTTCTCATAATCCGTGCTGTTATCTAAAAATGCTAGCTCCGTTAGTACTGCTGGCATCTCATTTTCTCTTAGTACATAAAAATCTTCTGGTTTCACACCACGATCTCTTGTATCTAGAGCTTTAACTAATCTCTTTTGTATTTTATCAGCTAACATATAACTATCTTTTTCACGCTCAGTTAATTCTTTCTTTTCAGATCCTTTATAATAAAAAGTTTCGGTTCCATATCCATCATGTTTTTGAGAAGCATTTGCATGGATACTTACAAAAATATCTCCATTATTTTCTTTCGCGAAATCTACACGATTTTTAAGGTCTTCTCCTTGTTTTTCACTAAGACGAATATCCGTTTCACGCGTTAACATCGCACGAAATGGAGTATTCTTCTCTAGTAAACTTTGTAATCTTTTAGATGTATCTAATACAATATCACTTTCATGTAATCCTTGCGTTGCCTTCCCAGGATCTGTTCCTCCATGACCAGGATCAATAATAATCACCTGTTCTACTAAAGGATTACCTATTTTAAGCGAGTCCGCCTTTGCAATAAACTTCGCTGCTTCTGCTTTCGTTACAGTTTTATTAGGTAACCATTCTGTTGTAGTTACACCTTGTGAAATATTTAATTCTACTAAAATGTTGGCCTTATCTTTCCCCCAACTATCATTTAAATCTGCAAATTTGGTTTGTAATGGTTGTTTTACTTTTTCCTCTAATTTATATGCTTCAACAAGCATCGATGCCATTGAAACTCGGTCAATTTTCCCAGTTGGATCGAATACGCCCGGTCCTTTCCCTTTAACAACGCCAGCTTTTTCTACAGCTGCGATGAATGGAGTATACCATTGGTTTTGAGAATCACCGAAAGATGGCTTAGCATTTGTATCGATTCGTAAGTTTAAGATTTTAGCCATCATTGTAGCTGCTTCTGCACGAGTGATTTCTTTTCCTGGCTCAAACATTCCTTTATCGTTACCTGTAACTGCACCTTTCTCTACTAAATAGTAAATAGATTCTTCTCCCCAATGTTTAGCTGGGACATCTGGAAAGTTTTTCGTTTGCGCGAAACTACTAGATGAATAAGATAATATACTAGCTGCAATTACTCCTGCTGCAATTATTCTATTTTTCATAGAATATATTCCCCTCTCAAGTACAATGTTTTTATGTAACAGACTAATTATAGTTCTGAAAATTAATAATAGTCAATTGAATTTTGTATAATTTTGTCTTATTATTGTATTTTTTGGAATAAATAACTATAGTTAAAAACTATAAGATTCTTATTTTTTAAGAGGAGAGATTCGTATGAGCACGAACTGGAAAGATATAGAACACCGTATGTATACAATGTGTATGATTCAGCGGAATAACAAAGTCTTGCTAATACAGCGCCCCAATCATCTAGGCTTCCCTGGTTACATCGCTCCTGGCGGTAAAGTGGATTTTCCAGAAAGTATCGTTCAAGCTGCTAAGCGAGAAGTAGAAGAAGAAACTGGATTACTTGTTTCAAATTTAATTTTTAAGGGATTAGATGAATACGTAAATCCGAAAGAAAATGTTCGATATATGGTATTTAACTATTGGACAGATTCAGTTGAAGGTGAACTTCTTTTGAATCCTCCTGAAGGCGAATTATTATGGGTACCAATCGATACAGCACTAAATCTCCCTATGCAAGATTGGTTTAAAGAAAGATTCCCATTATTTTTTGAAAAAGGTACGTTTGAAATTCAACGTGTTTGGGACAATGACTTAGATAAACAAGTTGCTATGACCATTACCCATACATAAAAAGCTTGGAATCTCTCCAAGCTTTTCTTACTTCTCCTCTAATCTCTTAATCTCATAATCAATTTCTAAAAACTTGATTCCGAATATCCACATTTTATGGTTAGCTTCTAATATTTGATTTGCGCCCTCTTTAATAATAAATGTCTCTGCTAACGGTAAACGGATTGTAAAGTAGCGAGTGTGTAAATAAATCCCCTCATCTCCCTTACCATTTCTTCTCAGCTTACTAGTAATAATTAAATCATTACCCCTATTACATAATTTCAAAACCCCCGTCATATTCGAATATGGTAAAGGTAATCCGATATTCATGTACGTCTCATTCTTATATGTATGTTTTGAGTAAAGAGCTGCAAAAATAGACTCTCCTGCTTCATTTTTTCTTAGCCAAGCCCTTACATTCTCTCTTCCATCCTTCTCATCTATTACCCCTAGGATAGAACCATGCATCGTTTCCCACTTGTCGCCCATTCCTAAATGTATTTGTCCTACACACTTACTCATTTTCTCATAGCAAAATGCAAAGGGGCGAAACCAACGAGTCCATTTAATATGCGCTTGTAACTCATACTCTTTTGTATTTTCATAAAAACGAATAATACTTACAGGAATCTTGTCCGTGTCAAATGCCTCACTATGAAAATCCTTCATATTATCAACTAAACCTGTGTATTCCTTACTTTCTACTAAATTTCTACTATGTAAAAACACCTCACCAATTTTCACATTTCCTCTTAACCTGCTCATTGGTTTCCCGTAGTATTTATAATTCGGAGCACTCTTTTCAATCATCCAGCCGACAAATGCCGGTAATGCTACTCCAATTCCGTTAACAACACCGTGAATCCAAACCATTTGAGCAATTGTAATCGTCATTACATGTTTTAAATTCCCATACGAGTATATAAGTGAAAACATAATTGTTACCATGAGTGTACTAGACGATATGACTAGGAGGATTTTTGCGCTGATAGCATTAAATTTCGTGCGCCAAACATAAATCCCATACCCATAAATCGCACATAAATATAGGCACACTGCAAAAAATTCAAATACTCTTGAGTACGTAATTCCAATCGCAACTGTCATCGGTGAAATGACTATAATAAACATAATTGCATCATATACTTTACTGCTCTTTTCTCTCTTCCGCCCTATTAAACCAGCTGATAATGGCAATAGAAACGCCGAATAATGAAAGTGTGCAGCTGTGAGTAAAACAATGTCAGAAGTAAATTGCATAATGGAGAGTTTTGCTACAGAAGCACAAAACCAGAAACCACCTAAAAACAAATAAATAAACGCACTATCGATAGCTGTCTCTTCTAACGGTTTCCATCCTCTTTCTAGTAATCTATTTATACCAAATAACGCAACAATTCCTGTGTATACAAACCAAAGTAGCGCAAAGAAAAAGTGATTTGTTACGAAAGCCAGCATTGCACTAATTGCTGCGATTGGATATAAAATCGATACAAATTTATAAAAGAGTACATACGATCCATTTCTTATTTTCTTATCAATAATGCAAAATGACATCGGTATAAATAACAAAATAGATAATAAAATAATTGCTTCAACTGGATTTACATTTGACCACTCACATATTAGAAAAATAATATAACAAGCAAGACCAAATATTATATTTCTCATATCGTTTATTTCCTTTCCACAAACGTTCCCTTATATGAAAATAGCGAACCAATTAACGGATTTCGTACTTGTACATGAATTCGAAAACATTGTAATTCGTCATCATAACTTTCAACAATTTTTGCCTCTCCGTATAAAAGTTTCGGTAAAGAGATTTTTCTTCCAAACATATAAAACCATTGTTTCTTCGAAGAAATATGCATTGCCCCTAACTCATCAATATGAAAATTCAATGTAGAGACGAGTATATGTGGTTCACCAAAATAATCTACAATTTCATTTTCATCAATTTTCATTACCGCATTAAAATATCTTTTCTTATTATGAAAATAAAAAGTACGATTCCACCGCACAAGTTCATGTCCATGTTCATCACGCTCAGCGGTATTATGTATTGTAAATGGCACTTCCTTACCTCTCTCAGAGAAAAACATTCGAAACTTCGATGCAATTTTTAATATTAATTTTACAAAAAAAGAACCACCGTAAATTTCATCCATCTTTCCTTCTCCAGTAAAGCTATTTTCTTCTGTAATCTCATAGCGTTTCTGTAATTTTGGATGAAGTTTTTTATAAGAATCTCCTAATAGTCTTTCATAAATATTAGCCATACACTATCCCTTTCTCTTCCTCTTGCAATTTTTTGCACTTGGTAAATCAAAACTATTTATATAACCGACAATCGATAACCCCATTAGTAGAACGTTTAATGTAATTGGATTAAACGGCTCTGTAAAGCTTGCGATATTCGTAAAGCCTGCCGCTATCGTTAAGGCTATTAACATAAAAATATGTACTATAAATACTTTTCGTTTTGGAAATGGTAACAGCCATATGATACCAAAAATAATTTCTAGTATTCCAATTATTTTAAGTACAAAAATACTATGTGCAGTTGAACCAATCATCACAGATAGCATTTTTACTTCTTCTGAATGAGTAAACACTAGTTTCGGCACTATTCCTTGATACATCCATACAAGTGCAAATAAAAAACATACGATCCAATATGTCATCGTTCTTCTCATTAGCAACCTAGGATGAAGTCCTTTTTCTAACCATAATTTTAAAGCATCAAAACTCCAAGCAGTTGCCCAACCTAATAACGGCCGAAAAATATAGAAATCTATTACATTGCCTAGACGACCATACCTTGTATCATAATCATATTGCGTCTCAAAATGAATGTATTTTTTAAGCGGTGTATACTTCCAATAACCACGCCCAATTTGTATAAGTGATAATTGATTGTCTGTCCAAAATTTTAAAGAAGAAATTCTTTCACCTGTTTCTTTTCTTATTTCACCTATCGATTCCCCTTCCCCAGCTATTTCAAGTCCAAATCCGATTTTTGTTTTATATAAAAACTTCTGCGGTTCTCCATCTACTTTCTCTAAATATGAAATTTCAGTAAAGCGAGCATCCCACTCAGTATGTAAATCCGGATCTTGCGTGTATTCCCATAATTTCTCCATCGTTGTGTTCATTTCTGCCGAAACATAAATAGGCTTTTTCCTCTGCATTCTTCCACCTCCAATGCACTATAATGTTAATGTACATGTAATAAATTTATTTTGCTACATTTTTCACAAACTTTCTTGTAAATAGAAAGAATTTTTAAAATATATACAAAACACTTGATTCCACGAAAAATTTAAATTATTATAAAACAAATGTTACCAACAACTTCATAAATCAAACACTCTCGCCTAAAACGTGAGATAGAGGTTGCGATACTTATGAGTATTCTAATGGAGACACAGAGATGTCTAGGAAATTAGATGAAAGGAAGTATTGCCGAAATCGATACATTTCTCTGCATATATCGATTGGGGCTGTTTTCGAATAGAAACAGAACTGTCATATGTACAGACGTGTACGTATGAAGAGCTATCTACAAAAAAGAGATATCATTTTTATGGTATTCCTTTTTTGGCGGTTTTTTTATTAGCTCCGTTTTCTGTTTCCCTTTTCCTGTAACAGCACCATCCTCACTTATTTGAGATGGTGTTTTTTGTTTTTTCTCTGGTAACTACAGGAATATTGGGATTTATATATGTCCTAATCTATTCTTAAAAATGGATGAAAGAAGGAATTCGTAATGGAAACGATTGTACAAAAATTTGGTGGCACTTCTGTCGGAAGCGTTGAGCGCATTCAACATGTAGCAAATTTAATTATTGAAGAATATGAACGAGGACATAGTATCGTCACTGTCGTTTCGGCAATGGGAAAAAGTACAGATGAACTTGTAGCACTTGCTAACGCTATTACAGAAAATCCGAGTAAACGCGAAATGGATATGCTTCTATCAACAGGAGAGCAAGTGACTATTTCATTATTAACGATGGCATTACAAGCAAAAGGTTATAACGCGATTTCATTAACAGGATGGCAAGCTGGTATTACGACAGAATCTGTACATAGTAGTGCACGGATTACTGAAATTAATACGGATCGAATTCAGTCTTATCTTACTAAAGGCACGATTGTTATTGTAGCTGGTTTCCAAGGAGTCAGTGAAGATTTTGAAATTACAACGCTTGGACGAGGTGGTTCTGATACAACTGCTGTTGCATTAGCTGCTGCACTGAACGCAAAAAAATGTGATATTTACACAGATGTGACCGGCGTATATACGACGGATCCACGAGTTGTAAAAGATGCTTATAAATTAGATGAAATTTCTTATGACGAAATGTTAGAACTTGCAAACCTCGGTGCTGGTGTATTACACCCGCGTGCTGTTGAGTTTGCTAAAAATCATAATGTCATTTTAGAAGTTCGCTCAAGTATGGAACAAGAAAATGGAACAATTGTAAAAGGAGAATGTAACATGGAACAACAATCAATCGTTAAAGGTATTGCATTTGAAGATAATATTACACGTATCACAGTGAAAGGATTGGAACAAGGCTCGCTTTCAACTGTTTTCTCTACATTAGCAGCGGCACATATTAATGTAGATATCATCATTCAAAGTATTACAAATGAAGGAACTGTTCATCTCTCCTTCTCCATCCACTCTAATGATTTAAGAGAGACTTTAGCAGTATTGGAACAAAACAAAGAGGCACTCCACTATGAATCAGTAGAATATGAAAATCATTTAGCAAAAGTATCAATTGTAGGATCTGGTATGGTCTCTAATCCTGGTGTTGCTGCGAATATGTTCACTACTTTAAAAGAAGAAGATATTCATATTAAAATGGTAAGTACATCAGAAATTAAAGTGTCTGTCGTTATTGATCGCCTTCACTTAGTAACAGGTGTCGAGACGCTGCACCAATCATTTATGACGAAAATTGAGCCTTTAGTGCAGATGAGTTAATTTTCACTCGTAAAACTTAAAACAAATTATATGAATCTATTTCCTTCCTATATAAATAGAAAGCTGTTTGCATTATATAGAGTAATAAGAAATATATTTATCATTTAAATAATACACTTCATTCTATACAACAATCGGACCCTTTAATGGCATACAGAGTAGTAATATTTTGCGGGGAAGTCGCGGTATTGTTTGTTAACAAGATACTATATAGCACACTTAAAAATAGCTTGTCACATTTCCCTATACTGTGACAAGCTGTTTTTTGTTCGGAAGGAGTTTATAACTTTTTAATAGTATAATTATGTAGATGGTTAGATAATACACTTTTACATATAAGGAGATAAAGACAATGACAAACAACAAATTACTCAGAATGGATAATATCAGCATCGTTGTAGAATCTCTTGATAACGCCATCTCTTTCTTCGAGGAGATTGGTTTGAAACTCGAAGGTAGAGCAACTGTCGAAGGTGAATGGGCTGGTCGTGTAACAGGACTCGGTTCTCAGTGCGTAGAGATTGCTATGATGGTTACGCCAGATGGCCATAGCCGAATTGAACTTTCGCGATTTCTCACCCCGCCTACTATAGCAGATCACCGGACAGCTCCTGTAAACGCCCTCGGTTATTTACGCGTCATGTTCACCGTTGAAGACATTGACGAAATGGTATCCAGACTTACTAAACATGGTGCTCAGCTCGTTGGCGAAGTAGTTCAGTACGAGAACTCGTATCGTCTCTGTTACATTCGGGGAACCGAAGGCATTTTAATCGGTTTAGCGGAAGAACTCGGTAACAAGTAAGTGATATTTCCAAAAATCGTTAGATATACCAACAGAAATTCATTATAAATGAAACCACTATATTTTTAACCACGTCCTCACTCTAGAACGTGGTTATGCTTGTTTGAGCTTTTAAAAATGTATTATCATTTTACACATAGATTTCAAGTCTCTATCCAAACAGTTCTTTAACATATCACTAACATTCTAAAATCATTATGAAACAATTTAATTATTCACTTTACCTTTTCCTAGGAAATATAACTGACTCTGTTCACTTTTCATCATATATCTTTTCGCTCTTTTCCTTGAAAAAACGATCTATATTCATTCAAAATAACTTTCTTCACATCCGAGTAAAATACCATCATGAATAGTGCAATTCCTAATAAAATCTCTTGAACTCCTTCATAATCAATGAAAGCACTTAAAATTAGCAAACTACATCCAATATAAAAACTAAATTCATTCCCTTTCTCAAAACCCTCATCTTCTTCATCAATATGTATTTTCTCTTTAAAGCTTTGATTCCCTTTTATTAACTCATCTATCGTAACATTGTACATTTCGCTCAGTAAAATTAAATTATCAATATCAGGACAACTTTTATCATTTTCCACTTACCCCGCTTTATACACCGCTTGCCTCGTCACACCAATCTTTTTAGCAACATCCTCTTGTGAAAATCCCTTTGACTCTCGTAGTTTTTTTAACTGTTCTCCTAAGCTCATAACGTCCCCTCCTTTAACAAATTATTACATAAAAGGAGATAAAAAAGAAAGAAACCATTAGTAACACCCACTGCAAACCACTAGTTTACACAATAAAAAAGGGAGAGTAACTCTATTTTCAAGCTACTCTCCCTCACATTTATATTAATTAAAACAGATGAATGTTTTCTTTCTTGCAAGCTTCACGTAAATCATCAGGCCATACAGAAGATTGCACTTCACCGATATGTGCTTTACGTAAGAAGTACATGCACATTCTTGATTGTCCAATACCACCACCAATTGTTAATGGTAGTACATCTTCTAATATACCTTTATGGAAATCATACTCACGTTTAAAGTCATCACCAGTTTTCGTTAACTGCTCATCAAGTGATTTACTATCAACACGAATTCCCATTGATGATAATTCGAACGAAGCTTGTAGTACTGGGTGCCAGAATAGAATATCACCGTTTAATTTCCAATCATCATAATCAGCTGCGCGTCCGTCATGCTTTTCACCTGAACGAAGTGCATCACCAATTCCGATAATGAAAACTGCACCGTGTTCTTTCGCAATTGCATGTTCACGATCTTTCGGTGTTAATTCTGGATATTTATCTTCTAGTTCTTGAGAAGTAACGAACACGATTTCTTCTGGTAAATACTTTCCAAGGAACGGATATTTTTCAAATAAGTGATCTTCTAAATCTTTGAATATTCCATAAATTGTTTGTACTGTTTGTTGTAAGTAATCTACAGTACGCCATTCTTTTTGAACGATTTTTTCCCAATCCCATTGGTCAACGTAAATGGAATGTGTTGCATCAAGTTCTTCATCACGACGGATTGCGTTCATGTTTGTATATAAACCTTCACCAGCTTCATATCCGTATTCATGTAATGCGAATCTTTTCCACTTCGCTAGTGAATGAACAATTTCTAATTCTTCTCCTGAATGTAACATATCAAATTCAATTGGACGTTCTACACCGTTTAAGTGATCGTTTAACCCTGACTTTTTCGTTACGAATAATGGTGCAGATACGCGGAATAGTTCAAGGCGTTTTGCTAATTGATCCTCGAAAAATGTTTTAACTTCCTTAATTGCGATTTGAGTCTCTCTTACTGTCATTAATGATTGATACATGGTGGTTTCCTCCTAAAATGTTTGGATGTTGTGAAAAGAAGCCAACAAAAAAAGCCCTTCTTTCCCAAAAAACTGGGACGAAAGGCTTTGGTTCCGCGGTACCACCCAAATTAGCAACAGAGGTTGCTCACTTATACAATACGGAGATGAAATATCTCGATACTGTTCTTCTTGTAACGGCGAAGTTCCCGGCCAAGTCTACTTTCCTATAAAGGATTTCGGTTAGCAACTCCAGGAGGTTCTTCATAATAGGCTTCGTATCAGGCTCACACCACCCCTGACTCGCTTAGACTACGTCCTACTACTACTCGTCCTTTCATAGTCGTTTTGTTGTCACATCTCTGAAACATTTTATTAATGATTATTCTATACAAAAAACAAAGAAAGTCAACAAAAAGTTTTAAAATATTTTTCAATTCTTTATTTTATGGCTTTATTGATTGTTTCCAATATAACTTCTTTATTTCTTTTGCCTAGACATTCCAAACACTGTCTCACTAACTGAAACTAACGTATATACAACAATTAATGTAATTGTTCGAAATATAGAATCCGCAGTATTTCGTATTATTTTCATTTTCTTTGTAATTCCTTTCAGTTTACTTACAAATTCATGATATACTATAGCATTCAAGCAGTTTTTTTTACTTAAAGCAAACATAGTCATTTATAAAGAGTATTTTCTAAATCATTGACTATTATCAAATTAGATTTTTATATAACGGAGTGATCATATGAGTAAAACGAAAGCAAAACCGAAAAAAGGTGTAGGACAAGGTACAGGAAGTAAAGGGTGGAACCGTTGGCAATCAAGCGCAAAGAAAAAGCAAGCTGCAAAGCCATACAAAAGTAAAGGTACAAAGAAATAATCTAAATAACATTTGATTTCTTTACTTTGTACAAAACAAAATATAATTATTACAACAGAAAAGCTATGCCCTCATACGTTTGAAGGCATAGCTTTTTATATTAAATCATTAAAATATCTCGAATTTCTTCCTCCGTGATGGATGATAATTTCTCTTCTCCCGGCTCAATCACTTCAGCAATTAAATTTTTCTTACTCTCTTGCAGTTCATGCATTTTTTCCTCAATTGTTCCGTGTGCTACTAATTTAATAACTTGTACTGTATTTTTTTGTCCCATTCGATATGCCCGATCTGCCGCTTGTTGTTCAACAGCTGGATTCCACCATAAATCGTATACAATAACCGTATCGGCACCCGTTAAGTTAAGACCCGTACCACCAGCTTTTAATGAAATGAGAAATAGATTCCCTTCTCCTTCGTTAAATCGATTACATAGCTCTACTCGTTCTTGCGAAGGTGTATTTCCGTCTAAATAAAAGTATGGAATCGCTTGACGATTTAACTCACGACCAATAATGGACAGCATCTTCGTAAATTGAGAAAAGATTAAAATTCTCTTACCAGTACTTCTGCATTCCTCTAGTATTTCTAGCAGTTGTTCAAATTTAGCTGAGCTCCCCTTGTAATCATCAACGAATAAAGCAGGATGATTACAAATTTGTCGCAATCTCGTTAAACCAGCTAAAATTCTAATTTTATTTTTACGTAACGTATCTTTGTCTAAATGCTTTAACGTTTCTTCCCTTAATTTCGCTAAATAAGCAGCATATAGTCTCTTTTGATCTGGTAATAATTCCGATGACTGTAAATGTTCTATTTTATCTGGAAGCTCCTGTAATACATCCCCTTTTAATCGTCTTAATACGAAAGGTTTTACGCGCTTCGCAATATCTTCACGCCTTAAATCACCGAATTCTTTTCTTCCTGGTAATAATTCTGGAAATACGACATGAAAGATAGACCATAGCTCTTCTAATGAATTTTCTACAGGCGTTCCCGTTAGTCCGAAACGATATTCAGCTTGAATTGTTTTCACTGCTTTTGCAGTTTGCGTTGTAGGATTTTTAAACGCCTGTGCTTCATCAAGAAATAGTGTATGAAACGGCCTCGCATACGATCTTATATCTCTTCTCAGTAATGGATATGACGTAATTACGACATCAAATTCCGCTATGTCTTTTAAGATTTTTCGTCTTTCCGCTTGATTTCCATCTGCAATAACTGCTCTAATATGCGGCGCGAATTTTTTCAACTCGCTTAACCAGTTGTAAACTAGAGACGATGGAGAAACGACTAATATAGGTAGTTTCTTTTCTCGAATTTCCGGCAACACAGAATCTATATAAGCAATACTTTGCAGCGTTTTTCCAAGTCCCATATCATCTGCTAAAATACCGCCAAAACGGTAATATGCAAGTGTTTTCATCCACTCGAATCCGTATACTTGATACTCTCTCATTACAGCATTTAAAGTTTGCGGCACTGTAAACTTTAATTTTTTCGGGTTTTGAATGCTTTCTACTAAATCTTGAACAGACTCATCTAAACTTAAAACATTACCTTCGTGAAGTCCGTTCATCCATTTCACACTCCGAATAAGTGGAACATTCACTTCTTCCCCATGTAAAAATTCTTTTCGAATACCTGATTCTTTTACAAACTGATTAATTTCATTAAATTCTTTGCTCTCTAGTGATAATAAAGAACCATTCGCTAATCGGTAATATTTGCGTTTCTCTTCAAGAGCGACTAATACACCTTTAATTTCCGCTTCCGGTATTCCTTTTATATCAAAACGAAATGACAACCAATCAATTCTTTCTTTTCTTCTCACCCTAATAAGAGGAGCTGTATCCCCTTTATGAATTCGTAATTTGATTGCTGTCGTCGCATAAATATCAACTAAACCTTTTAACGTTGGAACGACATGATATAAAAAGTTATACTCAGCCTCTTCATTATGTATAAAATAACCTCCTTCTGTTTTCGCGAAGGCACTTTCACTCATAATGTCTAAAATTTCTTTTTCCTTTTTCTCATCACGATTAAAAACAGACGGCTGTCCGTCCTCTTCTAGCGGATTAATCATGACATTTCCATAATGGAATTCGAGACCTGCTAACAAACGATTTTTCACGCGATCTAAATACAATTTCGCTTTTAGCGAAGGCGTTTCAACCCGATCTGATATTACTTCATCAATGCGTACCGTTCCAAGTTTCATTAATCCAGGGACAACTTTCGCTACGAAATGTTCCATCTTAGTTTCAGGAATATAAAACTGATTGCTATTTGAGCGACTCATCATCTTTTGTAGTTCAATAAGTCGCATACAATCTTCCATAGGTAAATGATATAATTTCCCATCGTAAAGAGCGTTGTTATACATCTCCATAACTTGAACACGATTTAGGCCAGCTATATGAAGTGTAAACCCGCCATTATTCCCTTTCGTGAACTCAAAATGTAATGGCAATAAACCTTTTGAAATTTGTAAGCCATGAAACAGTTGCTCATTTTGTTTCAGCTGTACATGTTCAACTTTAGAAAGTGAAGAGAGCATATCATTCCACGAAGCTGGCGGTATAAATATCATACTTTCATCTTGTTTCGCATGTACTTCTAGTGCATCTTCATACATTTTTTCGTTATGATATATTTTAATGAGTTGTTGTATAATCGCGTCTGTTTCTTGTTTAAAACTGTGTACATCTGGCGTGTATGTAAATTCATTGGAACAATGAAAAGTTTCTCTTTTCTCCACTTTAGAAAGAAATTCTCTAATATGATTTATGAAATACACTTTGGCAAGTTTCAATTGAATTCCAAGAAGAGCCCCACCACTTTTCGTCGCTACTGGTGAACATATAAACTCCACATCTACTATTTCACGTGTATCAAAACGATGTTGTTTACTTTTTGGTCTCAGTGGTTTGTCTGCAAACAGCTGAAACATCCCGTTTGTTAATTGATCATTTCTGCTACTAACAGAGCCCATTCCACCTGTTTGCTGATTATAGTTGATTTGTATTAATACGGCTGCAACATGTTGACAGTACGTTTGAAAAGACGCTAATGAAGGACAACTGCATCTCGCAACTACATCACCTTTTTTAGCTTTTTCTACTGTAACATGGAAATCCTCGTTCCCTTTTACCGTCGCCTCGCAAATTTCTTTATTTTCATCATAATGATTCACGATTACTTTATTTGCTTTATAATAAGCTTCGCCTCTTTTATATGAGGTCTCTCCGCATACTTCTTTAATAATCGATTTATTTAATGTAAAACTCATTGTTTTGACACTTCCTTAATGTAAAACCATTTTCTCTTACTTAACATTTTACATGCTCCACGAGAAAATATAAAATGTTGATTGAACAAAAAAAGATGCTTTTTTATAAGCACCTTTTCACTCTATCTCCATCAACCTTTTCGCCTCAAAATACAACACTTGAATAAATTTTTTCGTATTAATTCGTATGTGGCCAGAAGTTGCTATTTCATCCTTTGTCATTTCTGTCATCCGTTTTCTAACTACAGTGAAATCAAAAAACTTTGGAGCATAGCTTTCAAATTTCGGATTTGAAAAGTCTGTTAGTCCGAGGGAAGCTAAATGATTCAATGATTGATAAATCGCTCTTCTTACACGTTGTTCAGATGCTTTTTTCTCCTTCTCTATATCTGCATTCGAAGCTATATGATCTAATTTTTTTAATGTGATTTGGTGAAAGATATCTTTTAACGCAGGAAATCCAAATTCAAATATTTGCGCCTTTTCTTGTCTATATAAATATTCCAGCATACTAAGTAAATCTTTACTTCCGTTCTCTCCCGCAATACCGAGTTCTGATAGTAAAAAGCGTCCTGAATCTGATATCTTTTTTCCTTCTTGCACTGTTTCACTACGCATTTGCGGCTTTTCCCACTGAAATACATTATTTAATGATTTTTGAATGTCATATATAGAACGTTCCAAACGAATACGCTCTATCACTTTTCGTACAACAGATACTACTTCTATTTTATTTAGTGGTTTCGTAATATAATATTCCACCCCAAGTGTATACGCCTCACCAATGAGTTGTTTCGATTCCACTTGGGAAATCATAATAATTTTCCCAGTGAATGAAGACGCTATTTGGCGAACTGTTTCAATGCCGTCTCTCATCGGCATTAATAAATCAATAAATAAAATATCCACTTTTTTATAATTTAGCTGTTCTGCTTCAATAAACGCTCCATCTTCCGACTCTCCAATTACTTCCCCAAGATCACCATCCTCAATAATTTGCGAAAGCATTGAACGGAAAACTTCATCATCATCTACAATATAATAAAACAAATCTATTCCCCTTCCCGCTTTAAACTACACTCCGGTAAACAAACGACAAACTTACACCCTTTTCCAGTTTCATTGTCTTCTAACCTTACTTCTCCGCCAAGCTCTGTTACCATTTCGTGTATGTAAGAAAGTCCAATACCTGTGGACGGTGTTCCCGTTTGATCATACTTTGAAGTAAACCCGGGCTTAAATACTAATTTCTTATACTTTTGTGCAATACCAGGGCCATCGTCAACTACTTCAAAGGTTACATGTTGATCCCGTTTATATAACTTAATATGAATAAGACCTCTATCTTCAATTGCTTCAACTGCATTGGCAACTAAGTTATTAAAGATTGATAGCACTGTATATACGTGATATGCGGCGTGCTCACCTTCTATATGTTTAGAAAAACGTATATCTTTCTCTAACATTTCAGCATACTTTTCATTTATTCTTACAATCATTTCTGTAAGTTCATGTCCTTCTACATACTCAGCCACATTTTTATCTAATAACAGTTTAGATAATCCTGCAAAAATCCTTTGATTATCCTTTTTAATTTCGTGCACTTCTCCTGCTATTTTCAATGCTGTTTTACTACTGGAATCGTCGTCTGTCTGTAAATTTCGATATAGTTCATATGCTTCTTGTGTAATCAATTCTGCATTTTGTAACGTTTTTTTCAAATGAACGGATTCTACATATAAATTTGAAAGGTGCATTAACATTTTTTCATTTTCTTTTCGAACTTGTGATTCTTTTAATTTCGTTTCATACAAATTCATCATATTTAAAAAACCAAGCGCAAAGAAACTACGAAAAATAGCAATAATAATTAACTTATTCACTTCAGAAACTGTTATCGTTGTACCGAGCACTACCATATGATATATCGCTAGTTCTGACATACTTGCGATAATTTCAATTGTAATCCCAAGGCACCCAATAACAATCGGATTCTGATGAAACTTATTCACCCTACAAAGCGAAAAAAGACTTCCATAAATAAAATAATAAAAGAACACAGGATAGCGCAAATAAAATGATTCTGTCATATGAAATGAACCTTGCATGATCCAGTCAAGACATACACGGAATAAAACGACACATATACCGACAAGAATACCTGCAGCAGCTGCTGGTATTCTTCTTAAAAATAGTAATAAAAAGAAGAATAATGGCGTCCCAAAGCTAACGCGAAACATATCATTAAAAGGATGAAAATTAAGCTCTCCAGCAATCGGAACAACAACCATTAATATAATTAAAAGGGATATATCTTTCTTCCATAATTCATTCCAATTCAAAGGTGCCACTTCCTATACTCTTTTTTCAGTAATAAAAGTGAAAGCCCGCTTATTATTTATAAACGGGCTTTATTTCTATATTCTAACCTTTTCTACCGCTTTTATTTGGCGATACTCTGGTTCCCATATTGCTTCTTTCACTGCAATCTTAATATCGTTATCACTTAAGTTCTCTCTAGCAACACCTTCCGCAACGGCAACTTTCGCTACTTCAATTGCAACCATTTCCGAGATATTACGTAACTCTTCAACTTCTGGCAAAATAGGTGCTCCTGGCTGACTTGTATCTACCATGCTTGCAACTGCTTCAGCTGCTGCTGCGAACATGCCATCCGTCATAACGCTTGCACGTACTACAATTGTTCCAAGGCCTAGCCCTGGGAAAATAAGTGCATTATTTGATTGTCCAATCACATACGTTACACCGTTGTATGTAACTGGTTCAAAAGGACTTCCCGTAGCAACTAATGCTCTTCCTTCTGTCCACTGGATTAAATCAGCTGGTTTTGCTTCAGCAAGTGGCGTCGGATTCGACATTGGTAAAATGATTGGTCTTTCTACGTGAGAAGCCATTTCTTTTATAATCTCTTCTTTAAATGCGCCTGCAACAGTTGATGTACCAATTAAAATTGTCGGTTTCACATGCTTCACAACTTCCGCAAGTCCGATTACATCATTTTGCTTCCACTCACTTACTTCCGCTTCTTTTCTTGCATACGGAATTTGGAAATCAAGAAGATCTTCCATGTTATCTGTAACTAACCCGTTACGATCAATACACCAGAATCGCTTATATGATTCTTCTTCTGATACGCCTACGCGGACCATCGCATCTCTAACTTGATCTGCGATACCGATTCCAGCCGTACCAGCACCAAACACAACAACGCGGTGTTCGCTTAACGGTACACCAGAAGCTTTTACTGCTGATAATACAGCAGCAAGTGAAACTGCACCTGTTCCTTGAATATCATCATTAAATGTACACACGTCATGGCGGTATTTATCTAAAATTTTTCGTGCGTTACGAGAACTGAAATCTTCCCAATGTAAGAGTGCTTTCGGGAATTGTTTATTTACCGCTTGAACAAATGTATCAATAAATTCATCATAAGCTTCCCCTGTTATACGAGGGTGACGATTTCCAATATAAAATGGATTATTTAATAATTCTTCGCGATTTGTACCTACATCTAAAATTACCGGTAATACACGACTAGGATCGATTCCAACTGCGGCCGTATAAACAGCTAATTTTCCGATTGCGATGTTAATACCACCAACGCCCCAGTCACCAATTCCTAATATACCTTCTCCATCTGTTACAACGACTAAATCGATATTTTCTGCTGTTGCACCAATATTGGCAAATGCTTCTTCAATACCTGACGGATCGTTAATTGATAAATACACACCACGTGGTTTACGATATTCATGACTATATCTTTGAATTGCTACACCGACAGTTGGTGTATATACGATTGGTAACATTTCACGTAAATGATCTGTTAAAATACGATAAAATAATACTTCATTTCGATCATGTAACGCTGTTAAGTATACATTCTTTAATAAATCATCCGGCTGAGAACAAAATTGTTCGTATGCTCGGCGTGCTTGTTCTTCTAATGTTAAAACTGCTGGCGGTAATAACCCTTTTAAACCTAATTCTTCTCTCTCTTCTTGCGTGAAAGCGACCCCTTTATTTAAAAGTGGTGTTGATAATACTTCTACTCCTCTTAATGTCGTTTCTAATGAACCATTAGAAGCTACTGTAAACTTACTCATAACATCCCTACCTCTATTCATATATAGCATTTCTATATTGTAAACAAAAAAGAGGGGCTTGTCCCCCTCTTCTTTTAATTTTTCTTTAAAAGTGTTGCTCCTGCAATCCCTGGATGTGTCATTTCGAATGGATCTAGAATTAACTCTAAGTCTTCTTGTGACAATACACCATTTTTCACACAAAGTTCTCGAACGGATTGCCCTGTCGCGATTGCTTCTTTTGCAACACGAGCTGCTGCTTCATAACCGATATGAGGGTTCACGGCTGTAATAATTCCTACACTCTTCTCAACATACTCTTTTAAGCGATCTTCATTCGCTTCAATTCCTTTTAAGCAATTATCTGTAAAGGCACGGAAACCGTTGTTCATAATGCTAATCGATTGCAGTAAGTTGAAAACAAGTACTGGTTCCATCACGTTTAATTCTAATTGTCCTGCTTCTGAAGCAAGGCAAATTGTATGATCGTTACCAATTACTTGGAAAGCAATTTGATTAATTACTTCTGGCATAACAGGGTTTACTTTCCCTGGCATAATAGATGAACCTGGTTGACGAGCTGGTAACATAATTTCAGCTAAACCAACACGTGGACCTGATGCCATTAAGCGAAGGTCATTCGCAATTTTAGACATATTCATCATACATACTTTAAGTGCTGCAGATACTTCAGTATAAGCATCCGTATTTTGCGTTGCATCTACTAAGTCTTCTGCGCCAACAAGTGGTAGTTCACTAATGGCAGCTAAATGTTTTACAACTGCTTCAATATATTCTGGATCTGCATTTAAACCTGTACCAACTGCAGTTGCTCCCATATTTACTTCATATAAGTGTTGACGTGATTGCTGAATTCGTTTCATATCACGTTCAAGTACGCGAGAGTACGCTTTAAATTCTTGTCCAAGACGAATTGGCACAGCGTCTTGTAGATGTGTACGACCCATTTTAATCACATGGTCGAACTGTTCTGCTTTTAATTCAAATACATCGTGCATATAACCCATCGTTTGTAATAAACCTTCTAATGCGTTTAATGTTGCGATATGGATCGCCGTTGGGAATGCATCATTTGTTGATTGCGCCATGTTTACATGACTGTTTGGACTAATATAATGATAGTCTCCCTTTTCCATTCCTAATAATTCAAGAGCACGATTGGCAATGACTTCATTTGCGTTCATGTTCATTGAAGTACCTGCTCCGCCTTGGATTGGATCTACGATGAAATGATCATGCCATTTTCCATCAAGAATTTCTTGAGCAGCTTCTGCGATCGCGCCGCCCTTGTTCAATTCTAATCTTCCTACATCTGTATTAGCAAGCGCTGCAGCTTTTTTTACAACTGCGAACGCTCTAATTAAACCTTCATGGATTTTGTATCCTGTAATTGGAAAGTTTTCAACTGCACGCATTGTTTGTACACCGTAGTATGCGAAGTTTGGTACTTCTTTTTCACCTAAAAAATCTTTTTCAATTCGAACACCATTTTTAACTTCAGTTAATGTTGCCATGATTATTCACTCCTTAACGATTTCTTATGCTGCTTTTGTTTCTTTGACTGTTTCTACATATTGTTTTGCTTTCTCATTATCGAATTCGCCTTCCCACTTCGACATAACAATGGCCGCTAATGCATTTCCTAATACATTGACAGATGAGCGAATCATATCTAAAATGCGGTCAATTCCCGCAATTAACGCGATACCTTCTAGTGGTAACCCCATTGAACCTAACGTTGCTAATACAACAACGAACGATGCACCTGGAACTCCCGCCATACCCTTGGATGTTAACATGAGAACGAATAATAACGTTATTTGCTCTGTCAGTGACATGTGCACTCCGTACATTTGTGCAACAAACAATGCCGCTAACGCTTGATAAATAGCCGATCCAGTCAAGTTAAATGTATAACCTGTCGGAATAACGAAAGAAGCAACTGCCTTTGGACAACCGAACTCTTCCATTTTTCTCATTATATTAGGTAAAACAGCTTCTGAACTTGCTGTCGTAAATGAAAGAATAAGTTCTTCTTTTAAAATTTTCATTAACGTAAAAATGTTTACGCCAACCATTCGAGCGTTAATACCTAATACAATCACAACGAATAGTATAACAGTTACGTATACAGCTAGCACTAGTTTTCCTAAAGGAAGTAGTGTTGCTACACCAAATTTTGCAACCGTAACAGCAATTAATGCGAATACACCAAATGGTGCAAATTTCATAACTTGATTGGTAACCCAAAACATCGCTTCGAGTACACCTTCAAAGAAGTTAAAGACAGGCTTTCCTTTTTCCCCAATTGCCGCAACTCCTAAACCGAATAATACTGAGAAGAAAATAATCGGTAATAAGTCACCTTGTGCAATCGATTCAAATACGTTTTTCGGTACAATATGAACAATCGTCTCAGCAAAACCTTTCTTCTCTGTAGCATCAGCTGTTTGTTTATAAGAAGAAATATCGCTTTGCTGTAAGTTATTCATATCAACGCCAGTACCTGGTTGGAATATATTTGCCGCAAGTAATCCCATTAAAATAGCAATTGTCGTAATAATTTCGAAATAAAGAATTGTCTTCCCGCCTAGTTTCCCAAGCTTCTTCATATCACCTACACCAGCTACCGCAACAATTAATGCTGAAATAACAATCGGTACTACAATCATTTTAATTAAGTGAATAAATATATCCCCAATTGGTGTAATATAAGAAATCGCCGTTTTATTACCATAGAAGATTGCCCCTACTACAATCCCTAAAACAAGTGCAACAAAAATCTGTGTCGCCAATCCGAATTTTTTCATTTATGTTCATCCCCTTTATGCGAACGCTTTCATTTCGTATTTATAAAAGCTTACTCACACATCATATAAGTGAACCTACAAAATCATACAAAAACCTACAAGTTCGTCACAAAAAATTCGAAAATTTTTCTTTTCTTTTTCATTGACACCTTTTTATTAAAAAGAGATAAAATATACTTGATAAGTAATCAGATTGTTTCGTATAATCAAAAAGATATACACTTACAACAAATTGAAATGAAAAGGAGTCGATAGTATGAAAAATTATGTACAAAAATCCGTCTTATCTTCTTCTTTTCTTTTTCATTTTCTTAAAAAGGAACAAAGGCATTCGCCTTTGTTCCTTTTTTATTGCGATCTATATAGGGGGAATTGTTATGAGGCCATATAAAAGAGTCTTAATTAAATTAAGCGGCGGTGCACTTGCCGATCAAACTGGAAATAGCTTTAACTCCAAAAGATTAGAACATATCGCAAACGAAATTTTATCCATTGTTGATTTAGGTATTGAGGTATCCATCGTCATCGGAGGCGGGAACATTTTCAGAGGTCATTTAGCTGAAGAATGGGGAATTGATCGTGTAGAAGCTGATAATATCGGTACGTTAGGTACAATCATTAATAGCTTAATGCTACGCGGCGTTTTAACAAGCAAAACAAATAAAGAAGTGCGCGTTATGACTTCCATCCCATTTAATGCTGTAGCTGAACCATACATTCGCCTACGTGCAGTCCACCATTTAGATAACGGTTATATCGTTATTTTTGGAGGCGGGAACGGGCAACCATTCGTTACCACAGATTATCCAAGTGTTCAAAGGGCTATTGAAATGAATAGTGACGCAATATTAGTTGCAAAACAAGGAGTAGATGGTGTCTTTACCAGTGATCCAAAACATAATAAATCAGCGAAAATGTACAGAAAACTAAACTATAACGATGTTGTTAGGCAAAACATACAAGTAATGGATCAAGCCGCTTTATTACTTGCCCGTGATTATAATTTACCAGCACACGTCTTTAATTTTGATGAGCCTGGAGTAATGAAAAGAATTTGCTTAGGTGAGCATGTGGGGACATTGATTAATGATGATGCTTCATTGCTTGTGCATGAAAAATAAATATTTCTCATTAAAAAAGGGTGTCTATAAAAGACACCCTTTTCCATTAACCTTTATAAATAGAAATCCATCACCCCTGCAAATTTCTCCTTACAACGCTCCCAAAACGATAACTTCTCAAAAAATTCTTTCGTCATTTCTTTTGAATCACGAAAATCCTCTGTTAACGTCTTATTCACTTGCCCTACAATAGGACCACCATGAATATAAAAATTCATTTCATCATTTATATTGAAGCTACGCGAAGTAAAGTTTGTTGTACCAATAACGGTTAATTCATTATCAATAAGCATTAATTTGCCATGGAACATTCCTTTTTTATAACCGTATACAGTAATCCCGTTATTAACAGCTTGGCGTATGTATGGATATGCCGCTTCTTTTATAAGAGGTAGATCTGGTTTATATGACCAAAGTATTGTTACTGTAACACCACGCTTTTGCGCCGCGATTAAAGTATTCATTAGTTCTTTATTTTTCGCTATAAAATACGGCGTTGCAATTACAATTGAGTGCTGAGCTTGTTTTATTAGCTCTATATATTTTTTAGCAACGTAATGCCCATTGTAACTGACCATAGTATGCAATGTATTCCCTTTACTAGCCTTATTCGTACTCCTCTTTATATCTTCTTTCGTATCTCGTTTCCAATCTAAAGCAAATTGTTCCTCTAAATCTTTTGCGCCTTCTCCTTTTATCCGTACATGATAGTCCCTCCAGTACCCAAAGTGCTTATCTTTCCCTAAATACTCATCTCCTATATTAAAACCACCCGTATAGCTAATCTCTCCATCAATCGTCGTAATGCGGCGATGATTACGATGATGAAGGGAATAAAACCCGAATGGTAATTCCTGTTTTCTACTATATGTAAAATGCACGCCATTTTCCTGTAATTCTTTTTTCATCTTTCTTTCAAATGATAAATCGTTAAGTAAATCGACAGATAAATATACGTTTACTCCTTCTCTCGCCTTTTCTTTTAATAAATTTAAAAAAGTATGGCTGCTTTTATCATCCGATAAAATAAAAAAATAAGTGTAAATAGATCGTTTCGCTTCTTTTATATCAGTAAATAACTGTTTATAAAATGACTTTCCTTCTACATATAATTGAAAATCACTATGATGAGGTGCATATTCTATCGGCATGTTTTTCCCGGTTTCCATTTTCCGTCCGAGCGTAACATCGATATGCATACAAATTAAAATAAAAGCGAAAATAGCAATAATAATAGAAGTAACTCGCAATATTTTTTTTATCATTTTAATTTCCTTCCGCTCGTTTTCTTTCCACCTTTCTATTTTGTCATTCCAATTTAGATTTCATGCTTCATACAAAAAAGGATGTGACTTAACGTCACACCCTTTTCATATTAAACAAAGTTCCTTGCATCATTATTTCTTCCAAACTTATAAATTGCAATTAAGAAGAATGCTATTGCAAAAGCAAATAAAATTAAAATATTTACATACAACTCTGAAAATGGAATTCCTTGTTGTAGTTTTGATACTGTGTCTAATATCCATCTCTGCGGAAGAAAATCAGCTACTTTTTGCACTGCTTTCGGCATAATTTCATATGGAAAATAACATCCAGACAGTAAACATGTCGGTACAATAATCATATTTTGCATTGCATTTGCCGATGCTGAGTTTTTCGAAAAAGCGACAAGGACTAATGATATTCCAATCGCTATTAAAGCAAATAGCATTAGTACGCCAATCATCACTATGAAAGGCATATTGATATTCGTATGAAAAACTTTCGTTAGGAATAGGATTGTAATTAGAATTTGTACTGTGAGTATCATCATATTGACCCCGACATTAGATAATATGAATTTCTTCCCATCTATCGGCGTTGATAAGAGTCTAAAATACGTTCTATTTTCTTTTTCTTTTAAAATATATCCTGATAAATTCGCTGCTGAAAACAGCATAAACATAATAAGATAGCCCATCGTTTGATTTGTCATATCTTTATTTTTCGAAGTATCTTCTAGCGTCTCAGTTTTCATTTTAAATGCACTTTTTTGGTACCCTGCGTACATATTATCAAACGTACTTTGATCTGTTCCTGCCACTTTACTAATAGCTGCTACGTTATCAATATAGTTGTATAAATATGATTTTATAAATCTTGTTACTTGATCACCTTTAATCGATGAAATTTCAATATGATCTGGCTTCCCTTCTCGAACACTTTTTGAAAAACCAGATTCTAATGTAATAACTCCATCAAGTTTTTTGGAAGTGAGTTTATCCTCTACTTCAGACTCCTTAACCTTACTCACGTTCACATTATTTAATCCTTCTAAAAACTTTATCGTATCATTTGCTATCGGCTCATTTTCTTTATTTACAATCCCGATATTTAACGTTCCTTGTCCTACATTTCCGTATATCGAAAAAGAGATGAGCGTTCCGATTATCGGCAAACTAATAATAATGAATAACCCTTTTTTATTTTTCAAAAGTACAGATAACGTTTTTTGTATGAGCCATAAAATATCTTTCATACTATAGCCCCTCCCGTCTACGTAATGCAATAATCGCAATTAATAAAAAGAGTGCTGATATTCCAAGGTTTAAAGAAATGACTGGTAGTGCTGCTCCTACATCATTTGCATAAATAATTTTCATAACAGCTGTATTTGCCCACGTTAATGGTGATAAATTCGTAACGAAATTTTCTTCTACTACGAAATATGCACCACCAAAAATAGAAGCTAATTGTACAACTACAAGAATAATTGCTCTCGATGATTCTGCTGTTTTCGTAATATAGCCAATCCCTAAACCGAAGCTAATTGCTAGAAAGACTTGTGTTAATAAAATAATAAATATGATTCCAAGATGCTCGCCCCAATTCGCTTGAAAAACAAATTTACTAAATAACATGACGAGTAATATACACAGGGCATTTGCTACTAGACTACCAAGTATTTTTCCAATGAATATTTCAGCCTTACTTATAGGCGCAGCAATAAGGCGATCTCCTGTTTTACGTATTCGTTCTTCTCGAATTAAAGAACTCGCTCCCATCGCAGCATATAGTGCGATCATCGTTGTCATTACAACCGCATAATAGTCCATAGAACCTGGCTTTTTCGCAGCTTGTAAAGATGTTTCTTTTATATAATTATTATGATTTCCATTTGAAACAACTGTGCTCACCTTACTAGGATCTACTTTTGCAACTTCGGTCGCTACATTGTACTTATCAACAAATGTTGTAAGCATGCCCTCCACAATACTTCCCTCAATACTACTTTTGTCACTTCCGTAAAATTTTGCACCATCTTTATTTAATTCTACATAAGCAGCATATTTATTTTGCTTCACTTCTTCTTTCCCATCTATACTGTCGGAAGCTTTTTTAAAATGAATACCCGATTTATCGATTTCTTTCGTAAATGCTTCAAACGATTGAGAAAATGTGCTACTTGCTTCATCTTTATATAGCACTTGTATATCCTTAATCGATTGACTATCGCTATTAAATGCATTCGTTAATGCTGTCCCTAACACGAGCATGAGCACAATCGGAAATGCTAACATAAAAACTAAAGTTCTTACGTCCCTGAAATCTCTTTTAATATGCATAATTGCAATATTGAAGATGTTCAATTGATGAACCTCCCTTTACCTTTTCTTCATTTACCCTTTATTTATCTCGTAAGTTTCTTCCAGTCAACGTAAGGAATACCGTTTCTAAGTTTGGTGCCTGCTCCTCTAACGAACGAATTTCAATGCCATGATTAATGAAATGCTGAATAATTTTATTTAAATTATTTAATCCTGCATCCGAGTTTACCTTAATTACGTTCTCTTCAATTTGAACAGCTTTCACACCATTTATCTCTTTTAACTGTTCTACATCTAAATTTTCTACTGACTTTACTTCAATCCAAATGTCTTTCGTATCGGTAATAATCGCTTTTAACTGTTCTTTCGTTCCTTCTGCGATCACTTTACCATGATCGACAATTGCGATTTTCGTACAAATCTCTTCCACTTCTTCCATGTAGTGGCTCGTATAAATAATCGTGCTACCCATTTCATTTAATTTACGTACTGACTGCAGAATATAGTTTCTTGACTGTGGATCAATTCCAACTGTCGGCTCATCCATAATAATTAACTTCGGTCTATGTGCGATTGCACAAGCGATATTCAGTCTTCGTTTCATCCCGCCAGAAAAGTTTTTCGGGTAACTTTTCTGTTTATCGCTAAGCCCCACAAATTGAAGTGCTTCCTCTACTCTTGCTTTTAGCTCAGCTCCTCTTAGCCCATACAATCCAGCAAAGAATTTCACATTTTCATAGGCAGTTAACTCTTCATAAATCGCAATATCTTGCGGAACGATACCGATATTCATCTTCGCAAATCGATTATGTTTCTTAATATTTTTTCCTAGTATACTAATTTCACCTTCATTGCTTCTTAACAACCCAGCAATCATATTAATCGTTGTACTCTTACCAGCACCATTTGATCCTAAAAAGCCAAATATTTCTCCTTCTTTAATAGATAAAGACATATTATCTACCGCGATGAAATCACCAAATTTTTTCGTTAAATTTTTTATCTCTAATGTATTCATCATTTCACCCCTATTTCGGTTTCTCTGCTTTTAGTATAAACAAAAAAAATGAACCTGCTCAGTGCAGAAGTTCACTCTTTTCACATGAGAATATTCACTTTTTTCCTATGAGATGATTCATCCTCATATTGGCAACAACATTGTTACCGAAAAACCATTTTTTCCATCTACAATAATTTTCCCGTTTACAGACGCTGTTCGCTCCTCCATCCCCATAATACCGAGACCTTTTTTCACTAGCGCTGCACCTTTTCCGTTATCCTTCACTTGTACTTTAACCATCTTGTTAAGCACATGAATATCTATGGAAATCACTGTTGCATCAGCATATTTCATTGCGTTTGTAAGTGCCTCTGTAACATTTTCACCGATAATCTTCCACTGAATCGGTGAAATCAAATCTAAGTTCCCTTTATATACGAAAGGAATATTTATATCATGCTTACTGGAAAATTCCTCTATGAATAATTTCATACGGTGAATACCAATTTGCTCAGTAGGTGGCTTCATATTTTTTAATGTAATACGAATGCTTTCAATTCCATCTTTAGAAATATGAATAGCATTTTGTAATAACTCCGCAGATTTTTCTTTATCTATTTCCATTAACCTCTTTGCTGCTTCCATTTGAATAAGTGCGCCCGTCATTGAGTGGCCAATTTTATCATGAATTTCTTGTGACAACCGATTTCTCTCTTCTAACTTAAATGTGTACTCTGATTGTCTTATGTACTCTTTATTTTCATTTAGACTTTTCGTCAGTCGCTGCATATCTTTTCGCATCTGATCATTTTGTGATTCAAGCTTTACTACACGCGATATATACCGTTCTGCCATAGTTAATACGATGAAAGAAAATGCAACAATTAATCCATACGTCATTCGAATACTTTCATCTGTAAAAATAATAGGAATCATCATAATGATAAAGAGCTGCCATTTCTTCTCTATATAACGAAATATAATTTCATATAAGTTCAATGGTAAAAATAAAATAAAAAATGGATGAATCTTCCATGTAAATAACATAACTACACCAATTGACACAGAAGTTAATATGTTTTTGTACGTATCATTTTTAAATATAGAGATCAGCACGTTGACAGAAAGATATAAAAGCAAAGTAAGTATAATCCATGGTAAGTTTGCAACATTTAAATAAATGTAACTAAACACAATATATATAAAAACAATTAATTTACTTACAATTAACCAAAATTCCATATCTTTAATCTACTTTCCCTGTTAAATAATAAATCGCAATTTGTGTACGATGTTCAAGTCCAGTTTTCCCTAAAACTGATGTAATATAATTTGCAATCGTTCCTTCTGATATAAAAAGTTGCTTTGAAATTTCTTTATTCGAAAAACCTTTCGCAATTAATGCGATAATACTAAGTTCTCTTTCTGTAAAAAGACTTTTATCTATTTTACATTCGTCCTCTTTACTTTCCATTAAATTACACTTAATTTTATCAAGCACTACATCTTGCATAACTGTTTGACCGTTATATACTCCTTTTATCGCATCACGAATACGCTCTGGATCATTATTTTTTAATAAATAGCCTCTCGCTCCGTTTTTCACTGCGTCCAAAATATATTCATCATCATCGAATGTCGTTAAAATAAGCGGTTTCGTTCTCGTCTCTTCACAAATAAATTTCGTTGCCTCTACCCCGTTCATGTTTGGCATACGAACATCTAAAAGTGCAATATCGACTTCATGCTTCTTACAATATGCTACAGCTTCTTCCCCATCATTTACAGTATCTAATACTTCAAATTCTTCGTATGTATTTAAAATAATCTTCATGCCTTCTCTAATAAAAGAATTATCATCTGCTATCAATATTTTAATTTTCATGTTTGTTAGTATGGACCTTCTCCTACTAACATTCACATCCTTTCTCCGCGTAACATTTCCTCTTTGCTCATTATATACTTCTTTTTACCATTTTTTCACACATTTTTTCATATAGCCTCCTTCCTAAAAATATATTATTCTTTTTTTACAACATGTGTAGGGTGACTTACCATTTCTTACGTCTATATAATAGAATGCGTCAAAAAGGAGGGAGAGACCCATTGAGGAAAAACAATTAATTGAAAAAGCACAGCAAGGAAGCGAACATGCCTTTCGTATCCTTGTACAAACATATCGTCATTATATTTTTCAAGTTATCTTTTCTATTGTAAGACATGAAGAAGATGCGAAAGATGTTACACAAGAAGTATTCGTAAAAATTCACGCCTCTCTCCCTAATTATCAATTTCGCGGATTGAAAACATGGATGGCTCGTATTGCCACTAATCACGCTATTGATTATAAGAGAAAGAAAGCTAGAGAAAACGAAGAACTCTCCTTATGTAAAGAAACTGAGGAAAATATAAAATCCTCTCATAATATTGAGGCTTTATTATTGACGAAAGAGCAAAAATTACTCATTGCTCAAAAACTGCGAGAACTTCCCGAAAATTATCGTGACGTCGTTCTCGCACATTACTTAGAAGAAAAAAGTTATCAAGAAATTGCTTTACAGGAAAACATCGAAGTGAAAACAGTCGAAATGAAACTGTATCGGGCAAGAAAATGGATTAAAAAACATTGGAAGGAGGAAGAGTTTCTATGATGCATTATTCAAAAGAAGATTGGCGCAATTATACATTAGATTTTATAGAAAGCAATGAACGTGAATCTATGGAAGAACACCTTTATGAATGTGATCATTGTTTAGCACTTTATATGGAAAGTATTGATGAACAACAGGAAAACCTTCCAATGATAAATGATGATTCATTTACGAACGAAGTTATGAAACAAATTAATTTTGAAACACTACAACCTAATGAAAATATAAAAACAAACTCACTAAAGCGCACCATTATTCACTACATAATTGCGACTGCGGCTACAATTATTTTTATGGTAAGTGGTTTATTCCAATATATTTTCACAGCGACATCAAATTTCGAGAAATCTTCAAAACATAACGTGTCTTCTATCTCACAACAAATTGTAAACAAATCGGTAGACACATCAAAAAAGGACGGAGGTTCAAAGCATGAATAAAAATCCCTTTTTAGCACTTGTATTAGGGCTAATCCCCGGGCTTGGTCATTTATATGTAAAGAAATTTGGACGGTTTATTTTATATAGCGGAGGAGCTGTATTTCTATTTATCTTTGCAGCATTTTTTACAATAGCATTAGGAGAGCGTGATATTGCTTTTCTTTCTCTATTTTTACTAGTCGTGTTATGGGCAATCAATTTATTAGATTTAGTTATCACTATTATTAATCAATCGAAAAAACAAGCTGCTGGAGAATTTACAGAGTCCTCTAAAGAGAGCGAACGATTTTATATCATTCTCCTATCGATCATTCCTGGGCTTGGTCATTTTCAACTAGGACTTATGCAACGTGGACTTACATTTTTAGTAGCTTGTACAGGGATCGGGAGTATGATCATTTTCGTTGCACTTTTAACATCCCAAGAAAGTTTCCTTATCTTCCTTATTACATTACCTGTTTTATGGATTTATAATTTCTTCGATGTTGTTCAGCAACTACAGAAAAAAGAACGTGGTGAGCAATTAGTTGATCGTACTATTTTCGAAGATTTTGAAGAGCACCGTGAACAAGGAAAGAAAAGTAAAACATTCGCTTCTATTTTAGCGATGTTCCCCGGAGCAGGACATATGTATTTAGGCTTACAACGCCGTGGCCTTCAGCTTATGGCAGCCTTTTTACTTTCAATATATTTACTTGATCTATTAAGGTTATCTGCCTTCTTATTTTTAGTACCCATCATTTGGTTCTATAGCTTTTTTGACGCTTTACAGCAAACTTCAAAATACGGAAAAGAACGTGTAAATGACGAACCTATCATTGATTATTTTATCAATCATCAAAGATGGATCGGTATCGGATTAATTACACTCGGTGGTTATTATTTATTAGATCAAACACTCCTTCCTATTTTGGACAATTATTTTGCAACTATATTTAACATTCATCTTAGCGAGCTGTATTATCGCTATTTCCAAACATCTATCGTTGCACTCCTCTTAATTGGGGGCGGCTTTAAATTGTTACTTGGAAATAAAGAAAACAAAGGTGGTACGAAAGAATGAGAACATGGCGCGTTGGAACATTTTCAATGGGGCTTTCTATTATTGCATTAGGTTGCTTCTTACTATTTTCAATTATAAAAGGTACTCAAGTATTAGATTCTTTAACAGCATGGTGGCCTGTTTTACTTATTATACTTGGCGTAGAAATTTTACTATACCTTCTATTTTCTAAGAAGGAACAATCCTTTATTAAATATGATATTTTTAGTATTTTCTTTATCGGCGTTTTAGGGAGCGTCGGAATTGCTTTTTACTGTTTATTATCAACTGGATTGCTAGAAGAAGTTCGTCACTCTATTAATACTACGCGCCAGACGGGTAATATTCCAAATGGACAACTTGATATACCTGAATCTATCAAAAAAATTGTAGTGGATGCAGGGCATCGTCCTCTAACGATAGAGGGAAATAATACAAATCAAATTCACCTTCTTGGAACATATGAAATGACGACGAAAGCTAATGAAAAACTTAATTTAAAACAAGAAGATTTCCTTTCCGTTCAAACAGCTGGTGAAACGATGTATGTAACATTAAAATCATTACCAGCTCAACATAAGTTCTTTAACTCAACACCAAAAGTGACACGGACACTTGTACTTCCGCAAAATAAAAGTGTGGAAATTCGCGCCTCTAATAATGAATTATCTCTTTACCCAGGTCAATTACAAAACAATTGGTTTGTACAAGAAAGCTCGAGAGTGTCTGTCCATCTTGCAAAAGAGAGTGATGTATCTTTAACAGCAGTAACAAATCAAAAAGAAACACATGGAAACACACCTTGGGAACAAGTTGAAGATGTAACGAAAAAAGAAGATACTACTTCAGAAGAAAATCCAGAATTCAACGGGCAAGAACATTGGTATAAAAATTCGATTAAAACCGGAAATGGGACACACAAATTAAACATTGAGAAAGCTTACAATTTAAATATGAGTGTTATTGAAAAATAAGAAACCTTCCACAATTGTGGAAGGTTTTTCTCATATAATCGCTTTAATTCCTTCTAACACTAATCCAATCATAAATCCGCAAACAGCCCCGTTTACTCGGATCCACTGTAAATCTTTACCGACGTTATTTTCAATCATTTCGATTAACGTTTTATCATCTAACTTATCAAGGTTTTCTTGTACAAGTTTTCCGATTTTCGAATGATTCTTTTCAACAAGTGTGACAACTTGTTTTTGTAACCAATCTTCTATTTTTTGAACAGTCACTTCGTCATCTTTTATTTTATTCATCTGTGTTTGTAAAAATGGAATAACATATTTATCAGCAAATTCTTCGTTATTTACAAAGGTAACTGCTCTTTGTTGTACTTGCTCAAGCATTTCTTTTATTTTGTCAGTACCATCCCAATTTGCAATCCATTTTTCTTTCCAATTTTCTAATTCTTGTAGTAACGCTTCATTTTCTTTTACATTTATAATTTCTTGACGAATTTTCGCTAATATAAGTTGTCTCGTGCTATTATCTGCATCTTGTAAGCTGTTAATATTGCTAATAATAAATTTCTGCAAAATGCCACCAATTTTATCTTCATCTACAATATTCATAAATGATTTCAAAGTAAACTGCAAGAATCCATCTACTTTTATATTTTCCATCGCCTTCATACCTAAGCTTCCGAGCTGATAACGCGCTTCATCTTGCGCTGTCCAATCTTTCACTTTTACTAATATGTAATCAAGTGTCTTTTCATCATATTCTTGCACAACTAATTGATCAACAAGCACTTGTAAAATGTTACTTGTATTAATTGTATGTAAATACGTCTTTAATTCTTTTTCAATAATAACAGCTAACTTTTCTGTATCTATTGAAACAATCGCTTTCTCAGCAATCGTTACAATCCCCTTTTTCACAGCATCAGACTGCATTTCTCTCTCAGCAATTTGCAGCACCATTTGTGCTAGCTGCATTTCTTTTACTTTATTCGTAATACTTTCTTTCGTTAGCCACTCATTTTCTAACGTATTGATGAGCCCTTTCGTCACTCGTTTACGATTTTTAGGTAACAAAGCTGTATGTGGAATTGGAATTCCCATCGGATGACGGAATAATGCTGTAACTGCGAACCAATCCGCAAGTCCACCAACTAACCCAGCTTCAAATCCCCCTTGTATAATCTCACCAGCTACCGTTCCTTGAAAAGGGATAGAAGCCGCAAAGCCTACTCCCATAACCCCAAGCGAAATACCCGCTATATATTTAGTCTGTAATGACATCGTATACACATCCTCTTATTATGTAAAATAAAGCCTTTTTGTTGTATTTATTCAATATTAGTTATCCTTTATATATACTATAAAGAACTATTGTGAAAATAACAAAGATTTTTATGTACATGAAAAAATGAGGCTACAACTAGCCTCATTTTTCTAACATTGTTAATGCCTCACCTGTTTTATAATACCCATTCATCACATCTTCTGGAACCATACTACCGCCCGTTCCCCATACAATATGAGTACCTTTTTGCATCTTCTCCATTAACTGTTGCTTTTGTAAATACGCATCTTCTTTACATACTTTTACCGGCCCTATCATACCAGCTAATGCAGAAGGCTCTAAATAAATATTTTCCGTATCAGCTAGTTCTTTTAACAACCTATACAATTCTTCATCACTTACTGTGTAATTTCCACTCAAAAATGGTTCCATCGTTTTCCCAACAAACCCAGAAGGTCTTCCTACCGCTAGTCCGTCTGCGTCTGTTACATTATCAATCTCGATATCTTGAACGGCGATTTTATCATGAAGTCCTGTCATTAACCCGAGTAACATACATGGTGAATGTGTTGGCTCTGCAAAGAAACAATGGACGTTGTCTTTATACAATAACTTTAAACCAAATGCTACTCCGCCAGGTCCGCCACCTACTCCGCACGGAAGATAAACGAATAAAGGATGTTCTTCGTCCACTACAATCTCTAACTCTTCTAATTGTTTTTGTAAACGCGATGCTGCTACTGCGTATCCTAAAAATAAATCATGTGAGTTTTCATCATCTACAAAATAACAGCGAGGATCAGCATCTGCTTGTCTTCTTCCTTCTTCTACAGCTTTACTATAATCAGCTTCATATTCAATAACATTTACACCTTTACTTCTTAATAAATCTTTTTTCCATTGTTTCGCGTCTGCTGACATATGAACAGTTACGTTAAAACCTAGTTTCGCACTCATAATCCCAATGCTTAGTCCTAAATTTCCTGTTGAACCGACCGCAATTGAATATTTGGCAAAAAACTCTCTACATGTATCACTATCTAAAATGGAATAATCATCTTCTTCTGTTAACATACCGTGTTGCAAAGCTAATTGTTCAGCATGTTTCAACACTTCATAAATGCCGCCTCTAGCTTTAATTGATCCTGATATCGGAAGATGACTATCACATTTTAATAATAATTCTCCTAAAATAGGTTGCTCGTAATTTTTCTCTAAAGCTTGTTTCATAGAAGGGATTTTCACTAAAGGTGATTCAATTATGCCTTTCGTCTCTTTCGTTTCAGGAAAAACTTTCGCAATATATGATGCAAAACGCTTTAACCTCTCCTCCGCATCTTTTACATTTTCTTCTTTTAGTGGCGAATCTTTTATTGCCGTTTCATACTTTTCTATATTCGGATTCACCCAAAACACTTCTTCTGTTTTAATTAATTTATTTAATAATGGATATTCCTCTTTTAATTTCTCTATTTCCTTCATTTCTCTTCCTCCTCATCACCTTGTAGCTTACGATTTAATAAATTATAATTAAATTAATTTTAATATAGTTTAACATAAATTATCCACTTTAGTTAATTTTAATTTAATTTATTTAAATATAATTTAATAATCAGTAAGGAGATTTTCATTATGGAAAATATAGATATTGGTAAAAAGATTGAAAAACAAAGAAAGGAAAAAGGTTTAACGAGTAAAGACTTAGCAAAGATGGCCGAAATTACACCATCTATGTTAAGTCAAATTGAACGCGGATCTGCTAACCCTTCTATCCAAACATTAAAAGTACTCGCTAAAGCTCTTGATGTTCCAACATTTAGCTTTTTACTTGAAGATACAAATACAGACGATTTAATTGTACGTTCTCATAAACGAAAAAAAATGATTATCGATAATTTATCATATGAAATGCTATCACCTGATTTCACAGGGAATTTAGCAACAGCAATTATGACCGTCCCGCCGAATACAGCTTCATCAGAAAATGTACTAGAACATAAAGGTGAAGAATTAGCATTTGTATTAGAAGGAAAAATCACATTACATTTAAATGAAGAAGAATACATATTAGAAACGGGTGATAGCGTAAAAATACCCGCTTATTTAAAACATAAATGGGTAAATCAATTCGAAAAAAATGCTATTGTTTTATTTTCTGTTACTCCACCGATTTTTTAATATAGGTAATAAAAATAGCCACATACGGATGCATTCCGTACATGGCTATTTTTATTTTTTCGGCATGAACAAAATCCCTAAACTCATAACACAAAAACTGAGTAATTGCTGAACTGATAAACCAAATAGAAACGAATTCTGTTCACTAACAAGTGAAATAATAATATGAGCAAACCCCTCAATAATTAGAAAAACACTTATATTCTTTCCATTTCCTAGTCTTTCATCTTTCATCCATAGCAAGCCTATGATACAAAGGGCAAGGATGATCTCGTATGCGAAAATGGGGTGGTATAAAAATTTAGATTCATATATTTTCATTCCCCAAGGCAATGTCGTTTGTACACCTACTTCTTGGTGGAATAGAAAATAAAAAATAAGACTCATACATAGTCCATAAGGCAATGTATCAAGTAAAATACGAAGCGAGAATTGCTCCTTTTTACTTCTCCAAACAATGTATACAATCGCAATTATGCATCCTACTACAATGTGTTGCATACTGCCTACAGCTAATAACGCTTGCAGTGGTGACCTAATAGCCCATACTGGATTTAATATTGCCGGTGCAAATTTCCATACAAATACGATGATAAGAAAAGCATTTGTTACTGCATCCATCATTTTTTCATATGGTACACTTTGTTTCTTCATCTTTCGTTTCATCAACATAAATCCAAATAAACTTCCAATTATAAGAGATACGGGTTGTAACCTCACGATCCACTCCATCACTATGAAATCCCTTCTTAACTCTCAATTAATTTCTTAAATTTCTCTTCTAATTGATCTGGAGGTAATACGCCTCGTACTTGCTCTACGATAATTCCATCTTTATTAACAAAAAATGTCGTTGGTAAAGAAAATACTTTATAATCTAATCCAGCTACTCCGTCCATATCTAATAAAACAGGAAACTTAAATCCGTGACGATCTGCAAATGCGCTCGCTTCTTGTACTGGATCTCCAATAGTTGCATTTACCGCAAAAATTTCAACATCTTTTTTATATTTATCATACATATGAACTAAGTCAGGTGCCTCCATTTCACATGGTCCACACCATGATGCCCAAAAATTAATAAGATACGGTTTTCCTTTTGCATCATTTAACGAATGCAGCTTCCCGTCTAATCCTTTTAACGTTATGTTTGGTGCTTTAAATCCTACTTGTGGCAGTATTTCTGTTTCTTGTAACTCCGCTTGTTTTGCTTTTCTTTCTTTTTCTTCTTTCTTTGTATTATAAAAGTTAACTCCGGTCCAAATTAGTGCACCGGCCAGTATAATCGCAATTAGTTTCTTCACTTTTCTTCCTCCTCATTATTAAAAGCCCGTAAATCCACCGAATAGACGAATAAAGAATGCTGTAATCTTCGTCATTTGATTTGTATATAATAAAATACCTGTTACAATCATCATTCCACCGCCAATTTTCATCATGACATTGGCATATGTAACGATCCATTTTATCTTCCCAATAAAGAATGCCATCACGAAAAATGGAACCGCAAACCCAAGAGTATATGCTGTAATATAAAGAAGTGCCCCTTCAGGATTCGTCGCGCCAAGCATGAGTACAGCTGAAAATATCGGTCCAACACATGGCGTCCAACCCGCTGCATATGTCATACCGACTAAAATCGAGCGAATATATCCAGTCGATTTACTTCTATACTGCACCTTTTTCTCTGCCATAAGCCACTTAGGCTGAAACAAGCCCGTCATAAATAGCCCCATTAAAACAATAAAAATCCCACCAATTTGTTGAATCAATTTTTGGTTAGATGAAAATGTTATTCCAATCCAGCTTACCGATAAACCTAACGCGTAAAATATAACCGAAAATCCGATCATAAAAAATACGGTATGTATAATCGCTGATTTTTGCATAATCCCACGATTTTCTTTTAAATCTTGAATAGACACACCTGTAATATAAGATAAATAAGATGGATATAGCGGTAAAGAGCATGGTGATATAAATGACAATACTCCTGCCCCTGCTACAAGCCAAATTGTTAAATCTGCTGCATTCATTTTATTCCCCCTAAAACACTACAACAAGTAGTGCTAATTCTTAAAAAAAAGAGGCTATATGCACTCTCCGACAATAAGTACAACCGACATACAGAATAAACCTGCTGTTACATATACCGAATTCGTATGTAACGGAATAGTAAGCTTAACAACCTTTTCATTTAACACTTGCTCGATTCGTAAATTTATTGCTGTTTTTGCAAATGAAGCTGTAACACATCGATTTTCCATTGTCTTTATTTTAATTAATTTTAATAACGCGCTACCTAACTCAAATGAAGATTCCATTTTTTGCATCGCATATTTATCAGCAGCTAGCTCCTGATACGTGTGATACCGCTGTAACAACCCTTTTAATATCGGTATGTACATCATTCCTTCTGCTAATAGCGTAAAACAAAATAATTTTAAAGGATCACGATTATTTTGATGATATTCTTCATGGAAAATAATTGCATCCATTTCTTCATCTGAAAATGTTTGAAGCATTCCTTCTGACATGACAACTTTCGGACGAAATAGCCCAATTGTAAATGCCGCAACTTCCGTAGTCGGCAATATATATATTTGTTTTCCTTTTCGGATGAAAGGGATAAGTACTTTTTGTAATTTTTTACCATAGAAAAATTGTCGCCAAATTCTTTTGCACACGATTAATACAGTAAGTAATAATAATCCAGCGATTATAATACGAATGAGCGATAATTCTTTCATATGTTTTTCTAACTGGAACAAGCAAAAATTTGAAAGAAAGAGCATCTTATTTTGAAACAGAAATGGATATGTAACGTAATACACTAACATACTGAAAAAGAGAGTACTAACAATTACTGCTAACAATACGATTTTACGCATTTGCCATTTCATTTCATGAATCCTCTTTTTTTAACTGACTCAATTTGTCTTCTAACTTTTTTATTAAAGTCGGATCAGCCTGCTCTAACTCATCTAGCATATGATTTACAACTAAATCTCCAAACTCCCCCATCAATTCCTGTGTCATTTTCTTCGTTTGATTGGATAAGAATTCTTCTTTTGTTTGTACAGCACGATATATGCCACTTCTTTTTACAGTCTGTTTTTCTAAGTGTAATTTCTCTACTAACCTGTTCATAACTGTCATAACAGTGTTAAAATTCACAGGTGATTCTTCACTTAATTTCTGCTGTACTTCTTTAATCGTAATACCTTCGTTAGACCAAACAATCTCCATAATTTTCGCCTCAAGCGGTCCAAAGAAATGATTTAACCCTTGCTCATTTAACTTATAGTTTTGAGTAAACATAGTATAGCTCCTTTCACACTACGAATTGTAGTATAAATTAAATGAAAGGTCAAATGCGAATGAGATACACTAAAATTCACTACCTATAAATACATAGGCCATTCCATTCATTTTAAACCTAATTTTTCTCCAAATGTATCAAAGAGATACTGCTCTAATATTTGTACACTAAACTTCTCATTACGCCCAAGTGCAAATAATTCCCGATCTTTCGCTACGATAGTATCTAACGGAATAACGACATTATCCACTATTTTTGTAATTTCAATAATGTTACTTTTTACATTTACCTCTGTTTTAAATTCAATATTTTCTAATACGATATGCGAGCGTCTTCCTGATGCCAAAAAAGTAAAGTTAGGATTTTTATAAATGCCAATTTCACTCTCTAATGGGTATAAATACTGAAAAATGATATCTCTATGTCCATCTTTTATTATTTTTTCATCCTTCTCATCATCTAAGTATTCTTTCACCTTTGTTGTAAATTCAAATCGAAAATCCACTTTTTTCACGCTCCCTCTTTGTATTTTTATATTAAATAAATATATTGAAATAATTTTACCATATTGTAATACAAGTTCCTATGAAAAGTAAAAACACATTTATAAAATCTCTATTATTTCCGATTCCTTTTTAAAGTATAAGCACTCATCCAATATGAATTCATGCTTCTTTATATCCATTTAAACATATTGTTTCCATATTTTGAAACAATAGTATGAAGTGTTATATATCGATAAAATGAAACTTTAATCATTGGGAGTTGTTGATCCCCCGTCTAACTTCTTTGCTTTCACTGAATTTTGAGTTGGGGGTCTTACTCCCCAGCAAATAGCGGGATAAACTGTTTCTAATTCATTTTTCTATATAGCTATTCCCCCCTTTACTATTCCGATATATTTAAACTATATTTTCTACTTAATCATTACATCACAGAAGGAATGTAACTCTCTTCTATCGAATTTTTATATAACAAAAATGATTAGGTGGTGCTTTACTATGAAATTAGCTGTCATTGGTGGCGGTGATTTACAAGATTCAAATCACTTGCCTATTAATGAGCGACTTATAGAATTAACAAATAAACAGTATCCAAAAGTATTATTCATTCCAACAGCTAGTCATGATGATGAAAGTTATATAACATTATTTTTAGACACGTTCGAAAAACAATTACACTGTGAAGTACAAATTTTACGTATTATAGCCGATACACCTCCTAAATATGAACTAGACGAAATGATTCAATCAGCCGATTTAATTTATCTTGGCGGCGGGAACTATATTCAAATGATTACAGAATGGAAAGAACATAAACTCGATGAAAAATTACTATTGGCTCTGCAGCAAGGAACTCTCATTGCCGGGTACAGCGCTGGTGCTATGTGTTGGTTCACCTCTAGCATCCGATCAGATTATGAAGGTTCTGGTTATATAGAGAGCAACGGTTGGGGGATTGTGAACAAAAGGTTTTGTCCACATTATAATCAATTAAATAGAATGAACGCCTTCCATTCCTTTTTACAAAATCATCAAGGTAATATAGAAGGAATTGCACTGGAGGATAATTGCGCTTTATATATTACAGAAGAATCTTTTGAAATTATAGGTGAACCAGAAAAAGCGTGGGAGTTTTATATGAGTGATAACACACTCATTAGACAACATTTTGATATTACTTTAAAAAGCTATTTATAAAGATACCTTTACAGAAAATGTCCCTAAGTAAAATAACTTAGGGACATTTTCAATATTTAACTCACTAATCGTGTAATTCGTTTCTTCTGCCATGAAAGCTTATAATATGCATATTGTAGTATTAAGCTGACAATAAACGCTGCTGGGTACCCAATCCATATTCCTTCTATGCCAAGACTTGTATGGTAAGAAAGGTAATACGCTACAGGTACTTCAACAAGCCATATTGATACAACGCCGATAACAGTTGGCCATAATACTGTACCACTTGCTCGCATTGTCGCACTAATAATTTGCGCATGCCCGAAAATTAAATAACTCCATAATGTAATCATAACTAGGCTATGAGCAATTTCAATTGTAGTTTGACTTGTTAAAAATAGTGATAGAATGTCTCTTGAGAACAAGTAAATAAGAGATATTAGCACACCACCGATGACGTAGTTCATAATAATTCCGGCCTTCACAACTTTCTGCAATCGATCAAATTGATTCGCCCCAATTGATTGTGCCGCAAAAATGGAAACTGTAATACCTAGGCTAACTGCTGGCATTTGTACATAACTTGCAACTTGGTTTACAACGCCATATGCCGCTGTTGCATCCGAACCGTAACGATTTACAAACGCGATTACCGCAATTTCAGATAATGAAACTAATATCATATTAATACTTGCTGGAATACCAAGTCGTAGCAATAACTTTAATAACTCCCCATCCATTCGAAGGTATTTTCTAACCGTGCCATCTAGTTGTAATGGGTGATTTTTCTTCTTTAAATACACCAGCATAACAATAAACGTAATAACTGTAGATATAACAGAAGCATAGGCTGCCCCATACACATCTAATTTCGGAGCTCCTAACCATCCAAAAATAAGAATTGGTAATAAAATCATATTTAGCGCTGTACTTACAATTAAAAAGTAAAATGGCGTTTTAGAATCTCCTGTACCTCTCATAAATGTTGTGTATGCGAAATATAAAAATAATACTGGCATCGATATAAATAATATACGTGCATAATGTACACTTATCTCAATAATATTTTCTGGCGTTCCCATAAGGCGCATAATATCCATCGCAAAAATACTACCTACTATCGCCAACACAACCCCAATAATAAAAGTAAATGTCAGCGTCGTACCAACGATAGCTTTTAAACGATCTTCGTTTTTAGCACCAAACGCCTGACCAATTAAAATAGAACTACCTGAACCAATACCAATTACAAATGAAACGAGTAAGAAAAATAGCGGAAAGAATGCTGATATAGCCGCTAAATCATTAACTCCAAGCCATCTTCCTACTACTACCATACCGAATAATTGTCCAATCGATTGTAATACATTACTTAATAGTAACGGTACCAAAAACATGGACATCGATTTCCATATCGGTTTACTCTCACTTTCTAACTTATGTGACTCCGCACCTTCTTTATTGTTATCTGTAGGTGGTTTCAAATTTCATTTCTCCTTTTAATAAAAATCTGTTTTTCAACTTCCATCTCTTTGTATAGTTGTTATTATAATGTGCTTCTATTCATTTTCTTTTCCGTACTATTATAACTTCACCCAATATTGGCTTCCATCAGCTGTTCTATCTAAAAATCCATATTCAATTAAATATCTTCTTAAAGTTACGAAATCCGGGTATACGCTTTCTATGACAGTATTTACTTCTTTTTCAGTGTACTTTTTATTACTATCAAACTTCGTCACTAAATGGCGTAATATAATTAATTTACGCTTTTGCTTTTTCGGGAATTTAGAAAGCGGTCCATCTAATCCTTCTGTAAAATGAGCTTTTAATACTTCATCATTTTCTTCTTCTGTAATATTGTAACGATCATCTACCATCGTTGCTGTTCTATGAATAGGTACAAATTTCGTTTGTACTTTTGATTTTTCTTCTGACAGTTCCATTAACGCTAAAAACACTTTCGCTTGTTTCATTTTCTCTCGAAGTGTAAATCGATGATTGCGAATGGTTGATGTACTTCCGCCATCCATCTCTTTTACAATCTCTTTATCATTCAGCCCCATATGGAAAAACTGAACCATCTTCTTTTGCAAATCAGTTAAACCAGTATACTTCTTATCAAGATTTATTAAATAATCAAACATAGACGTATGTTCATTTTGCACATGCACTTGTACAAACTTCTCTGCTTCATACAAAACTTGATTATCTTGATAAATAACTCCCTTAATAAACGTTTCTCCACAAGCTAAACAAATATACTCCTCTGTTTCCTCATCAAACACATACCCTTTTTTCAATTCCTCCACCGACGCATCCCAAAACTTCTCTGAAATATCACTCATACTAAACACTCCTTCAAAATGTTCATCTAAAAACAAACAAATTTCAATATCGTTTATTATCACTTCATCATCTTAACACAATTAAAATAAACATTTCAACGTTTCGTTTACCTATTTTATAAACTTTTATAAAAACATCTATTAGATATTCTTTAAAAAGGAAATCAAGCAACAAAAAACGAATGTATTTAATGAATGAATTACGATAGGATGTGAAACAAAACATGACTATTTTACAAGACCCATGGTTTACTGTTAAACAAATTGCCCACAATACATATGCGATTAGTGAATATGGACATTGGGAGAAAGTACATTCCTTCTTACTTGTAGGCGATACTACCGCACTCCTTATCGATACTGGACTAGGCATCGATAATCTGAAGCGTATAACTGACCAACTAACAAACTTACCAATTACCGTTGTCACAACACATGTCCATTGGGATCATATCGGTAGTCACGCACAATTTGAAGAAATCTATGTACATGCTTTAGAGGCGGATTGGCTCATTAATGGTATAAAAGGACTTCCTATTACTCAAATTAGGCACGACATCGCTCGTGATATTACTTTACCTACACCTAAAACATTTCAACCTGAAACATTCAAACCCTTTCAAGGAACACCAACAAAATTACTACAAGATGGAGATATGATTGATATCGGAAATAGGAAAATTCAAATTATACATACGCCAGGTCACTCACCGGGGCATATTTGCCTATACGATTATGAAACTGCTTTTTTATTCACAGGAGATTTACTTTATGAAGGCACGATTTTTGCATTTTATCCATCAACAAACCCTGTAGATTTAGTTCAGTCTCTAAATACAATTACAAACCTCTTTCCTATTAAACAAATTTTTGGTTCACATCATACCCTCGGCCTTTCACCTGTTATATTGAAAGAAGTGAAATATGCTATTCAATATTTAAATGATAAAGAGCTGATTAAACATGGGACTGGTATTCACACATTCCAAAACTTCAGCCTTCAATTTTAACTACAAAAAGGTGTTTTCGTATACGAAAACACCTTTTACTCATTATATATTCTATTTACAACCTCTACTAAAGCTTTACTTACCTGTACAAATGTATGCTTTCGGTTTCCATCCTCAATAAATTTATTAGCACAACTACCCATAATTATCATACAACTAATTATGACTAACGCTACCTTTCTATTCTTGTAAGTCACTTCATGCCACTCCACTATTACAAAACTTCTTTTGAATTTATCCCATCAAGAAATTTTAAATGAATAATAAGCCGAAGGAATATGCAATTCTGCATATTTACACGTTTTATCACGATATCATGATTTAATTTAGTTAAAGAACACGTATACCGGGGTGACTAACTTGAAATTTAAAGCGAAAAAAAATCCATTTCACGTCATTTTCATTTCATTATTTATCATAATTTTTTTCATTTCGCTATTATTCCAAAATGAAAACTCTATTTTTTTCACTCTCATGATGGTGCTAAATGTCGTGAATCTTGCTTCATTCTATTTTTCTCACTACAATATAACCTCATCATCTCTTATTGTAAAACACGGTTCCATATTTCATACTGAAATTCCTTTTGAAGACATTCGTCACGTTAAATACTCTGGTAAAAAACTTCATTCAAAAAAATGGACTAGACAGCAATTAGAAATACATTACAATTTATTTGACTCGGTAACTGTTTTTGTACCCCAAGAAGAAGAAAAGTTCATTTCACTCTTAGAAGAAAACTGTCCACATATGAAAGTATTGAATATACCTACTAACAAATAATATAGTTTGGCACTTACAGTAATACAAATAGAAAAAATAAGTATTAAAAAAGCCAAGATTCTATACTAAGAACCTTGGCTTTTTCTATTATTCTTTCGGAGCAATCATTTTTTTCGGATCTACAATTTCATCAAATTGTTCTTCTGTTAGTAACCCAGAGTGCAGTGCTGCTTCTTTTAAAGTTAACCCTTCTTTATGAGCATGCTTCGCAATTTTCGCTGCATTTTCATATCCAATGTGCGGGTTTAATGCTGTAACAAGCATTAATGAACGATTCACATTCTCTTTAATTACTTCTTCATCTGCTTCAATACCAACTGCACAATTATCATTAAATGAAACAATTGCATCTGCTAATAAGTGAGCAGATTGTAAGAAGTTATATGCAATAACTGGTTTAAATACGTTTAACTCAAAATTACCTTGGCTCGCAGCAAATCCAATTGTTGCGTCATTTCCCATCACTTGCGCTACAACCATCGTTAACGCTTCACTTTGTGTTGGATTTACTTTACCTGGCATAATAGAGCTTCCTGGCTCATTTGCCGGAATAATAATTTCTCCTAGACCACTACGTGGACCACTTGCCAACCAGCGCACATCATTCGCGATCTTCATCAAATCAGCTGCTAATGCTTTTAATGCACCATGCGTATATACAACTTCATCATGGCTCGTTAATGCGTGGAACTTATTTGGCGCAGAAATAAATTGCTTACCTGTAAATTGGCTAATTTCCTCTGATACCATCTCACCAAATTTAGGGTGAGCATTAATACCTGTTCCAACTGCAGTACCACCAATCGCAAGCTCTTTCATATATGTATTGCTCTCTGCAATCATACGCTCTGTTTTTTCAAGCATACGATGCCATCCGCTAATTTCTTGTCCTAATGTTAACGGCGTTGCATCTTGTAAATGTGTGCGACCAATTTTTATAATATGTTCAAATGCAGTTACTTTTCCTGCTAAAGTTTCTTTTAATTTCGTAATTGCTGGTAATACGTGATTTTCTACTGCGATTACACACGCTACATGAAGCGCCGTTGGAAATGTATCATTTGAACTTTGAGACATGTTCACATCATCATTCGGATGAATATGTACATCAGATCCCTTCTCTTTCAAAATTTGATTCCCACGGTTTGCAATTACTTCATTCACATTCATGTTTGACTGTGTACCACTACCCGTTTGCCAGACGACAAGCGGAAAATGTTCATTCCATTTCCCTGCAATTACTTCATCTGCTGCTTCCACAATTGCTTCTGCTTTTTCTTCTAATAGCTTTCCTAATTTTTGATTGCTAAGCGCTGCACTCTTCTTTAAAATTGCAAATGCTTTTACAATTTCAAGCGGCATTTGCTCTGTTCCAATTGGGAAGTTTTCTTTACTACGTTGTGTTTGTGCTGCCCATAATTTATCAGCTGGAACTTTTATTTCTCCTATTGTATCTCTTTCAATTCTGTACTCCATTTTTTCATCCCCTTGAAAATAAAATACCTACATCTCTTATAATAACAGACTTTCTCTTAAATGATAAGAATTCTCACTCTTATATATAGATATTCTGTATTTATTTTTAAAAATTCCTCTTGACCTAAACTTAAGTTTAGGCTGTATCCTTTCCTTTGTAACCTACTATAACAATACTGGAGGAATTCAATATGAAAAAATATGCTTTCATAACAGGTGCGAATAAAGGAATTGGATATGAACTTGTTCGTCAATTAGCCGAAAAAGATTATCACGTATTTTTAGGTGCTCGCAATAAACAGCTTGGACAACAAGCTGTACAATCTTTACATGTATCAAACGTTTCCTATATTCAAGTAGATATTTCAAGTTCACAATCCATTCAAGAAGCAATCAAGAAAATTCATGAAACGACTGACCACTTAGATTTATTAATCAATAACGCAGGCATAGCACTAGACTTCAACACGCTACCTAGTGAATTAAATATTGAAACTTTACGTCAAGGATTTGAAGTTAACTTTTTTGGAACATTCCAAATGGTGCAAGCCTTTTTACCATTATTAAAGAAATCAAACAACAGTAAAATTATCAATATAACAACTGACATGGCTTCATTAACAATGTTTGCTAATGGTGAAACACATCCAATTAATGCGTTAGGGTATAATTCTTCAAAAACAGCTATTAATGCTTTAACATTAGCTTTTAGTAAAGAATTTAGTACGAACGGCCCAGAAATTTTTGGAGTAACTCCCGGTTTTACAACTACTGACCTTAATGGTAATTCCCCAGGTGGCCATACGACCAATGAAAGTGCTAAAATTATTATTAAATATGCAGTAAGTGAAACAAACTATAATGGTAAAATATTAAATAAAGATGGAATTATAACTTGGTAGTAAAAGGATGAATTCTATGTATTATACGATCGGTCAAGTCGCCAAAATGCAACACTTAACTATTTCTCAAATACGTTATTACGATAAACAAGGACTGTTCCCTTTTCTTCAAAGAAATGAAAAAGGGGATCGAGTTTTTGACGAAGAAGCACTGAAATATTTAGAAATGATTTTATGCTTAAAAAACACCGGTATGCCAATTCAAAAAATAAAACAATTTATCGACTGGTCTATGGAGGGAGAACCTACTATCCTTCAACGGTTGGAATTAATGAAACAACAGGAGACCAATGTCTTACAGCTCATTCAAGACACTGAAAAAAACTTAAAAAAGATACAACAAAAAATTGCTAAATATGAGAACGAAATAACTTCAGCAAATACTATTACCACATAAAAAAATCACCTTCTACATGTTGTAGAAGGTGATTTTCATTTTATGATGCTTGCTTTCCTTTATCTGTATCATCCACATACCAAATGAATTTGCCTGTATATCCATAAATAACTGCTAAGATTAATGAAACAAAGCTTAACCACATAAATGGAACGTATGAGAACGTTGCTACACCTAAAATACCAGCCATAAAAATACCATTATCAGACCATGGAACCATACCTGAAGTTAGCGTTCCACCTACTTCTGAGTTACGTGCTAATACACGACGGTCTATTTTTAATTTATCATAACTATCTTCCATAATTTTCGGTGTTAAAATTAGTGATACATACATCGCACAACCAAATATATTGGCTAAGAATGCTACGATTAATGTAGACAATGTTACATTACCCGCAGAATTTAATTTCTTCTCAAATTTTGATACAATCACTTTTAAAACACCTAGTTTTTCAAGTAATCCACCAAATCCTAAACCGAAAATGATAACGGCTACTGAGCCAAGCATACCGTTAATTCCACCACGGTTTAATAACTTGTCAACAAACTCAACACCAGATTGAATTGAGAATCCGTTATACGCTGTTCCAATCGCATCTCCAAAGTTCATTCCTTGGAAAAGAGTTGCCCAAATTGCACCAATTAATGCTCCCATTGCAATTGTTGGCATAGACGGTTTCTTCATTGCTAATAGTACAATGACAATGATCGCCGGAACTAACATCCATATTTTAATATCAAAGTGTTTTAATAATGATTCCTTTAAAAATTCTACTCGATTTAAATCTACGTTATCTCCGCCATACATCCAACCAGCTACAGTAAACATAATGCTAGTGATAATATACGCTGGAACGTCTAATACGAGCATAGCTCGTACGTGTGCAATAACATCTACTTTTGCCATAGATGCTGCAAGTACTGTACTATCAGAAAGTGGTGATAATTTATCTCCGAAATAAGCTCCTGAAAGAACTGCACCAGCGACAAGTGGTAATGGTAACCCAAGACCTTCACCAATTGCCATCATAGCAATACCTGCTGTTCCAACTGTTCCCCATGATGTTCCTGTCGCGATAGAAGTTATCGAACAAATAATTAATGTTGCTAATAGGAATATGCTAGGGTGAATAAACTCTAATCCATAATAGATTAATGTTGGTACAACACCACCAGCAATCCAAGTTCCAATTAAAGCACCTACTGCAACTAAAATGAGTATTGCTTCTAATCCGTTAGAAATCCCTTTCGTAATTGCATCTTGCAATTCTTGATAACGAAATCCTAATCTTAATCCAAGCGCAATTACTAAAAACCATGAAATAAATAGCGCTAATTGAATTGGGAGATCAAAAATCGTTTGGAAGGAAAAGACAACAGCAAGAAATAGTAATAAAAGAACTATGATTTCTAGCATCGATGGTAATCTTACACTTTTCATTTTTTTCTCTCCTTACAAGTCGATAACATGACGTATGTCGTCTTACATGTATGTAATATACAATTAGCGAAGACAAAACAAAATTTTCATATTATTTCGATTTATTTTTCCAGTATAATATATGGACACCTTTTCTATTGTAAAAGTAGATGCTACTTTTCGCAATGGAAAATATAAAAAATGTTACATTTTTTATATTTAACAATCAAAGAGTAACTTTTTTAATATTTGCTACCATAAAACTTTTTACTATTATGCTCACCGTTTTAAGGACTATCATTATTCCCCACATAAAAAAGCACACATCATTCAAATGATGCATGCTCCACTTTTATTTATACATATCTTGTATTTCTTCTTTATTTTTAAGGATTTCCACAAAATTATCGCTACAACCTTTCGGAAATAACACTCCAAGCCCATATGAATGCTCAAACTGAAAATGAGGATACTTCGCTTTGACCTCATCCCAAAATTTATACACGCCGAAGTTTCGATCTTTCACCTCAATATCGTGAAATAGCACGATGCCGTTATTCGCAAGTTTCGGTAACCATGTTTTATAATCATGAGAAACTGCTTCATACGTATGATAGCCATCAATATGCAACAAATTTATCGTTCCATCTTGAAACTGATCCACAGCCTCGTCAAAAGTAGACCGAATTAAATTACCTATATTTGGATAACTCATGTTTACCACTTTATCTACGATTTGGAAAACACCTTCTCCATATGGACCTGTATGCCCGTCTCCTGTCCAAGTATCTACAGCAAAACATTTTGTAGCTAATCCCCCATCCTTTACCCCTTGACAAAAACTGAAAAAAGAAGCGCCTAGATGTGTACCTAGCTCAACTAATATTTCTGGTTTTTCAAATCTTACTAAATCGTATGCGAACTCCAAATGGCCAAGCCAGGCAGTATTCGCACGAATAAATGGACTAAAATTATCAAATTCAAATGTTGGTTTATGAGTAACCCAGTTCATCGCGTATCTCCTTCTACACATATTTTTAACAAACCAAATTACTCTTATCTTTATTTTTTTATCGTCATGATTATGATTCTATTTCATGAAAATATGAAGAATTAATCCTTTTTTATTGTGGTAAAGCATCATATACATATGGGTCTGTTGGCTTATTAATTTTCTCCACTTTACTAATTTTCACAAGTGGAAATAGCGTTCTTTTATATGTCGTTTTATCTAATATCCCTGTTACTTTTACCCATGTTTCTTCTGAAATTTTCTCAACATCTTGTCCCGTAACAATCATCCCCCAGACCGATGCATCTGCAATGCAACAAGTTATGCCATATCGAGCCACTACTGCTTTATTCCCCGTCACATCTCTATCCTTATATATGAACCCTGCGAATGTAATTTCTTTCCCTTTAAATCCATTAACATCTTGACCAATTATACTCATTGTTTGAACATAGTCCTTATCCTCTACTTGTATTTTACGCTGCCCTAACATACTTTTTGTTAATTGCTCTTCTGTTTGATAATTTGTTGATAAATTCGAAATTTCATCTTGATCAACTAATACTTCTCGCCAATCTGAATTGACCTGCCCTCCTTCTATTTCGTTCTTTTTCATACTTATCGCTTGGGCACTTTGATTCATACCCCTTTTTCCTGCTAAACTTCCATCAATTGTTACACTTCCAAAGAGAAAAGCGCTAATTATCGGAACAACAAATAAAACATATACAAACAAACTTTCCATCCCTAATTTTGATTCTGTATGATGATTACAACAATTACAATCATCCTGTTTTTCTCTCCCATCTCTCCAAACTTGTAAAGAACCAAGAAGTAAGATCACTACAAAAGCTATATACGTAAATTTAATCATTTTTGGAGCGATAAAATTATATATATTTCCGGTTACAAGTAATTTAAATAAGAGCATTGCTAAACCAATTAAAATAATGCCACGGATATAACGATGATATGCTTTCTGCTCCTCTTTCTCCATTGTCTCTCACCTCCTATAACATTGTAATTTGCACGATTGTGTACACCGATAAAATAATAATTCCAATCAAAAAGAATACAAATCTCCTTTGAAAATATGCAAATAGCATGAACGTATTTTTCATATCAAGCATAGGCCCAAACACAAGAAATGCGAGAAGCGCCTTTACCGAAAAAACATGTCCAAAAGATGCGGCTATAAACGCATCGGCTGCAGAGCAAATTGATAAAACATAACCAAATCCCATCATTATAATTGGAGCAATTACTTCGTTATGTGCTACTGTATCCAGTACATTCCGATCGAAAAACGTTTGAAATACACTTGCTAAAAAAGCACCAATTAATAAATACTTACCAGTATCAAAAAACTCATCTACAGTGTGATTTATAACATCTTTCCAACTCTTATTTTTGCTTTTTTGAACGGAAACCTCTACGTCTTTTAAAACATTTCTCCCGCGATAGCAATAATACACAATTAGACCTATGAATAGAGCAACAAGAATTGTTATCCCAAAGCGTGCATATACAACGTAATCACTTTTTTGAAACGCATATATGGTAGATAAAAGAACAACTGGATTCATTATAGGTGCACTTAGTAAAATAACAATGCCCACATGAAGAGGTAACCCCTTTTGAATGAGCCTTCTTACAATTGGTATAATGACACATTCACACATTGGAAAAAGAATCCCCACAAATACTGCTGGAATCATTGCAACAATTGGAGATCTCAGCATTACTTTTTGAATCATATCTTCTGTCACAAACACTTGAATGAGTGAAGAAACGATTACGCCTAATAAAATAAAAGGTACTGCTTCAAAAATAATACTTAAAAAGAGTGTGTTCACATTCAACCATACTTGTTGCACATTTTTGTGTAAATTTGCTAGGCTTGTAAAATCTACAAAAAATAATAAAAAGAGAAAAATAACAATAAGTACTATGCCTGCTAATTCTTTTGAAACTCTATTAAAAACCAACCTTCTCGCCTCCATTTTATTTATACGTAAACATGTGCTTGTCCAAATGCTTCTGCTACTACAACACAAATTTTATAGTCTATTCCTATTCTTAAATCGTAATCATTATGATTTATTATTGATTTTTTCTTTTTCATCACTTAATATAAAACGTAATCATTACGATTTAAAGGAGAGAGATAATTTCATGAAAAAAGTACCTATCACTGTATTAAGTGGGTTTTTAGGAGCCGGAAAAACTACCTTACTACATCATATTTTGACTAATAAGAACAACTTAAAAGTAGCTGTTATCGTTAATGATATGAGCGAAATAAACATTGATGCCTCCCTTATAAAAAAAGGTGGTTTTTCACGTACGGAGGAAAAACTAGTAGAAATTCAAAATGGCTGTATTTGTTGTACACTACGAGAAGATTTAATAATAGAAGTGAATCGTCTTGTTGAAAACGGAGATATTGACTATATTGTAATTGAATCTTCTGGTATAAGTGAGCCTATTCCAGTTGCTCAAACGTTTACTTATACAGATGAAGTTCTTAACATTGATTTAACAACAAATTGTCGCCTCGACACGATGGTTACCGTTGTAGATGCAAATAGATTTTGGGATGATTTTGCAGATGGAGAAAGTTTATTAGATCGAAAACAAGCAATCGATGAAAATGATACTCGGGAAGTTATTGATTTATTAATAGATCAAATTGAGTTTGCAAATGTAATTATCCTTAATAAGATAGACCTACTAGAAAAAGAAGATGTGATAGAACTTCATTATTTACTAAAGAGACTAAACCCTAGTGCAAAAATTATTGAATCTTCATTTAGCAACGTACCACTGCAAGAAATTTTAAATACAAATTTATTCAATTATGAGGAAGCCAGTCAATCGGCTGGCTGGATACAAGAATTAAACAGTGAACATCATACACCCGAAACGGAAGAATACGGTATCAATTCCTTTGTGTACCGTCGTAAATACCCTTTCCATCCTGAACGTCTTATGAATTGGTTAGAAAAATGGCCTGTTGATGTTGTAAGAGCGAAAGGCTTTTTCTGGCTTGCATCTCGAAATAATATGATAGGGCTTCTATCTCAAGCAGGTTCCTCTATTACAATTCAAGGAGCTGGTGAATGGATAGCAGCATTACCTGAAACTGAAAGAAATCAAATGATTGCAGAAGAACCGGAAGTATTAAAAAACTGGGATGAACAATATGGAGATCGAATAATTGAGCTCGTATTTATCGGAATTGACATGAATTATTCTTTAATTGAACAATCATTAGATAGTTGTCTACTAACAGAGAAAGAAATGAAACAAGATTGGGATATATTTATTGATCCTATTCCAGCTTTTACTTACAGTTCATAATAAACAACAAGAAGGCTTCCTTAAAATGGAGCCTTCTTCACTTTGTCGTACTCTTATTTAGCAGATTCGCTTTAATAATAAAAACAATTGTCCCTAAAACAACTAATATAGTATATACGATCGCAACCACATCACCTATTTTTTCTAGGCCAAACGGTAATATGATTGTGGAAACTCCGACTATATAAGAAAACACCCCTGAAAGCTTCGCTAATTTATTTTTATCTCCAACAAACGTCTCTTCCTGATAACCTGCCAACAAAAACAATCGCTTTTTCACCTGTATTTGATATCCTAAAAAGATAATAAGTAATCCAACAAATAAACAAACCAAAAATCCCGCTTGCATATCATCCCCCCTTTACAATATTTTACTACACACAAAAAAGTTTTTAATAAGAAATTTCAGTTTATTAATACTCCATTTCGTGATATATTGCATATTGTATCCAATATCTATTTTCAGAAAGGCGGATTTTAAATCATATGAATCCCAATCGATTAAAAGGAATTATAATGGTCATAATCGGTGCTTGTTTATGGGGCTTGTCCGGAACAGCTGCACAACAACTTTTTCAATATGACAATGTTTCTACTGAATGGTTAGTTACAATTCGATTGCTTATATCCGGCGTTATCTTGCTCATTATTTCATCATTCGGAACGAGAAAAAAAGAAATATTCGGCATATGGAAACAAAGATCGGATGCTTATAAAATGATATTGTTTGGCCTATTCGGTATGCTTGCTGTACAGTACACATATTTTGCTTCTATTAAAGAAGGAAATGCCGCCGTCGCAACATTATTACAATATTTAGCTCCTATATTCATCACTGTATACTTACTTTTTAAATGGAACGTTCGTCCATCAAAAATTGATTTCATTTCAATTACCCTTTCATTAGTAGGCACTTTTCTTTTATTAACAAACGGGTCTGTTCATAACTTGGCTGTTTCTACACCAGCTATTATTTGGGGTATTTTATCTGGATTATCTCTTGCTTTTTATAGTTTATATTCAAAGGAATTGTTAGAAAAATGGTCTTCCTCTGTTATCGTTGGATGGGGCATGATTATTGGGGGTATTGGTGTAACGATTCTACACTTTATTTCTACAAACGAATTCATTTTATTATCGACTATGAAATATGTAAAACTAAGTACCCTACCACTCATCACATTTGTCGTCATTTTCGGGACACTTATTGCCTTTTATTTATACTTAGACAGCATACGATACCTGACTCCGAAAGAAACAACATTATTCGGTTGCACAGAACCACTCGCAGCTATTATTTCTTCTGTACTTATATTGCACGTGCCATTTCAATCTTTTCAGTTATTAGGCGCTTTTTGTGTCATTGTTATGGTACTCATCTTAAGCCAAAAACCGGATGAAGGAAAACAAAAATTAAAGCTTGTTAATGCCAAAAAGGAAACTATACAATGAAAGGATTGAATTCACTATGCCTGTCCCTCAAAATTATAAAAAACCAGGAAGAGTTTCGGCAAAATCACTCGTTTTAAATCAACTACAAGATTGGATTATTGAAGGTGTACTGCAACCTGATGAAAAAATCAATGATGGGGAATTGGCTGAAGCACTAGGAGTAAGCCGAACACCTGTAAGAGAAGCACTTCAAATATTAGAACTTTCTGGTTTAGTGGAAATGGTACCTGGACAAAAAACGAAAATTGCTCCTATTAAGTTAGACGACATATCTATCATTTATGAAACGATGGCTGGTCTTCACTCTATTATAGGAAAACAAGCACTTCAAAACATTACAGACGTTGACATTAAAATACTTTCTGAAATAAATGATGATTTTCAGTACTCTATAGAGAAAAAAAACTCAAAACAAGCTTTAGAATTAGATATACAATTTCACAATACAATTTCTTCTATTGCTAAAAACCAATATATTGAACCCTTTCTAGAAAATATGCAACTTCACGTTTTACGCCTTGAATATTTGTTTTTCCAAAACTTTGTTCCAGCAAGTCAATCTATTGAAGAACATTATTCTATTATTCAAGCATTGCAGAAGCAGGACGAAAAACAAATGGAACAAATGATGTCTCAAAACTGGCTCCGTCCAATGAAAGAAATACAAAGAATAATTTCTACAAAATAATAAAAGAGCTGGCTACACAAAATCGTAACCAGCTCACCTTTTACTAATCTATATAGCTATGCCTGAATATTTGCATAATCTTCCATATCTTCGTACTCTTTTTCCAATTCCTCTAAAGACAGCTCGTATAATTGTCGGTCGCGAATTTTAAACACACCTGCTCCAATTAACTCATCAATTAAATGCCTTTTACGATTTTCAACAGCAAAACGGAGTTGACTACTCATCTTTTAAAAAACTCCTTTCTACAATCATTGAAAATGATAATCTTTATCAATTACCACTTTTGATTATAAAAGATGACTCTTTATAAGTAAAGTAATTTCATGAAATATTTACCTTACAAAGTATTTGTGGCCACATTATATATATGTATGCCGTGCGAAAAATGTTATGACACTTTTTCTTATCCTTTTTCTTTTATACTTTGCAAGTTGTCTCACTATGATGAAATTCACCATCTATTTCTACTTGAATGGTGACATGTTCTACATGAAACTTCTCCTTCAATACATCCGTAGCCTCTTTTAATACATTTTGCGTTTCATTACCTTTAATAATCAAGTGGCAAGTTAATACTTGAAAATCCGATGTGACAGACCATATGTGCAAATCATGAACTTCTTTTACAACCGGAATATTTAATAATGTACTTTTTACCTCTTCAACATTTATGTGCTGTGGTGCACCTTCCATTAATATATGAACCGTATCACGTGTGACACGCCATCCACTAATAATGACTAAAATAGACACAAGAATACTAGCAATCGCATCTGCAGCAGTCCATCCGAAAAATTTAATAAATAGCGCAGCAATAATCGCTCCAACTGATCCTAATAGATCGCCTAATACGTGTAAGAAAGCACTTCTTAAATTCAAATTACCTTTCACATCGCCGCCTCTCATTAATATCCAAGCTGATAAAATATTAATAAGCAGACCAAGTACAGCAATAATGAGCATTCCATTACTAGCAATCTCAACTGGTTCTTTAAAACGGCGAATTGCTTCAATAAAAATGTATACTGAAATGACAATAAGAACGACACCGTTGCATAATGCCGCTAACATTTCGACTCGCTTATATCCATATGTTTTCGCAATTGTTGCTGTTTTTTCTCCGAGCTTAAACGCCAGTAAACTTAAAGCTAAAGATACTGCATCACTTAGCATATGCCCCGCGTCAGATAGTAGTGCTAAGCTATTTGTTACAAATCCCCCAATAACTTCAGCAATCATAAAACTTGTTGTTAGTAAGAATGCAAGTAGTAACGCCTTTTTATTTTTTGAATGACCATGATCATGTGAATGTCCCATACAAATGCTCCTTTAAGTGCAATATCTGTACATTAGTATGAAACAAACTCCCCGTCTTTATCCCGTATTAACTGCCCGTAAACGCCCGCTTCCTCTGTATACACACTTCGCTACTTTTTAAATAAGTCCTTTTTCTCAACAAAAAATAAGACTACTTCTTTTTCAACTTCATATTGTTTACTAATGAAAGAATTTTTAAGGAGGTTACGAAAATGAAACGTTTATTTCTCTGTATGGAGCGTGAACTTGTTGTAGTGAAAGAACAATATGGTAACTATGAAACAGCGTATCACTTACAAAATATGCAGCCTACCTGTATCGCTGTTGATCCATTTCAAAAGAATCGTGTATATTGCGGAACATTTGGACGAGGTCTCTGGTTAAGTGACGATAGCGGAGATTCATGGAGACCGATTGGAGATTCTTATCGTTACTTTGATTTCCCGAAAGAGGATGGTATTTTACACTCTTCTATTACTTCCATTACGATAAGCCCTAATGAACAAGTTAACGGATATGGCGTCGTTTATGTTGGCACAGAACCGAGCGCTTTATTCCGCTCTGAAAATGGTGGTGAAACGTGGACGGAACTTAAAAATATGAAATCATTATTATCTTCTTATACGTGGGCTTTCCCGCCTAGACCTTTTACTCATCACGTACGCTGGATTACAGTTGATCCAAACAATCCAAATACAATTCATGTTTCAATTGAAGCTGGTGCTGTTATTCAAAGTAACGATAAAGGGCATACATGGATTGATAAAAAATTCGGTGCTCCTATCGATGCTCATCAACTACTCATGCACCCTGAAGCCCCAAATCGCCTTTATGCATCATGTGGTGACGGGTTTATGGGCGGACCTGATCGCGCATACCTTGAAAGTTATAACAGCGGAAACAACTGGATTTCATGTAGTGACGGACTGGAGCATCATTATTTATATAGCATGGCTATCGATCCAGCTGATTGCGATACAATTCTCGTTTCTGCTGCACCGAGTGCCGATCTTGCTCATCACCGTATTCCTTTTGAATCTTATATTTATCGTAAAACGAAAGATACTCCGTTCCAGCAAGTACAGCAAGGACTACCATCAGCAATCGGTACAGTCATTTCGATGCTTGCGACAAATCCAGCAGAACCACATACGTTTTACACTTTAAATAACAATGGCGTGTTTCAATCCAATGATAGCGGCGAATCATGGGAACAACTAAATATTCCTTGGAAAGATGAATATAAAACGCAACATCCTCATGCGTTACTCGTGACTAGTTCTTAAGGAGAAAAAGACTGCCTAATCGTTTTAGGCAGTCTTTCTTTTATTTCTTTAAATCAATTACGATGTCATCTAAAACAATACCCTTATTGCCTCCCAGTTTTCGAGACACGAAACTCTCCTTTACGTGTCCTCCAACTATTGTTACCGAGCCATAATTTTCAGGAGTGTGAATTCTTAAATTAACGTGAGGCGTTATTATTAGTTTGGTTGCATTCTCATTGAGTTGTTGGAATGTTTTACTCCAATTAAAATTATAAGAATCCTCACCTGAGCCTCCATTTCCTTCCCCAGAATACTGATTACCTAAATCATCACTCACTTCTAAATCGATATCCACCCCATCCCATACACCCCTTATTTCTTGAGATACTTCTTGGTTATAGTATAAAATAAAAGACATTGGTGTTATTTCCATTCTCTCCATATTTACTTTTACACCATCTTTTTCTGTACTACCTCTAATCAATTGCTCTTTATTTTCTATTCCTCTTAGATTAATATTAAAATTCCAATCTCCCTTTATCGTTTCCTCTGTTTCTAAAATGTCTATACTTTTTATACTCCATTCAATGTTCACTGTAGTTTCTTTACTACTAACTAGATCGCTACTTGTTTTTATTAAACCTGTATATTTTCTATCAGCGACTTTAGTAATTTCATTGCTTCCTGATTGGACACCTGCTCCTTTAATAGTTAAAAAATCCAATGTACTTGGATTTCCGCCTAAATCTCTGTTACTTTCTATAGAATAGTTTATTGATACTGTCTTCCCATCGAAAATTGCATCATTTATCGTTATCTTAATTCCATTGCTTTCTTTTGTCATATTTAGTACTGTGGCGTATTGTTGATAATTATAATGAAGCTCCGTTTTCTTCTCTGCGTCCGCTTTATAATTTTCATATAACCCTGTTCTACCATTATCTAAAAATCGGAATATATCACCTACAATTGGCAATCCCCCTGCATATGTAGGAAATCCAATACCAAGCGTTGCAACTGATAACCCTACTAAAATAGATGCAGCAGCGACACCTTTTTTCCAACTTTTCATCTTTTTCTTCATACGTATCGATTGTTTTACATTGCGCTTCACTTTTTCTTTTTCAATTTCAGAAGCTTCAATTTCCTCAAGTTCTTTTTCATCTATATCAATATCATTTAATAGTTCATAAATGTCTTTCATATTGCACTACCTCCAAAACTAATATTCGTAGCATTTTGTTGTAGTTTCTTTTTCCCCCGGTACACTCGATTATCGATTGCTGCCCGGGTTAATCCTAACTTGTCTCCTATTTCCTCGGTCTTCATACCGAGAAGATATTTCATAATGAACACTTTTTGATCTAACGGTTCTAATTGATTAATAAGCTTCAATAATTCTTCTCTATCTTCCATAACGATTAATTCGTCTTCTGCTGATTTCTCCGTACTGATATGAAATTCATCCGAAATAATTTCTACTTTTTTAGTCGCTTTCCGGTAATAATCAATTGCTTTAAACTTCGCAATTGCCGCAATCCATTTTTTAAAATCACTCGGCTCTCCATGAAACTTATTTGCATTATTCCAAATGGATAGGAAAATATCATTTACACATTCCTCTATCAATCCATCATTTTGAACTGGAAAAAGAACTTTGTGCGTGATTCCCTTTATGAGTGGTAAATATGTATCGACAACAAATTCTAGCGCATCTTCTTTTTGCCGCTTTAATCTTTTTATATAATTTTTCTCATTTGATTTCATGTAGCGATTCCCCTTATTTTTTTGTAAAAGCTTTTACACCCTATATAACGTCTTAAAAAATATTTTCTCTCATCTTTTTATTATTTTTTGTATGTAATGGAATACTTTCCCTTAGCCATTGTCTCACATAACTATGCATTCAAAGAAAATTTTCTCAAGTCTGTAATTTAATTCATGTAGTACACTATTTATATAGTCATTCTTTAACTTAGTGTACATTTTATTTCGTTAATCTACTTTTTAAAATTAGGAGATGAGATGTGTATGTGTGGAATTACAGGTTGGGTAAATTGGAATAAAGATCTTTCTAATGAACATGTTATTTTAGAAAATATGGTAAATAGTATTCAGCATCGTGGTCCTGATGCTGAAGGATTTTGGTTTTCACCTCGTTCGGCCTTTGCACACCGGCGTTTAATTGTAATTGATCCAGAAGGCGGAACACAGCCGAAGACATTTCGTACTGGTGATTATACGTATGCTCTTACTTATAATGGGGAAATTTATAATTTCCGTGAGCTGAGGGAACAACTTCAAAAATGTGGTCATACATTTGAAACGCATTCAGATACAGAAGTGTTACTACATGCTTATTTAGAATGGAAAGAAGACTGCGTACAACATTTAAACGGCATTTTCGCTTTCGCCTTATGGGATGATCAGAAGCAACAACTGTTTTTAGCTCGTGATCATTTAGGCGTAAAACCACTCTTTTATACAGAAAGAAATGACAGTATTATTTTCGGCTCTGAAATAAAAGCATTATTAGCTCATCCATCTGTCCCTGCTGAAATTGATGCGAATGGCATAAATGAAATATTTGGATTAGGCTTATTTCGAACTCCAGGATGTGGCGTCTTTAAACATATTCAGGAAGTGCGTGCCGGACATTCTATAACATTTACACGTGATAAAAAAGTGGTTCAAAAGTATTGGAATTTAGAAAGTAAGATCCATACAGATTCTATAGAAGATACATCATCACATATTTTATCTATTTTACAAGATACAGTAAAAAGACAATTAATTGCCGACGTCCCTCTCGTTTGCATGTTATCAGGAGGATTAGATTCTAGCGGTATTACTGCACTAGCGGGGAAAGAATTTGCTGCTGAAAATAAAACACTTCATACGTATTCCGTTGACTTCGTAAATAGCGCAAAAGATTTCGAGCTGACATTTGCTCGCACTGGTTTAGACGCTCCTTGGGTAAAACGCGTTTCTGAACATGTAGGGACATCTCATCATGATATTATTGTGAATGCTGAAGAATTAGCAAAACACTTATTCGTTCCCCTTCGTGCAAAAGATTTACCGAGCGCTGGTGAAATGGAAACTTCACTATATTTACTATTTTGCGAAATGAAAAAAGATGCGACCGTAGCTTTATCCGGCGAATCTGCTGATGAAGTATTCGGTGGATACCCTTGGTTTCATCAAGAAGAATTACTATATGTAGATAAATTTCCTTGGCTAACAAATTGGAAAAATACATCTCCTCTTCTACTAAATGAAGTAAGTAACCAATGTAACTTAGAAAACTATATTGATACACGATTCCAAGAAGCGGTTCTTGAAGTACCTACTCTTGAAGGCGAAAGTAAAAAATCCGCGAAACAACGTCAAATGTTTTATTTATTTTTAACGAGATTTCTCCCATTCTTACTTGACCGTAAAGACCGTATGAGTATGGCTGTAGGATTTGAAGTTCGTGTACCATTTTGCGATTATAGATTAGTTGAATATTTATGGAACGTTCCTTTCAACATAAAAAGCATTGATAATATTGAAAAAGGCATTTTACGTAGAGCACTGAAACCTGCTTTACCTGACGATGTACGCAATAGAAGAAAAAGTGCGTATCCAACTTCACAAGACCCACATTATTTACAAACAATCCGTCATTTATCACTCGACATGTGCAGTAATAAAAACAATCCTATTTTCTCACTTATTAATCATTCCACATTACTTGCCATTGCCGATCAGAGTAATAAAGAAATTAACAATTTCGAAGCAAGAAGTGCTATGGAATATATGCTTCAAGTAAATGAATGGTTAAAAACGTATCACATCCATATCGCTTAACAAAAAGGAGTTCAAGGACAAAAACCTTGAACTCCTTTTTATATTAATTAGCACATTGTTTATTTTCAGTGTCAATGGACCATCCAATAATTGTGGCGCAATCTCTACCTTTCCACTGCAGTACATTTGTTAATACTGGTTCAATCTGCAAGCAACTTCCGTCGTGCAATATTTCTATTAAAGATTGCTCATCATCAAACCTTCGTTTATCACACTCTAAAATACCGTCCGTTGCCATTACAATGTGATTCATTCCTTTTTCTAATCCTCTTACACCTGACGTAAAGCAAGGTGTATTTGCAGCGAAAATATTTTTCCTACCGATATATTCGTAATTCTTCCGTTTATTTAATCGCCCTTTTCCATTTTTCGTTTTCTCAGAATGAAATAAATAAGCGAAGCAATCACCAACTGATAGCCAATATAAAAATTCACCTTTTCGTAAACATATTAAACATGCAAGTTCCTCATCCTCTTGATCACATTTTTCAATAAACAACTCATCTGTAAATAACGCTAATAAGTACATATGTGTATGATGAAAAGCTAAATGTATCGGGTAGGAAAATAACTCTTTTAGTTTCTCTTTTCTTTCTGAAATTGCTTCTATTATATAATCTATATTTTTTGTTTTGTGGTGTGTATCAAAAATCATAACAAATTCAAATTGTAATTCAGGATCCCACCAAGCAAGCACCGCATCTCCTCGTTCAAATGCATCACTCTCTTGATTCCCCCCATATACGCCGACTGAAAGAGGACCACATTTTTCAACATGTATTTCATCTACATACATCTGTTCATGACTCATCCATTTGAATGTATTCACAGCTATCATCCTCTCTCTTGCTAAATGTATACCTTTACACATAGATTACCTTATATTTCAATAAAAATAAACTTTTTCAATATTTTTTATCCAAATAAAAGGATTTTACTTCTAAGTTAACGAATATATCTTATTATACGATATAAAAACAGGGGGATATATTATTATGAAAGACATCAATGAACATTGGGAAAGCATTTATTATCACTTACGATATGAGTATGAAGACAACCTTTCCCACCAAGCTATTCGTATTTTACAACTCATTTCTCGTGAGAAAGATATAACAATTGGAAAATTGGCTACTGAGCTTAGTCTCTCCCATAACACAACGTCTGAACACGTAAAGCGCCTTATTCAAAAAGGATTTATCATGAAAGAAAGAAACAAACAGGATGAAAGAGTTGTGAACCTTACATTAACGAAAGAAGGCATTGAAGGATTAGAAAAGCATACTTTACTAGATAAAGAAAAGATAAAAATATTAGAATCACAGTTATCGAAAGAAGAACAACAATTAATCGAAAAGGCCTTTTCGTTATTAGCGAAGGAGGCAAAATATGCATTTCCTCGTTAAGGTAATCGTTTCTGCACTTATTATTGGAGTTATTACTGAAGTCGCTAAACATTATAGTACGATAGGTGGCTTTATTGCTGCTCTTCCACTCGTTAGTTTACTAAGCCTATTTTGGATTTCTTTCGAAGGCGGGAACAAACAAGAATTGAGCCAATTTGCTATAGGCGTATTATATGGATTTCCTGCATCCGCACTACTATTATTTATCGTCTATATTGGTTTAAAAAATTCGTTTTCACTTAGTACATCTGTCCTATTCGGTATAGGTGTTTGGTGCATTGTTTTTGCTTGTCAAAAATTATTTCAAGCTTAGGTGGGGATTATTATTCGTAAAATTGTAGAGGTATTAGGAAAAAATATAGAAGTAAATATAAAAGGAAGTAGTAAACAAACTGTAGTCATTCAAACCGGAATGAGTTGTTCGTTTTATGATTGGCTTCCTATTATAGAAAAGCTTTCACAACATTTTACAGTCGTTTCATACCATCGCCCAGGTTACGGAAGAAGTCAATTAGGGAATTATTCGCGTACTACAAGACAAGTGACAAAAGAGCTACATATGTTACTACAGAAATTAGCTATTCACGAGCCTATCATTCTAATTGGTCATTCCTATGGAGGCTTATGTGCACAACATTTTGCGATGTTACATGAAGATAAGTTGCAAGCACTTATTTTAGTTGATTCTACTTCTATGAACTTACACCGATTAGATGAACTTCATTTACCAATTTCTGATCAGACTGATTCTGATGATATGTGGCTGCAAAAATATAATACATACTCCCAAATGGATGTAGACATGCTTTCTAATGAACTAAAACCAATGCTAGCCGATCAATCAAGACAGCAAATTGAATTTTCTACCTCTCCTTCATTATATAAAGCGACAGCTTCTGAACTATGTGAGTGGAAAAATTGTGCCCGCTCAATAAAAGAGCTATATAAAACATTAGAAACACCTTTAATCGTTATAGGTAGAGACCCTCAATATTCTATTACTAAGTTGACTGCGGACGGCATGCCAAAAGAGGAAGCGATACAACTTGAAGCAATGTGGCAAAAACTGCTTCATGAACAATTACAAATCTCAATAAATAGCCAATATATAGTTGCTGAACATGCTAGTCATGGGATAGAAAATGATCGACCAGATATGATCATCGAAGCGGTTCACTCCCTAAAAATAAAAAAAGGAAGCAACTAAAGCTGCTTCCTTACTTATCTATTCATAATCTTCTTCATCATCGATTTCTTCGTAATACGAATTCCCATTACTTACATATATAGGGCCATTCGCAACATCAATACGTAATACCCATGCCCATGGCACAGCTAAACGCTTATGTATTGCTCGCCAAAAGCTCATTGATTTTCTTTCGTACTCCTGGAACTCCTGAAGTAACTCTTTGTAGGAGGAACCGTCTAACTGAATATTTGCTTCTAACAAACGAGAATGGGCATAGTACTGCAGCTCTAGTTCAGCAGCAATTTCCATTTCTTCTTCCGTTGCCATACCAATAATTGTTCCATCTGCTGGTGCAATTTCATATACGTTGTGAACTTCAATAAGCCCTTCTTTCTCTTTCTCAAACATGTAAACAGCCTCCTTTAACATATATTTTTTATGTTACAAAGTCATACTTCTACAATAACATCTCTCTTTCCTCTTTTTTTGATAAACTTTTACAAATTATTTATCTGATAATCTGTAGACTCTAATCTTTCAGCAGAACTGAAACGATTATTATCAAAAACTAATTTATACACATCAGGCATATGAATGGTTTTCCAAAACTGAAAATCATATTGCGAATCAAAATAATTCATAAGTAATACCATAATATTCCCATGCGTACCTATTACAATATTCTTACCTTTATATTTTTTTAATATACTTTGCATACATATTACAGCCCGTCTTTGAGCTACATCATTTGATTCTCCGCCTTCGTATGCAAAACTCCAATCTTCCCACACATTCTCAATAGCATCATTAAAATCTGCTACTGGCTCTGAACTTAATAACCTTTCTCGTAAATCTTCTTCTATTTGTATCGATATATTATATGTATTCGCAATTTCTTGTACAGTTTGAATTGCTCTTTTGTACGGGCTAGAGATCACAACATCTATATGTTTATCTTTTAATAAGCGCGTTACATTCTCTGCATCACAATGCCCCTTTTCAGATAAAGGCCGTTCCCGTTCTTCTTTTGTATATGTAGAGTGGGCATGGCGAACGAAATATATTGTCGTCATTTATCCATCTCCCTTTTCCGTTTTTATCCAAATTCAATACATTACCATCAAATCCCTTTACCTTTATAATAAGTGCTGTCAAATTTAAATGTTGATTTTCATATTAATAAAAGGGAAACACCTCATATGGTATTTCCCTCAATTAAAATAGACTACATTCAATTAAATACTTTATCAATTTTATTTCTATCGTATTCTAATATCCAATCATTATATGTATGATAAATATCCCTAATTGTATTAGGGGAGGTAGCTAATACATCACAACCTCTATCATCATAAACGTGAAATATAGTATTCTTGTTAACATTTATAAAATACACCCTATGAAAAATACGCGGTTTTATTCCCATATCTTGATTACAAATTGCTTTTAGCATAGGAATGTATGTAAAGTCAGAGATTTTACATTTCAAAGTATATCTATGTGTTTTATATGCTCCGTCTTCATCGTCTTCTGGAAAAACATAAGGGATTGTATTTTTCTGTAACTTAAACAAATCGGACTTCTCTTTTACATACTTAGAAAAGATATTCAATTTCTGTTTGAAAGTTTCACCGTCTGCATAGTCATTTACATCCACTACGATATAAATATCATCTTCTGTTGCATGTAAAGACTGAAATAAAGTAATCGCTCTATTATAAACGCCTTCTAAATATGGGCAGTTTTCATAAATGTTATTGTAATCATAGTTCACACCTAATCTAAAGCGAATACCAATATCCCCATTATAAAATAGAGGTGGTCTAAGTTCTAAATTTGGAAACGTTTCAAGCATATACTCATTCAACCCCATCTCAACACCTACCTTTAATAGCATCTTGTTTACATAATAAAATTATTCTATTATAATTTGTTTCTGAATTCCTCACTTGTTATAATATCTCGAATAAAATAGTCTACATTATTTCTCAGCTTTTGATATGCAACTTGATCTTCTATATCGTTAAACATAATGACAACTTCTACTTTATTCCCTTTCTTATCTGTAGTATACAAGCTTTTTGTCAATACGAATGCGGTAGAACCACCTTTTTGACCAGCATATTCGAACTTACTATTTTTAACTGTTCCTTTGAAAATGTTCTCGATTTCTTCTTGCATTGATTTTGGAAAATAATTTCTACTATTTATCTTTTCCATTATACTCATATAATCTTTGGCGTTTGCACCCACTAATCGATCTGACCAAATTCGCTGAAATTCCATATCTACCTTTAATGGGATATCCCGTTTTTTCCATTCTTCTTCATCTTTCATCCATTCATGTATTTGTAACACATGTTTATTATACTCATCCTTTGACATGTTACGTATCATTTCTAACGATTGATTTTCTGGCTCATGAAGCTCTTTTTCTACATACCCTCTCATATATAATGAAGCAGTATACGAAGAGAACTTGTCATGACTAGTAAGCTCTAACTCTTTTATACTTTCATTTACTCTTTCTATTCCAAGCTTATCTAACAAATATGTTGTATTTGCATTAGAACTATAATGAATCATCCCTTTAGCGACTTCTTCTAAAGCGATCTGTCCATTTTTCACTAATTCTCTCGCTTTAGCATCTTCTAACCAGTCAGGATGCGCTCCACCATCAGTGTTTTTAACGTAATATTTTTCTAACTCGTGCAATGAAATTTGTTCATCTCGACTTATTTTTCCTTCTGACACTTGCTTAGCAAATTCAACTGCTATGACGATTTTCGCCGTACTCGCTAATGGTAATTTTTTATTTGTATTTATAGAAGTTAATACTTCTCCATTTCTTTTAATAAATAATGAGCATGTTTCATCATCTTTATGTTCTTTTATGTACTTTAATACATAACCAGGATCTTCTTTTGACAAATAGTACTTCATAATGACAAAGAAAGCTATAACGGCTACTATAATCACTCCTGCAACAATTCCTATAATCTTTAATATGTTCACAATATGCCCCCTCTAATAAATCCGCTTCTATATAATCATTATAACGAATCAAATTACAAATTTATACAAAATAGAGTAACTCTTCCTAAAAAAGAAAGAGTTACTCTATTTCACATGCTGTTATTTGTCCATTTAACGTAACAACTATATTTGAGCCGTCACTTTCTTTAACACTTTTTAGTCGATTTGAATTAGGAGGACCAATTACAACTGACTCCTTAATTGGCGAAAGTTCCTTCCCTAATTTTTCTGCACTTACACCATATGCAGCTTGAAATACTTCTGGTGGTGTTAATCTAAGTATGTCTGACCCTTCTGCTGTTTCAAACTGATCATTATTGAAGAACAAATGTAATTGTACTTCTTCTGTTACCGCTGTAATCCAATGCCACCATCCCATTGGAATAAATACAGTTTGCCCCGCTTTTACATGATAATTTTGCAATTGATTCGTTTCAGGATTTAAAATGGATGTAACTGCTTCTCCTGATACAACAACATCCAACTCCCACGCATTCGGATGCCAATGCGGTTCCCGCATATGCCCTTTTGTCATAAATAAATCAACAAACGCTCCTCCTATCATCGCCGGTAACTGCGTTGACGTAACTTCATAGGCAACGTTTTTCTCATCCCTTTTAAAAAAGACATTTTTTCTCGAATCAAAGAAAAGATTTGGAGTTCCTGAACTTTTCTTTAAATTTTTATTATCTGGAACATAACCTGAACTACTCATTTTATCCCTCTTTTCCACTCCGAACATTTCGACTTTCACACTGTATCGTATGGAAAAAATGTATGAATGTGCCTAAGCATTGATATAACAAAAAAACATGCCTTCATAAGGAGAGCATGTTTTGTGATATTCTTCACATTGATTAGCTAAAAATAACTTTTTACTTACCATGATGTAACATTAAATCACTAAGTTCTTCTTCAATATGATTTAATTTCGCAACGCCTTCTTTCCATTTATGAATATAACGTGAAACCCCAACGAAAAATAAAACGATAATTGTGGAAAGAATAATACCATACACGATTGCTACAGTACTCATAGTTACACTTCCTTGTAATTAGTAATGTGGTTATTAGTTATATTTTTATTATAAACCTTTTTCTTTTAAAATACTTCGATTTCAACTTTTTGTAACAAAATTGATTTTTCTAATATTTCGTTCATAAAAATGGCATATTTTTCACAAATTATACAAAACTTCACCTTATGTACTATTACCATATGAGTTATATTATTTAATAGGAAAAAGGGGATGATATAGTATGACGACTTGGTTTATTGTAATGTTAGTTGTATTTGGAGCATTTAAAATTATCGTTTCTAGCCTTCCCAACTCTGTTATTGAATCCATTATTAGTAAGTACGAAACACATCCACAGCTTGAAGAAGCGAATGCGACTGTTACAATCAATGGAAATAACGTAGAAGGCGAAAAGAAATCCAAAATTATTCATGATTTTAACGAAGGTTTATTTTTAGATCGCTATTATGCACCGCCACATAATGAGGGTACTCCTTTAATTATTCATGCAAAACGTGGCAAAAAAGATTTTACATTTTATATTTATAGTCATGAAGAGCATGTTGATGTTGTTAAGCAACATAAAAAGAAAGTAGTTGCTTATAGTTTACGCTCTAAAAATCTTCAAAATAGTGATATGTTCGTGTCAGCTGATTTAGCGTAATACTCATATATAAAAAGGAATCCATGGCATATGGATTCCTTTTTACTATTTACTGAAAAATAAGTTCTGTCTTCAAACTATCTTTCGGTAACAGCCATCCTTTTTGTTCTAAACTCTTCATTAATAATTCTCTTTGTTCTTTTGCAATACTTTCCTCATTTGTTTTAAACGACACTTCTATTACGAAATCATCTTCTATTTTCCCTGTATTACTTAGTGGCCAAACTTCAATATTCGTTTTACTATTTTCAAACTCCCCTGTATACCTTTTCATTAATACAGGACCGTAAATACGGGAATCCCTTAACATCTCTTCTCCCCAATTCGTATACAGCCATTTGTTCATTTTCCCTGGTAACTTTTCTATTAACATGTTTTGAGCAGCTTGTTCGTCTGGTAGATCAAGTACTCCATATCCTTTAGCACTGTAACTTTTCTTATTTGAAATACTTAACGTTTTCTTCTCAAATCCCCAGTCTATTTCTGCCTCATAATTATCAGTTTTACTGTCAAATCCATCTTTTTTAGCTACTTCTAGTGCATCTTGAATTGCACCGTTTTGAATCGGGTATCTTTTTTTATATGTTAGCTCAAAATCTTTACTAAATTCTTTCTTTCGAATTCTGGCAAACCAGCCTTCATTACTTAAATTTTTATTTGCCGTATCTAAAAACTGTACTTGTATTCTTTCATAATTTGTACCAGCCTGGAAATGCTCTAGTACATCTTGCTTCATCTCTTTGTTAGAACCTAATACTTGTTCTGGCTTTAATAATAACTTCACTTCAAAACTAGGTGTCATTGGACTAACAGCAAACCCTTCCTTATCGTTATAAAGGAAACAACAAAAGAAAATACTCACGAATACAAATACTTTTTTCATATACCTATCCCCTTTACATTTCAAATAACTTCTATACGTTCCATAGTAAGTGAATATACATTTTCATACCCTGCCGTGCTAAGCTTTTTCTGTAATCGATCCGTATCCTCTTTCAAAGCGTGTACTAACACCGTATGTTCCGGTAATAATGCATTTAACATCTCTTTCACATCTCTTATACTTTGATGAACTTTATATGGAACTCGCTTCACCCTACATTCTTTACCTGCACGTTCTTTCAAAACTTTTTCTGCAAAACTCCCTTTAGCAACATGCCCAGTAAAGATAATGGAATTTCGTTCTTCATACCGAATTTGTTCATAATATAACTGCGCTCGTTCCGTTTGCATATTCGCATCGCTCATTACAACTATTCCATAACTATGTTGCGTACCAATGTCATCATCCATAACTATTACGTTTCTTTTTAAACTCTCCACTAGCTCTTCAAGTTCTTCATTATTTTTGATCCAATCTTTATATACGATCATCTCTTCGAATCCATCCAAAATTTCTTGATCTACTATAATGGGAAATCCTTTATATTTTTCATATAAATACAATACGATATCTTGCGCCCTCCCAAGCGGTGGCAATGGTAATAATGCTCTTCCCTTCTTTTGAGCAACTCGTTCAATTTCTGCACAGAGTTCGTCTACTCGTTCATGTTGCGAAACATCATCAGTGTGATACGCGGCATCTACGATTGCAACTTTTATATCGCCGCGCAATTTCTCAGGTAAATTCGCTCGTAGTATGTTAGACTCTGCTGAATAATCGCCAGAATAAAATACATATGTATGACTCATATCCACTAAAAACCAAACAGCTCCTAATACATGCCCACTATACCCCCATTGAAACCGCAATGTAGGAGTAATCTGTATCCATTCATTCGGATTACTAATCTCATCAACATATATATAATTTAAATCTTTCACATTTTGGTCGTTATAAGGTACATTCCATCCTTGCGTCACATTGTAGTTTCTCCATTTTTCATAATAAGCGGGAAGTTGCTCCTTCGTATAACGAGTTGTCCAGATTTTTTTCTTATATCCATACTTCGCTAATAAAGGTAAGCCCATCGTATGATCTTCATGAATATGTGATAAAAATACTGCATCTAAAAACGGTACAACTTCCCGCTCTATTTTTGGATAACTATCCTCATATGATCGATTAATACCACAATCAAATAATATTTTTGTCTCTTTATTTTTTACGAAATAGCAGGAACGACCGTATTCTCCCGCTCCTCCCCATACTTCTATCCTCATCATGCTACCCCTTTTCGTTTTTGCTCCATATGCTGCAGAAGTAATAAACATAGCGTTGTAAGTCCAACTGAAACGACAGCCATTGCCATTCCAATAGATACTTCTCCTTGTTCAAATTGAGCAAAAATAAATGTTGCTGACGTTTCTACTGATGGAGGTAGTACGAGAAGCGATGCTACTAACTCCCTTATCGAGATTGTAAATGTCATCGCCCATCCGGCAAGAATACCTGGGATAATAAGAGGTAATATTATTTTTCTAAAAATATAAATATAATTTCCAGAAAAAATACTTCCTGCCTGCACGAGAGAATCATCGATTTGCCCGAGCGATGCTTTTACATACTGCACTGTATAAGGTAAAAAAAGAACAACATACGTTACGATTACCATGACTGGTGTATTATAAATTGGCAGGGGCATATAGGGAGAATTCCAAAATAAAATAAGCCCTACAACCATCACGATTCCTGGTACCATATTCGGTAACATACCGCACATATCAAGCCATTTTTCAGAGGACTTTTTCCCCTTTCGAATCATAAGTGCCAAAAACACTCCAATCATAACAGCAATAATCGCTGTTATAAGTGAAAAAAGAAAACTGTTCCATAAAGCTTCTAATCCTGGAGATCCAATTGTAAATAGTGCTTCATAATGACTCGTTGTAAAGTTATTTACATGTAAGCCGCCGCCTCTTAATTTCGATAATGATGCGATTAGTATAGAAAAATACGGGATTCCAATTGATACGATTAATAAACCAATTACATAAAACCATGCTACAACGCGCACAAATATAGACAAAGTATACCTTTTAGATTTCACACCTTTTCCACTAACCATTGCATATGAATACTTTCGATTCAATACATTTTGCATATACCAAATGAGCATACATGCACTAAGTAATAAAGAAGATAATGCTGTTGCACTACTAAAATCAATTGGCCAACTCGAAATAAATTTATGAATTTCTGAAGTTAACACATGAAAGCCTATTCTCCGCCCGAATGTAGCCGGTGTTCCAAATTCAGCAATCGTCTTTACGAAAATGAGTAAAGCACCCATTACATAACTTGATACTAATAGCGGCAATATTATTTTTCTTAAACGATAGAAAAAGCTTCCACCATGAACTGCTGCCGCTTCTTCTTTACTACTCCCAATCTGAAGTAACGTGTTTTTCAACATGAAATAAAGGAATGGGAATAAATGCAGACTCATAATTAAAACCATACCTCCTAAACTAAAAAATGAGGATGATATCGTCTTTAGCATCGGAAAAAACTGTTCGAAATAGCCGTTCGGTTGCATGAACAAAATCCAGCCCATCGATCCAATATACGGCGGAGTCATAAATGGAATCATAAAAACAATATCTAACTTACTATGCTTTCCAACATCTGTTTTGCTCATAATGAAAGCTAGTGGAAATGCAAAGATGGTTGCTCCTATTACTACAAGTACACCGAGAAGCATCGAGTTTAGAAAAATCCCAGCTAATCCACCACTCTGCATCACTTCAAAAGGCTTTAAAAAATCCCAACTACTATTTTCATATACACTAGAAAGTAAAATGAGAAAAAGCGGAATGACGATTAACATCGCCACAAGTAACAACGCTACCGTCATTCCAACTTGTCTTACTGATACGAATCGATTTACCATGTAATCACCATCTTATTGAAATACTTTCTTAAATTGTTTTCCTATTTCATCTTGTTCTTTCTCAACTGTTTTCCAATCAATATTTAATACTGGAATCTCTTCCACATTTGGTCTATTTTCAGCTTTTATATCTGTTCTACCAGGCAATAAATATGCTTTAGAAATTTGTTTTTGCACATCATCTGATAATAAATAATCAATAAACTCTTTTGCACCTTCTACATTTTTACTATCTTTCATAATGCCTGCTGCGCGTGGACTAATGACTGTTCCGCTTTTTGGATATACGATATCAACTGGTTCACCCTTTGCCTTTGCACTGTACGTCATATAATCAACACCCGCAATGACCATATCTTTTGCACCTGTTACAACTGGATCTAATGCTTCTTGGTTTGCCCCCGCTACTGTAACTTCATTTTTCTTAAGCTGTTCAAATAAATTCCATCCATCTTTTCCATTCTTTTTCACGTATCCTGTTACAAAGTCTAAAGCCGAACCTGAAAGTGCTGGATCTGGAAGATTCACCTTCCCTTTCCATTCTCCTTTTGTTATATCGCTCCAATCTTCAGGTGCTGCCTTCACATTTTTTGTATTGTACACAATTCCTAATGCCGAAGCACTATACCCGAAATAATGACCTTTATCATCCGACCATTCAGAACGAAGCTTATCAGCTTGTTTCGCTTCTTTATAAGCTAACGTTTGACCATCTTTCTTTAACCCTTCCATCGCTGGTAAAGAAGCAAGTACCACTACGTCAACGACTGGTTTTTTCTTTTCAGCTTCCATTCTTGCTAAAATTTTTCCAGTTGTCCCTTGAAACATTTCCACTTTTATATCCGTTTTCTTTTCAAAGTCCTTTTGAATTTTTTCTGCTAATCCTTTTGGCCCTGCACTATATACAACAATTTTCTTTTCATTAGTAGTTTTACTTTTTGCATCTGCATTACCTGTCTTTGAGCTACACCCTGTTACTACTGCAGAAAACAGTAAAGTACATACAAATAAAGACTTAAGCGAACTGAATTTCTTCATACGATTCTCCCCCTATATGATGAATACATTTTTTCGGTACATATAACGATACTGGTTTCCCGATGCTTAGCTTACTAGTGTGATAAGCTGTCCATACACCGAGTGTCCCCATGTCTACTTTCACTTCATAACGTTCTCCTACATATGTAACGTGCTGAATTTCACCTGTATACATTTCACACACTTCATTTTTCGCCCAGCTCACATGCTCTGGACGAACCATTTGTTTACCCTCTACAAGCCAATTTGCCTTACCAACAAATTTTGCAACAAATTCATGAGATGGCTTCACATAAATGTCTTCTGGTGCTCCTTTTTGTAATACTTCTCCTTGTTTCATGACAATGATTTGGTCTGACATTGACATAGCTTCTGTTTGATCGTGGGTTACATACAATGCCGTTAAACCGATCGAATGAACGATATCCATAAGCTCTAATCGCATTTCTTCTCGCAAAATTGCATCGAGTGCACTAAGCGGTTCATCAAACAAAATAAAATGTGGCTTTGTTACAATCGCTCTAGCAAATGCGACACGTTGCTGCTGTCCGCCAGAGAGTTCATGCGGATATCGTTTCTCCATCCCTTGTAAGCGAACTCGCTTTATTGCATCTTCTACTTTTTCCCGTAATTGATTCGTTTGCTTTGTAGCCCTTAAACCAAATGCGACATTTTCAAATACAGTCATGTGTGGCCATAAAGCAAAATCTTGAAATACCATACCGATATTACGTTCATGAGGAGATGTTTTTATTTTTTTTGCACTAGAATACATGCACGTATCTCCGAAATATATTTCACCTTTATCTGGCTCTTCAAGTCCTGCAATCATTCTAAGTAAAGTCGTTTTCCCGCATCCCGAAGGTCCTAAAAGTGTGGTGAATTCACCTTGTTTCATAACAATTTGTAGCGGTTTTAACGCCTGTGTTTTTCCAAAATTCTTTTCTAATCCAATAATTTTAATGTCCATCGTTTCACCTCTCTCCCCTCACTATTAACCTGCTTTCATTCTATATGGAAGATTTATACTGAATGTTAATGTACTGTAAAGATTAAATTAAAAAACTTCTAATAAACTATTTATTTCTATAGATTTTTTCTATAGTTAAAATAAAAAAGGCGGCAATTCATAATGAATCTCTTAAAATTGGAAATTGTAGTGCTTATTAAGAAATACAAAAAGCTTACGATCGTTGCAGAAAAACTAGGTGTTAAACAACCTACTATTACATTCCATATAAAAAGCCTAGAAGAGGAACTCGGTGTATCTTTATTCGAATTACGTTCGGGAAGGTATTTCTTAACAGAGGCTGGTGAGGCATTACATCATTATGCTTGTAAAATAGATGCACTCATGAAAGAAGCTAGACGGGTCACGCAAGAGTTTAAAGATTTTCATAAAGGCGCTATAACAATTGGCGCTAGTTATGTACCAGCGACTTATCTTTTACCAGAAATTGTTCATCAATTTCAACGCGAATTTCCAAATATAAAAATAACACTTATGGTAAAAACAGCTCCTGAGATTCGAACGATGCTACAAAATCATGAAATTGATCTCGGTGTAATTTCCGTAGCACCGTTTGATGAATCATTTTTAAAACAGACGAATGTAATGCCTGATACACTTATTCTTGCCTTTTCCAAAGAACATCATTTTTCAAAAAAAGAAAATGTATCATTACAAGATATCGAAAAGGAACGAATATTACTACATCGTAATCCATCTACAACGAGAGATTTACTTACAAAATGGATGTTAGCTCATAACATTACATTCCAATCTGAAATTGAATTAGATTCATTAGAAACGATGAAACAAATTTTAAAATATGGTAATGGAGTTGCCTTTATTTCTAAACTCGCTATTGAACAAGAAGTACAACGAAATGAACTATGCTATATACCTATCCCTGGATTTGAATTTCAACGTAACATTTATACGATTCATCATGAGGACAGATGGAATTCTAAAATTATTTCTTTTTTACTACATAACATCACTTCTTATGCAACAAAAAATTAAAAGGCTGTCGTTATACACGACAGCCTTTTAAACTATAACTCTATTTATTTTTCTTCGCTTCAATTTTCGCTTGCGCCTCTTCAGCCTTATCTAATGTTTCTGAAACTTTTTTCTCTTTTTCTTTCACATCATCTATACTATCTACAGCTTTAATGAGTTTATCAATTCCTTCTTCTTCTACTTTTCTCCGCTTTGCTACTCTTTCATTCACTTTCTTTTCTACATCCTTTGCTTTTTGAAGCAAATTCTCTGCATTTGATGTTACAGCTTTTTCAAGTGCATCGTCTTTTTTCTTTTGTAACACTTCATTTGCAATGTCTTTCGCTTCTAAATACTTACCGTCTTTTAATGCTGTTGCTCCGTAATCCATTCTCTCTGCAACTTCTTTATATGATTTCGCTTCATTTCCTGATTTCTCTTTTTCTGCTTTTTCAAACCACATTGTTGCATCACTATATTTTTCATCTTTCAATGATTGCATACCTGTTTCAATATATGTGTCATAATTGCTACATCCAGCCATTACGACTAATAGAAAAAGCATAACAAAACTTAATTTTTTCATGCTGTTGTCTCCTTTTCTTTGCCTGCTCACTATACTGTAACATACATGAAAAAGAGTTTCAAAAACTAAAATACTAATTTGGTCATTTTTATAATGATACGTCAAATTTTTATTATTTTCTTATTTTTAAGCCGACACATCTACTTGTTTTTTCGCCATATGTTGCTTTACTCCAACTAATACAACTAACAATAAACCTCCGCCTATTGTCATCATAACAATGCTAGTTGGCAACATATCTAATAATAATCCATATACAATCATACCGAGTGGTGCGATTGCAGTAGCAATTGTTTCAAGTAGGCCAAACACTCGCCCTAAGTAGCTCGGATCTGTTGTTTTTTGCATATGTACTTGCATCGGAATGTTTACAATCATAATTGCTATACCAGTTAACATCATGAAAGCAATATAGTAAATAAAACTTGTCACTTTTGGAATGGTAACTAACAACGGGAATACTGTACATAAACTCAAACCAGCAAACAAAAACAGTCCAGTATAAATAGAACGAAACGGATTATTCACTTCTTTACGCACTGATAAAGCAATCGCACCCATTAGCATCCCGACTGCTAACATTCCCTCTACGGTACCGAGTTGCTTTGAAGATAAATGCAATGTATGGACGATAATGTATGGAAGTGCAACAGTTAGCCCACAAGCAAAAAAGTTTACCCACAATGCTATTTTCATTAAGCTATATATTTCATGCTGTCGTTTTACATATGAAAAACCTTCTTTTATACTCGTCAAGAAATGCTCTTTACTCTCAGCCACTTCTTTTTTATATAAATCAAACACAATAAATAATTGCAAAATAACCGCTAAAAAGAATGTAATGCTATTTAACAAAAAGAACGACTTAATTGAAAAGAAACCAAATACAACTCCACCAATAATCGGCCCTAAAATATTTGATAAAGAAGCTGCCGTTTGATTTAAAGCACTCGCTTTTTGAATACGCCCCTCATCTACTAAACTCGGAATAGACGATGTTAATGCAACAGAATAAAAACTTGCACAAATTGATAATAATGCTGCTGAAATATAAATAAAAAGAAGTGATGGTCCAAATATAGTAGCAAGAATAAACATAATAAGCATCGTTAAACTACTTAATAAATCAGTACCAATGACAAGCCACTTTCGATTCACACGGTCTGCTACAGCACCTGCAATCGGACCACAAATCATCCTTGGAAGTGATCCACAAACGAGCGTAATTGCAAACCCCATTCCTGAACCAGTTGTCTTTAGTACGTATAACCCCATTGCGAACGTATAAATACCTGCTCCTAATAAAGACGTCATTTTTCCAATCATCATTAAAATGATATTTCTCGTTGCAATCTTCATTCTTGAATCAGTTTGACCTATACTTACATCTTCCATTATGACACTCTCCCCTTAAAAGTTAAATTGTGTTAAACTTATTATATAATCAACTTTCCAATTATTACAACAAAAAGTTTAATTGTATTTAACTTTTTAATTATAAAGGAGCTACAATATGGCAACTCTCGGAGAAAAAATTAAGGCATTGCGAAAAGAAAAAAAGCTTACTCAAACAGCACTGGCAGGTTCCGAATTGACAAAAAGCATGCTTAGTCAAATCGAAAATGGAAAAGCTACACCTTCTATGAAAACATTACAATATATTGCAGAAAAACTTGAATGTGAAACGAGTTTTTTATTAGAAGAAGATGATATAGAAATTGCAGAACTCATTCAACAAATGGAACAACTAATAAAGGCAAATAAATGTGATGAAGTATATGAGGCTTTATTACCTATCGTTCAAAAAGAGCTACCTTCTACTTTAAATACAGCTCGTTTATATAAACAATTTGTAACCGCTGCGGCGATTATGAAAGATTACAACATTGAATCTTACGTAGAAAAAGCTGTTTCTATTTTTGAAAAATATAAGTTATACCGTGACAGTACGGAAACAAAATTAAAATTATCTTTTGCGATATTCACACGTAAAAAGTATGCTGAATGTTTACAACTTATAGCTAATATTAGAAATGATTATGAGGAGAAACATTTAGAAATGGATCTTATTATACATATTGAATTATGTTTATATGAAGCCATCATTTTACTAGCATGTGGCGATTATGAAAAATGTGAAAAAACGATATTAGAAGCACTCGCATTTTCAAAAGAGCATCAAGTGTATTTTAAAACAGACGAATTTTACCGGATTTTATCTTACCAAAAAGTCATTACAGCTGATAAAGAACAATATTTATATTACATAAAAAAATCGGAGCAATTTGCCATTTTTACAGAAGATACTCTATCCATTGCGATTATTGATATTTTAAAAGCTTACTACTACAACACGATTACTAATGAATATACAATCGCATTAAAACATCTAGAACAATTTCGAAAAAAACTAAAAGATAAGCCAATTTTTCAAGATGACGGATTGTATTATCTTGAAAAAGGAAAATCTTTATACGGATTAAAACGTTACGAGGAAGCTTTACAAGCATTGCAATGTGGTAGTATTATACCGGATTATATGAACCATCCACTGGATCAAGCGTGGCTTACAACAGCAGGTGCATATCGTGCACTTTGTTACGTCAAACTAAATGATAAAACAAGAGCTCTTGAAGAAGCAACAAAAGCAAATGAAATGATACAAGCTTATCCAGACTCTACTTTTTCCGAATTTATTAAAGAAACATTACAAATAATACAAAAATTTTAAGAATGTCTCGAAATGGTATATTATTCCTCTTTTTTAGCAAAGATAATAATGATGGGAGGAATATAAATGAATATTCAACGTGCAAAAGAGATTTCTGTGTCAGCGGAGCAAGCTAATGTTAGTTTTCAAGGCATGCCTGTTATGATTCAACACGTCGACGAAAGCAATGAAACCGCCCGCATATATGAAGTAAAAAATCCAGGACGCGAATTAACGGTTCCAGTTAATAGCTTAGAGGAAATATAAGAAATGCCACTTCATTTTTTTGAAGTGGCATTTTTCTTCCTTTAGATTACTTATTATAAATTTCTTCTATTTTACAGGAGCTAAAAAAATAAGAATTTTCTACTTCTTTTCTTTTTGTGACCTGCTAAAATACAAACTATGGATTAATCATTCACACTATACATTAAGGGGGAAAAATAATGGCATCTAATTTAGAAAAAAACAAGTCTTATTATGCAGTTATATTCACTTCTAATTTATCAAATGATACAACAGATTATAGTACAGTTGCCGACAAAATGGAGGAACTCGCAAAGCAGCAACCTGGATTTCTAGGTGTAGAAAGTGCACGAGACCATTCAGGGCTCGGAATCACAATTTCTTATTGGAAATCACTTGAGGCGATTGATAATTGGAAACGGAACGCCTTACATAAAGAAGCGAAAAAAAGAGGTCGTGAGCAATGGTATGAAAACTTCCACCTACGTATCTGCCTTGTTGAGAAAGAATTTAAGTTTCATAGAGGTACTTTATAAATATGAAGAAAAAATTAGCTCTCGTTGTTGTTCATGAAATATATGGTGTGAACGATCATATGCATCACGTTACCGACCACTTCACTTCATCTCAAATAGATGTATTCTGTCCTAATCTGCTACAATCGCAACCTGCATTTCATTATAGTAATGAAGAAAAAGCATATGAATATTTTGTAAATCATGTTGGATTTGATGATGGGAAATACCAAATTGAAGAATTCATCAATACTCTTTCACGTAATTATACACATATTGGACTTATCGGCTTTAGCGTTGGAGCTACCATCTCATGGCTATGTAGTAACAATCCGAAAATAGATTTTATTATCGGATGTTACGGTTCTCGTATACGCGACTATGTTCACATAAAACCTACATGCGCTACATTACTTATATTCCCTGAAAAAGAATCTAGTTTTTCAGTATCCTCTTTAATCCAAACATTGCAGCAACAAAAGAATCCTTTATTAGAAATACAACAACTACACGGTGAACATGGTTTTCTAAATCCGTACACTGAAAAATATAACGTGCACTCTACAAAACAAGCATACCATTTAATAGATTCGTTTCTTGTAAAGTGAAACTTTAATCAGTAGGGGACTCTTTATCCCCCACTGATTATTAGCCCTCACCAATCGGGCTTTTACGGGCAGTTGATCCCCCACCTAACCTCTTTTCTTAAGCTGAATTTTGAGGTGGGATCTTACTGCCCATTAATGCGGGGTAAAAACACTCTTATAAAGGAGGCTCAAATGACGCTTACATTACTCTTACTTATTTTCATATTCATTGCCTTTTTCTCAGCGCTAACTATCATTTTTATAACCATTAAAAAAGGGACATTTTTAAAACGTCCCTACTTACAATCCATTATCGTTTGCCTATTATTCTTTACAAATTGGATCTTATATTTAACATCTTTTTATACGTTACTCCCTGAGAAAGTTAGCGAGTTCATATTCTTGCCCATTTGGTTTTCCCTTTGTATTTTAGGTTTTATAACTTTCTGGCGTGAATGGAGAAATAGTCGTGTGTTCTCCATATGTATCGGTTTTCTTTCCTTTATGAGTTTTATATTTGGGCTGTTTTTGTTAGTTCTTTCGGGGATGTGACTATGAAATGGGAGTAAAGACCTAATTACTTTCTTTCATTAACAGCTTTGACCTGAACTTGGTATAATATCAAGTTTGGGTCTTTTAATTTCCCCTTAATCTTAATGTGATTATTAAATCCATAGTACTAAAGAACTGCCCGGCCGCTTCATTCTCCTCAATATACTTTTGAAGTCGTATAATCATACCAGTTTTAATCAATTCTCTAATTATTTTTTAACAATTGAACTCTCTTCTTTTAAACAAATTGAAACTATATGGCATTTTCTTAATGATCGTAAAACCAATGTAAAAAATTATTAATCTTTATACTTTATTATTTACGTGTTCAATTAAATAGATTATCCTCTTTATTGAGAAGGCCTCTCAACAATAAATTAACAGGGAGAAACATATGAAGACAAAAATTTTTTCTATTATCACTGCCTTAACTTTAATGACATGTTTCGCTATACCAACATTAGCAGCATCTAGTAGTTACAGTTTTAAAATGGACTATCGAGTGGTAGATGGTAGTAAAAACAAACAATTTCACACACTTTCTAAAGGTAGTGTATATATCAATGGGAGTGCATATGTATATTCTACTGATGGAGGAGCTGTGGGACCTTACGATGTAAATTATACTCTGTATAGATCTGCATGGGGTTCGGATCCTAGTTATGGAACAGTTAATGGCGGCATAAATAAATCTTTCTCTGGTGCATATAATGTTGATACAAATTCAAATGAATACTACTTATTTATTTGGAAAACAAATGACGATGGACAAAATATACGAGGGAATGGAAAAATATCTAATTAAAATATTACCACTAAACTATGATGTCTATTATTAGACATCATAGTTTAAATATGAAAATATGAGGGTTTTACACATGCTAATTGACTTTGATGGTTTTATTCTTATTGGAGCGTTTATTATGTTGTTATTTTTACTTCTCTTTTTTAAGTTACACCTAAAAAAGAGAAACATGCACTTACTATTTTTCTCAATATTTTATTTGTACCTTTGTATGGTATTTAATTATACCCAATTCCCAATTATTATAGATGAAAATATGAAAAAAGAAATTGGACAAAATGTATGGAGAGATGCTAATTTTATACCATTTAACACGGAACATTTTGCTATAACAACATCAATACTTAATATACTACTAACAATTCCTTTTGGCTTTGGTTTTCCTTATATAAAAAAGACGAATTTCAAACATGTTGTTTTATTAGGGATTGTATTAGGAATCTTATTAGAAACTTTACAACTTTTATCAGCACTTTATGCCGGATTCACTTTTCGATATGTCGATATAAACGATGTAATATTTAATTGTATGGGTGTCATTTTAGGATACAGTATATCAAAAGGTTTTACCCTTGTGTATAGAGCATTTATACACAAATTTGATATTAAATTGAATTCTTTTTTAAGGTATATTTATGAAACGAACGACCGGTCTATATAATTTGGTCTTTAAAATTAATACAAACACAAGTATTTATACACCGCGGACAAAAATGGATGTTCCAAAAATAGTTACTCAGCTATCTTTGGAACATCTCTCTATCTTTTTATATTGCATCATACATGGAATTATAAAATATAAAGCATAAGCAATAACCAGCCAAATAGTAAAGAAGGAAGAAAAGTCAACTTTCAACTTTTCTTCCTTCTATGTTTACCTTTAGATTTCACTGTCACTGATTCACAAGGTGTATAATAAATTTGAGGTGTCGCCCTATCAACAAACATCATAAATGTAATAAAACCGATAATAAAGAAAATAAACAGCGTTAACAAAATTGCTCCTATCGTTAAAAGTATCATAACACCACCCCTATATCTTTCATGTAATTACACTTTTCGCTATTATATGAGCTGAATCCTTTTTAGAAAAAGAAACGTAACAAAATAATCACAATCACGCCAGTTAATACTGTACCTAATAGACTGCGAGTATATATTGCGACAAGAAATGTTGGAATTGCTGCGATAAGGTAATCCCACTGCATCGTCTCATACATAAATAAAACTTGTGCTAAAAGTGCTGCTAATATCGCAATTGGTATGTAATTTAACCATTTTAAACCCCAGTCTGGAATTTGAAGTTTGCTAAATACGAGTAGAGGTAAAATACGTGGCACGAGTGTGACAGCACCGGCTGCTAATAAAAGTAATAATACGTCTAATCTCATTTCCATTTTTCAATCACCACTCCAATCGTCGCAGCTAGTAATGTTGCGATAATAACCGCTATACTATCTGGCATAAATAAGTGTGAAACGTACGCAATTATAATCGCTACAATTGCAACACTTAAATGAATCGCTAGTTTTGGTTTACTACTTATGAGCTGAAGTACAAATAACCCGATAAACATCGCTGGTAATGCATAATCCATTCCGTACGTATGCGGGTCTGGTATCCACTCGCCAAACAGCCCCCCGATAATAGTAGCAAGTATCCAATTTAAATATGCTGTTACATTAAGTCCAATCATCCATCTTTCACCTAAATATCCTTTTTGCGCTGCATGCTGCACTGCAACGCCGAAAGTTTCATCTGTAATTTGCGAACCGATGATTAAGTTTTTAAATAGAGGAATTTTCGTGAAATACGGCGCAAGCGCTGCGCTCATTAATAAATGGCGTAAATTAACAAAAAAGACAGTGAAAATAATTGCAGAAGCAGGAGCACCAGCTGCATACATACCAGCTAATATAAATTGGGCAGAACCTGCATAAATTAAAGTGGACATAAACGCAATTTCAATGATGGAGAAACCTGCTGTTTTTGCAATGACACCGGCTGCAATACCGATACTCAAATAACCAAATACAGTTGGTAAACAATCTTTTACTCCTTGCTGAAATGTATCATCGCTCTGCAAAGCTACATGTGCCTGAGCTTTACTCATCCCTATCATCCTCCATTCCTTCTAAAGTTCGTTTTCCTGTTACGACATGAACTAAATCTATATTTTCACGCCATAACGTGTCTAACTTATCAGCTCCAAATTCCTTCGTGATTTCTTCAACCATAATATCGTGCCGAACATACTCGGTAGCAACGAGAACTAGTGCTGGGTCATATGTTGTAACGGCCCATGAAGTGCTATCATTTGAGAAATTCGCAATTAATACTTCTTCCCCATCACGCGCGATTACAGTTAAATGACCACCCATTCTCTTTTCAACAACGTGGGGCGTCATATAATTATGGTGAAACGTCGCGCCTATTTTTGTTTCTGGAGCGCCAAATAGGATTGAAAATATATGTACGCCTTCCTCTTCCTTTTGATGAATGTATGGCTCAATTTCATGTACTTGATCTTCCCATACAGAAATCCATAACTCTTCCTTCGCTCTACTAATTATATTGCATATTTCTTTTAAAACACGATCATTTGAGCGAATATGCGAAATTACATCTATTTGTCGCTCTTGCTCTAAACAATTTAATTTCTCATCTAAAAATTCAAAGGACTTCTCAAAGTCTTTTCGCATTCGATTCATTAACTCGGTAGCGGGTACTGGTACATATTTCACCGGTTCTGACGGAACAATATGCACCGCTCCTTTATCCATCAATTTACCGAGTACTTCATAAATCATCGAACGAGGTACTCCTGTCTGTTTACTCACTTCATACCCAGTTACTGGGGAATGTTTTAACAGCCCAATATAAGCTTTACATTCGTATTGGGAAAAACCTAATTTTTGTAATTCCTTTATAATTTCATCCATCAGTAATCCCTCACATTCTATATAACTCTCATTTCAAAACGATGCATGTATATTAGTAGTTATTACTATACCTACTAATATAAAAAAACAGAACCTCAAAGTCAATTGATAATTCTGAAATTTAAACAAAAAATAAAAAGCCTTCTTATGAAAGGCTTTTTATACGTATCCTGTTATTTTAACTGCAATGTTTTTGATGTATTTCCCTCCAAATGTTCGCGTAAAGTAGAACCTGTATACTCTTCCCTAAATACACCTGCTTTCACGAATAAAGGAATGACCCTACTTAAGAATAGATCCAATGACTTTGGAGATCCTCCTGGAATAGCAATAAATCCATCTAACGCCCCTGCCTCAAACCTATCCATAATTTGCTTCGCAACGTCTTGTGGTGTACCAACCGCAACCCAATGAGCCGATCCAACAACTTCTGGTCGTTCTAGTATTTGTTCAACAGTTGGTTCATTTTTAATAATGTAGTTCCGTAATAATTCGGCATGTGTTTTACTGCGAACAGCTTGATCTCGACTTGGCAGCATCTCTTCCGTAATTTTACTTTCTAGTGGAAGCCCTCTAGCGTTTAATCCGAGAACCATTTCAAGTAACGCATATCTCTTCTCTTTTGTTAGATGTTGATGAGCTAGCCTATGCATTTCTAACGCTTCTTCATATGTATCACCTATAAAGAAATATAATCCAGGTAATACGCGTATATCATCTTGCTTCCGGCCATGCTGCTTTGCTCTTCTTCTTAAATCTTGACGCAGTTCCATTCCTGACTCTACATCCGGCGTTGCAGCAAAAATTGCATCCGCAACAGAAGCAGCAAAATTCCGGCCAGCTTCTGAAGCACCAGCTTGGAATAATGGCATTTCCCCTGACCTATGCTGCGGAATATTAAGTGGACCTTTTACCTCAAAATGCTCGCCACGATGCTCAATTGGCTGTACAATATCTCTAATTACGTCAGCGTTATCTATCTTCAAAACTTCATAGGGATGGCTCCTCCAAAGTTTTTTTACTAACGCTGTACATTCTGCTGCCTTCCCGTATCGCTCTTCAGATGGCGGCATCTCTGTCTCACCAAAATTTTCTGCACCATCAATGGATGTAACAATATTCCAACCTACTCGGCCGTTACTAATCCAGTTCAAAGATTGTAATTGCCTTGCTAATATATATGGTGGATAAAACGAGGTTGAAGCAGTCGTCACGACTCCAATTTTTTCTGTTGCGTACGCAATAGCGGTAAACAGTAACGTCGGATCTAAAATGACATTCCCCTTATTACGGGCAATTAAATCTGGGTGCGCCACTAAATAATCTGCTTTAAAAACAAAATCTAACTTAGCCTTTTCTGCCTGTTTCGCTAACTCTACTTGTTCAGCAATTCCCGAATTAAACTCACTCTCTTGCTCTTTCTTTCTAGAAATTAAACATAACCCAATGCAAAGTTGTTTCTTTGTAGACATATACACACCTTCCCCTTACTTTTAATTCACCTAGTTAAACAAATATTGCTATCATTATGAAATTCCATTCTTATAGAAATGGATAAAATGATAATGATTATCATTTTATGATGTAACTGTAATAAAAGCAATAAAAAAAGACTTCCGCTAACGGAAGTCTCTATCTCAATATTTCATTCGCTTCTTTTTCATAAATTTTATCAAATGAAGTCATAACGCGTTGTGACGCTGAAATCATTTTTTGATCTGTCATAAGATCAGCCATCTCTTTCGTCATATCTACATTTGAATTTTCTAGCATATAATTTTTTACTGTCCCTACTCCGTTCGGTAAATCAGCAATGTTTCCTTCTGCTAGTGTAAAGCTTTTGTTTTCTCTTTGTACGAGACGATTATTCGCTTCTGCACCTACTGTTTTTGTTTGCAGGCGGGCAATATTATTTTGTGTTACAGCATCATATAACGTACCGTCTGCTTGTACAGCTACTTTTGCTCCTTCTGGAATACGAATACGTTCATTATTCTCTCCCATTACGAAAGCTCCTGAAGTTGTTTGTAAATAACGATCACTATTTAATGTAAAACTACCGTCTCTCGTTAAAAACGTTTCATTATTTTTAGATGTAACGAAAAACGAAGCTGTGCCAGCAGTTCCATCATCTAAAAAGAAATCTGTATCACTATTTGTCATTTGTATATTTCCTTGTATTAAGTTCACATGTGTTGCGGCTGGTACTACAGCGTAATCGACCGAACCGATATTTGTCACAGCCCCATCTCCGCGGCGATATGTGTCTTGTACATCAAATACTTTAGAAGTCATATTTTCTGCTTTAAATCCTGTCGTTTGAGCATTTGCAACGTTATTTGAATGAACATTAATACGCTGCATGTAATTCATCATACCCATAGAACCTATATAAAGACCGTTCATACTCGTTTGAATAAGGCAGTTGCCTTATCCTTCACCTCTTTTCTATGATGTTTGCAACATTTGTTTTGCTAAATGTTCAGCTGTAGCGATATGTATATGTTGCTTCACGTCTTGTCCGTCTGTCATTAATACAATTGGAGCTGATGATACTGCTGGAATTTTCAACAACTCACCACTACTTGCTGTTTCATCAAATTTCGTAAATACGATACCATCAATATGAATATCTTTAAAATTCGTAATGATTTCAATCATGTCTTTACTTTTCATCGAAGCTGATAACGTTAAACAAATATAATCTGGCTCTACTTGTCCCATCGTTTCAATCATTTCTTCCACTGTTTCTGACGCACGATAATTTTTTCCAGCTGTATCAATTAAAATATAATCGACGCGCGCTTCTTCTTTAAAATACGTAAGCGCTCTTGTCATTGCAGCTTCATCACGTACAGCAATTACTTCAAATCCAATTGTCTTGACGTAATCTTGCAGTTGCTGAACTGTTCCAATGCGCGAATGATCTGTCGTAATAAAACCAACCGTTTTTTTCTTACCGTGAAATTGCCATGCCATTTTCGCAAGTGTCGTCGTTTTCCCAACACCAGTTGGTCCAATTAAAGCAATTGTTTGCACTTCTTTTTCAAAAACGTTTTCCGTATTGAAATGAGATCTCATATCTTCCAATATATACCCGATCACATCTTCCTCTGTAATCATCGTTGCATTCTCAAATTTCACTTTTAACTTTTCAGCATATGCATGAATGAAGTATTGTTCTACATCGTTTTGCTCTAGCATCCGAATTACTTTTTGAATAATAAACGGTACAGATTCTTGTTTTTCTTTTTTTACAACCACTTCTTCTTTCTTGACGGGAACGACTTTTTTCACAGCTTTTTGCTTTTTCGTTACTTTCGTTCCTTCCGTCTGTTTCACAACGACGATTCCTTTTTCAAACAACTTTAATAGTTTCTCTTTCTTTCTCGTCCATTCTTCACTATTTCCTGTTTGCATCGCCGCGTATGACATAGAAGTCGTCACGTTTTCTAAATTGTGCAATACCGATTGAATTCCATTCGCCTTCACAATTTGTTCTGAAGGTTCATTCACAACATCCATTAATTGTTCATGAAATTGAGTTATGCCTTCCTGCTCTTCTTCCTGTTTATCCTCTGGAAAAGCAACTAACATTTCATAATTCTTTTTCCAAAAAAACGGGATATTTCGTTTTACACTTTCATCGACAACGTAATAATAATCTGTACCATATTGGTCAAATAACTTTCGATACAATTCATTTTTCGAAGCTGCTTTTATTCGCATTAACGCTTCTTTCTTTTCTGTACTTTCCATTACTTCACCCCCTACTATTCAATATAGGCAATTTGATCTACAACAATTTCTGGTGCTAATTCGCTAATACAAAGCACTTGTGCTTCTACTTGATAACGCTCAAGAAGTCTTACTATAGCAAATCTGAAATCTTTTCTACGCGTTAATAGCACTGGTTCTCTTCCCATTAAACGAGCTTGTTTAAAGACACGCTGTACTTGCTCAACAACACGTGTTTCTAAATCTAAATCCCAGTTTAATAAGTAACCTTGATAAGAATTGTTCACAACGTCCGCATCTAACTCGATTGAATCTGAGAAGAGCGCCGCATAAATTTTACCGTCGGGATTTTTCGCATTTTCACAAATAACTTTTGAAATACATTCACGGACGAATGACGTTACACCGTCAACATGATTTTGATAAATTTCTTTTCCGTCAATAATACCTTCGATAATCGTTGGTAAATCACGAATAGAAATACCTTCTTTTAGCAGTTGTTTAATAACATTTTGAACGAGTGATAAATCGATTTCTTTCTTCTTAATTTCTTCTAATAAAACGCCGTTATCATTTTCAAGTGAGTTAATTAAGTCTTTTACATGTTGACGCTGAATTAATTCATGAAGATTACGTCTAACGACAACATCTAAATGCGTAATTAATATGCTAAGTGGCTCTAATACTTGATAGCCTTTCATTTGTGCATCTTGTACCATATGCTCTAAAATCCAATATCCATCTTCACCGAAAATTGGATCTTTCGCTGGTTCTGCATCTAAATCGGCCATTACATTCGGTGTTTTCAATGCTAATAAATAACCTGATTTTAAAACACCTTCAGCTGCCTTCGCACCTTTAATACGAATAATGTAACGTCCGCGTGGTCTAAAACTCGTATTATCTTTAAAGTTAATGCCAGGAACGTTAATACCAAGGTCGGTAATAATCGACTTCCTCATAAGGACAACTTTATCACGAGCTGTTTCCCCGTTAATCTTCTGCTTTACAAGTGCTGCTAAATCTAAACCGAGTTCTACTATAATTGGATATTTATCTGTAAATACTCCGAATGAATCTTCCACTTGTTGCAGTTGCTCATCTTCGCCTTGAATCATTTCTAATTCTTTTTGAAGCTCGTCTTCTTTTTCTTTCTTTATTCGGTTTTTATTACGAATTCCTAAGAAAATAATTGTTCCACCAACAAGAGCAAACGGTAGAAATGGTAGCGGAGTGAAAATACCCATCGCAATAAATAAACCACCAAGCGCATATACAACAACTTCATGTGCTAATAACTCTTTAAAGATACCTTCTGTTACTGTATCCGCTGAACCATCAAATACACGTGTTACGATAATACCTGTTGAAATCGCAAGCATTAACGAACCGATTTGGTTTACGATTCCGTCACCGACAGTTAGCTGTGTATAGTGAATAGCTGCTTCAGCAAAACTCATGCCCTGCTGCATCATCCCGACAATTAAACCGAAAATAATGTTTACGAATAAAATGACAATCCCGAAAATAACGTCCCCTTTAATGAACTTTCCGGCACCATCCATCGCTCCGTAAAACTCTGTTTCCATATTTAATTTTTTTCGTTTTGCCTGTGCATCTTTTTCAGTAATAATACGCTGGTTTAAATCCGCATCGATCGACATTTGTTTCCCCGGTAAAGAATCAAGTGTAAAACGAGCTGCAACTTCAGCTGTACGAGATGCACCGTTTGCAACGATAAACTGGAATATGATTAATACTATGAAAATAACGATACCAATTAATAAGTTCCCGCCAATTACAAACTGACCGAACTCTTCAATAACATGCCCCGCATTTCCGTCTGTCAAAATCGCTCGCGTCGTCGATACGTTAATCGATACGCGGAAAATCCCGATTAATAACAGCATCGTCGGAAATGACTTTAATTCATCCCACTCGTTAATACTTGTTGCTCGCATATAAATAAGCACTGACATACTTAGTAAAAAAACGATAACGATATCAAGTATAAATGGTGGAAGTGGAATTAAGAGCGCCACTACGAATGACGCTGCTAAAAAGATAGAAAAATAGGTTCTTGCAGAATCTATCTTAAACACAAGAGATCTCCTCCAACCGCGCTATTATACTTCAAGTTCATTCGTTTGAATTAAATAGCGCATAACTTCAATTACAGCTACGTATAAATCTTCTGGAATCGTCTCATCTTCCTCGACTTGATAATATAAAGAACGAGCAAGTGGACGATTTTCCACCATTGGTATTTCTTGTTCGCGGGCAAGCGTTCGTATATATAATGCGAGCTCATCTTCCCCTTTTGCAACGACAATTGGTGCTGCATCGATGTGTTTATTGTACCGAAGTACGACTGAAATATGAGTCGGGTTGTTTACAATAAACGTTGCACCATCCATCTTCTTCGCAATTGTTCCTTGCAAAATCGCATGCATAAAGTTTTTTCGTTTCCCCTTTACTTGTGGGTCTCCTTCATTATCTTTATGCTCTTGTTTTACTTCTTCTTTTTTCATCTTAATATCTTGTTCATACTCCCATTTTTGATAAATGAAATCAATAATAGAAAGAACGATTAAAATAATTAAAATTGCTAAGAAGATAAATTTAATTTGCCTAATAATTTCAGTAAGTGACGCAGTCCAGTTAAATCCAATCATACTAACGATTTTCTCTAAATTCTTTTTAAAGAGAACGTAAGCAACATAACCAATTAATCCCATATAAAATAGGGATTTCAAAATATCTACTAAACTTTTACGACTAAACAATCTCGTAAAATAGTTTTTTGGGTTAATACGTGACGCTTTCGGCTTAATGACTTTAGAAGAAAATAAGAAACCGACTTGAATCATATAATTAAATAAATGAAAAGCGTATACGAGTATTAATATCGGAGCTGATACTTTTAGTAATAAAATACCCATTAAATAAAAATACTCGGTAGAATCTGTGTTTTTTCCAATTTGATCAAACAACACCGCTACAGAGTTTGCAATCTCATAACCGAGCCAATCTCCGAAAAAGTAAACGACAACTGCTAATACAAGTATGGAAAACAAGTTATTTAAATCTTTACTCCGGGCAATATTCCCTTCTTCACGCGATTTTTTACGCTTCTGCGGGGTGGCCTTTTCTGTTTTATTATCCTTTGCCATGCGCGTCCCCCTACTTCGTTAAGAAAAAGTTAAATAGTTTCGTATATTCCTCAAGCAATACATCCGTCATGTTTTTAAACACATAACCGAGCATCGGTACACTCATCGCAATAAACAAAATACCACATGTAATTTTAATGACATACGCATTCATAAAAACGTTTAATTGCGGAGCGTTTTTTGCGATTAATATAAGAACAAAGTTAATGATGAACAAACTTCCCATTAGCGGAAGAGCAATTTCAACCGCTGATGTGATCGCAAATAATAACGTTGCGAGTAGACTATCTAAAAAACTAGTCGTCAGCAATTTTGAAATCGCCTCTGTATATTGAAACGACTTTAAAATCGTGGCAACGAAATAATTAATGCCGCCAAGTGAAATAAAAATAATGAGGAAAAATATATCAAAAATAGTTGAAAGTAACGTAGACTGTGAGCCTGCATTTACATCAAACAAACTTGCCTGTGATAAACCGATATCAAAGTCTAAAATATGCCCTGCCATTTTTGGAATGTTCCACAACATTTCTACAATTTTTGAAAGCGATAATCCAATTACCATTTGCGTACCTGCATAAGCTGCCACGTCCCAAGTTGTCTTTATGTGAGAGACATCAACTTGATCGGCCACTGTAATGGAAAGAGCAAGTCCAACTGTAACCTTCGCCATTGCTGGAATGGATCGACCTGAGAAAAACGGTAAAAAATATAAAAATGAAGTAATGCGGCAAAACGCAAAAAACGTCGCCGCCCATAATTCCATATTCATTTCATTCCACCTATCTTAGTACGAACGCAATAGCGATGGGATTTTATCAAATAAATCTAAAATGAGCGTCGTTAACTCTTGAAACATCCACGGACCTAAAATGATAATAACGAGCACAATACTCGCCATTTTCGGTAAAAAAGTCAGCGTTTGCTCTTGAATTTGCATCATCGCCATAATGACAGCGATGATAATAACGACAATCATACTTACGCCGGCAACCGGCATTAAAATCATAACCCCTTTATAAAAAAAGGTTTGAAAAATATCTATAATTGGTGACGTATTCATTTATATGACTCCTATCACATAGCATCAAACGCTTCAGGCGACCGTTTTAAACATAATGTCGACGATTTTTGTATATCCACCTAAATATACGAAAACGAGTATTTTAAATGGTAAACTTAAAATCATTGGCGGTACCATCATCATCCCGAGGTACATTAAAAGTGTACTAATAATCAAATCTATAAATACAAACGCTAAATAAATGAACATACCCGTTAATAATCCCTTTTGAATTTGCGTTAACGTAAAGGATGGTACGAGCGTAAATAAGGAAAGATCTTTCAAATCTTTCGGCAACTCTTCTCCGCGCACTTTCAGCATCATTTTTAAATCATGCTTATACGTATGCTTTGACATATACTCTTTCATAATCGGGGCTGTCGTTTCCGCAGCTTGACTTACTGTTATTTTCTCTTTCGTCATCGGATCCCACACATCACTCTTCAGTTGCCCAAGTACAGGCTGCATCGTAAAGAGTGATAAAAATAATGCAAGTCCAACGAGCACTTGGTTCGGTGGTAAATTCATTACCCCAAGTCCTTGACGCGTAATCCCAAGAACGATCATAAAATAAGTAAAATGTGTAAATAATAGAACGATAGATGAAGATAATGATAAAAGGGTAACGAGCGCAAATAATTGTACACTTGAATTACTCGTAAACTCTTTTCCATTTTCGAAATTAATAAAACCGTTTTGGGCTGCATACGCTGGATTTACAAAAATAATTGAAAAAACGATAGAAAATACGAAAATAACGGCTACTAATGATAACTGTTTCTTTATTCTCATGATGGATCCTCTACTTTTTTCGTTTCACTCTTCACCGCGTCTTCTAGCGCTTGTTGAAACTGATTTCCTGTTCCTGTTAATTGCACAGATTGTACACCGTTATTACTAATAACAGTGAACACTTGCTTGCCGTCTACTTCAAATAAAAAGGCGCTCGTTTGATGATTTAAATAAACGCCGTCTTTCACTTGAATGTGGCCATTTTCACCTTGTTTAAAAAACTGCTGTTTGCGCGTCTTTTTCGTCATATAATATGCACCGTAGCCGAGCGCACCAAACAGTAAAACGACTTGAAATAAGGTCGTCATATACGACATATGACTCCTCCTCTACTCTTTATCTTGCATTTGACTTTGCGCTTTCATAAGCGCAGCTTGCTTCTTGTCAGCTTCAATTTCAGAAATGATAATACCGAACTTCTCGTCCATTACGATCGCTTCCCCAATGCCGACTTTCATATTACTTAAATACACATCTACTTTATGTCCTAAGTTTTTCTCTACTTCAAGAACATCGCCCACTTTTAACTCTTTCACATCACCGAGTGTAATAGATGACTTCCCAAGCTTTACACCAAGTTCAATCGAAATATCCGAAACAGTATCAATATGTGCTTTACCCGCTTCATTTCGCTTTCCTGCAAATTCTTCTAATCCCATTAATGACACAGGAGATACTTCATGTTTCATATGGATCCTCCTACTCTACAAAACTTTTAAATAGGAGCGCCTTACGCGTTCCATCTTTTCCAATAAAGCAATTAAATTTATGCTTTCCATCTACATAACCAATTAATTCATCTGAAACTTTCGTATGAAGCGGAATAATATCGCCTTCTTCAATTTGTTCAATCTCACCCATTGTCATCTTCTGCTCACCAATCGCAACGTGAACAGGTTTATACACTTGATTTACTTTCACTTCCACTTCAGAAGTATACTTCTTACGTTTATCCGAAGAATGTTCGACAATATTTTCAGATGTTAACTTATCCATAATTTCTTCAACAGATAAGAACGGAATTCCGATGCGCACCGTCGTATCCCAAAACTCTGTTTTCATATTTACATTCAATAATGAAATAATATCACTTGCTGTCGTAATCTTTAATGCATTCGGATCTGTCTCCGTCGTTACAAATTTTGGTTCAATCGCAACAACGCTTTCAAATGATTGCTCTAAATTTTTGCAAAGGAGCATAAAAATATTATCCAGTGTTAAAAACTCAAATGCGGTAAGTGGTCTACGCATCGTAAAGTTACGCTTACTATCTCCACCAAGCCAACATTCATGAATATAAATAACGAACGCTAAATCAATCTCAATGACAATTTCTCCAAGCTCCGGGAGGCCAAGATCAATAACGCAATATAAATAATAATCTTTCGGCATTTTCTCCACATACTCACTCGTAAATGGAACTTGCTCCACTGTCGACGGCTCTAACTCAATTGGAATACGCATACGCGCTGACAACGTCTGTGACGTCTGTTTACCAAACGTAGACGCAATCGCTTGCAAACTACGTAAATGTTCCACACCGAACTTCTCCGGTCTATTAAAATCATACTCTTGAAATTTATCTTGCTTCCCTGCTTCTTGTGCAAAAGCCGGCATTTCCTCGCCTTCATTTACCGCCTTCAGCAGGGCATCAATTTGCTCTTGGCTTAATTTATCGCCACTCATGACAATCCCCTTCCCTACCTTTTCAATTCAACGATTTCAACGTACATCTTTCCATTCTTCGTCAAAATCTTTCCGGTTCCAATCTCTTCATTCTCAAGCATAAGACGCACCGTATTTTTCGTTGAATTTTCAAGACGATACAATGTACCTTTCGTAATATGAAGCAGATCTTCAATTTTCTTTTTCGTATTTCCGATTTCAAAATAAATTGTTAACGGAATATCATCTTGTAATTTCAATCTAGCCAACTCCCATATCATGTTCACGAAAATTTCATGTTCTCTCTATATAATGAAATCTCTTATTTTGAAACGTCGATATTTAATATTTTTTTAATATATCCTTGCGTTTCTTTAAATGGCGGTACGCCTCCATACTTTCTCACATTACCAGGACCAGCATTATAAGAAGCAAGCGCTAGTACGAGATCGCCGTTATTTTTCTTTAAATAACCGCTTAACTCTTTCACACCGCCCTCAATACTTTCAGCTGGTGAAAATGGATTTTTTATACCCATCTCTTTCACATTCGCTGGCATAAGCTGCATAAGACCCATCGCACCTGCATGTGACACCGTTTTCGGATTAAAATTAGACTCTACTTCAATCATTTTTTGAATTAACGTTTTCGGAATTCCGTATGTACGGCTAGCGCGATCAATAATATCCTCATACTTCCCCTCATTGGAAGAACGTATTTTTTGAATATTATACTTCTTCGTTAATCCCCACGTATCAGCAGCCTCATTTTTCGTTTCTGGGAAACGTCGTTCAAACTCTTTTTGTGCGACTTGCACTTCATCTACGTTCTTCGTTTCAGCCTTTTCTTCAGGCTTACTCGCTTCCTCTACTTTATTAATAGATTCTTCTGGTTTATTTACGACCGTTTCTATTTTCGTAGATTGTACCGGCTGACTCATATCCTCTACATTTACCGGCTGCGTAGTACCCTTCGTCTCCTTCGCAGGTTCACTCTGCAACTTCTCTTGAAAACGACTACTAACGAATGCTTGTGGACTACTTAGCTTTTGCTGAATTTGTCCTTTCTTATATGCAAGCACTTCTTTTACTATATTTCCAACTAACATAATATCACCTTTTCGGTAAACAAAGATAATCTAATATTAGAGTTTTTTTTTAAAGTTTGCAATAATCCTTTTAATAATATTGTAATAAAAAAATGAATATATTGTTAAACTGTTATTTTTTTATATTTATTAATTCGAATTTTTAGTTGACACCCGCTATGACAGGGATTACAATAAATCTCGAAATTGATTTTTTCGCATATTACCGTTTTTCAATTTGCAGAAAAGTCAATATAAAAAAATGGGGGTTCTTAACATGAGAATTAATACAAACATTAATAGCATGCGTACGCAAGAGTACATGCGCCAAAACCAAGCAAAAATGAGCAACGCTATGGACCGTTTATCAAGCGGTAAACGTATCAACAACGCTTCTGACGATGCAGCAGGTCTTGCAATCGCAACTCGTATGCGTGCACGTGAAAGTGGATTAGGAGTAGCAGCTAACAACACTCAAGACGGTATTTCATTAATCCGTACAGCTGATTCAGCAATGAACTCAGTATCTAACATCTTACTTCGTATGCGTGACCTTGCAAACCAATCTGCAAATGGTACAAATACATCTGAGAACCAAGCAGCTCTAGATAAAGAATTCGGCGCATTAAAAGAGCAAATCAATTACATCTCTACAAACACTGAATTCAATGATAAAAAATTATTAGATGGTTCTAATGAAACTATTGCAATTCAAACACTAGATAACGCTGATGAAGGTAAGAAAATTGATATTAAATTAGCAAATGTTTCTACACAATCATTAAGTATTGATAAACTAACAATTGGTGGCGCATCACAAAAAACAATTGATGATGTTGCAGACAAATTTACTGCACTTAAAACAACAACTACTACTGACAAAGCTGATATTCAAAAAGAAGTTGATGCTGTTATGAAGGAATTCGATAAAGTTAAAGGATCTATGTCTGCAGCAGATGCTAAAGCCGTTACTGACAAATTAACAGACTACAAGAATGCCGCAGATACAGATGTAGCTAAAGCTGCTGCAGCTAAAGCCTTGGGCGGTGCGTTCGATAAAACAAAAGTAACTGTTGCTAATCCTAATGCTGCTGTCGCTGCAATTGACTCTGCACTAGAAAACATTGCATCTAACCGTGCAACTCTAGGTGCTACATTAAACCGCTTAGACTTTAACGTAAACAACCTTAAGAGCCAATCTTCAAGCATGGCTTCAGCTGCTTCTCAAATCGAAGACGCTGACATGGCGAAAGAAATGTCTGAAATGACTAAGTTCAAAATCTTGAACGAAGCTGGAATCAGCATGCTTTCTCAAGCAAACCAAACTCCACAAATGGTTTCTAAATTATTACAATAAGCCATTTGAGTTAGTTTCATGAATAAACCTCTCTGCTTGCGGAGAGGTTTATTTTTCTATATAAATGAATTATTTGTAAAACCTTTCTTTTTTTAGGTGGAAGAGAGCATCCGCGATGTATAGCATCGGTCAGTTCCTATCTCTATGCCCTCTCATGTTAAAACACAAATAGGAGATAAGCATAAGCCCTTTTTTCTTTTCTTAGCCATTTATTAGTTTTAAAACACCAACTCTATATCAATTTAAAAGGAGTGTCTATTATGCGTATTGGTACGAATGTTTTAAGTATGAATGCTAGACAGTCGTTGTATGAGAATGAGAGACGAATGAATGTTGCGATGGAACGATTAGCGACTGGTAAGAAGTTAAATGCTGCTTCTGATAATCCTGCTAATATCGCAATTGTGACTCGTATGCATGCGAGAGCAAATGGATTAGGAGTAGCTGCTAACAACACACAAGACGGTATGTCATTAATCCGTACAGCTGATTCGGCTTTAAACTCTGTTTCTAACATCTTACTTCGTATGCGTGACATCGCTAACCAATCTGCAAACGGTACAAACACTAGCGATAACCAAAAAGCATTAGATAAAGAATTTTCTGCATTAAAAGAACAAATCGATTATATTTCTAAAAATACAGAGTTTAACGATAAGAAATTATTAAATGGCGATAATACATCTATTGCTATTCAAACTCTAGATAACGCTGATACAAGCAAACAAATTAATATTGATTTAGCCAATACTTCTACAAACTCATTAAAAATTGATACATTATCAATTGAAGGTAAGAGCAATCAAACAATCGCAATTACAGCAGCAGACATTGCGAAAGATACAAACATTGCTGCTTTAACTGCTGCTCAAGGTAAATTAGCTGCGTTAACTGGTACACCAACTCCAGCAGCCCTTACAACAGCAGTTGACGAGTTTAAAGCAGCATTCGAAAAGGTTGATAAAAACTTAATGAGTGACACTCAAATTAAAGATATTAAAAATGCAATAAAAGCGTACGATGGCGCTGCTACTAAAACCCTGACACTTGCTCAAGCAGTCGGAACTGCTTATACTGCACCTACAGCAGGTACTATTACAAAAGAATTGCCAAACGCTTCTAGTTCAATCAAATCTATCGATGCTGCACTAGAAACAATCGCATCTAACCGTGCAACTCTAGGTGCTACATTAAACCGCTTAGACTTTAACGTAAACAACCTGAAGAGTCAAGAATCTAGCATGGCTTCAGCTGCTTCTCAAATCGAAGACGCTGACATGGCACAGGAGATGAGTGATTTTTTAAAGTTTAAATTGTTAACTGAAGTTGCACTTAGTATGATTTCACAGACTAATCAAATCCCGCAAAGAGTTTCTAAGTTACTACAATCGTAAGAATTCATCTTTCTTCTTTGGAACGATTCCATATAAAACAAAAGGGAAATACATATAAACTATGTATCTCCCTTTTATTTTGTACCCAAATTTTATTACTGTGTTACAGTCATAACCTGTCCACTACGATCAACCATAATTTTCATTTTACCGTCTTGTGTGTTATATAACCCTAATTTATGCAAATCTTGTTTACATTCTTTTACGAAGAAAGGCAATGTGCGAATTTGATCGATATCAGAGCTCGTAATGAAATGAATTAAATGATGCGTAATTTCTTTTATATCATGAACAAGCTCTTCCTTTTCTCGCTTTAGTCTTTCATTTTCAGCTCGTAATACGTGTAACTCGCCTTCAAGTCCACGAGCATTCTTTTCATCTTTTGAACGCTCTGCAGCCATGCTAGAAAGCTTATAGATTCCTTCCATGAATTGATGCAGTTCATGCTCTTTTCTTTCACTACACTGACTAATTGTTTCAAAATTATCAACAATGCCAGATATAACTGTTACAAGATTTTTTTCGTTCTCTGTATTTGGAACTTCATTTCTTAATTCTTGCTTGTTTCCTTTTTTTATTTCAACAATTGGTTCTTTTACAGGCGTATATTTTCGCTTTCGTCCTGGTTTTTGTTTTTCAATATTTTCAAACGGTATTTCACATTTTTTTAATTTGTAATACGTATTTTGTAATTGACTTGCTGTTTTCGGAAAAAGATTTAGTTCATTTTTACTAACATATTTTGAAATATTAATAATGTTTAAACCGTGACGTTGGGAAAATTGATACACTTCATACAGTAACTCTAGCTCTGACTTCAACCATGTAATAGTTGATTTTTCATACGCTCGTATCCCGCCATGTTTTTCTATATCTATTTGAAATAATACCATTCTATTATATAAATCGACTAATTCTTCATACTCTACTCGGAATTGTTTCTCTATTTTTTTAAATTCCTCTTCTAGTTGCACATCGTTCATTTTATTATTTGACATGTTTTGTAAAAGATTTAATACATTGATTGCTGTGTGGTGATACATAATCTGTGCCACGCCCCCCTCATCCTTTCACAATTCTCATCTGACTCCCATGTCTTTTTAGAAAATAGCAATTTTTCCATATCCATATTATAACATTTCTAAATTATCTGTCAAATATTAAACATACAAAAATGTATAGAAAGTATAGAAATAGAAAAATTATTTTTAGTTAATATGTATAATTACATATTAATTATATTATATGGTATTTCGGATGTATTTTCACCGGAAAAGTTTGCGTTACTACGCAAACTTACTAGCATATTCCAAACATACGCTCTCTTATATTTTCAAATAAACAAGCCCGCTATTTATTCATTAAACGAATTGAAAATCTCGAAGTAGAGATTATTCATACAGCCACAAACACTCCAGAAACGTTTAATCTTTCTACCTGTACAGCAGAGTATAGAATGCAAAAAAGGAACTAGCCAGTACTACTTACACGTGGCTAGTTCCCTCCTCCCTACTAAAAAAATAGAGTTGTATATCAGTTCTTCAAACCCTCAATCAAAGGCTCTTTTCTTCTACTGACCTAAAACCACTCCATATATCTGGTCTCACATCGCATGGGGCTCTATTAGGCACTGACCGCCACCACGCATGGCTAGCTACTCTATTCTTGATAAATAGAATGCAACTGTACACCGGTTCTTCTCAAACTCTCTCGGTATACCACTTCCCACTTTTACCCAAAACGGCTTCATACCTCTGGTCTCACATCGCATAGGGCTCTATTAGGCACTGACCGCTCTACGCATGGTTAGAGCTTCTATTCCAGCTAAAAAAAGCTTTTCAAAACGTTTTTTACAGCACTAACTTATCAACTAAACCAATTAACTCTTGAATATCTGGCTTACTTACTTGAGCATTTGCTCCTACAGCTTCGCCTTTATGGAATAATTCATTTGTAATTAATGAAGAGAAAATAATGACCGGTAAACGATTCATTACTTCACTATCCTTAACAACTTTCGTTAAATGATGTCCATCCATTTTCGGCATTTCAATATCAGTAATTAGCAGGTGAATATGTTCAAACATTTTTTCGCCTTGCTCTTTCGCTAATTTTTCAATTTGTGCTAATGCTTCTGCACCATTGCTGAAGAAGTTCATTTTCGTATATCCAGCTGATGATAATGTTTCTTCTAATATTTGGCGAAGCATCGCTGAATCTTCTGCTATATAAATAACTTTTTCAGCTCGATCTGTTTTCTGTTCTAACCCTGCAAGTGATTTGTTGTCATAACCTGTACCGCTAATTTCACATACAATTTTTTCATAATCTAATAGCAAAATGATTTTTCCATCTAGTTTTACAATACCAGATGTCGTTTCTTCTAGTCCCATAGACAATGAAGCTGGTTCATCAATTTGTTCCCAAGAAATACGTTGAATACGATGCACTTCATCAACACGGAAAATAACTTTCATTTGATTTAATTCTGAAATAATAAATTTCGTTTGATCAAGTGGCTTTGTCGATTTTAAATTAAGAGCTGTCGCTAAGTTAATAACAGGTAAAATTTCACCACGTACTTGAACAACACCTTCAACTGCATGATGAGATTCTGGCACAGTTGTAACAGGGAATGGATTAATGATTTCACGTACTTTCATTACGTTGATACTAAACAGATTTTCACCAACAGTATATGTGACAATCTCTAATTCATTTGTTCCGCTTTCTAATAAAATACTTTGTGCTTGTGACATAAAGGTGTCGCTCCCCTTCCATTAATTCCGTATATCTAATTATTAAGCTTTATTAAAACGAAAAAGTCAACTACCTATATAAAAAATATAGATAGTCGAACGATTCATTTAGTTAAGAAAGCAATTAATCTTGTATAAACGAAGCAAGTGCCTCTAATAACACTTCTTGCGCTCCTACAATTTCTGTCGGCATTGCTTTCCACTTTTTCGAAAGCTCCGTTTCTACTCGTATTCTTAGCTCCGAATCCATTTCTTCTAGCACATATTCTTTCGTCGCTATATCAACATCAAGTAGCGCAAGCGCATATAATTCTGGATCATTTATTTTTTTAAATAATTGTTTCAATATAGCTGGTGCTATATGTTTTAATTTTTCAATATGAATTTCCTTATCCGAAAATAGTAACTCATATTGAATAAATGTAATATTTTCTTTAATCACTTTAAAATAGCAATTATTTTTTTTATCATTTACAAAATAACCGTTCGGATCTGCAATAATACTCTCTACTTTACGAATTAAATACGGCAAACTACTCGCCGCCATTACAGTCCGTTGCTCAACCTCACTTGGCGAAATGAATGTAACGCGATACTTATTCTGCGCCATCCTCCTCACCTCTCCTTTTATAGAAATCTATTGTCACATACTATCGGAAGGCACTGGTCTGCCATAAAACGATTAACCATCCCAGTAACCTTCCATAGATCCATTTTTGCAACTCCACTTCACTTACAACTTCTCAAACTACTCTAGTAGCTCTCCGTATCTCTGTTCTTACACATCGGTCGAGCATCCTCATAGGCACTGACCGCTACCACATACCGCCAGATCCTCCCTCAAAACCTAAAAAAGGGCTTTTAAAAGCTTTTTAAGAGCTTTTCAATAACTCGATGTTATTGAACCAAAATGCAATCTGCTGATCCGTTATCCCTGATAGTGTAATAAAAAACTCACGGCACTTCATCTCGTCCTTAAACAGTTGATACTTCCATTCTCCTTCGCTACCAACACTTACGAAATAAAACTCATGAATACGGCCAATGATTGATTGCTTTTCACCAAACGAATATGGAGGTACTTGCTTAATTTCAAATTGATCTGGTAAATATATATGCTCTTCTCGTTCCATTTTTAACACTTGCTGGGCAAGTTCACGTTTATTTTCGAAAAAAGGCAATTGTAAAATTCGCTCTTGTCTTGTCGTCATACGAATAAAAAACCCTTTCTACTACATTACAATTTTACTTTATAATATATTATCGAATTAAGTTTACAACTTCATTTAATACTTCATCTGACACTTTAATTACTTTCGCATTTCCTTGGAATCCACGTTGATAAAGCATTAAATCAACAAATTCTACAGATAAATCTACATTTGAACTTTCTTTTGCTGACCCTCGTACATTACCTGCACCATTCTCACCAGCAACACCTATTCCTGGAATACCCGCTGATGGTGTCGCAACGTAATTTCCATTCCCTGTTTTCATTAATCCACCTGAATTCGGGAATGTAGCTACAGCTAGTTGCCCTACAACTTTCATACTACCATCTGAATATTTCATCATAACGAAACCACCGTCAGAAATAGAATAGTCATTTGCAATTGCAGCTGGACGCCCCGTTACTTCTGTTGTAGAAATAGTTTTCCCTGTCGGATAATTTGTTAAACCACTTAAATCCAGTTTCAATCCCTTTCCAAAAGGAATATCAACCGTTCCACCTTTAGTAATTTCACCAGTTACTGGATCTTTTTGTACAGCCTCATCTGTCTCCTTTAGATTTCCTAATGTATCAAATTTAAGATTTTTTTCGCCCGTCATGCCTTCGACAGGCTTAAATTCTTTTTCGTTTTTAGAATCATTCCTTACAGAAACTGTATATGTATATTCGCCTGGCACTGGCTTTTCAACTTCTTTACCATCTACAGTCTCTTTTGTAGTCTTTTGTTTAATATTTACACGTAACGTTAACGAGTTCCCTTCCGCATCAAAAACTGTGAATTCGTGAGATAATGCATTTTGGTTTCTAGGAAGGTTTCCGCCTATGGTCGCTTTATCTGTTTGAATCCCACCAACAGCTGATCCCATTGGAATATGAATTGGGCTTGGTCGTGAAGAAAAATCTACTTCTTGTGTTCCTGTTTTTACACCATAACCTAGTACATACTGTCCACCTGTATTTGTAACATAGCTATCTTTCGATACACCAAAAGACCCTTTTCTCGTATACTCTACATTTCCAGCATTACGATCACCAACTAAAAACAAACCGTTTCCTTCTATCGCTGTCTCCATCTTATCACTAGTTAAAGTAATAGAACCATCACTAAAATCTGTAGATGTCCCACTGAACTTTACACCGTTACCAATACTCTTTGGATTCGTACCAGCATAAGCACCATCACCACGTGAACCAACCGTATTATTATATAGCAAATCATCAAAAATAGCCTTTTGCTTTTTATATCCAACTGTTTGTGCATTTGCAATATTATTTGAAGTAACACTTAATGCATTTTGTGCTGCATTCATCCCTGTAATACTTGTATATAACGCTTTAATCATAACCTTTGTACACTCCTTTTATTAATCTTGTTTAACCTCTTCATTTTTTTCTATATCATCTTTCTTCTCATCTTCCGGATTAGTTTCTGTTATCGGTTTATCAGAAACCCTTTCTATGAAACGAAGTGAGACAACTTGATTATCAACAATAAGTTGCACATCGTTATTTTCAGCAAGTCGAACTGTTTCCACTTGACCAGTCACTTGCTTTCCATTATTGCTTACACCTCTAACGTACTTTCCTAAAAACTTCATCCCCCCATCAAGAGCCGTCGAATACATCGTTGATTGCAGTTTATCTACTGCTTTCGTCATATTCTGTACTTGCTCCATAAGCGATAGCTGTGCTGTTTGGTTCATCATTTGGTTCATATCCATCGCATTAAACGGGTCTTGATGTTGAAAGCTTGCTAAGAAAAGTTTCAGGAAATCATCTTTATCCATAATACCGGGTGTTTTTTGAGTACTTGCTGATACTCCGTTTGCTTGTTGAGCTGTCGACTGTGCACCAGTAACAGATGCGTTTTTTGTTTGTGCTCCTGCTTGTAACGGAATATGATTTGTACTCGTTGTATTTAATCCAACTGTTGGCACGCTTTATTCCTCCAATAATCCCGCAAATTCTTTTGAATGTTGTTTTTCATGTTTCGTACTTGCTAATTTTTGCTTTTGTCTTTGCTCTTGTTCTCGCTGTTCTTTTCGATTTTCATCTTTATCTGAATAGCTAATTTGAATATTGATTTCTTTTTCTTTTAACTTCAGTCTCAATTCATCAAAAATGATTTCAACACGTTTTTTCGCATCATGTTTTTCCATTTCTACGTGAACATCAATTTGATCTCCATGTTTTTTCATAAACACTGTTAATGTACCAAGTTTTTCTGGGTTTAACTGAAATAAAACACGCTCTTGTTTCACTACAAATTTTTGCAATGCTTCTACTTGCGCTTCCATTTTCTTTCCTAAATCAGGCAATGAAACTTTCTCAGCGCCACTATTTGATTTCCCTATTTGATCCGTACCCGTTGCTTTATTTAGCAACTCCGCACCCGTTGAACTCGAATCGTTTAACACATCACCTTCCGGCAACTCTATCTTTACATCATCGCTCTCAGCTGTCGGAAGATCTACATCTTTAGACTCTTCTTGTTTCTTGGCAATATTACAAGTCTCTGTTTCTACGACTTTCAATACTTGCATCAATTGTTCCGGCATCTTCACTTTATCTAATGCCATTTGCATTGTATCTTCTAAACATATAGCATTTTTGATATTCATATTTGAAAGAAGCTCTTGCAACTGTTGTAATTCATTGGCGGGTAATTCGTTAAGTTTTATATTCCCATATTCTTTATATAGCTCTTGTATTTTTTGTATGTATTGATATAACAATTCCGGTTGCACACGTAATTGCTCAATTGCAACCATTTGCTCAGATACAGCTAATAGTAACTGTTCTGTCTCTTTTTTTTCTTCTTTCTTTACAATTGGCTCTTCTTTCGTTACTGATTGTTTAGAAAGAATATATTCTTTTTTTTCTTCTTTTGGTGCTTCTTCTTGTTTCATTTTCTCCGTTTTCGGCTGCTTTTTATTTTCCATTCTCATCGTACGATCGAATGAAGAATCTTCACTTTTTGATTGTACTTCTAGCCCTTTTTCTTTTTGCGGAGGTAAACTTTGTTGCACCGGTAATACAGACTGTATCACTATATTCACCTCATCCATTCATACACATTTTCAAATCAAGAAGCATTTTTTCTTCCTGCTTTTCTCGTACTTTAGCAAGCTTTTTACAATCTTCTTGATACATCTCATCAATGACACGTTCTTTTTCTTTTACTTGCTCTAAAAGGCTTTCATTTTTTCGAATAAAATCTTCCGTTTTTTTAATTTTCCGATTCCATTCTTCTATTCTTTCAGGTGAAAACGTATGTGACGAAAGCATACCGGCCATTATACGCTGCCCAGTTTGTACGACTTTACTACGCGATTTTACTACATATAAATCATATTCTTTTTTTTGTTCTATTTTTCTTTTTTCACCTGTTAATTCATACACTTCTTTCAAAATCTGTTCTTTTTCTTGATTTATTTGCAATTTTATCGTGTCGTACTGCTGCTTATCCACCTGTTTTCATAGCCCCTTCCTATTATAACGTTCTCTTTTTCTATTATATAGTTTTTTTCCAAAAAAATCTGTGAAATATTAAAAAACAAAAAAATAAGACCTCTTGGGCAGAGGTCTTATACTATATGGTGAATCGCTTCAACAATATCATCAAATTGGAAACTATCAGATCGACCTTGTTTTAAAAACGTATTTATACCTTCTACTTTATTTTTACATTCAAAAATATAAGCATTTTCTGCATTTTCTTGAATCGTTCCTAATTTAAAATACAATTCATTTTCTTTATAAACAGATAAAATTTTTCTCATTTCATTTGCAAGTTGCCAATGAGTTGGCGAAACGATTTCTTCCATAATCCTACTCACTGAGTCTAACACTGAAATAGCAGGGTAATGACTAAGTGTTGCAAGCTCACGTTTTAATACAATATGTCCATCTAAAATACCACGCGCTAAATCTGGTACAGGGCCGTTTAAATCGTCTCCATCGACGAGTACTGTATATATACCTGTTATAGATCCCTTTTGTGTTTTCCCAGAGCGCTCTAACAGCTTCTTCATATAACTTTCCATTAAGAGTGTTTTACCACCGATTGGCAACTCTTTAACAGCAATATCAACACTTCTACGCGCATCAGCAAAACGAGTAACAGAGTCCATCATAAGTAGTACGTTATTACCTTGATCACGGAAATATTCAGCAATAGACGTTGCGAGTTTCGCTGCACGAAGTTGCATTAGGTGACTTTCATCTGACGTCGCTACAACAACGACGCTTTTTCGCATTCCTTCTTCACCTAATTCTTTTCGAATAAAGTCTTTTACTTCTCGGCCACGTTCTCCTACTAAACTAATAACATTAATGTCAGCTTTTGCGTTTTTCGCAATCATTCCGAGTAAAGTAGATTTACCAACACCAGACCCAGCGAAAATACCAATCTTTTGACCGATGCCAATTGTTAGCATAGAGTCAATTGATTTGATTCCCGTTTCAAATACATCGGTAATTTCTTCACGTTCAAATGCATGAATAGGCGGGGCATCTAGTTTTATTTTTTGTAATGGAATACTCTCTGCATCCTCATTTAGTACTTCGCCATTTGCACTTAACACTTTTCCAAGTAAATGATTGCCACGAGGTATAACAACATCTTCTGCAATTAGTGTAACTGAATCTCCGTAACATACTTTTTCTGTTTGTTCAAATGGAAGTAACATGTTGTTCTCTTTTTCAATTGCAATTACTTCGCATAAGACATTATGTTCTCCAACGAGACAAACATCACCGATTTTCGCCTTTGGCCCTTTCGCTACAAAAAACTGTTCTTGTACACTATGAACTTTACCGACTTTCGTATAAAACGGTGTTTCAATAAATGTATTCCATTTTTGGTTTTCATTCATTAATAGTCGAGTCATACATTTTGCTCCTCAAATAACTTCTCTTCTTCCCATTTCTGGCGAAGTTTCGCAAATATAGGTGCAAATTTAAATTCAAAGAACTCTTTCTCTTCTTCTAGAACAAATTCACCGAACTGTAAGGAGAAATCATATTTCCATTCTACTAATTGTAGTAACCAATACTCTTTCGTATTTTCCTTCTCTTCTTGAATACGTTCAAATGTTTCTGGGTGTACGGTAATGATTAATTTTTCAAACGAAGTAGGCAACGTTTGAACGATACCAGTTAAAATGGGTAACACATCAAGCAATCGTGAATCTACTGCTTGATTCACGATTTTTTCTGCTAGATGAAAAGATTGATTCCATAATAACTCTGTCCATTCATATGCTGTTTCTTGTTGTTCTTTTTGAAACTGCATACGTGCTGCTTCCATCTGTTCTATTTGTTCATGAATATGCATTTGAAATTGTTCTTTATCTTGCAATAGCTGTTGACGCTCTCTTTCTAGCGTTTGCTGTTCTTGTCTTAATTGATTCATTTCCATATGTAACGATTCTTGTTGCGTGCGAAGTTCTGCATGATCAACTTGTAATTCTTCCTCTTCTATATGAACTGCGGCTGGCTTTGGGAATTGTAATTCATACGTTTCTTCAGAAAAAGAAACAGAATTCTTCGGAATTCTGTTTTTAAATAAGGACATCATCTTCACCTCTTTGAACGATAATTCTTCCTTCCTTCTCTAGCTTTTTCACTGTACCTGTAATCGTTTGCTGTGCCTTTTCAGCATCTGTCATCTTAAGCGGTCCTAAGCCATCTAATTCTTCTAGAATCATCTCTTTACGGTTTGAAGACATACATGTAAATAATTTCTCTTTAATCTCTTCTTTTGCAATTTTAAGTGCTTTCGCAATAACACCATTATCTGTAATTTCCTCTAACACACGACGAAGTGCAAGATCTTCAAGTCCGAGTAAGTCTTCAAATACAAACATGTTTTCTTTAATTTTCTCTGATAACTCATAATCCATTTCATCCAGCTTTTGAAAGACTGTTTTTTCAACACCTCGTGAAACATTATTTAAAATGTTCACGATTGTTTTTAAGCCATCCGTTTTATTAATTGCATTAAACGCCATATTATTTAATTTTGATTTTAATAAATCCCCAATTTGATTTATTAATTCACCATCTACTTGCTCTAGCTTCGCAATCCCCATTACCGTTTCTACTCGCTTATGATCTGGTAATCTCTCAATTAATTGAGAAGCAAGCTGCGGTTTAATATAAGAAGCGATAATTGCAATTGTTTGTGGTGACTCATCATTAAGTACAGTAAGAAGTGGTTCTAAATCTGTAAGTGAATTTAAGAATTCAAACGGATTATCTTTATTATACCAAAGATCTTCTAATAATTTTTCTAGTTCGTCTTCTGGCATATTTTTAAATATGCGACGAATATATTCTTTATCTGGAGTCACTAGGTTCAATTCTTTTACATTTAATTCATACAAGAATTCTCCTAGTACATTTTCTAACGTTTCCGGTTTATATACACGAAACTTCGCGATTTCACGAAGTAATACTTCTTTTTCCTCAGCCGTCATATATTCAATGACTTTTGCTGCCACACCTTCTTCTAATGTACGAATAAGGATGGCAGCTTTTTCTTTGGAGGAGATTTCATCTAACATCGTTGTTCCTCCCTTACTGTCCATTTAACCATTTTTTAATTACTTTTGCAGTACCTTCTACATGTTCTTTCGTAGCATCCTGTACTTGTTCATCTAACGTCGGTTCTTTCGGTTCTTCTGGTTCAGGTTTTGGTTCTGGTACTATTTTTTCTTCAGGAATTTCCATAATACTTTCACTACTTGCAGCAATTTCCTCTTCTGCTAAGTATTCTTCATATTCCTCTTCTTCTTTCTTTCTCTTACGTCTTGCTAAGAAGAACCATACTAGACCACCAATCGCTAATAAACCAGCTGGAATTCCACCGAATAACCACCAGTTTATGCCGCTTTCTTCTGGTTCTTTCTTCTTCTCTTCTTTCGGCTGGTCAAACTGAACAGTTACAACGTTAACTTGACCGTTTGTAAAGTTTCCATTCGGATCAGCTTGAAGCCCAGCAGCTGTGCCGATTGCTTCTTTGAAAGTAGTCATATCTATTTTTCGTTTTACTAACGTATCGTTGTCTACCCATACTACAACATTTGTTTTCGTTAATTCTGGGTGTTTCTTAATTGTTTCAACTGTTTTATCTATTTCATAGTTTTCAATTTTGTTACCATTTTTATTATCGTAGACGATTTTACCATTTTGATTATTGTTCGTACCGTAGTTTGGTACTTCGCCGTTCGCTGTAATACCAGCGCCTTGCTTCGTCTCTGCTCCTTCTTGTGCAGTAGAGCTTTCTTCTTGCTCTTGTTTACTACGAAGTACACCTTTATCACCATACTTTTCTGACTGACGTGTAACTTCATCATAGTTTACAGATACTTTCGTATTCACTTTATATTCATTCGGTTTAAACATCGTCATTAACGTTGCATCAATATCTTGCTTTAATTTACCTTCAATTTGATGCTGCATCTCTACTTCTTTTTCATAAGAAGAGGAACTACTAGAATGTGCTTCATCTGCCCCTTTTGAGATAACACCTTTTTTGCTATCAATAACACTTACTTCTTCGGCTTTTACACCAGGAACTGCTGCACTAATCATTTGCTGTATACCCGCAACTTGATCAGCAGTTAATAATTGGCCACGTTTTACACCAACAGTAATCGCAGCTGTTCCTTTTGCTTTTTCTTCATCAAAAATTGTCTCTTTTTCAGGTAATGTAATTTGAACATTCGCCGTTTCAACTGTCGCAAAGTTTCTTACAATATCTTGCTCCAATTGCTTTTTCGTACCGACAATTTGCTTCATTTTTTTATCTTGCTCACTTGAACCGAGCGAGCTTTCTAATAAAATTTCCTCACCGCTTTTAGAATTAAACGGTAAGCCCATCCCATTCATTTCTTTTCGAACCCATGGAGCATCATTTTTTTGCACACGAATCGAACCATCGGCCGCTAATTGATAATCGACACCTAACTTCGATAATTCTGCTGTAATCTCTTGCTTATCTGCATCATTTAAATTTTGATATACAACAACATATTTATCTGGCAAGGTGAAGTATAAAAGTGCTCCTGTTACAATCGCTAAAAGCGCCGCACCGATTACTAACTTATGCCACGTTTTTAACGATTGGATAACATTTTTCATCTTTTCCATTTAAACACACCCGTCCACTTTCCTAAATTTGCATATTAATTAGTGACTTATAATTTTCAATAAGATTATCACGTACGAGAGCAGCCGTTTTCATTTGAGATTCAGCCTTCTTCTGCTGAATTAAAACGTCATGCGTTTCTCCTACCCCTTTAGTTAGTAAATCATATACTGCTGTTTGCGCATTGTTTTGCGTTTGATTCATATCTTCCAATAAATCAATAAACTTTTTCCCTTCAACTACAGATGTTTGAGAAGTTTTCGGTGCACCAATTGACTGAATTGCTCCAAATGGTTGCGTATTTAGCATTGATTGGATTTTCATATTACTATATTCCCCCTTATCCTCGGCCGATTTCTAAATCTTTATCAAGCATTTTTTTATTCGCATTTAATACACTTGTATTCGCTTCGTACATTTTTTGGGCAACCATTACATTCGTCATTTCAGCAGTCACATCAATATTTGGATAACGTACATACCCTTCTTCATTTGCATGCGGATGTGTTGGGTCATACACTAAGTTCTCAGTTTTATCTGCTTCAATACTTTTTATTTTCACCCCATTAGTAGGAGATCCATCTAACATATTTGCAAAACTATTGTTTGATTCTAGCACTACACTACGACGCTCATATAAATCTGCCCCCGGAGCAGCCGTTGTATTTGCATTTACAATATTGTTAGAAGTAACTTCCATCCACTTTCTCGCTGTCGTTAGCCCTGAGCCACTTGCATTAATTGCCTGAAACATCATTGTCTCTCCTTCTACTTTTAACGTCCGCGTGCCGCTTGGTTAATTGCATATTGTGTATTAATCGCGTTAATTGAAATACCGTATAACTGATTTGCTTTCATTAAATCTAGCATTTCTGTCGTTACATCCACACTATTTCCATCTTTATTCGTTTGCATTGATTTTGTTTGAATCTTTGCATATGTATTTTTCGTATTTACTGTCGGTAAGTGCATTTCATTCGTTTGATATAAATCTGGATTGCTCTTTAAGTCTGCAACATTGTTCTTATATAATGCACTACTTTTATTCATTTGCTCAGCAAATGTTACATCTTGTGCTTTATAGCCGGGTGTATTCGCATTTGCAATATTACTAGAAACAGTATTTCGTTTCGTCACTAAATAATTCATATAATGGCCTACATCACTCACTAAATCTGGCATATTCCACACCCTTTCTTTTTTAACTTCATGATCCACTGATGGAAGTTTCACTTCATTATTTATTTTCCTATATGTGTTTATTAAAATATTAACAATCATGTACCCTTACATATTTTATTCCATTTTTCCATTGTTGTCTTTAGAAAAATACAAAAATATAAAAAAGAATACAAAAAAACTGTATACACGCAATAATCTACGAAACATTTCAATATATGATCTACAAACTAAAGTTCATTTTCACATTATTTAGATTACTACTATTTTTTCATTACAGTCATAAAATGAAACCTCAACCAGCGGAAGTCTTTATTTAAACAAAGGAATGGATCCCCTCTTAAAAGGGGAATCCGTTTCTAAACTCTATCACTAAAATTTACCGTAAAATGAATTTGCTTTCATGCGCCCATCATTTGTCATAATCATTTCTTCTAAAATCTTTTGCTTATCTCGAATATGCTGTGCCGCCTTAATAATGAATGGGCTTACTTCTGCTGCAACTTGCGCACGTGTTTCCTCATCCAATGTCATCATCCAGCGATTTAACATCTCACTCTTCTCAGCAAACTCTCCATCTGACACTTGCAATTCACCGATTTCATTAAAACAGCCGACAAACGTCCGATAAATATCATTGTTCATTTTCAAGTGCTCCGCGATAACCATCTATTAAATCTTGTAACACTTTCACAATAGCATCCATGTCTTTTGCTTCACGCGTTACTTTCATCATTTGAATTTGAATGCTAATCCAATCGTATAAGCCATATAAACTATCATATAAATCTTTCGTAATTTCAGGATTTAATTGAAGTTTTAATTCTTCAAAAATACGTTCTAACTTTTCAAGAAGCGCATCTCCTTCTTGTAGTTTAAAAGCATTTAACAGTTCTTCTAAATTACGAAACTCTACAATACATCTTTCATAAATAAAAATTGTATTTTTAATTGGATTACTCGTCATAATATCATTTTGCATATAACGTTGCCATGCTTGCATACGATCACTTCCTTAGCTTTCATTAATCATCACTTTTTTGTTTTGTCATTGCTTTAATTGTTTTTAATTGGCTATCAAGCGCCGCTAATGTACTTTCTAGCTTTTGATACTTCTTCACAATTTCATTTTGTTTGTCCAAATTTTGCTTTTCAATATCTTGAATCTTTTTATCTAAATCACTTACACGTGAGTCAATGTTTTTTACTCGTTCTCCAACTACACCTTTATCACCAAATAACTTATCAAGTGGTTCTTCCATCATTTTTCCTAAACCGTTAGAACTAAAGAAAAATTGCTTCGCTGCATCCGGTTTTTCTTTTAACGCTTTCGTTAATGCTTCGTCATTAACTTCCATCGTTCCATCTTGCTTTAATTGAATACCAAATGAGAATAAGTAATTGTCATCTTGTGAAAATGTTACGACATTGTTCATAGCTTGACGCACACTTTGCATAATAGCTTGTCCTTGGAAGGCCCCACCTTTACCAGCAAAGATATCTACTGTAGCAACAGCTTTATTATAATCTGCAACCATCTTTTTAATAATATTTGATGCGTCTGTTACGTTTGAGTCACTTACTGTGAATTTTAGATCTATGCCTTTTGCTTTTTGGTCTACATCTGTACCAGTTCCGCCTTCTGGTTTATTTTCCACCTTTGATTCCGTTACTTTCAATAGCTCAATCTTTACACCTGGCAATGCTTCAATTGTATTACTATCACTTTTCCCCTCAACACCATTAATGCTGTATTTTGCATCTAACGCTTCATTAATAGTATTTAGTTTCATCTCTGTCGTAGGTTTGTTATTCTCATCTATACCTTCCACTTTCGAATAAAACAAATCTGTAAGTACATTAGGTGGTGTCTTTTCTAATTTAATTTCATTTGTTGCCCCTTCTTTTTTCGAGGTCATGAAAATTTTATTTCCAAGTGTATAAGCCGATACACCATAATCTCCATCATTAATTTTATTAATTAAATCTTTATATGTCATATCAGTTGTTACTTTTAGTTCTTTATCACCTAGTTTTAATGTTTCATCTTTAGGAAGCTTTGCATTTATATCTTTAATTTCATTAGAAGCTATTTGATGACGCTGTGCAAGCTGAGTAATCGTCATATTAAAAGTGCCAGCAATCGCACCACCATCAGCTTTTACATCTATATAGCCTTCTTGCGTTGTCGTTACTTTTTTTTCATTCCCTTTAAAAGCCGCTAAGTTTTTAAAAGTTTGTGTGAAAGAGCTAAATTCCGATTTCAAACTTGTATATAGTAGTTTATCATTTGTAAGGTCGTTCTTTTCTTTCGTATACGGTGTTTTCCTCATATCTAACGCTTGCAGCTCTAATTCTACTAGATTAGAAGTATCGATCATATTATTTCCAAGGTTCCAAATCTGTTGTCTACCACCAATACCTGTCATCGTTGTTCCTGCCATTTTTCTCACTCCTTATAGATTACATGTAGTCTAAAATACTCGTTTTACTCATCGTACTAACAGCTTTTAACGTAGCTTCATACGTTGCGTTTATATAAGCTAAATCAGAAATCGCTACCGCTAAGTCCACATCTTCAATTTCTTTACGGTTTTCTTGAAGTGCTAAGTTTTGCTCGTTTAAAATTGTTTTAAACGTCTCCATTGTGTTCATTGTCGAACCAACTTCAGTTGTACGATTAATGATGCCATCTAAATTTTTCTTATTTTCTCCTAATAACGGCTGTAATGCTTTTTGGTCACCTTTTTGCATCGCTTCACTCATCTGTTTTAACGTTTTTATAACAGGGGATAATAGCGCTTCACCGTTACGAAATGCTTTTAATTCATAACCGTCATTTAGTTGCCAGTTCACATCATTTTGTCCACCTTGATACGTACCATCTTCTGTAAATGGTGGTTTCTCTGTACTATCACCACCGAAAATATAACGACCTTGTTCTTTCGTATTTGCTAAATATACAACTTGTTTTAAAATTTGATCAATCTCTGCACCGATGGCTTTCAATTCTTTTTCACCATTTTGCTCACTTAATGCCTGCAACATTAATTGATCCGCTCTTGTTAAAGATTTAAAAACACCTTGTAAAGTATTTTCAGTTTGTGTTAATACATTTTTCGAATCCGCTAAATCTTTTTGCATTTGTTCAATATTCGCCAATGAATGTTGAATCGCAAATGATTTACTTGCCGCAAGCGGATCTTCACTCATAAAAAGGTTTTTCTTCCCTGAAGTTACTTGATTTCGGTGGTATTGTTGTTGCACATTCAAATCCATTAACTGATTCTTTGCCCAGCTTGCATTTTGAAATGTAGATACTCTCATTTCTATCTCCTCCTTATATATTTCCAATCAATTACTATCACTTATCGAATAATCGAAAATAGACTATCAAACACTTCATTCATCGTAGTAATAGCTTTAGAGTTTGCAACGAAATATTTTTGGAAGGCCATTAAATTAACCATTTCCTCTTCCATATTAACGCCTTCAACACCCATTTTTTCTTGCTGAATCCCCTCTAATAAATCCCCATGAATTTTTTGATAAGCATTCACTGCACTTTTATCAGATGCAACACCAACTACGAATTGGTCTAATGCTTGTTTATAAGAAAGACCTTCTTTATAATTTCCATCTGTAATTGCTGCTAGTTTATTTGCTGTTTCAGCTGATATTTTCATTTTCGAAACATCTTTTGCAAATTCAGGGTTTAATTTCATATCTTTCGCTTGATCACCAACGAAGAACTCTTTCCCCATTACTGTGTTCACTTGATTCTTTACAGAACTCATTAGTTCTTCAAGGTTTTTCTTATAACTAGCAATCTTCGCTTTCGTATCGATCGCTGATTGGATTGCTCCACTAGTTAAAGGAATTTCCGAACCGTAAATTTCAGCAGTCATTGGTTCTTTTTCTTTATTTAATTGAAGTGGATATGTATCTTGTCCATTTACTGTTAAAACACCATTCATTCTAACACTCGCGATATTAGGATTCATAGATTCATAAGACACTTCTATATTTGCATACTTAGACATTTCTGTAATGATACGATCACGTTCATCCAAAAGTTGATTTGGCACTTGTGTACCTGCTTGTCCAATTTTTTTATTCGCTTCCGCTAAACTACCAGCAAGACGATTAAATTCATTGACATGCGCTTCAATATCTTCTGTCGTTTGTGCTTCTGCTGTATCTAAGCCTTTCGCCAGGCGATTTACTTGACTTGTAAGCTTCCCAGTTTCAGAAATTAATGTATCGTAGTAATTTGGTTGTTCTGGATTTTTTGCAACTTCACGAAAGGCATTAAAGAAGCCATCCATTAAACTAGATAATGAATTCTTTCCTGTCGTTCCAACCATAGATTCTACACGTGATAAAGTCGAATTCATGTAGTTATAGTATGAGAGTTGAGATAATTGATCGTTAAACTGTTTCGTCTTTACTTCATCTGTAATACGGTCAACACCTAACGTTTGTACACCGTAACCTATTTTTTGTTCCGGTGAATAGCCTTGACTTGCTCCGGCCGATCCGTAATTCGCCATTTGACGCACATAACCAGGCGTATGAATGTTAGATAAATTTTGTTTCGTCGTTTGTAATCCCATTTGTGCCGCTAACAAACCCGATAACGGCGTATTATAATCAGATAGTCTCATAATGTTTCACTTCCCCTTTACAATAGTTCGTTCATAAAGATTTGTGAATTATTGTTTCGCTCTAAATTATATTCAGACACGGAATCCACAATACTTTCTGTAGTTTTTAATAGTACGTTTAAGTAATATTGATTTTTCAAAAGGATCATTTTTACATTCTCTTCTAATTCAGCTACATTTTTTTGTAATTCTTCCATTTTTTCGATTTCTTCGTTAGAAAAATGCGAAAATAATGCACTTACGCGAAATGGTTCGATTCCCTTTTCTTTACAAAACTGAATAACCATTTCTTCAAACGAGCTTGATAATCCTTTTAAACCATCTATGTACTGCAATTGCTCTACTTGCAATTTTTGAACTGCATTTACATTTTTATGTTTCAAATTCTCATATATTTGTTCTCCGAGCGTTTGAATGTTTTCATATGCTTTTTGAATAATAACGAGTTTTTCATATAATTGTATATACATATAGCTTCCTTCCCTTTTACAAGACTAAATTTACAATTAAACCGTGTATTTCTCCAATTTGATTTAACATTTCTAAATGTCCCGTTTTCGTATTAATTAAATTCATAACATCTTCTAACTCATTTAATCCCATTTCCGCCTGTTTCACAATCGTCATTTTCTGTGAATATCCGTAACGCGGATGACGAGACATGACATCTTTATATTGCAATACATTATCTACGTAAAAATTCAAAAATGATTTTACTGTATTTTTGTATTCCATTACATTATCAAGCGTTAATTCCATTTCAATTTTCTCTTTAATTTCTCCAATGTTATCGACAAATGCTTCCATTTGTTCTAGCAATTTGTCTTTTTTCGGATCTGCATGCAAATTATCCGAAAATGCAAGTCCTGTCCTGACATTTGCTTCTTTCGGCATTTGAGTAGCAGGCGGTATATGCGATAAAATTGGATTATGCGAGATCGAACGCAGCATATATATCACCTATTTATTTTATTATTTCTTCCTAAACTTAATCGTAAAATCCAGTTATTTATAATTATACTCTGAACACTAATATTTTGCAGTTATTTTTTATAAAAGATATGTTACAATTTAGCATGAGGTGGCACAAATCTATGAATATTTTTCTTTGTGGTTCAAATCAATTAACAGCATTAGATCAGGAAGAAATAAAAAAATTTTTAACTGACTATGCTCACAAACATAAAATTTACATATTATGTTATAAATCTATTGAAAATGAGATTCTTCGTTTTTTCATCGAAAACGAAAGACTCGCTCAAAATTTATGCCTTTACACGCTACAGCCGTTACAAGCATTAACAGATGAATTTCAAGAGGTCGTTGATTACTTAAAAAAACACGGAGCCGAGTATGTCGCTTTTGATCATCCTTCCGACTCCATTTACCGCTCCGATTATATGTTTTTTGTAAAACAAATAATCGAAGATACCGATTTAGTTCTCTGTTTTTATAATGGGGACAAACATACATCTGTCATTCCCGTTGACGTTGCAAAAGAAGCAGGAATAGATGCTGTTATTTATGATTTACCAGGTTTACATGAAAAACAGATGAAAAAAAACTTTGAACAAAAAATCCGTATGATGTAAAGGGGGAGGCACAATATCGTTATTGTGCCTATTATAAATATGATAATTGAACAAGATTATGATCATTTTATCGCGAGTTTCAAACAACAATTCAATATGGATATCGCTTCATATAAACAAGATAGAATGCGTCGTAGAATCGATGCTTTTATTTCGAGAAAGGGCTTTGAGAACTACACTAGTTTTTTAAGCAATTTACGTACCGATCAAAATTTATTTTTAAGTTTTATTGACTATATTACAATTAACGTTTCAGAGTTTTTTAGAAATAAAGAACGGTGGCAAACATTAGAAACGAAAGCACTACCAAAATTACTTGAACAAAATAACGGAAAATTAAAAGTATGGAGTGCCGCTTGCGCTGCTGGTGAGGAACCATATACACTCTCTTTAATTTTATCGAAACATTTAGCTCCATTTCGTTTTGAAATCCAGGCAACAGACCTTGATTTTCACATTTTAGAAACTGCAAAACGCGGTCAATATACAGAACGTTCTTTAAAAGAATTACCTATCGATTTGAAAGAGCGTCATTTCACAAAAGAGAATGAAATATATTCATTACATCAAAACATTAAACAAAACGTGACGTTCAAACAGCACGATCTTTTAATGCAGTCGTTTGATACAAATTATGACTTAATCATTTGTCGTAATGTAATGATTTACTTTACTGAAGAAGCAAGGGTAAAACTTTATGAAAAATTTAGTCGCGCTTTACGAAAAGGCGGCGTATTATTTGTTGGTAGTACTGAACAAATTTTAACACCTGAACGTTATAATCTTCAGCGATTTGATACATTCTTTTACGAAAAAATATAAAAGAGGTCGTCACAATGTAAAGTGACGACCTTTTTATATAACTCGAATTAAAATAATAGCAACAATCCATACAAAGAGAAAAAGAAACGTCATAGACCATTTATGTTCTTGCATCGTATGTTTTAAAGCCTGTGATAATTGTGTCATATTCATTTCTGCAAGTGCTCTCCATACGCTTACATCCCGCTCTTTAGCAGTGCGATCTGTAACGCTAATTAAAATGGTTTCGTTAGACAATTTCGTTATATAAGCAGTAATAACCGTTACCATTAAATTTATATTTCCTTCTGACGAATCACTTTCTACTCTAGAAATAAGTGCACTTACATCTAATAACGGAATATGTACCTTTCTACCAAATGATAGTTGTACTTCTGCGAAATCATAAGTTCCATCTAACAAAGGAAGTTCTTTTATATGCGCTTGCTTAACAAGTCCTTGCAAGCTTCTCATTACTTGTTCAAATATTTTATCTGTTTGCTTTCCTTCTCCAGATAACGTATGTAACTTTTTAAAGAGTTGCAATACTGTATCCATCTCTTTAGAAAGCATTTCCTTCATAACCTTTCCATCACCTAAACTTGCAAGCAAAATGCCTATTTCATTATTTTTCGTAATAATTTTAGAATGTCCAGTAAACACTAAATTACTACGCTTTCGTTCTTTCTGAATTTCATGTTCCGAAATAGCTGCAGGCTGTTTTAATGGTTGTAGCGTCTTATCTTCAATTGTCGTACGTTTAATTTCCATTTAAGCGCCTCCACTACTATGAAATACTTAGCCCCATTCTTTATTACTCTTTAAAACTAAAAATAGTACGAATAAACCTGACATGATAGCAAATACATTAGAAGCTTCTATTCCCTGTTCACTTTTTGCTTCTTTCTTCTCTTCTGGCTCTTCTTTTTTTTCTTTCTTTTTAGAAACGACTTGATTGTTATTTTTATTATCTTTATCTTTTTGAGCCTTCGCTTTATTTACTTCCTTGTTGTCTGTTAGAGGCTCTTTTATAAAATAAGTAATTTTTTCTTTCTCTATCAATGGTTCTTTTATTGGATCATTTACTTTCTCTTCTTTTTTTGGAATTTGAACAACTGGCGGTTTTTCTTCCAGAAGCGGGATCTCTACTTTCGAGTCTTCCTGCTTCTCAGTTTCTTTCTCATCCGTTTCTTTCTTATCCTCTAATTTATCTTCATTCTCTCGTTCTTCTATCTTTTTATCATCTTCTGTTTTTTGCTCCAAAACAGAAACGATATACTCACTTTCCTCAACCAGTTTATTTCCGGCCGCATCCACTATCTCTACAAGTAATTCGTATGAGCCAATTGGCAACGCATCCGTTATTTCAAATACTTTTTGCCAATCCATATCGCGCTTATTGTAATCTAATAAAAATGTAGTCTCTTTATTTTCTTTCCCCTTTAATGTCACGCGGACCTCTTTCACAACCGATTCTTTGTCTGCCGCCTTCACTCGCACACGTATAGAATCGCCTTGTTTCCGTTCAATTAACTTCTCTTTCGCTTCATCAATAGTAACTGTATGTAACTTCGGCAATTCTTTATCTATAGTTGGCGTTTCATTTTTAATCTGAACGAGCGGGACTTTCACTTCATTTTCAGTGAGTTCTTCTTTCTCATTTTCTTTATAGCTTTGAATGAGCTGCAGGTTCCAATTACCTTGCAAATCAAAAATCTCGACTTTGTAGTTAGCAATCCATCGCTTTGTTTCCTCTTCATACTTAAACGATAGCATTCTTTCTTGTTCATACTGATCGCCGTTTTTTGGCAAGCGCAAAATACCTTTTATACTTTGAACATTTTGCTCTTTCGGCTCTACAATAACCCGCACTTCTTCGCCAACTTTTAATTCCGGCTTATTTACTGTAATAACCCCTTGATCCGTCTCTATCTTTTTTTCGACCTCTTGTTCATTTGCTACTTCTTGTTGTTCCTCTTTACCTTGATTCACTTCCACTTGCTCTGGCTGCTCTTGAACTTCTTTGTTTTCTTCTTGTACATTCATTTCATTTAGTTTTTGATCTGGCTCAATTTGTTCTTCCGCCTGACTTTGCAGAGGGAAGAACAGACACACATTTATAAATAACCAGCTCATTAGAAAAAACTTTACGTTTTTCATCTACTAGCTCAAACTCCTATTTCAACGACTTATAGCGATTTCGTCACTTTTACTCCGAAAAACCCATCTACATTTACAAGTTCACCATACGCCACCAATACATCATTTACATAAATACGAATTGGCTCGTCAATATCCTCATCTAGTACAACCGCTTCATTCTCTTGTAAACTTAAAATATCTTGAATTGTTTTCACTGTGCTTCCAAATACAAATTTCACATTCATTTCTACATTTTGTAAGATGGATGTGTCCATGTATACTGGTTCCATTTGTTTTACTTCTTTAAATTCAATAGGTTGCACAACAGGTTCTACAATTTTTTCTTCTTCAATTTCTTCCGTAACAATCTCTTCTTCCTCTTCCACCATTGGATATAGAAGTCTTCTTACCATTTCTTTCGCTTCTGAAATCGGTAAAATTTGATACATTTTCGATTGAAGCAGGTCGCCAATTTCAAGGTTAAACGTAATTTGAACGAGTTCGTCCACTTTCATTGACTCTCCCAAATATTCCATTTCTTCTTTTAACGTTACGAATTTAACATTTGGCGGTGTCATGTCCATTTTTTCTTGAAACATTTCTGACATCGCCGTTGCAGCATGCCCCATCATTTGGTTCATGATTTCTTTAATACCGCTCAGTTCTAATTCACTAAGCTCCTTCTCTGGATCAACTTCCCCTGTTCCCATCATCATTAAATCTACCATTGTTAAAGCGACATCTTTCGTAAATACGAATACATTCTCATTCTTTAGTCCTTCAACAAAATCAACATTTAAAATAACAAACGGGACTGGTACTCCGTCATAATGACGAACATTGATTGATTCTACATTGGGCGTACTAATTGTAACTGGCTGATTTAATAGTGTTGACAATACTGTTGAAGCGGAACCAATTGAAATATTTGCAATTTCACCAAGGACATCTTTCTCTTCTTGAGTTAAATGCTCTTTTTCAACTTGTTCTTCTACAATCTCAGTTTCCACTACTTCTGCTGGCTCATCTTTTTCTTCTACTCCACCAGATAATTGCATTAATTTATTTACCATTTGTTTCGCATGTTCAACTGAAACAATTTGCACAAGTTTAGAGTTTACAAGATTATCTATCTTTAAATCAAACGATACTTTAACAATCGTTTGATTCCCATCAATCTCAGAAATTTTCTCCATTTCTTCTGATAACTTTACAACTTTAATTGTCGGCGGAGACATATCTACTGTATCTTGAAAGAATTCTGACATAGATGTAGCTGCGAACCCCATCATTTGATTCATCGCTTCTTGTACAGCACTTAGCTCTAATTCACCAAGTTCTTTTCCATCTTCCACTTCACCTGTTCCCATCATCATTAAATCAGCAATGGATAATGCAACATCTTGCTTAAGGACAAGAAGGTTTTCCATATCTAATCCTTTTGTAAAATGAATGTTTAATACAACGTGTGGAACTTCGACGTCGCTTGAATCATATAAATCTACCAATTCTATGCGAGGAGCAGTAATGCTTACTTGCCTATTTAAGATTGTTGATAATACAGTCGAAGCTGAACCAAATGATATATTTGCAATTTCGCCAAGAATATCGCATTCTTGAGGCGTTAAATGCTCATTTTCTTTTTCTAGCACAATTGTGCTCGTATCCCCTTTTGTGTGTTGCTCAGGCATTTTCTCTGCCTCCTCATTTCTGTTTTTCTATCAAATGATATAAACTCTCATTTTATTTTAACAAACTTATTATATAAAACGTTAATATGTATTTATTCCCATTTTCAAATTAGTAACGATTAACCAAAAAGCTCCCCAATTGTATACAAGTGGGGAGCTTTCCTTCATTCCTATTATAAACCTTCTGGGTTTAAAATGAGGACCACTCGTCCATCACCGAGAATTGTCGCACCAGAGAAATAATTAGAACTCTCTGCAAAGAAGTCACCTAATGACTTTAGGACTATTTCTCTTTGACCGATAATTGTGTTTACAATAAGTCCATAGCTGCGATGTGTATTACGAACAATTAACACAGGAACCATTTGACTATCATATGACGCAAACGCCTCATCTACTGTTTTCTCACCAAATACAGTACTTAAATGCTTCACTTCAATAATTTGATTACGGTAATTTAACACATCTTTTCCTTGTAAGGATTGGATGTCTTCTCTCTTAATCCGAATTGCTTCAACAATATTACCAAGAGGGAAAGCATAACGTTTATCATTCGTTTGAACAAGCATAGATTGAATAATGGACAACGTTAATGGAAGTTCAATTCTAAATGTACTACCTTTTCCTTCTTCAGAATCAATAATTAAATGTCCACCTAAACTATGAATCGTATGTTTCACAACATCTAATCCAACGCCACGCCCAGAAAGGTCTGATACAACTTCAGCTGTACTAAATCCTGGTTGGAAGATTAAATCAAATACTTCACGGTCCGTTAATTTATTTGCCTCAGATTCTGTTACAACACCATTTTTAATCGCTTTTTCTAATACTTTTCCTTTATGAATACCGTTTCCGTCATCCGTAATTTGAATTACGACATGATTTCCACTATGGAACGCTTCTAATTTAATCGTACCTGTCTCATTTTTACCTGCATCACGACGTTGTTCAACAGTCTCAACACCGTGATCAATTGCATTACGGATTAAATGAACGAGTGGATCACCGATTTCATCAATAACAATTTTATCAACTTCAGTATCTTCACCTGTAATTTGTAAATCGATTTTTTTCCCTAAATCTTTCGCTAACATACGTACCATACGTGGGAAACGATTGAAGACTGTTTCAATTGGTACCATACGCATGTTTAGTAGTACATTTTGAATATCTTTTGAAATATCGCCTAATCGATTTAAATGCTCAATTAACTCCTTATTTTGAATCCTTTGTGCCAATTCATCAATGCGCCCACGTTCGATTACACTTTCTTCAAACATATTCATTAATCTTTCGATTTTCTCTAATTGGACACGAATTGAACGATTCTCCACTTTAGCGTTTTTCGTCTTCGCATTGCTTTTAGCTGGTGTAGCACTAGCAGGTTGCTTCGATATTTCTTTAGTTGATTCCACCTGCGTAGCCACTTGTTTAACTTCTTGTACCACTTCTTGTGTAGCCAACTCTTCCGAAACTACTTCTTTTGATGTATGCCCTTGCTTCACTTCTACTTTCTCAATTTCAGAAACATGAAGCACTACTTGTTTTAATTCTTCTTCACTTTGATCAGTATCCATAAATACTGTGAACTCAAAACCGAAAGCATCTGCCTCAATTTCTTCAATACTTGGAACTGTTTTTTGTACATTACCCACATTTTGCAATACTTCAATACACATAATCGCACGTACTGCTTTTAAAATAGCTTGTTGCTCAACAGTTATATGCACTTCATGTGAAACTGCATCATCATTATTTATAGGTTCTTGCTCAATATATCCAGCAGGATTTTCTACATTGCCATTCAATAATGCTTCTAATTTCTGCTTAGTTGTAACTACATCAATATTGCCCATTCCGCCTTGTTGCACATCTGCAACCATCTTCTCTAGATTATCAATGCACTCAAAAATCACATCAATAATCTCCGCATGTACAACTATATTCCCATGACGAATTTCATCTAAAACGTTTTCCATTTTATGCGTTAAATCCGCCATTTCCGTAAATTCCATACTCGCTGACATACCTTTGAATGTATGGGCTGAGCGGAATATTTCTCCCACAACATCCATATCGGCAGGATTTTGTTCTAAAGTTAGCACATTTTCATTTAGTGATTGTAAATGTTCTTCCGATTCCTCAAAAAATATATTTAATAGATCTGTTTGCATTTTAATCCCCTACCTGTCTAACAAACATTTCATTTATGTATAACAATTTAGTGTTTTAAAACAAGAAAAAAGGGGGCCACACGCATATCCGCTATCAATGTTTAGATTCCTTGTGGCACCCCTTCTATATTAGCTGTTTGCTACTTTTGTTAAAGCTTCAATTACTCGATCCGCTTGGAATGGCTTTACAATAAAGTCTTTTGCTCCACCCTTAATTGCATCTAATACCATACCTTGTTGTCCCATTGCAGAACAAATAACAACTTTTGCACTTGAATCAATTTTAATAATTTCTTTTAATGCTTCAAGTCCGTCCATTTCTGGCATAGTAATATCTAATGTTACAATATCTGGTTGAAGTTCTTTAAACTTCTGAATTGCTTCTACTCCATTCTCTGCTTCACCAATAATTTCAAATTCAGAATTACTTTTTAATAAGTTTTTAATCATCGTTCGCATAAACATCGCATCATCTACAACTAAAATTTTATGTGCCATTCTTTTTAATTCTCTCCTTCTATGTATAAGTATATCTTAATATTTCATCTTATCATTCTCACTCATTATACAAAATAAAATGATAAAATTTAATATTTTTTAAAAAGAATTTTCGTATTTTTATTATTTTATTATTAAAATGATAATATACTATTCTTTTATGTAAATGACAACGCGACGGTTTTTCTCCCAATTTTGCGGTGAATCATTTGGTACAACTGGCTTTGTGTCTGCATATCCTACCGCAGCTAGCCTTTTATCATCCACATTATACACTTCGATTAAGTGGTGAATCATATTTGCTGCTCTTGCTGAAGACAACTCCCAGTTAGAAGGGAATTTGTCATTATGAATAGGTCTACTATCTGTATGCCCTTCCACAACAATCGGATTTGGTACGGATTGGAAAAACCCAACTAATTGACTTATTATCTCTTTCGCTTCTGGTTTAACGTTCGCGTCACCCGTATCAAATATTAAATTATCTACTATAACGACGCTTACTCCCGTATCCTCTCGATATACATTCACTTGACTAATACCGTTATTATCTACATATGCTTTTAACTTTTTATATAATTCGTCCATTCTCTTTTTAGAGACCATTTTTTCATCATTTTTTTCATGTGAAATATCTGGTATTGTATTTTCCATTACTTTTGCATCTACTTGCTCCACATCACTAAACTTTTCAAGCATCTTCGACAATTTTACTGCATCCTGCTTTGATGTAGCAACTAGTAATACAAAGAAAGTTAATAATAACATCGTTAAATCTGTAAAAGTTGTCATCCAACGAGGCGATCCCCTTTGCGGTCGTTTTATCATCACCTTACCACTCCTTGAAATATTAGGCTGCTCGTTTTACTTTTTTTATCTTTGTTTCGTATACGTATGTATCCAGTTTTAACTTTAATTTAGAAGGAATTTGTCCACGATACAATTCTGAAATTGCTTCAATAACAAACTTCTTCTCTGTATATAAATCCTCAATACCACGATACACTTTTTCAGCAAGAGGGATTGCAATCATATTTGCAAGTACTGATCCATACAATGTCGTTAACATCGCAACTGCCATCCCTGTACCAATTTGCGATGTATCTTGCAAGTTTTGAAGCATAATGATAAGACCGATTAAAGTCCCTATCATGCCCCAAGCTGGAGCGAAATCGCCAATTTTATCTAATAACGCTGCTCCTTTTCTTAACTCATATACTTCTGTTTCAATATCTTTCATTAATACTTCTTTTAATTCATCTTCATCGTAACCACTTAACATTAATCGAATTCCTTTTTGAATAAAAGGATTGTCTACTTGCTCTCCATCAACTTCTAAAGAAAGCAGGCCATGTTTTTTAGACTTTTTCGAAAAATCAACGAACAAATCCGTTAACTGTTCTAAATCTGCTTCTCTTCTATGTAAAACAGTAAAAATACTTTTCGTATATTTTTTTATTTCTCCAAATCGATATGCCACAACAATTGTCGCTGTTGTTCCCCCTATGACAATTAAAATAGATGAAACATCTAAAAAGTTTTTAAAAGCTTTTATTCCACCGCCACCAATCATAATTGCCGCTATCACTATAGCAAAACCTACTATAATGCCAACTGGGCTAGAAATGTCAAACTTCCTTTTTCTTCTTTGTGGTCTAGCTAATCCTTGATTTTCGTCTCCCATATTCCTGCCCTTCCCTTTTCATTTTTATAAAACATTTTTTTATTTTAATAATGCGTTTTCACATATAATATGTATTATACGCTTATCATCTATTTATCGCAATATACTCATAGAATTGACACATTTTATTTCCATATTAGAATTACAGTATAGAAATATGAGGAGGATCACGATGGAACATAACATTTTACAGGTCATTGCACTAGCAGAAAAACTAAAATATGAAATGCGGCATAGCTGGCTTTCTAACGGACGTCAAGAAAGCGTTGCTGAACATACGTGGCGCATGTCTCTAATGGCCATTTTAGTTGAGCCTTATTTGGATCAAAAAGTCAATGTTGAAAAATTACTTAAAATGGTTATTATTCACGACCTAGTCGAGGCAGAAGCTGGTGATATTCCTGCTTTTGATACAATGAATAGTCATGAATTACAATTACAAAAACAAATAAATGAGCAAGAAGCAATTTTAAATATTAAACGCACATTACAAGGTTCTCTCGGTGAGGAATTATATGATTTATGGATGGAGTTTGAAGCGAAAGAAACGTACGAAGCAAAAGTTGCTAACGCACTTGATAAACTTGAGGTGAAAATTCAGCATAACGAAGCTGATATTGATACGTGGCTACCAATCGAGCATAAAATGACATTCCAAGTAGCAAAGCATACAAACTTTGATTCTTTCCTATCTAAATTACAAAAACTCATCGAGCAAGATGGAGAAAAGAAATTACTAGCTGCCGGCATTGACGTTGCAGCTTGCAAAAGATAATGAAATAAGACACTCAATATGAGTGTCTTATTTCATTATTGTTGATACAGCCTGCTTGTAAATAAGTTGTTGTTTTCCATCAACTAACATTAAAACAGTAAATTTGTCTATCGCAACAATTTCTCCTACTATTCTAACGCCACTCTTTAAAAAGATTGTAACAATACCTTTTTCTTCTTTTATTTGTTTATACAGCTCTTCTTGTAAATGTTCCAAATACTGTTCTCTCCTTCTTTTATGAAATATCTTAATATAAAAAACTACAAATTATTTATTTATGTACTTTATCTTTTACATTCATAAACTTATTAATTAGTATATCTAAATCTCGGCTAAATAACAAAACTTTATCATGATCCAACCCGTGTCTAGCAACAAGTTGAATTAGCTCTTTCTTTTTGTTTTCTATTTTATTATGTAATTTTCCCATCTCCATCTCTTTACTAAAACTCCCTTTTCCCATAATATTACTTGTAAAATTATAGTACAAATCCTCTCATAAAAAAATATAAAAATGGTTTTTTTTACAATTTTTATATTTTTTTATGAACAAATTGCAAAATATATAACGATTCATTCATACATCCCTAGCTCAATATACACTTAAAATGACCACACAGGCGTTTGTCTAATTACAAAAGAGACTGGCTCCTTTTCCACACAAAAAACATACTGTATACAGTAGTCCATGAATTATATAGATTAACTTATTTAAAAGGAGGAAAACATATGAGCTATGGTGGAAGTTGCGCTGGTTTCGGCGGTGGATTTGCTTTGCTAATCGTACTATTCATCCTTCTAATCATCATCGGATGTAGCTGTTGGGGTGGCGGCGGATACGGATACTAATATATCCTATCCTTAACAAATGAACGAAAAACTATACGAAAACAGCTCATATTTGAGCTGTTTTTTCATACTTTCGTATGAATTTATATCCTTCTTATTTGTGATTTCAACTAACAAAATATCGTTTACTATGGAATAAGAAACATTTTTATTAAGGAGGATTACCATGATTAAAGGTCTTTACGAAGCGCATTTACCCGTCCGTAACTTAGAGAAATCAATATCTTTTTATGAATCACTTGGACTGAAATTATATAAAAGAGGAGATGATATTGCTTTCTTTTGGATTAAAGAAAATGAAAGTTGGCTCGGTCTTTGGGAAGGCACAGAATACAAAGTGAATTATCACCCCTCTTTACGACACATAGCCTTTCAAGTAAGCTTACATGATTTAGAAAATGCGATACACTGGTTAAATCAAAAAGGAATTTCAGCACGAAAAGACTTTGGAATGGAACCAATTGAACCAATTGTTTTTCCAGAATTAGCACATGCCGCTGTATACTTTAACGATCCTGATGGAAATAGTTTAGAATTGATTGCACAATTACCTGTTGGACTTTCTACAGAAGAAAAAGTGTATTTAAGCGAATGGAAAAAACAAGTTCAAGCATCATCATTACATAAAGATTAATCCTTTTATGTCAGTTTCTTATTCCGCACTACTTAAAACAAATAATAACTTCAAAAAACTATTTTACGGTCAAACATTAAGTGTACTTGGGGATTGGTTTCACACGGTAGCTTTATTAACATTCGTCTATAGCATAACGGAATCTCCGTTTATGATCGCACTTACTTTTATAAGTAAAGGTTTACCCCAGCTTCTTCTTAGCCCTTTTATTGGCGGTATTGTAGATCGTTTTTCTAAAAAGAATATTATGATTTTTACCGATATTTTACGAGGCATGCTCGTCCTCACTTACTTATTTGCACCATATAAAATTGAGATTATTTTCATTGCTAATATATGTTTATCTGTACTTTCTTGTTTATTTGAGCCGGCTAAACAAGCAACTTTAAAGAATATCATATACCAAAATCATTTCGTAACTGCGAACTCTCTTTCTAGTACAATGAATGGTTTTATGTCTATTATGGGGGCTTCTTTAGGCGGAATAGTTGCACAATCTTTCCATATTGAGTTCGCTTTTTTAATGAACAGCCTGTCGTACTTTATTTCAGCCTATTTTATTTATAATATGAGTATCTCTACTCATGATACTTATAACAGGAAAAAAACATTTTTTACTGATATAAAAGATGGTTATACATACATATTGCAAACAAAAATCATTTTAATATTAATTCTTGTCGGCATTTCATGGGGCATTATTGGAGGTTCTTATCAGCTGCTTCTAACAATCTATGCTGAAAAAATTTTCTACACTAACATTGGAGTTTTATATTCGGTTCAAGGGGCTGGGCTTATCATCGGCAGCCTCCTCGTTAATCTTTATATCTCTCATAATAAAGAGAAAATGAAAAAAGCATTTGGTTGGGCCTATTTCCTACAAGGAATTTTCTTTCTCGGATTCATTTTATCTGATCAACTTATTATCGGTATCATTACATTGCTCTGTATGCGCATAGCAGGAGGCATCATCGTTCCACTTGATACGACATTACTTCAAACTTACACGCACGAAAATATGATTGGTAAAGTTTTTTCATTTCATTACTCAATTTATGGTTCGCTTATACAGTTATCTATGTTCATTACAGGGTGGCTATTAGAAATTCTTTCTCCTCAAATTATTGGTAGTTTTCTAGCTATATGTTGTATTTTAGTTAGTTTTATATGGCTGTTTTTATTTTATCGCGGGGAATTTAATGAGGAATCTACCTCCAATTAATAGCATGTTTATGTACATGCTATTTTTATTTATGTCGAAATATAAAGGAAAAAGACGATTTATTTCCCTTACGTTCTAATTTTTTAGAATGTACAATAAATTTAGATTATAAGAAAGGGGATGCCATAATGTTTGACGATAGACTTACTATTTCAGCTGAGCAGCAGAAGCTCATTTCTAATGCAACTCGTATTCAAATCCTTCACCTTTTAAAAGACGAAGCACTCACTGCAAAACAAGTAGCTACTAAACTAAACAAAACTGCTGGAAGCGTACATTATCACGTTCAAATTTTATACGATGGAGGGTTGCTTGAATTAGTAGAAACGAAGGAAAAACGAGGGATTATTGAAAAATATTATAAAGCAAAAGCAGCTCACTTCTATATTGAAGAGAGCGGCACAGAAGGAACGAATACAGGTAGTCATATTGTATCTCATCTATTTTTAACTCCGGAGGAATTACAACAGCTTACTTGGGAGATTACACAAGTTTTATTGCGCTGGGAAAACAAAACCGCTCGTCAATCAAACTCTGAAGAAGAATACGCTATTTCCTGCAAGATTAAAAAACAATGAAAGAAAGGGCCATTTGTTCATGAAAAATAAATTATTATTATTGTCGGGAACAGGAATTTCTCGTTTAGGTGATTTTATGTATCTTATCGCTCTAAACTTAATGGTGTTAAATAGCACAAACTCCCCTGCTGCTGTAGCAGGATTATGGATTGTAGGTCCAATTGCCACCGTTGTTACAAAAATATGGTCTGGTAGCATAGTAGATCGATTAAACAAACGGGCCATTATGCTCACCACAGATATAATTCGAGCATCTCTCATTGGCTGTATTCCACTATTTGATTCTATTTGGGCCATTTATATTTTTATCTTTTTGACTCGTATTGCTACATCATTTTTCGATCCAGCTTCATTTTCTTATAAAACAATGCTCATACGAGCTGAAGAACGCGCTCAATTCAACGCTTGGAATAACTTTTGTACAAGCGGGGCTTTTATTATCGGTCCAGCCCTTGCTGGAATACTTCTCACCACGTACTCAGCATCCTTTGTTATTTACTGTAACTCACTTTCCTTTCTACTTTCTACCATTCTCATTTACTTCTTGCCGAACATTACATTACAAACAAAACAAAACGAAGAAGTTGCAAATACTTTCGTACAAACATTACGAAGTGATTGGAAACAAGTTTTTTCATTCGCTCGAACTGAAACTTACATCATTCTCATATTCGTTTTATTTCAAGCGACTATGCTTGTTTCTATGGCGCTCGATTCACAAGAAGTTGTATTCACAAATCAAGTACTGTCTTTATCCGACATGGAATATAGCATGCTTGTTAGTATAACTGGTGCTGCTTATGTTTTCGGTTCATTTCTTGTTTCTCTCTTTGCTAAACGATTACCAATTCAACATTGTATCGGACTCGGTATGATTTTCACAGCAATAGGTTATGTAATTTTTGCCTTTTCAAATTCATTTATAGTTGCAGCAGGCGGTTTCATTTTACTTGGCATTTCTTCATCATTTGCTGGTACTGGCTTTATCACATTTTATCAAAATAACATCCCTGTACATATGATAGGACGTATCGATAGCGTGTTTGATTCCATAAAAAATTTCATCCAAATCTTTTTCGTTTTAGCAATTGGGGCATCCGCACAATTTCTTTCTGTTCAAATTACTGTAATAAGTAGCTCGTTACTCATTCTTTTCCTTTCCTGTTTATTAGCACTCCGAGTAATGACTCCTTCACGTGAAAAGTATTTTAAAGCTACAGAATCGTCATTAGAATATTAACTGCAACATAAAAAGCGGCTATTTTGCCGCTTTTTTCTCGTATTAAGGGCAGGCAGTAAAGGTCCGATTGATGTGGATTAATAATCAGCGGGGATGAATCCCCCACTGATTAAAGTTTCACTTCATGTTAAAATATGTATTAGATTTAATTATGTAGGAGGGCTTTTTTGAATACTATATTCATTTTCATATGTATTATATTAGTAGCTTCTATTTTACAAACAAGTACAGGTTTTGGCTTTTCTATTATGGCAACCCCTTTCTTACTCATGGTATTTCTACCACAAGAAGCTATAGAAATAAATATCATTTTATCGTTAATTATTTCTATATCACTCATTTGGAAAATAAGAATGGATATTGATTTTATTCTACTGAAAAGGTTAATTTTCGGAAGTATAGTTGGTGTACCTTTTGGTATTTTCATTTTCATTACCATTAACATCAACACGTTTAAATTAGCAATTAGCATCCTGCTCTTACTATTAACGTTGATGCTAATATGCAACCTTAAGATTAAATCAACAAAATCTAGAGATTTCTTAGTGGGCGGATTATCCGGTCTTTTAACGACAAGTATCGGTATGCCAGGACCACCCCTGTTACTGTACTTTACAGGAACCGATACGAAAAAAGAGAAATTGAGAGCAACTACTTTAGCTTTTTATCTATTTATATATTTCATTAGCCTACTAACTCAAATACTCTTTACTGGCACAAACAAAACAATTTGGGAATCAAGTTTTTACGCTATTCCAATCGTATTTCTAGGTTTGTATATAGGTCAAATTATTTTTAAATGGCTTAATCAACGGGTTTTCAAAATATTTACGTATATCCTTTTGAGTTGCACGGGTATGTATCTTCTTATTGAAAGTTTGCATTTGTTATAAGTAAGTTTTTCAAGATAAAAAGATTAAAGCTTTCTTCATATTATCTCCTCCAAAAAAGGCAAACCTGCATTCAGGTCTGCCTTTTTACTCATTTCTTATTAAGTCCTTTTTCACTTAAAAACTCTTTCATATGCATTCTTTTTTCTTTGGACATAAATGAGCTCATTGATTCCGTCCATGCTACGCTTTTCTTGTTTGATGATCTTTCTTTATAATACGCACTCATCGTTTCATCGTATTCATTTAATAATTCATCATATTTCTTTTCATCATATCCATTTTCATGAAGGATTGCTGCTACTGGTAAACGTGGTTTCACTCCATGATCTTCATCTGGCACACCGACTGTCATTCCGAATACAGGATATACTTTATCTGGTAAATGAAGCAATTCACTCACTTCTCTCGGATTATTACGAATACCACCAATATAACAAATGCCGTACCCTAACGATTCTGCTGCTAACGCTAAGTTTTGCGCAAAGAGTGAAGTATCTACCGTTGCCACGATAAAGTCTTCTACTCCTTCATGCTTTATCTCTGTGCTATGTTTTTCACATGCCATTTCAAGTCGTTTTAAATCTGCACAACAAACAAAGAATGCTGCGCAGTCTTTCACGTGACGATTTCCAGATAGCTCTGCTAATTTAGCCTTTAGGTTTTGATCTGTTACATATATAACAGAATAGGCTTGTACAAAATGTGAGGAAGCCGCATGCTGCGCAGCTTGCACCATTCTTTCTACTACATCTTTCGGAATTGATTCTTCTTTATATTTACGAACTGAAACGTGTTGCTCCATCTTATGTATGATCTCATTCATGAAAATCACTCCTTTTTTCTCTTCATAATGAAAAATTAACACATCTTTTTCAATATTCACAACTTATAAGCACAAAAAGAGCAATTCTTTTTAAAATGCTCTTTTTTAAAACGTTTATCAATACGGTAAATGAAATTATATCAACGGTTCCTTACACTATATCAACGATTTTTCGAATATATCAACGATTCGACAAGGGATATCGACTTACCGACAAATAACGACAGATTCACATCATATTATTTCTTATCTTATTACGCCGTTTTCAAAACTTTAATACCTTTTACGATATTCCAAATGAAGTAGTAAATTCCTACAAGAATGAACACTGCATATGTGATCATCATTCCAATTCCAGCACCGTCAGATTGATTGAATCCTAAACCGTATATTCCTGATATCGCTAATCCTCCGAATAAAATTGCGTACGGGAAAATATGTGACCAAAATGCTTTTTTCGCGTGGTATTTCACTTCATCCTCTGCAACGAAGTACACGATAATTGGTAGTAAAAATGGTGCAAAAAAGATACTAAAGTAACATAGTGAAGATAATATATTATTTCCTTTCATCCGATTCACCTCTAAATAGTTTTTGTTATCTTCATTATGTCAGGAATCTATTCCAGAAACTATCGCTTTACCTTTCATGAACATGACATATTTGTAAGATTTCCCTCAAAAATAATCCCGCCTGGACTTCCAGACGGGATTACTTTTCTCTATATTCGATTCATAAACCAATATTGCGTAATGGCTAAATACTCTCGTATATTCGATGAAATGACAATTCGCCTCGGCGTTTCGGCTGATAGCCCTTCTAATTGTAAACCTTGTTTTGCTGCTATTTTTTTCGCTCTAAACATATGGAAATCGTTTGTTACGATCATTCCTTTTTTCATATTGTCCGGAATTAAAGGTTTTGAGTATTTAATATTCTCATCTGTACTCGTTGACTTATCTTCCATTATAATGCGGTCTTCTGCAATTTTTAGTTTCATTAATCCATTTTTCATTGCTAATGCTTCTGAAATATCTTCTCCTTTTCCTTTCCCTCCAGACACAATAGCGATTGTTTTCTCATGTGATTTTAAATACTCAGCTGCTTTATCAATACGATATTGCAATGAGTAAGATGGTTTCGTCCCGTTTACTTTCGAGCCTAACACAATTATATAATCCGCATCGTAGGTGGCATTCATATGCCCATGCTTATAAATGTTATATTGTAAAAATCCCGCATAAACAGCGCAAACCATTATGATTGCTATAATATATTTAATTATTTTCTTCTTTTTCATATCTGTATACTCCTATGTTTTTTGCTTCTTTCATCATAATATCCATTTATTTGTTTGTATACAGACAAATTCCAATTCACCCTAATTTATCCTCTAGAAAGTAATATTTATATTCCTTTCGGGAACAGTAAGTACAACTTTGCACGAAGGAGTGTCCCTATTGCTTCTCTTTTTATGTAACGTATCATTCTTTTTTATCTTATTTTTATTATCACTTAAGATGCTCGGTAAATCTGCTTTAGCACAACTAACTCCTCATGATTTTGGTGCTATTATCTTTTTATCTTATTTAGCTTTTCAAGCCATACCAGTCTCTGGTGCTTTGCAAGCTTTTCTTGGTATGGTCGTTATTACATGTTTGCATTTAATCCTTACAAAATTAAGCCTATTCAACAAACTAAATCGTTTTATTCTTGGACACCCTATCATTTTAATTAAACATGGTGACATTATTTTTGAGAACCTACAAAAAAGTAGATATCCCATTGCTGAACTACTTTCTAACCTTCGCGTTGCAGGATACCCGAGTGTTCACGAAATTGAATATGCTATTTTAGAAGCAAATGGAGCCATTAGTATTTTGCCAAAGCGTGAACTTGTACCATTAACTCCAAAAGATTTGAACATAGATGTTAAATATGCTGGATTACCAATTGCCCTTATCGTTGATTCACAAATTCAATACGATAACTTAAAGTTAATTCATAAGGACAAACAGTGGTTATATAAAGAGTTAAAAGAAAAAGGAATTACAAATATTAAAAACGTTGCCTTTGCTTCTGTTCAAGAAATAGATGGATCTTTTGCAATTAGTTTAAAAGAATAGAAAATCCCCTTAATTGCTTAAGGGGATTTTCTTCATTATATTACTTCCTTCTCTCCCGCCATGTTTAATGGAACAGGATGTTTCATACGATTCATCGTAAATAGGATAATCGCTGTTATTACTTCCGCTACTGGCATAACGAGCCAAATTCCGTTTATTCCAAATAACTTTGGCATAATCCATAACAATGGAATAACAAATAGTAACCCTCGGCTCATTATAATAAGCGCGGATTTTTTCGTTTGTCGCACTGATTGGAAGTACTCTCCATACACAATGTTATAGCCTAAAAATACGTATTGGATAAAGAACAAACTAATACCTGTTAATGTTAACTCCAATAATTCTGGAGATTGGACATCAAATAGACCAATAATATATTTCCCGAAGAATAATCCGACAATTATCGCAACGCCCCCAAGTACAACTGCAATTTTCACAGCAAACTGTAATCCTTCACGCAATCTTTCTGATAAATTTGCACCGTAATGGAAACTAGCAATTGGTTGCAATGCAGCACCTACACCGAAGAATAATAGTAATGTCATCGCATGAATGCTATTGACCATCGCATAGGAAGCTACTCCTACTTCTCCTGCATATTGGACGAATGCTATATTAAAACCAATCGTCACGATTGCCACCGTACTTTCTGTTATAAAGCTCGGAAAACCTATTATCATAATTTGTTTAATCGTATCCCATTCAAAATGGAATTTCGTCCACTTTAAAATACTACTTTTTCTAAAGAAATGAGTTAATAATACAAGGAAACCAATCGCTGCCGAAAGAATAGTTGCTGAAGCAGCACCTGTTACGCCCCATCCAAAAATAAAAATAAAGATATAGTCAAACATTATGTTTAATACAGCCGTTACAACAAGACCTGCCATTGCTAAATTAGGATTTCCATCATTTCGTATAAATGTACTTAAAATATTTTCTAAAACGTATATCATCCCAAATGTTAATAACACGTGTAAATAGTCTAACGCATACGGTAAAATCACTTCATTCGCACCGAATAAGTATGCTAAATCTTCTATTCTCCATAAACAAATCGCTGCTAAAATACCTACGATAATTACTGCTACCGTCATAGATTGAGTAAAAATAGACCTTGCTCTTTCTATTTTATTTTCACCTAGTGCAATAGAATATAACGTTGCCCCGCCCATTCCAATCCATAATGAAATAGAGAAGAAAATTGAAAACGCTGGAATAGCGACGTTTACTCCTGCTAAACCGTTTGCTCCAACTCCCCTACTAATCATAACCGCGTCAATTACAATATTAACTGACATTAATACCATCCCGAGAACAGCTGGTATTAAATAAGAAATAAATAAACTTTTAATTGGTTTTTCTCTTAATTTTTCTGTTACTTCCATACTATTATGCTCCTTTTTTCAACGCTCTGTTCACAGTTTAAACCTTCAAGTAACTTGAAGGTCAAGAGAGAATTAAAAAATAGGTAACTTAATTATCGTGTTAAATGCCAATTTGTAATTATAGGAGTTCTACAACTTATTGCTTTGTTTTTTCATTATAGGAATTTGAATTTCCGTTACTTGCTCATCTGGATTTTCTGTTACAGACCAATCAATTAATGCAATCTCAATCGCATCTCCACTTACTTCGTATCCTTCTTGATCAATGTATGCAAGTAATTCCTTGTACGTTGCATCTGTTTCTTCATAAGGTCCATGATGATAAGAACAAGCATATAAACCTTCCTTAATCTCATCTGAATTATGCACTTCATACGGCATATAATCCAAAAGAATAAACACGCTACTATACGCTTGAAACTCCTTTTGCATTAATCCTTTTTTTGCAACGGTTACACCGATATCTCCAGAAAATAAGCTATCATCCATTTGCCTCATATTTTTTTGCAACGAATGAATATAGTACTCAAACATATCATCCGTCGTATTTGGGGCAACTGCGATTGCTGTAATTTTCCGCTGTGGTATCTCTTTAATTACCATTTGTTCAGCTTTCGCTTTTGTTGCTTCCTTAATTAAATGAATTCTATGCTCCATTTTCGCCAAAGCATACTCAATCTCTCTTTGTTTTTTTAACATCATTTCTTGTTGTTTTTCCAGTAAATTGAGTGCGTATGCTGGGTTTCTTTCATCAATATATTTCTTAATTTCCTTTAATGGAATATTTAATTGACGTAAAAATTTAATCGTATCTAATAGTGAGAACTGATCGATTGTGTAATAGCGATAATTCGTTTGCGGGTCCACAATGGACGGATGAAAAATTCCTTTTTCATCATAATAACGTAAAGTAGATTCCGCTATATTATGCATTTTTGCCATTTCTCCAATTGTAAAGCGTTTATTTAATAACATCTTTTATTCCCTTCCAATTTCTATTTATTTCATTATATGTTCATTTTGTCTTCAAAACAAAAAAGAATTCCCATACGAGAATTCTTTTTATTCATTATTAAACCTCTATTATTATAGGAAGAATCATCGGCTTTCTTTTCGTATTCGTATATATATACTTCCCTAAAGCTTCTCTTACTTCTCTTTTCAAAATACCCCAGCTATTCACTTTCTCTTTCTTTAAATTATTAATCGTACTAACAGCTAATTTATTTAATTCCTTCAAAAATTCTTCTGAATCACGAACATATACAAATCCACGAGAAATAATATCAGGACCTGAAATTATTTCTCCATCCACTTTATTAAAAGTAATAACTATTACGAGCATTCCATCTTCTGAAAGTTGTTTACGATCACGTAATAAGGCATTTCCAACATCACCAATTCCTAATCCATCTACATATATATTTCCTGCCTGTATTTTTCTAGATTGAATTGCCACTTCGTTACTTATATCTACAACATCCCCATTACGAACGATAAATATATTTTCTTTTTCAACACCAATTGATTCTGCTAATAAACTATGGTGATGTAGCATTCTGAACTCTCCATGAATGGGAATAAAATATTTCGGCTTCATTAATGTGAGCATTAATTTCAGTTCTTCTTGATACGCATGACCAGATACATGGACTCCAGTAGAACTACCGGATCCATAAATCACTTTGGCTCCTAAAGCAAATAGATTATCAATAATTCTCGAAACGTTACGTTCATTTCCTGGAATAGGAGTCGCGGCTATAATAACCGTATCTTCTGGTAATACATCAACTTGTCTATAGTTTCCACTTGCTAAACGCGCTAAAGCTGCCATTGGTTCTCCTTGGCTTCCTGTACAAAGTATTGCGACCTGCATTGGATCTAAACGATTTACCTCACTCGCTTCAATTAACATACCGTCTGGAATATGTAAATACCCTTTCTCTAGAGCAACTTCTACTACATTTACCATACTTCTACCGAGCAAAGCCAGTTTTCGATTTGTTCTTATACAAGCTTCAACTATTTGCTGAACACGATTCACATTAGAAGCAAATGTAGAAATAATTACTTTTCGATTTGCTTTCATAAATATTTCCTCTATCCGTTCCCCTACCGATCTCTCTGATGGAGTAAAGCCTGGTCGTTCTGCATTTGTACTTTCAGATAGTAAAGCTAGCACACCTTCACTACCTATTTTAGCCATTTTATGAATATCAGGATGTTGATTATTTACTGGTGTTAAATCAAATTTAAAATCACCTGTATGTACTACAGTACCTTCTGGTGTATGGAAAGCAATACCGAGACAATCTGGAATACTATGATTCGTTTTAAAAAAAGTCGTCTTAATAGAAGCAAAATCAATTTCTGATTCTGAATGAATAACGATTAATGCTGTATCATCTTGAAGATTATGTTCCTTTAATTTAATTTCAATTAAACCCAGTGTTAACTTTGTCGCATAGATTGGTACGTTTAGTTGTTTTAAAAAATATGGTATTCCGCCAATATGGTCCTCATGCCCATGTGTCACTACTAACCCGCGAATTTTTTCTTTATTCTCTTGCAAGTATGTGATGTCTGGAATTATTAAATCAATTCCTAATAAACTTTCATCTGGAAATTTAGATCCACAATCAATAACGACAATATCATTTTCATATTGAATAGCATACATATTTTTCCCTATTTCATTTACTCCACCTAAAGCAACAATAGACAAGTTGTTTTTTAATGACTTCAAATTATAAGTCCTCCCTTTCACAGTTATAATTCGTGAAATCGTATTTAGGCTTTATTATTTGTAATGGAAAAGAACTTCATACTATTTCATAAATATAAAATTCACACGCTACTCTTATACCTATATCCCCAATAGCACAGCTTCTTCCTCAAAAAGCTCCCATTTTTTCATTGATTTTTTGTAAAATCTATTATATATTAATTACAGGTTCAAATTACGAGTTCAAAAGAACTTGTAATTAGACCCTTTGTTTAATGGGTTTTACATATTTTCATTAGGCAAATTCCGAGAAATCGTATGATAAAAATAAAAATGATGAGGAGAGGATCCGATGGAATTCGAATTTTTCTTTCAAATTGCACTTATTTTATTAAGTACAAAGCTTGCTGGTGATCTTAGTGTTAGATTAGGTCAACCTTCTGTACTAGGTAAATTAATTGTCGGTATCGTTATCGGTCCAGCTGTATTAGGTTGGATTGAAAATTCAGAGCTTTTAACACAATTAAGTAATGTCGGTGTTATTCTTTTAATGTTTATGGCAGGACTTGAAACAGACTTAGAAGAATTAAACGCAAATCGTAATTCTTCTTTAGCTGTTGCACTTGGAGGTATTATTCTTCCATTCGTAGGTGGTTATGTTTCTGGTCTTGTTATGGGAATGGAACAAGGAAATGCTGTATTTTTAGGATTACTTCTATGTGCGACAAGTGTTAGTATTTCCGTACAAACACTTCGCGATTTAGGAAAGATGAAAACACGTGAAAGTACAACGATGCTTGGTGCTGCTGTATTTGATGACATTCTTGTTGTTATTTTATTAGCATTTGCAATGAGCTTCTTAGGTACAGACGATGTTAACTTAACAATGGTTATCTTGAAGAAAGTTGTATTCTTCGCTTCTATTATTTTAATCGGATGGAAAGGTGTTCCTGCGATCATGCGCTGGTTATCACCACTACGCGTATCTGAGTCTATCGTGAGTGCGGCTCTTATCATCTGTTTCTCATTCGCATATTTCGGCGAACTATTAGGAATTGCTGGTATTATTGGTGCTTTCGCAGCTGGTATCGCTATTTCTCAAACGAACTACAAACATGAAGTAGAAAAGAAAGTAGAACCAATTGCTTACGCTATGTTCGTTCCCGTGTTCTTCGTAAGTATCGGTATGAATATTACATTTGACGGTATTGGCAATCAAATTTGGTTCATCTTAGCATTAACAATAATCGCTGTATTAACGAAACTAATTGGTTGTGGATTTGGAGCACGAATGACTGGATTTGACGCTAAGTCTTCTGCAATTATCGGTGCTGGAATGGTTTCTCGTGGTGAAGTTGCACTTATCATCGCAGGAACAGGACTTTCTTCAGGTCTACTAGCACAAGATTACTTTACAGCTATCGTTATTGTCGTTATTTTAACTACAATGATTACACCACCAATGTTAAAATACACTTTTGGTGCAAAAGATAAAGCAATGAAAGCAAGTAAATAAGTTTCATATAATAAAAGGAGATTGCTATCTTATAAGATAGCAATCTCCTTTTTATTATATCTTTAAACAATCCCGTTCTTTTTTAACCATTTTTCAAAAATAATTCGTGCTTCTTCATCATCAATATCATTACGAAATGAATACACCATAATGCCATAATCATCTATATATTCACCTAACTTCATTTCCTCCACTTTCTTATAAAAATCGTCTACCTCATAGCGAGGAATATAAGCATCCCAAATTAGTTCATGTATTCTTTTGTACGCTGTCAGTTCCAAATCATATCCATCTTCATAATATCCGATTTGATAATGTTGACTAGGATCATATTTTGTCATAAAATTCCCCTCCCTAAAAAAAATTATCAGATTTCACATAATAAATAAAAGCGAGCTGTATATTACAGCTCGCTCGATTCATTAAATGCGCTCCATCGCTGTCTTCAACGTTCCAACAACGAAAGCAATCTCTACACTTGAAATAACAAGAGGCGGCGCTAATGTTAAGACGTTATTATATCCTGCTGTTGTCATACCGTTTCGTCCTATAATTAACCCTTTTTCTTTACAAGCATTTACAACACTTGCGATTTTATCATTATCAATTGGCTCTTTCGTCTCTTTATCGTTTACTAGTTCAATTCCAACTAGTAGACCTTTTCCTCTAATATCCCCAACAAGTCGATGCTCTCCAATTTCTTCTTTTAATTGCTCTAATAAAAGCGAGCCCATTTGTGCAGATCGCTCAATTAAATTTTCATTTTCCATAATCTCTAAGTTTTTAAGTGCTAATGCACAAGCTGCTGGGTTCCCACCAAAAGTATTAATATGACGGAAGAATTCATATTCTCCCTTGCCTTTAAATGCTTCATATATTTCTTTTTTCACAGCTGTCGCTGATAACGGTAAATATGCGCTTGTAATCCCTTTTGCCATTGTAATAATATCTGGCTTCACATCATAATTCATAAATCCAAATGCTTTTCCTGTACGTCCGAAACCGCAAATCACTTCATCACTAATAAGTAGTGCACCGTGTTTTTGACACGTTTCATGAACAGCTTTCATATAGTCTTGTGGCGGCATTAAAATGCCCCCGCCCGTAATAATTGGTTCCATAATAAAAGCTGCAATCGTTTCACTTAATTCCCATGTCATGACACGGTCTACTTCTTTTACACATTCCACATCATAAATGTTCTCTCTTTCTATTCCAGGCATACGATAACAATCTGGCGGCGTTACATGTAAAAATCCTGAAGCAAATGGCTCATATTGATATCTACGCTGTGCTTGTCCCGTCGCTGCCATCGTTGCCATTGTATTTCCATGATACCCGCGGTAACGTGACATAAATTTATAACGATGTGGTTCACCTTTTTGCGCATAGTATTGCCTTGCTATTTTAAAAGCTGTTTCGTTCGCTTCCGAACCACTATTAGAGAAGAAAATAACATACTCTCCTCCAAGCCACTCATTTAATTTTTCTGCAAGCTTTATAGCCGGTTCATGCGATTGTGACATCGGAAAGTATGATAATGTTTGTAATTGCTTATATGCCGCCTCTGCGAGTTCTTTTCTTCCATATCCACTATTCACACACCAAAGACCACTCATTCCATCTAAATATCTTTTCCCCTGTATATCTTCAACCCAGCACCCTTCTGCTTTTGCCCCTACCATTGTACTATTTGGACTAAAGGGACGCATTCCGTGCCAAACATATTGCTCGTCTTTTGCTAATAACTCATCAGTCTGTTTCGTTTTCATCATTTCTTCCACCTTCCATAACAACTTATTTTTCACAAAAGCTGCACTGGTGCCATGATGATTTAAATTTCTCCCTGCTTATTTTCATTCCACAAAATTAAGACAAAATCCTACTAACAATACAGTAATATTTACATGAAAAAGGAGCTTTTCTTATCTATCGAAAAGCTCCTCTTTTTTAATGCGAGGATGCATCGCTAATACCATGACCAGTATTAGATTTCACAAGAATTTCATCAAATTTCGCTTCATCTTCTTTCTTACTAGATAAAACGGTTCCTAAATATGCTGCCAGGAATCCGAGCGGGATCGAAATAATTCCAGGTGTCGTATATGGGAATATCGCTTCCCCAACAAATATAGCTTTTCCAGCTACAGGGTTCCAAACATTTGGACTTAACGCTACAAGAACAATAGCTGATACAAGACCAACAATCATACCAGAGATGGCACCTGTTGTATTGAAGCGTTTCCAATATATTGTGAATAATATAACTGGTAGATTTGCACTCGCTGCAACTGCAAATGCTAACGAAACTAAAAATGCTACATTTAATGTTTGGGCAAATAACGCTAGTATAATAGACAATACCGCTACTCCAATAGACGCATAACGAGCCATGGATACTTGCTCTTTTTCCGTTGATTTTCCTTTACGAAGAATCTCATTATAAAAATCATGTGCGAATGCTGATGCTGCTGTTAATACAAGTCCTGCCACTACAGCTAAAATTGTTGCAAAGGCAATGGCTGATACGAAAGCAAATAAGAAATCTCCACCTAACGCTTTAGCTAATAAAGGTGCTGCCATATTACCAGCAGGGTTTGCTTTAATAATCGCCTCATTTCCTACAAACGCCGCTGCTCCAAACCCTAAGAAAATTGTCATAATATAAAATGCACCAATTAACCACGTAGCGTATACAACAGATTGACGTGCTGTTTTTGCATCACGTACTGTAAAAAAGCGAACAAGAATATGTGGTAATCCTGCAGTACCCAGGACTAGTCCTAAATTTAAAGAAAGCGTATCAAGACCATCTTTATACTTTACTCCTGGATTTAAAAACGAATCTTTTAACGGCGTAGCTGTTTTCATTTGAGCGAACATTTCAGTCACACTGAAATTAAATTTTGAAAAAACAATAACAGAAATAATAAATGTACCAGCCATAAGTAGTACAGCCTTTACAATTTGAACCCAGCTCGTAGCTGTCATTCCTCCAAAAATAACATACACAGTCATAAGTGTGCCGACGATTAATACAGATGTTGTATATTCAATACCTAATAATAGTTTAATAAGTGCACCCGCACCAACTAATTGTGCAATCATATAAAAAATTGAAATCGTCATCGTATTAAGCGCTGCAACTCCACGAACTTTTTTCGCATCAAAACGTGCCGCAATCATATCCGCTAACGTGTACTTTCCTAAATTTCTAAGCGGTTCTGCGACAAGGTATAGAACAACTAAATAAGCAACTAAAAAGCCGATACTATAAAAGAATCCATCAAACCCAGTTAACGCTATCGCTCCAGCTATACCAAGAAATGATGCAGCAGACATATAATCTCCCGCAATGGCCAGACCATTTTGCCAACCAGTTAATCCCCCTCCAGCCGTATAAAACTCACTCGCATTTTTCGTTTTTTTCGATGCAAAATAAGTTATGACGAGTGTACCAAGAACAATAATTAAAAATAGTGCAAACGCAGTCGTATTCAAGTTCAGCCCCTCCCTTTTTGCATATCTTGTAGAATTTTTTGCGAGATTTCATCAAAGGATTCCGCCTTTTTGCTATAAATCATACATAAAGCCCACGTCATAATAAATTGCGCAAACGCAAATACCCACGCCCACGTAACATCACCAAATGCCGGTGTATTGAGCACCTTTGAATACGATGTTAAAATAGGTAACGCAATAAAAAAACTTAAGAAGAAAATACTCATCGGAATGATAAACTTCTTTTTCGTATTTAATAGCAATTGAAATTCTTCTGACTGAACAACTTCGGTATAATTCACCTCATTTTGTAACTTACGTGCTGAAGTATCATCTCGTTTCATTCTCCGATCCCCTCTCTTACTAGAAATACATTTCCCTCTTGTATACCTAAAGACTAAATTTTATAAATATTCAGAAACTTATTTTCATTTTAGACAATCCATACATTCCTGCAAAGATTTTTCGATAGACATTTTTCGGCAAATTCCCCTAAGTTTTTAATATACTATCTCAACATAAACTTTTTGGCTTTTCAATCCACACTAATCAAGCTTTTATTCTCGTTAAAACAAAAACAGAAGTAGAGCTTATTGCACCACTTCTGTTTTTTTCTCTTTTTCTAAATTACGAGCTGTTTCGCTTAATTCAACGTCTTTCCCATCTTTAAGCGTTCCAAATATGAAATCGAATACTGGATTCGAGACACCGAACCAAAACTTTTCATTTTTATAATGGTGTAATATGTGCTGTTTTTTGAGCCATCTTCCAAACTTAGTAACGGGACGAATCGGCTTATGTGCAATATAATGTTTCCATTCATAAACAAGAAGCATGATAATCATTCCGATTCCGAATGAAAGTGTAACAGTAACACTTTTTGTTATAGCGTATGATATAAGTAAATATACAATAAAGCTAGGTATACTAAACCATACAGGCAAAAATAAAAGTTTTAAATCATCTGGATACACGTGATGATCATAATGTAATCTTCTTAACATTTTTAATAAAAATACGTTTTTAGGTGGCTTTAAGTGAAATAAAAACCGATGTGTCATATATTCGTTAAGCGTATAAAAAACAATCCCAAACAAACACGCTAACATACCGACCCATGTGAAAAATTGCATTTTTAAAATAATGATAAAAACAAATAGGATACTATACATAATAAAGATATCATGTTGTAAAAAGAACTCTTTCCCCACTCTCTTCATCTTCCTTCCCCCTTTTTCAAAAAAACAGCCGCAACATATCGTTACGACTATTTCTTTTATTTTCTATTCTTATTCTATTCACTTTACAAATTTGCCTGTTGCTCTATTGTCGAGAAAAAATTATTCGATCCAAATATATTTTGCTTTGGAATAATATGTTCCACCGCAAACACTGTTACTTCTCCTCTTTGTACCTCTCCAATAATGAGCCCAAATACTTCATGATTTACCGCAAACGTTGGTTGCTTTGTTTGTAGTAATCTTGCTGCATTATAAAATACCGCTTCATATAGTGGATTCCTATTAGTAATTTCTTTTCGAATTTTTGGTGCTAACGTAATAATAATTTCTTTTCCGTTAATAGTGGTTCGATACATAAAAATCTCCCCTTCAATCTTATGTGAACAACTGTAAAGCTTTGTATGCAAAATGGATAGAATATCCTACTAAAATAATACCTGCTCCGGCTGTTATATAGCCGAGTGCTTTTTGCTTTAATAAAGTTCTGCCAAAATGGACAGAAAAAGCAATATTTAAATTCCACAAAATAATACCAACGATAATACAAAGACTGTACAAAAAGGCTTCTTGTTTCGTTACCTTCGTAAGCAATGAGCTAAGTGTACTTCCGTATATACCAAACCAAAAAACAAGATTTAATGGATTGGATATCGCAATTAAAAAACCTGCCATAAACGATTGTTTAAGGCCACCTACCTCTTCCTTTTTATATTCCATATTCGAGTGAGAAATTCCTTGTTTTACACTTTGAAATCCTAAATAAAATAATAAGAAAAACCCTATGCAATACATAAAAGCTTGTACATATGTATACATAAACACAGAAGATAAACCGAAGTAGATGAGAAGCATAAACAAAATGTCTGCAGTCATGCCACCAATTCCAACAATCCAGGCATGCCAAAAACCTCGTTCAATTCCTCGTTTTAACATTTCAATATTAATCGGACCGACTGGCGCCGCTAATGAAATACCTAATACAATTTGTTGTATAATCGCTCCAAACATCGTTCTATCCTTTCTACTTCCTTTACTATTAAGTAATGATGTAATGATTAAAAATAGACTAGCTTTCATCAAAATATTCACTACTAAAATACCCTTTTTTATCCAAAATATGCAAAAGAGCCATTCAGATGATGGCTCTTACTTTTCTATCTTATGAAGAAAAGGACATTTTCCTTTTATCGGCTCTACATCGTCTCCTATAAAGTATTGTTTCCATTCCCGATGTTCGTGATCACCATAATGACTAATGTTAGGATGTTTCGGCAGCTGATCCCACTTTTCAACTCGATCTCGGACCGTTTGTCTTGAATATGCTCCTTTAGGACGGTCGCCTTCTAATCCATCAAAAATGGTACGTGGCTGAAACCCAATAACAAGAGAATTTCCTAAATGCCTAGTTTTTCGTTGTTTATAAGCTGGCGCATTTCCAAATGCGAATATCGGTTCCCCGCCAAATGAAAATTCCCATAAGTAATGATCTGGGTCTTCAGGAATTTGCTTCGGCCATGTTTGATTATCGTTTTCATGTAAATATTGTAGTACTTTCCAAAAGTAATCACGATAATATTCGATTGATTGTTCCTCACATTCCGGTTCCACAAAAAGAAAAAAGCCTCTTCTTACAATTGGGCGTTCTTTCATTAACTCTAAAAAAGATAACATTGTATGCGGCAAATGACTCCAATCATTATGAGAGAGAAAGGAATAACGAAGTTCATTCTTTTTCAAAGCAGTTAAACCAAAAAAACATGGAAAAGTTGGTTCTAATACGATGTTTGAAAAATTTTCAAATTCTTTCGCAACCCAATTCGGTATATCCGTTCTCATTCTCATTCCGTCATTATCTAATAAATAAGACTCATTCATTCTTTCACCTCATTATGTATAGCATTCAATTAAGGCTATTACATACTCGGCCTGTCCTATACCTATTTAAAATTCGGCTGAAAATTATTTAAAAATACAAAAAAATAAAATCGCTTACTTGACTAAATTCTCCCAATTCGTGTATATTTAAATTAATCATTTAGCAGAATATTCAAGATTATAGCATTTTTAGTTTATCTTATCTTTTCAAATGGATTTCACTAAATGAAAAAAGCAAATGTTTTTAGGAGGAATTGTAACATGCAAGGAAAAGTAAAATGGTTTAACAACGAAAAAGGTTTTGGATTTATCGAAATTGAAGGCGCTGACGATGTATTCGTACATTTCTCTGCTATTCAAGGAGACGGCTACAAAGCTTTAGAAGAAGGTCAAGAAGTATCTTTCGATATCACTGAAGGAAACCGTGGACCTCAAGCTGCTAACGTAGTAAAACTTTAATCCAACATATGAAAGGAGGTTACCTTACTTGGTAACCTCCTTTGTTATTCCTTTGTATATTTCCGTTTTACAGAGCAAAAACTATGTGAAATGCGCAATATACAAAGGAGGCAGTAAAAATGGGATCAGAAGTAAATGATTTTGAAGAAGTGAAATTCCGTGTAGAAACGGCACAAAAGATGGTGGGTTCAGCAACAATTTCAATGGATCCAGACACTTTAGAGCATGCCACAACTGCTGTAGAAGCAGCTCGCTCTCAGCTTGAAATTATGAAATCTGTTGCAGTAGATTTAGATGAGCCGTTTCTAATGAATGAGGAAAAAAAATTAAGCAAATGCGAGCAGCAATTAAACGAAGCAAAGCACTAAAAAAACATCCAGAGAATGTTCTCTGGATGTTTTTTCATGACAACTGTTCCCCATACTTTTTCAATGTTTCTCCAACTGTACATTGCCTAATACAAAATGAATGAGCATAATATTTACTATTTGTCTTTCGATTATGTTCTCGCAAAAAACACCCTTCACAATACGTTTCTAATAAGTCATTTACCTCTGTAATGAGTTGCTTTTTATCCACGGTTGCACCTCTCTATTCGGTTATTTCTTTATGACTATCAATGACTGTTCCTTCTAATGCTTGCGTTGCTAATTGATGTGCTTCTTTATTTTGTTTTCTAGATATTGGCTCGCATACAAGTTTTAATTTCATTTGCTTCGCTTTTTGTTCAATTTGGTCTAAATAATGATTTAAATGCTCATCATAGCAAGGCCATTCTCCAGCCAATTGTTGCAATACCACTTGAGAATCCCCGCGAAGTGTAACTGCTTCATACTTAATCCCTAATTCCTCGAGTATATTCATACCGTATAATAATGACGCATATTCGGCTTCATTATTATCATATATACCTTCTATATATGCGTTGCGGCGAATTCGGTAGTTTTTATTTCCTTTTTTATAGTACACACATATACCTACTCCAGCTTCTTTCGTCTGCACATCATAACCACCATCAAAATAAACGAGTATTTCTTGGGGCTCATCCTCCACTTGCTTACTCAGTTTTTTCATCTCTTTTAATGACCATTCTGCATCCATTTCATCGTAAAATAATAATTCTTTTACTCTTCCTGTTTTCTCGAAATCCTCTGCAAATTGCAGTACATCTTCTATGTTCATATAATCTGTCGTTAATTCCGTCTGCAAACCGCGCTTTGTTTTATACAACCAATGAATTTTATATTTCATACTAGATTCCCCTTATGTAAGACTTCTTATATGTATCCAGCTAATGAAAGCCTCACTTTATTTTATTATATTTTATCAAGAGTCTCTGAATTATATTCAATATTATCACATGCAAAAAGAGCTATCCCTTTAGGAATAGCTCTTTCATCTATTACATAAATCTTTCAAATTGTACTCGCTTATTAATCCAGTACATTACAGGCATACCAATGGCCATTACAACAAATTCACCGGCTGCACATGTTAACCAAGTCAACATAAATGGTAAATCAAATGCAAGATGAAGTTCAATTGCAATCATAAACATTGTAATTGTAAAGATAACTGTATTAAAAATCATACGAGCCCAAACACCTTTAATGAATCGCATAGAAATAATGGTTGCAACTAGTGCAAGAATAGATTGCCCTACTCCAAATACTAAATCGTAAGCGATCATAGGTGAGAAAAAGAGATTCGTTAAAAATACACCTAATACAATTCCGTAAATTGCTTTCTTATTAAATACAACGAGATGATTAAACATCTCTGAAATACGAAACTGTACACTCGTAAAGCCAAATGGCTGAATAAGCATAGAAACAGCAATATATAATGCCGCTAAAATACCATTACCGACTAATGTTCTAATATTCATGACAAAATCTCCTTAGTTTTTTTACGTGGGATGGTTTCGAACCACGTTATTCGTTTTTTAAGCAACAAGATTATATTTTACGCGGTAGCCCCCCTTTCGTCAATAGATTCCTATCATGAACTACCTTTTTTCTTTTAGACAACGTATAATGAAATATATGAAAGATTTAGGAGGTTTTACTTCATGACTGCAACAATTCAAAATGAAAACGTGATCGTTACCATCTCTGACAAAGGTGCAGAATTACAAAGCGTTCGCTTAAAAGCAGACAATACAGAATACTTATGGCAAGGTGATTCTACTTATTGGGGACGCCGTGCACCAATTTTATTCCCAATTGTCGGCCGATTAGTAGATAATACATACTACGTAGATGGTAAACCTTATTCTTTAACACAACACGGCTTCGCTCGTGATCTTACATTCTCTGTAAAAGAACAAAGTGAAACGAAAATCACTTATATCGTTACTAGTAATGAAGAAACATTAAAAAAATACCCATACGAATTTGAATTACTCGTGTCTTATGAACTAGAGGGACAAATCGTTCATGTAACATATGAAGTGAATAATCCCACTTCAAAAGAAATGTTCTTCTCAATCGGAGCACATCCTGGTTTCAACTTCCCGTTATTAGAGGGCGAATCATTTACAGATTATCATTTATCATTTAATGGTTCTGAACGCTTAGAAACAAGTGTATTAGAAGGACCTTACCTTTCAAGTAAAAAGCAATTAATCGCTGAAAATACGAATGAATTACCACTTACATACGATTTATTTAAAAATGATGCGCTTATTTTTGAAAATATGAATACGGATGAAATCTCTATTCGTTCTCATAAACATAATAAATTTGTAAAAGTAGAATTTGACGGATTCCCATTTGTCGGCGTATGGACACCAGGCGAGAATGCACCTTTCCTATGTATCGAACCTTGGTACGGTATTGCTGATGAAGTAAATCCAGCAAAAGATTTCAAGGAAAAAAAAGGAGTTCAATCTTTGCAAGCGAATGAAACATTTACATGTCGTTATAGCATTACAATTGGCTAATTACTCTATCCCCTACTTCAAAGAAATATATAAGTAGGGGATCATCTTATAATTTGGAGGTTTCTCATTTTGATTGAAGTATATATTGATGGTGCATCAAAAGGAAATCCTGGTCCTTCTGGTGCAGGAGTATTTATTAAAGGAGTTCAACCAGCTGTACAATTATCATTACCCCTCGGGACAATGTCCAATCATGAAGCAGAATACCACGCTTTACTTGCGGCATTAAAATATTGCACGGAGCATAATTATAACATTGTCTCTTTTCGTACAGATTCGCAACTTGTCGAGCGAGCTGTTGAAAAAGAATACGCAAAAAATAAAATGTTTGCACCACTATTAGAGGAAGCACTGCAGTACATAAAAAGTTTCGATCTCTTTTTTATTAAGTGGATTCCAAGTAGTCAAAATAAAGTCGCTGATGAATTAGCTAGAAAAGCTATCTTACAAAATTAACGGGGGTATGAGTGTGAAAAAAGATTGGATTGCTCCTCTTGCTTTATTATTTGTCTCTTTTATTTGGGGAGCTACATTTGTCGTCGTTCAAAATGCTATGTCTTTCGTTGGTCCATTTACTTTTAATGGTATTCGCTTTTTATTCGCCGGAATTATTTTATTATTCGTTCAAATGATTTTCTCAAAAAAAGCTTCAAAACACGATATAAAACAGAGTAGTCTCGCGGGATTAATCGTTGGATTCTTTTTATGCGTTGGCTATGTATTACAAACATTCGGCTTACTTTATACAACTTCTTCAAAAGCAGGTTTCTTAACAGGGCTTAGTATCGTTATGGTACCAATTTTGTCTTTTATCTTTTTAAAACAAAAAGCTACCATTTTTATCGTAATGGGCATTGCTGTAGCAACAGCAGGTTTATACTTATTAACGGCTGGTGATTCTTTTCAATTAAATATTGGAGATATACTCGTTCTCGGTTGTGCAGTTGCTTTCGCTGCTCATATTCTTGTTAACGGCTTCTTTTCTAAAAAAATATCACCTTTATTGTTAAGTACGTCGCAAGTATTAGCTGTCGGTATGTTTTCTTCTATTTGCGCCTTTCTGTTTGAAGATTGGGAAAAATTATTTTCAGTAGCACTATGGACGAATTCTTCCTTTTTATTTGCTCTATTCCTAACTTCCCTATTCGCGACATCCATTGCTTTTTTCATCCAAACATCAGCACAAAAACATACATCTCCAACGAGAGTAGCCATTATTTTCGCAATGGAGCCCGTTTTTGCTGCCTTAACAGGCGTTCTCGTTGCAAACGAACAACTGTCTATTTCTGCTATTATCGGATGCCTATGTATTTTCCTAGGCATGGTCTTTGTTGAATTACCTTCCAAAACAAAAAAAGAAGCGCAGGCTGCGTGAAGTTACGCTTGTAACTTCCGCATAAAAGCCTTAGCGCTTTTTTTATCTGTAATTTCTTCCTCTTTCAATCGTTCTAATAACGCAACAAAATAACTGCCATCAAACTGAAATTGATGTTTAATTGTCGCTTCTATCGCTGCGTTAACAATTCCATCAGATGCACCAGTATATCCTTGTCCGAACATAATAAACCCTTGTGCTTCCTCTGATAATTTAAATCCTTTCGTATGTAAGAATGAAAGATAATCTTCTACTGTTTGCATGTTATTCCCACCTACTCAAAAATTCTCCACTTCTTATCATACATGTTTTTACACGCTATGAGAATGAAATTTATTTGACAACTTTGTAAATCAGTCTTTACTTCATTAATAATGGAGGATTTCCTTATAATATGGAGGAATATGTACAGTGGAACTTATTTCATATTAAAGGGGAGACACGATGAAACAAGCACTATTAATCATTGATGCTCAGCAAGAATTAATGGATGGAAATGAAAAAGAAAATGAAGTTTTTCGTAAAAAAGATCTATTATCTACAATAAATACAGCCGTACAGAAAGCACTAGATGCAAATGCCCTTGTTGTTTTCGTAAGAGATATCGATGTTGCTTCTGGTAGCGGAGAAGGATTTGAAGTACATAATCAAATTCAAGTGCCTCAGTCTGCAATCCTTATTAATAAAGCAGCAACAAATTCATTCTATGGCACTTCTTTACTTGAAACTTTAAAAGTAGAAAAAATTAACCATATCGTTATCGGTGGATGTAAAACAGAACATTGCATCGACACCGCTGTTAGGACAGCAACTGTACAAGGCTTTGACGTTACATTAATTAAAAACGGTCATTCCACAACTGATTCTAATGTGTTGACTGCAGAGCAAATTATTGGTCATCACAATAAAATTCTACACGGTCATTATAATGTTGACCATTTTTCTATGGTGAGAGATGTCGAGGAAGATCTCTTTCAGCCAACTCACAATCAGTATCGTGATTAACGAAAAAGAATCCTTCGTTCAGAAGGATTCTTTTTCATCCAAAAATTTGCGCTGCAATGCTATATAACTCATTATTCCTTTTTAATAATTGATTGCTATTTTTCATCATTATTGGTGGTGTATTCACCTTTTGAAAACCAGCAATCTCTAACTCTTTCAGAAAGTCGTCCTTTCCTTTTGGTACATCCATTCTTAATCTCCCATCATGCCCTCTTGCTAAAGCATGTACTATTCTCATTGCCATTGCATCATTTTTAGCAACGATCGGTCCTATTATTTTATTTTCTGGCGTTTGTATACTTATACCGTATCCTACTACATTTTCTTTTGTATCCTTTACAACGACACACTGTTCACTTTGCATAATTCTTTGTTTTAAAAACTCGTTTCGACTTATTCCAAATGCGCCTTCATCTATTTTTATTATCCTTTCTAAATCCTCCTCTTTATAACCCTTCATATATTCTTCATCTTCTGCACATTTATAATTTGTATTGTACGAGTTACATATGTATTTAGAAACATAACTTACTACCCTAAATCCTAATTTTTTATATAAAGGCTTTCCCTCATCTGTAGCAATCAGCATAATTGAAGTTTGAGCTGATACGCTATTCATGCAAGAACTCGTTATCGCCTTTCCAATCCCTCTTCCCTTATAATCCGGATGTACAATTACCATTCCTATTGACGCTAACGCCTCTCCGTATAATATAATTGCAGCGCTTGCAATAAGTTTTTTTCTCTCATTCCATACGCCATATACAATACCTGAGTTAAAAATCGTTTCAACTTCTTCTCTGTTATAATCCCAACCAATATAAGAAGATAACGCAACAATATCATTTATATCTTCTTTTCTAAGACGCTCCACTCTTATTTTCAATCCAATCATTCTCCAACCCCTTATTTAGACATTTAAATCATTATTACTAAATCAACTCGTACATGTTTCCCTTTATTTGTCACATACATATCCTATTTTGACCAAGACTATATTGTAAATGAGGTGACAACATGCCCATTACGAATCGATTTTCTACCACCACAAACGGCGCACTCGCTATTACAGGAAATACTTTAGGCTTAAGTAAAATTAGTAATCAAAACCGTGCTGGTACAATCGGGGCAATTGGTGCATTCGCAACTACGAATACCGCTTTACAAGTACCTACTTTTCCTGCTGGGACAACGTTAAACTATACACAAAATAGTTCTACCGCTATTTTAAATATCCCTGCTGGTAGTACGATTCTTTACGCAGAACTCATTTGGGGTGGCAACTACTTATCTCGTGATCAAAACATTACGAATGTTTTAGGAAACCCTATTTCTTTTACAACACCTGTTTCAACATACTCAATTACTCCTTCTGCTGTTACTGCTTCCAATCAAACATTCGTTTCCGGATCCGTCACATTTGGATTCTATACACGTTCTGCAGATGTAACATCTCTCGTTCAAGCTGGAGGATCTGGCTCTTATACAACCGGCTCTGTCCCTGGACTTGTAGACCCTATAGATGCTTCTAACGGAACAATTAATTCGGCTGGATGGACACTTATCGTCGCTTACCAAAATGGAACATTACCTGCAAGAAACTTAACGATTTATGTAGCAGGTAACCGTGTTTCTGCAGAAACTGGTAGTGCCGATGTATCTGTCTCAGGTTTTTTAACACCTTCAGGGGGACCTGTAAGCGGGAGATTATTTTTAAGTTCTACTGAAGGGGATGCTGATTTAACTGGAGATCAAGCTTTATTTGGACCAAATTTCAGTTCATTAAACGCTTTATCTGGGCCAAATAATGCGATAAATAATTTCTTCGGTTCTCAAGTTAATAATGCTGCTGGAAATTTAGATACAACTGGAACATTTGGAACGCGAAACCAAAGCGCTTCTACAAGTACAAATATATCCGCAGGAAGACAAGGCTGGGACATTACTTCCATTGATATTTCTCCTTATTTAACAAACTCCCAAGTGTCCGCCGCAATCCGTTTAACAACTAACGGAGATGCATATATGCTAAATACAGTCGGGTTACAAATTAATATAAACTCACCTAACATACAAGCAACGAAAAGCGTGAATAAAAGTGTTGCAGCAATTGGAGATATTCTCACTTATACAGTTACTATCCCTAACACCGGGCTTCTTCCCGCCAATAATGCTATTTTTATAGATAGTCTCCCTAACGGTACTTCTTTTATACCTGGCACTGTAACAGTAGATAACGTACCACAAACAAATGCAAATCCTACCGCCGGTATAACTCTTGGAACAATTAATAATAGTGCTTCTCGTACAGTAACTTTTCAAGCAACTGTCGTTTCTCTCCCAAGTCAAAACCCCATCGCTAACACTGCTAATATTACATTTCAATATACACCAATCGCCGGAGGAACAACTTTTAATGGTCTTGCAACAAGCAACTCTGCTGGAACACAAGTTAACCTCGCAGATATTAATGGCACAAAATCAGTTAACAAACTTTTTACCGATATTGGTGAAACGTTAACTTATAGTATCGCCTTAGCTAATATAGGAAATATCGCTGCAACTAACGTTATATATACGGATCCGATTCCTAGCGGGACTACTTTCATTCCGGGGAGTGTAACTGTTAACGGAGTTAATCAGGCTGGAGCAAATCCCGCTACTGGTATATCAATTGGAGCTATTGCTGCTAATTCTACGACTACTGTTTCATTTCAAGTACTCGTTCCTTCTATTCCCCAAACAAATCCAATATTAAATAGTGGAACAACAACATATCAATACATTCCTGTACCAAATCAACCGGCAGTAAGTGGGACTGATACGACCAATATCGTATCTACTCAAGTGAATAACGCTACTGTAACTATGGCAAAAGCAGTAGATAAAAATTTCGCAGATATTGGTGATACACTAACATACGCCGTTTCCTTTACAAGTACAGGTAATACGAATGCGAACAACGTTATTTTTACAGATGCTATTCCTACCGGAACAACTTTTGTCCTTAACAGTTTAACAATAGATGGCACGACACAAGTGGGCGCAAATCCCGCTAACGGCGTGAACATTGGATCCATCCCAACTGGCACAACAAAAAATGTTTCATTTCAAGTAGTTGTAAATACAATACCCGCGCTAAATGTCGTATCTAATGGATCAAGCGCTTCTTATCAGTACACTGTCAATCCAAGCCAATCACCCGTTACAAAAAACATTTCTTCTAATCTCGTTTCCACTCAAATTAACAATGCGAATGTAGCATTAACAAAATCAACAAACAAACAATTTGCCACAATTGGTGAAACGATAAGTTATACAATTCTTATTACAAACAGCGGAAATACAGCTGCAACTAACGTGCAACTAACAGATCCACTGCCAAATGGAACGATTCTAACACCAGGTTCTGTAACACTCAATGGCGTTTTACAAAATGTAGACTCTCTCGTTGCTTTACCTATTGGCACAATTCCTGGTGGAGCTACTTTTACCCTTTCTTTCCAAGTAACAGTCATCAATATTACCGCCCAAAATCCTATCATTAATAATGCTTTCGCCTCTTATCTATATACTGTAAATCCAAGTCTGCCACCAACTTCAAAAACAGCAAATTCTAATTCTGTTACATCAACAATTAGACTAGCAAATCTTCATGCCAATAAATCTGTAAGTCAAACGTTTGCGGAAGTTGGGGATGTATTAACTTATACCTTTTCTCTTACAAACGATGGAAATGTTATAGCGAACAATGTAGTACTATCCGATTCAATCGCGAATGGTACTACCTTTGTACCAAACAGTGTTACGATTAACAATGTTACTCAACCAGGCGTTACACCAGCTAGCATCAATATCGGTAGTATCACTGCAGGTACTACAATTACAGCTTCATTCGAAGTATTAATAACTAGCATTCCAAACCCAAATCCTATTTCAAATAGCGCTTCTATTTCCTATAACTTTATCGTTGATCCAAACGCTTCCCCTGTAAGTAAGAACACAACTTCAACCACTACATTTACTCAAGTAAATGACGCAAATGTCATTTCAGCAAAAACAGTGGATCGAGCGTTCGCTACTGTTGGGGATGTATTAACTTATACTATTCTTTTAACGAATGCAGGAAGCGTTACTGCTGATAGTCCAACTTTCATAGATACAAATCCAGATGGAACTACCTTTATTCCAAACACTTTCCTTATTAATGGTGTGCTCCAAAATAACGCAGATCCGAACATTGGTGTTCCATTACCTTCCATTCCTGCTAACGGTGAAATTACTGTTTCTTATCAAGTAACTGTCACCTCTTTACCAGCCCAAAACCCAACAATAAATTCATCTAGTACAGAGTATAGCTTTATTCTAAATCCAGGTGATCCACCAACTATAGAAACATCTTTAAGTAACACTGTCAGTACACAAATTAATTTAGCAAATGTAATTATTTTCAAAGATGTAGATTTAACTATCGCCGATGTTGGGCAACCAATCACATATACAATTGCCTTAGCTAACCCTGGAAATACTCCAGCAAATAATATTGTTGTTACTGATATACTCCCTCCTGGTACGACTCTCGTACCAAATAGTATTTTTATAGGTGGTGCTTTACAGCTAGGTGCGGATCCAAGTGTTGGTCTTCAAGTTGGTACGATTCCAGCAGGCGGAATTACAACAATTGTTTTCCAAATTAGTGCAAACAGTTTACCTTCACCAAATCCAGTTCAAAACAGTGCTGCACTTCAATATAGCTTTATCGCTGATCCAAATTTACCTGCTGTTGTTAGGAACGCTATTAGCAATATCGTAGCTACACAAATTAATACTGCTAATATTGTCGCTACGAAACTAACAAGCACAAATTTTGCTGATGGTGGCGATGTCATAACTTATGCAACGATTTTAACGAATAATGGCAATATCCCTGCCTCTAATGTAACGTTTACAGATATCATTCCAGCTGGTACCATTTTCCTTCCTAATACTGTAACGATTAACGGTGTCCCTATAGCTAATGCAAATCCTGCTAACGGCATTTTAATTGGTACAATTGGAGCGAATTCATCACGTACTGTTGCATTCCAGGTTTTTGTACCAACTATTCCTAGTGCAAATCCGCTTACGAATCAATCGAACACTACATTCCAATACACGTACGATCCATCCAAACCAGTTGTAACGCAGATGGTGGCCTCTAACACTGTACAGACAACTATTAATAATGCAACGATTATCGCTGCAAAGTCTGCAGATAAACAGTTTGCTAACGTAAATGATATTATTACGTACACGACTACTTTAACGAATAATGGGAACACCCTTGCATCAAATATAGTATTTACAGATGCCATTCCAAGCGGGACGTCTTTTATTCCAAATAGTGTAACCGTAAATGGTACTACACTCTCTAATGCAAATCCAGCAAATGGCATAGCAATTGATCCGATAAATCCTAATACAAATACAACAATCTCATTTCAAGTAATCGTAAATTCCATTCCTAGTCCAAATCCAATCCCGAACCAAAGCAATACAACGTACCAATATGTCGTAAATCCTAACTTACCTCCAGCATCCGCCAATACGCTAAGTAACGTAATAACAACTCAAATTAATAACGCTACTATTATCGCTACGAAGTCAGTGAATACACCGACAGCTGCAATTGGAGATATCGTTACTTATACGATTGCCGTTACGAACACAGGAAATATCCCTGCTAGTGCTACAGTTTTAACAGATGGACTTGGACCAGGTGCATCCTTCATACCGAATTCCGTTACGATAAATAACGTTTCCCAACCTGGATTAGATCCTTCATTAGGTATTCATTTAGACGATATTTCACCAGGAGGCACTACTTTCATTACATTCCAAGTGAAAATCCTAGCTATTCCACCTAGTGGAACTTTAACGAATAATGCTCTTGTAAACTACGAATATGCAGTGAATCCAAACCAAACACCAGCTGTTGGTAGTACAATTACGAATACGACGGTTACTCCAATTATTGATGCTACTTTAGTTTTAAATAAAAATGCGAGTACAACTTTCGCTACGATTGGTGATACGATTACATTCACTTCATCTGTTACAAACACAGGAAATACTACTGCAAACAACATTGTTTTTACAGATACAATTCCAAACGGTACTGCCTTTGTCCCAAATAGCTTTAAGATAAATGGTGTAACCATCCCGAATGCAAATCCACAAAACGGTATCAATATTGGTAACTTGAATGCAAACGCATCAGTTACACTCAGCTTTCAAATAAACATTACAACGCTTCCAAACCCTAATCCAATTCCTAACCAATCATCGCTTCAATATAGCTTTATTGTTGATATAAATGAACCGCCTGTTTCACGAACAGTTCAATCCAATAAAACTTTTACACAAGTAAATACCGCTTCCGTTATCGCAACAAAAACTGCAAGCAGTGCATTTGCCGCCGTTGGCGATACAATTACGTATACAACTACTCTCACTAATGGCGGAAATACTACCGCAAACACACCTGTTTTTATCGATATATTACCACCTGAACTTTCATTCGTTCCTGATAGTGTACAAATTAATACCATCCCACAACTTGGATTTAGGCCCGATAACGGTGTTCCTTTAGACTCAATTCCAGTTGGAGGAACGACAACAATTAGCTTTCAAGCTATCGTTGGCTCAATACCAGCTACAAATCCAACATTGAACCAATCTAGCACAACATACTCTATCATTGTTGATCCTACCCAACCGCCGGTGATAGAAACAGCTACAAGTAATCCAACTTTAGTTCAAATTAACGAAGCAATCATTCAAGCAACGAAAAGTGTGGACCGTATCTTTTCTGACGTCGCACCTGGAAATTCATTTTTAACGTATACTGTTTTATTAGAAAATATAGGGAACACGACTGCTACTAATATCATTTTTACAGATCCGATTCCAAATAATACAGTATTTATAGAGGATAGCGTTCGAGTAGGCGGAGTTTTATTACCTGGAGTAAATCCAGCGACCGGGATACCAATTGGGGATATTATTGCAGGAGATTTTATAAACGTTACCTTCCTTGTGCAAGTCGTTAGCATTCCAAATCCTATTTTTACAATCGGACCTGGAGGACCAAACTCACCAGTTGTAAACGGCGCTTCTATTGATTATCAATTTATGACAGGACCTAATTTACCACTTGTTTCACGAAATACGACATCTAATTCTGTTTCGACACAAATAAATTCTGGGGAAATTGTGGCAATCAAATCTGTAGATAAAAATTTCGCTACGATTGGCGATACAATTTCTTATACAATTACATTAAGTAACCCGGGAAATGTCACTTCACAAAATATAATTTTCACAGATATTTTACCTGAAGGAACAACATTTATTTCCGGAACTTTGACAAATGATTCTGGTACACAGCAAATTGGAAATCCAGCTAACGGCATTCAGATTGAAAATATAAATCCAAGTGGAACGGCCGTTATTACTCTTAATGTACTTGTTACAAACATTCCAAGTATAAATCCGATTTCTAATTTTAGTTCTGTACAATTTGCACATGTGGTCGATCCTAGCCAACCTGTCGTAACACAAACGAATGTATCTAATACCGTTTCTACAACCATTAATAGCGCAATATTAAATACGACAAAAACTGTTGATAAATCTATCATTTCTGTTGGAGATACGATTACGTATACAACTACTATTACAAATACAGGAAATACAACGGCAACAAATATAACATTTACGAGCGCAATTCCAGCTAGCACTACCTTTATACCAAACTCAGTCACAATAAATGGAGTTCAACAATCTGGTGCACAACCAGCACTTGGAGTAAATATACCAAATATCGCTCCTGGTGAAACAGTAACCGTTACTTTCCAAGTAAATGCTCTTTCTGTTCCCCCTTCAAGCTCGATTATGGGTAACGATACGATTTTATATTCTTATACTGTCGATCCAAACGGAGCTCCTGCGACAACTTCTACTTCAACGAATATTGTTACCAACCCTGTATTAGATGCTATGATTACGATGATTAAATCAGTCGATCAAACGCTTGTAACATTAGGTGATACCATTACCTATACGACAATTTTAACGAATAGTGGTAATACAAACGCTACAGATATTACTTTCACTGACCTTATACCAGATGGAACAACATTTATTACTGATAGCGTTACAATAGATGGCATCACGCAAATTGGTCTTAATCCTAATACAGGTATAACGATTGGATCAATTGCTCCTAACAGCTCAATATCTATAGCATTTCAAGTTACCGCTACTTCGACTCCTGTTCAAAATCCTATCACAAACACTGCTACTGCTTCCTACACATTCATTGCCGATCCAAATGCACCTATTGTTTCAAGAACTGTTACTTCAAACACAGTGTTTACTACAATTAATACCGCTACCATTCTTTCATTAAAACAAGTCGATAAATCCTTTAGTCGTATTGGAGACACACTCACCTATACTGTCGCTTTAACAAACAATGGAAATTCATCCGCACAAAATGTTATATTCACCGATACTGTGCCGAGCGGAACTGCATTTATTGCAAACACGTTTTCTATTAATGGAATTCTTCAAAGTGGTGCAAATCCTGTGAACGGTGTAAATATCGGATCTATAACAGCTGGGACTACAGTAAATGTTTCATTCCAAGTTACTGTAACGTCATTACCAACCGAATACCCAATTGTAAATTTCTCATCGACATCATATCAATTAGTCTCACCACCTGATGCAGAAACTTCAATTAGTAATCCTGTTTCAACACAAATTAAAGAAGCAATACTATCCATGACAAAAAATGAAAGTATCTCTTTTGCAGATATCGGGCAAACTGCTTTTTACACTACTTCTATTTCAAATATAGGGAATACAGATGCAGCCAACATTGTATTCACAGATGTATTACCAAGTGGAATCATTTTTGTTCCTAACACATTAACGGTCGATGGTATTTTACAACCTGACGCGAATCCGAATACAGGTGTATTACTTGCAACACTTCCACCAAATGAAATATATAGTATCGTCTTTCAAGTTACAGTGAACAGCATTCCACCTATTAATCCAGCACCGAATACAGCATCAACGACATATGAGTTTACTGTTGATCCTGTTAACCCTCCCGTATCAAGTGCGGCTACTTCCAACACTACGCTTCTTCAAATAAACAACGCAAATATTATAAGTACAAAAACAGCAAATCTTACTTTTGCGGATGTTGGTAATACAATAACATTTACACTTAACCTCCCGAATACAGGGAATGTGGCTGCAACTGATGTTGCCGTTATCGATATACTTGATAGCAATTTAACTTTTGTTCCAAACAGTTTCACAGTTAATGGGCAAACCATTCCAAATGCTGATTTATCTACTGGTGTAAATATCGGTTCAATTAACGGTGGTACTGCGGCAATTGTCACATTCCAAGCTACCGTTACAATCCTCCCAATCAACAACCCTATTTCTAATTCAGCTCTTACCACTTATCGTTATATTGTTGATCCAGACCAGCCACCTATTACAATTTCCAATCAATCTAATACAACGACAACACAAATTAATAGTGCTATTCTTACTGCACAAAAAAGCACAAATGTATCTACGGTAGATATCGGGCAAGATATTGTCTACTCCGTTACAATTACAAATAGCGGAAATGTTAGTGCAACGAATGTTATTTTTACCGACGTTATTCCAGCCGGAACTTCCTTTGAATCAAATAGCTTTACACTTAATGGAACTATTATCGAAAATGCAAACATCATTACAGGCGTCCCAATTGGTGATATCGCGCCAAACGAATCTGCCATTGTAGAATTTCATATTACTTCAAATGAAATCCCGGCTATTAATCCAATTACCAATCAAGCTAGCGTTAGCTTTCAATATATCGTCAATCCAGCTAATCCTCCTGTTTCAAAAAACATTACTTCTAATAGCGTTATAACAAAAATTGAAAGTGCTATTTTAAACACGATTAAAATAGGAGATAAAGCATTTGCAACGATTGGTGATACAATTACGTATACAACGACTATTACAAATACAGGAAATATTCCAGCTAACAACGTTGTTTTCTCAGACCCTTTACCATCATGGACACAATTTGTTGCAGGATCAGTTGTTGTTGATGGCACTCCGTTACCATCAGCTTCTATCATTGACGGTGTTAGCATAAATACAATCAATCCAAATCAAACTGTAACAATCATATTCCAAGTTCAAATCGTAAGTAATCCAACAACGTTCACACCTGAACTCCAAAACTTAGGATTTGTTAACTTCCAATATAACGTAGGCAATGCATTACAGGCTCAGCCTGGCAATGTGGAAACGAATGTCTTCGTTACTGCTATTAATTCAGCAATACTTTCAGCTGTAAAAACTGCTAGTACAGCCTTTGCGAATATTGGAGACACGATCACTTATACAGTTTTAATTCAAAATAGCGGCAATACAAATGCTACGAATATAAATTTCTCAGACCTGATTCCAGCTGGAACGACCTTTATTGAAAATAGTTTTGCTGTAAATGGAAGTACCATTCCAGGTGCAAATCCAAATAACGGAGTTAATATCGGAACCGTTAGTACGAACAGTACCTTAACCGTTACTTTCCAAGTCATAGTTACATCTACTCCGCCTTCAAACCCAATTACAAACGTTGCATCTATTCAATTCGCATTCATCGTTGATCCGGCAGCTCCTCCTGTTACAGGCACAGTAACTTCTAATAGTGCTTCTACACAAATTAATAACGCTACTGTTACAACGCTTTTAGAAGCAGATCGAACAATCGTATCTATTGGAGATATAATTACGTACACTGCAACATTAACAAACACTGGAAACTTCCCTGCAAACTCGGTATTACTCATTAACGGCGTTCCTGAAGGGGCATTATTTGTTCCAAATAGTGTCACGCTTAACGGGATTTCACTTCCAGATGCAAGTCCAACTCTCGGTATTCCAGTTGGTATTATCGCACCAGGTGATTCTGCTACGATTACGTTCCAATTTCTTGCAAGCTCTATTCCACCGCAAGGAGCAATTATAAATCAAGCACTTACAAGTTACACATATATTGTCGATCCAAGTCAACCTCCAGTTACAGCAACATCTTCATCTAATACAGTTACTACAACTGTCGTTGATGCATCACTATCTGTAATTAAAAATACAGATTCCCTCGTACAATCTACAGACGGTACAATCACTTACACTGTAGTCGTTCAAAACAACGGTAATACAGCTGCAAATACAGTTACTTTAACAGATTTGGTCCCAGAAGGAACTGCATTTATTCCGAATAGTGTGACCATTAATAGCGTCTCAATTCCAGGCGCCGATCCAAACGTAGGAATACCCTTAAACTCCATCGCGCCGTCAGAAATCGTCACCGTCACATTCCAAGTTATCGTTCAATCTATTCCAAGCGTGAATCCAATTTCTAATATAGCCCGTATTGACTATACTTTTATCGCCGATTCAACTGCTCCTATCGTCTCTCGAACAATTACTTCGAATCCAGCTTTCACACAAATTTCAGATGCGAATATTCTTTCTTTAAAAGCCGTCAATACACAACAAGCAACAACTGGCGACATTTTAACCTACACGATAACACTAGAAAATACCGGAAATATTCCAGCTACAAATCTCATATTTTCAGATACTATTCCAGAAGGGACTACATTCGTAGAAAATAGTTTTACACTTAACGGAACAGCTATACTGGGTGCAAATCCAAATGTAGGTGTTACTTTGCCTAACCTAGCAGCAAACGCTACTCACCTTATTGCGTTCCAAATTCTTATTAACGATCCATTCTCGCAAGAATTGATTACAAATCAATCTAATACAACATATACAATTCAATCAGACCCAGGGCAACCGCCTATTACGGAAACATCTACAAGTAATATTGTCATTACAAATTTCGTGCAAGCACAATTGACAATTACAAAAACGTCCAATCCAATAACTGTAGATATTGGCGGAACTATACTTTATATTTCTGAAGTGAAAAATAGCGGCAATGTTGACGCAATAAATATTATTTTTACAGATTCGATTCCAGCTGGGACTACATTCGTTCCTGACAGTGTCACAATTAACGGTGTACTTCAGCCTGATGCAAATCCAGAAAACGGAATACCAATTGGAACGATTCCATCAAACAGTTCCAAAACAATACTATTTCAAGTACAAACAAATAATCCACCTACTGAAACCGAAATTGTAAATCAATCTTCAGCAACTTACCAATATGTAAGTATTCCTACAGCTCCACCAGTGAATCGCTCTGCAAATTCTAACATTGTTACAACATCACTTCAAAATGCAAATATTATTTCTGTTAAAAGCGCAGATGTAACTTTCGTATCCATCGGACAATTTATTACCTACACAAATACACTACAAAATGTAGGAACTGTTCCAGCTAACAATACGGTGTTCATTGACAACATTCCAGAAGGGACTATATTCATTGAAGATAGCTTATCAATAAATAATGTCATTCAGCCTGGCGCGAATCCCGAAAACGGAGTAACTCTCGGCACGATACAACCAAATGAAACAGTCACTATTTCATTCCAAGTACAACTTATAAGTATACCTCCAGGTAATACAGTCATTAACATTTCAGACACTTCGTATGAATACCAAATTGACCCTAGTTCCCCTATTATTCAGCGTAGATCATTATCAAATGCAGTAAATACTGAAGTACGGACGGCAAATGTTAGTGCAATTAAATCTGCTAACAGATCCATTACACGCATCGGTCAAATCATCACATATACAGTCGCAGTTACAAATGCTGGTACAGTACCTATTACAAATACTCTCCTAATTGACGCAATCGCTGCTGGCACCACATTCGTTCCAAATAGCATTCTTGTAGATGGCATACCAAGACCTAACGAAAATCCAATTACCGGAATCACCCTAGATATTATCCTTCCAAACAATACGATTATCGTTACGTTCCAAGTAAATGTAGTCTCTACACCTTCTCAAAATAACATTAATAATATCGCCGTCATTCACTATGAGTATCAACCAGACCCAAGCTTACCACCAATTTCAGAAACGACCTCTTCCAATACTACAAATATACAATTTATTGATGTCATTCTTATCGCTACAAAATCCGCTAATACAGTATTAGCTAATATTGATGAAACCATTGAATATACAGTACTCATTCAAAATAACGGATCCACTATAACTAACTCCATCTTTTTTACAGATACGATAGAAGATGGAACAGTCTTTATTCCTGGAAGTGTTATAGTTAACAACACTGTACTTCCTGCAGCAGATCCAAATATCGGTTTTTCTATTCCTAATATTGCGTCAAGTCAAGTGACTACAATAACATTCCAAGTTTCCGTTACGAATTTACCTGCTGTAAATCCAACACCTAATACTGCAAACATCGTCTACGACTTTATTTTCAATCCTGACTTTGCACCAATTCAAAAATCTACTACTTCTAATACTACTTTCGTTCAAATTAATGATGCTGATATCGTTTCACTGAAAACTGTTGATTTGACTTCTGTAACGATTGGTGACATTTTAACTTATACAACAACTTTAACGAATACAGGGAATACGGATGCTACTGCTGTTGTATTTACAGACAATATCCCTGATGGAACAACCTTTATAGACGGTAGCGTTTTAGTAAATAACATTCCGCAGCTTAATGCCAATCCAAGTAACGGTATACTTGTAGGAACGATTGCTCCTAACGTTACGATCCCAGTCACATTTTCCGTTACTGTGGTAGCTCTTCCAGCTAGCGGCCATGTTCAAAATCAAGCAACTTCTCGTTATACAATAAATGGTGAAGAACAAATATCAACTAGTAATATTACCTTCACTGAAGTTATTTCTGCAAATGTAATTGCAACAAAAACAACACCTATCCAATATGCTGACCTACAAACTATCATCCCTTATACAATTTCCATCACAAACAATGGGAATATACAAGTGGAAAACATTATCGTTACAGATATCATCCCAGCAAATACGGGCTTTATAGAGAATAGTGTTATTGTGAATGGAAACGCTCGTCCAAATGACGATCCACTTAGCGGTATACCAATTGATAACATTCCGCCTAATACGACAGCCACTATTCTATTCCAAGTACGGGTTACTTCGATTCCGCAAACAAATCCAATCTCTAACACGAGCACAATTGAATACCAATACACGGTACCAGATCAACCACCTATTACCGAAACTATTATTTCATCAGCTGCTTTAACAGAAATTAATCATGCGAATTTGGATAGTAATAAAGCTGTTGACCTTGCATTTGCAACGGTCAGTGATACGTTAACGTATACGATTACACTTAATCAAACTGGTAATGTTGCAGCAAATGATGTAATCATTCAAGATATTATTCCTCAAGGTACTACGTTTATAGAAAATAGCGTTATTGTAAACGGAGAAACTCTTCCTGGAGTGAATCCAGTAAGCGGCATACCAATTGGTACTATAATTGTAGGTGGAGACGCTATCGCTTCATTCCAAGTAACTGTGACTTCTATTCCAATACAAAACGAACTCAACAACCAAGCAATCACTACTTTTAACTATATAGTCAACCCAAATAACGTACCTGTTACAAATACGACTACAACAAATACAGTCACAACAACCGTCCAAAATGATAATGTCATTGCCATAAAAGCTGTTGATTTCACGAGTGCCTTACCTGGTCAAATTTTAACGTACACCATTACTATTACTAATAGTGGTAATATCACTATTGAAGATCTTCTTCTAGTAGACACGGCACCTGTAGATACGACATTCGTTATTGGTAGTGTTACGATTAACGGAATCAATCAGCCTAATGCGAATCCTGAAAATGGTATTACGTTAGGAACTCTTGCTCCAAATGAATCTGTTATTATTACATTCCAAGTGACAATATCTTCTTCTACTCTTCAATCTACAATCAATAACGATGCTACTATTTCCTATACGCCTATTGTCGGTCCAATCGAACCACCTATTACGATTACAAGACAAATAAATACCGTTACAAAGCAAACAAATACTGTTACAACGACAGTAGTTGATCCGATGGTTAGTATTGAAAAAACAGCCGATAAATCTATCATAGCGACAGGAGATACCATAACTTTCACATTAGAAGTGATAAATCATTCACCAATTCCTACAATCAGTACTTCCGTCCTAGATATAATTCCAACTGGTACAACATTTATAGAAAATAGCGTAACAATTAACGGGACTCCGGTTCCAAATGTTCGTCCAGACACTGGTATTAATATTGGCGCTTTACCTGCAGATACAGTAGCAACGATAACATTTAAAGTTCTCGTCACTTCTATTCCTTCAAACAGTACAATTATAAATTCTGCAACATTTACTGCTGCTTTCCAATTGACACCACAGGATCCAATTATTACTTTTATTGTTAATTCAAATATTGTTCGTATACCAGTTCAATTTGTTACTGCAACAGTCACGAAAAACGCTTCCTTCAGCTCGGCTTATTTAAACCAATATTTTGATTATACAGTGCGTATTACGAATACTTCTGCTATTTCACTTTCAAATGTTTCTTTACAAGATACTATTCCAGCAGGCTTACAATTTATGAACGGCACTGTCTCCATTAATGGGGAACGTTCTCCACTAGCAAATCCAAATATCGGTTTCCTAGTCGCTACTAATTTGGAACCAAACGAAACTATTATTGTGTTATTCACAGTACAAGTGATAAGTCCACCTGTTAATAATGAGTTTAAAAATACGGCCAATATTTCGTTACAACTTCAAGTTTCACCTATCGACCCACCAATTACAGTAACCGTCACAAGTAACGAAAATATTGTCACCTTTGTTCCAGAAAATCCAGATGAAACACTTCCAAATTTTAATTGCTTCTTTGACGGTGAACGCTTCATACGCATTACTCCTGGAAATGTACGAAATTACCTTTGGACTTGGATTTGGTGGAGTTAAATGAAACAAAAAAGAGATTGTAGTTTGGTTTCAACCAAACTACAATCTCTTTTTCATTACCTTTATCGCACTACGTTGTAACTCGTCCAATGATATACAATTAAGCATCATCTCAAGTTATTTTCGTCGTAACAAGTTGGCCAGCCTCATTTATAGTAACTTTCCATTTCGCTCCACTAGCAGTCTTCATAACGATACCTTTACTTGCTTCTATTTCAATATCTCCAAACATTCTTCCGCCAGTTGTTGCTAACCAAGCATTCCCATTTTCCATAGAAGACCTTGCAAACATACGATTAATCCGAAAACGCTTATGGTCTTGAGAATAACCACTCAATGTAATTCTAACTTTATATAACTGACTCGCTTTCATATTCGATATAATTGTATCGCCTACATTTAAAGGAACATCCGATGCAACAACCCAATTTCCAGTTGCACTTAATGCATATTCAATTTTAATTTTCTTCGGACTCTCTCCCCATCCAAAATACATTCCAAAACAATTCAACATTTTGATTGGATTCTTCGTAAAATCTAGTTCAATGACAACTGGATTACTATCAGGAACATCAATATAGTTTACACTTTGTTCATCTATTAAATTAAAGCAATTTGCGAGATTTCCCCCGTATGGTACTTTCCCACTTACTTGCTTAATCGTATACTTCTGCTGAGCATTTACTAAAATATCATCTTGATTCCCTATTAAATGTGGTTTATTTAACGTAATCGGTAACTGAATTCGAAGAGATTCTTCATAGGTAGACTTGCAAACATTGTATTGCCCTTTATCTACAATAGTTGTAGAAAGTAAATTTGAAAAAAGATAGTTACGATGCGAATTAGAAGAAAATTCAATGACAATCTGTTCACTACTCATCCGGTACGTATCCCAAATCATACAATCAAATGTATTATAGGCACCCGTACAACGAATGACTTTTTTCGTTTGCTGTCTACATTGCACTTGAATATCATGAAACGTATTGCCTGAACTTTCATTTGGTAAATCACTGTTTCCATCAACTTCTATCCCATACTGACATCCATCAATAAATATAGATTGAAATACATTTGCGTTAATCCAGCAAGGTGTATTTATATCATCTATATATTCTGTCTTCAAATGTATTGCAGTTTGAAAGTTTTTAATTTGAATAAAGTTAACTTGAAAGAAACTAATATAATCCCATGCTTTTTGACAATAAAAGTATATAGCCTTACCTTTATATGACGACGTTGTATTTATTATATTTATATTAGATATAAGAGAGTGATTAGGAACTTCTATTTGTTGTGAACCGGAAACATAAATAACAGCAGATTGAAACACTGGATTTATAACTTGAACTGTACCACCTGTTATAGATGCATTTTGTTGCAGTTCAAACGCATTAAAATCTCCATCAATTTGCAGCGTAACAGTAGGATCTAACTCTAATCTTACGTTTGATTTAATAACAATCGGCTTTACAATTTTGTACGTATTTACCCCTGTAATTCTAACCGTCGAAATTCGATTCGCTACACAATAATTTATAGCTTGCTGAATTGCTAATGAACTATCATTTCCCGAGTTCGGAACTGCACCAAAACAATCAATATGAACACTATTTTCCGGTGCACAATCTCCTTGTGATAAAATATACTCTGACAAAACAAATTCACTCCTCATATTACCTTTTTCATATAATATGTGAGTTGTCCCTTAAAAGTTTCTATAATAAAAAAAACAAACGACTTCTACCGTCATTTGTTTAATTCATATATATCTTTCGTTTCTTCTATCATTTTAGTTAATGAGAAATACCTCTCTGCTTTCTCTCTTGCTTTCAACCTAATATCATTCGCCTTTTCTTCATTCCCTTGTAGTTCCTCAAGCGCACTTGCAAATTCAGATTCGCAATATTCATGTATCAAAACACCTGATTTCCCATTTATTACCGCTTCATTTATCCCGCCAACATCTATTGAAACAATCGGTGTTCCTGTAGCCATTGCTTCAATTACTACCATTGGAAACACTTCACGAAAAGATAATAAAAGTAAGGCATCCATATTTCCTATAAATCCGTGCGGATCGGAAATATTCCCCAACATCTTTACACTTTGCTGCAATCCATATTTTTCTATTTCTTTCATAATAGATTCTTTCTCTGGCCCATCACCAGCAATATAAAACTTAAAATCATTTCTCTCTTTCAACACATTTGCAATTTTTACAAATAGTTGATGGTTTTTCTCTTTGGATAATCTAGCTAATATCCCTACATTATAAGTAGATTCTTTCTTTTTCTGCTGGAATAAAAACTTTTCTATATCCACACCATTATAAATTGTCTTTATTTTCTCTTCAGCTACATACATTGAAATTAAGTTATTTTTTTCAAACTCACTTACTGTAATAATATTGTTCACATATTTATTCATGAAATAACGAAAAAGAGTTGGCATTTTCTTTTCTAATATCGTTACATTATGTTTCGTATACACGACTTTTATCTTTCTTCTCACAAACTTTTGAAGTAGAAAAGCATATAATACCATTCGCAAACTATTTGCATGAATAAGTTCTATCTTTCGTTTACAAATTTCTTTTCGTAAGTAATGAATATTTCTCAAATGATTCCATCGGCTAAGTAACATGAAATTTTCTTTTTTAGTAAGAGATTCATATAGTTCTCCATCACCTGCAGCTGTATAAACTGTAAAGTTCTCATAGCGTAAATTGCTTTCCAATTTAGAGAAATAACTCTCGGCTCCACCAGTTATTAATTTATCTGTCATCAACAGTATATTCATATTTTTGTCTTCCCAACTACATTGATTTTATTTTTTCTATAGGCATGATAAGCATACTTACTAAAATAAAAAAAGGTTTGAAATGAATTAAGTGGTTTTTGTTTTCTTAATAAATTCCAATATCGGAAAGCCGCTCTTATTTTATTTCTCGAAACAGAATTTTCAACAATCCTATATTTTGCTAATACTTGTTGTATCCCCCTTGCTTCATATCCTTCACTTAACAAGTTCAACCATAATGCAGTATCTTCAGGTTGCATACTAGGCATTTCAATATAAGAAATTTTCTCCCTATCAAGCATTACTGTTAAACAGCCGATAATTGTATTTCCCGCTAAATAATGATAATCCACAAATTCTGGTACATTCACTTCTCGATTTAGTTCATTACCGTTTTCATCTATTAAACTATACGATGTATACGAAAAGTCCACATCCATTTCTTCCATAAATAACAATTGCGTCTTCAATTTATGTGGCAACCATATATCATCGCTATCTAAAAAAGCAATATACCTTCCTCTCGCCTCTTTGATCGCTAAATTCCGAGCTTTCGCAGCACCAACATTTTCTTTTAATGATAATATCCTAATACGCGAGTCCCCTTTTATTATCTCTTTAATTTTTGTAGCAGATTGGTCAGTTGAAGCGTCATCAACGATAATCATTTCCCAATTTTCATATGATTGATTCTGTACAGATAAAATCGTCTCACCTATAAATCGTATACTATTATAAGAAGGTGTTATTACGGAGACATGAGGCGTCTTATTATGCGCTAATAGACATTTTACCATCTATCTTTCCCCTTCCTTCATATATTGAAATGTACTTCACAACAATTGCTAAAAATAAAAAGAACGCTTCGTTAATAATGAGTGACAATGACATCATCTGAAATAAAAATGCAATCATAGTTAATAAAAGATACGGTTTTTCGCGAAACAAAGTATACTGCGTTAACTTGGACATTAATATGATTAAAAACGCGCTATATAAAAGAAAACCAATTGTACCTGATTCAGACAAAATTTCTAAAAATGTATTGTGCACATATAATTTTTCATTAAATTGAAACTCATAATAATTCGAAAAATTAAACGCACCGATTCCGATATATGGATTGGATACATAATATTTAAAAGCAGCTTCCCATAATGTAAATCTGCCACTTCCATTATCGTGCGAAAAATCAGAAATTCTTTTATTCAATATGTCATCCAATTGACCACCCATTACACTATTCGATAAACTAAAAATTACTACACTAAACAATAGTAAACTCACCATTATTTTTATTTTTTTTGCAAAACTAGATGTACATACATATACAAAAACGACAAGCACAAGTGCTAATATACCTCCTCTTGAAAAAGTTAATAAACTCGTCGTAACACATAAAATCAATCCTATAATGTTCGTCATATTATGTAAATTTGTCATATAATACATAAAAAATATTGTATTATAAAAAATAAAAATGTTAGGATCATCTAGCAATCCAATTAATCTTGGATATCCTCTATCAACTAATAGTCCAGCAAAAATTTCTCTCTCTTCTCCACCGTATAATCCAAAGTGCTGTAAACCGACTATATAAAGTATTAGGCTTACAATATTAAATAATAATCCAACATAGACAATGGATGATTCAAGTGTTGCTATTTCAACATTTCCTAATAAATTTCTCATTATAAAATAGCACCCTAAAACAAGTAGCACGCCAAAAATCATACGAATACTAGCATTTAAATATATAGAAAGAATTCCACTCAAACAATAGATGAAATAAAATAGTAAAAATACAACTTCATGAAAATATAGCTTTTGAATATGAAAGTTTTTAATTGTTAAACAAAAATATATGACTAAAAAAATCATATATATCTTCAACGAAAATCCAATATATATGTTGTATTTACTTAACATAACAAATAATATTAGAAGCATAATCCATTTCATCGATATTTTCATATTATTTTCCATAGGCTATATCCCCTGTTTCGTAATATAATCCTTTTTGCGTGTTTTTCTTATAAATGACAGAAGAAGTTTTTTCAGCTCATAATCATATAGGAATATACCAACTACTACGATTAACGTATTAAGAATGAGCGCAATTAAATGATATGTATGCAATATATATTGCACTCCAATAAAAGTTACGCCAAAATAAATTGTATAAGGTATGACAATTTGGAATACAATTTTTTTCTTCACTACACTTACCACTATATACCCAACTAGAGCCACAATTTCAAATAAAACCATAGCATAAGCTGCTCCTATTACTCCACCAATACTACTAAAGCTATAAAGCATAACCCCACCTATCACTAACGCTATACATTGCACAACAGTTCTTTTATTTTGACGTCCACTCGTTGTTAAGCCGTCAGCTATAGCAATATTTAAACTTTGCAACACAATGAGAAATGATAATATTTGGAGTGGCTCTACTGCATTACTCCACTCCTCATGAAAAAATATAGAAATAAAGTATGGCGCTAAATAATATAAACCTATCGTCATACATATTCCCACAATCGCCATTGCTTTTATTTGAAGTAAGTTTAATTTCGTATGCTCTTCTAAATTATTCTGGTTATAATGCTTAAAGAGCACTGGAAAAAATGCACCTGCAATCACCCCTGGTACTTGATATAAAGCTGCTGGCATCCGGTACGCCACTGCAAAAACACCGATCATACTTAATGGCAATGTATAGTTGAGCAAGATTGGCGCTAATTGTGGCGTACTCATTATTAAAAAACCGCTAATAATAAACGGAGTTAATTGCCAAAATAATGCTTTATGAATTACGACCTTCATATTCATACTCGTCTTTTTTCTCATGATATATATGCTGAATACACCACCAATCATATAACCAAAAGCATATAAACGAGCTGTTACATACACCGGTAACTCTCCGAAAATACAAAAACATGTAATTAAGATAACAACTGACGCTGATACAACTTTAATAAGTGCTATATACTTCATACGTTCCGTCAGTTGAAAATAGGCAATCCCTATATTTTGCCAAGTTAATCCTATTAACATGAAAAACATTACGTTTATCATCATATAAATTAAATTTCTATCCGCATACATATAATGAACAGCAATATAACCGATTATAGAAATGAAAATAAGTAGAATCATCCTTATTTTTATATACGACGATAAAATCGTCTCTAAGTCTACGCCATCTTTTGCTCCTTCTCGAAGAAACGTATTCGTAAGTCCTAAATCTGTAAAAAATAACATAACAAACGTCACTGCTATAGCAACACTAAACATCCCATAATGTTGTGCATTAAAAAAATTTGCTAAAGCAATTAAACTCACAGCCTGAAGCAGATTAGCTAAAATCGTGCTATAAAATAGATGAATAATATTATTTAGAATAGATCTACCCATACCAGTTCTCCTTTGCGAGCAACCTACTTACATATTATTTATCTTGCACCGTTACCGTTCAATACAATTAAAACAGTTTTACATAAAATACGAATGTCCATCCGAATCGTTTTCATTTCAATATACTCCATGTCCAATTTCAATTTTTCTTTCGGATCAAGATTATATCCTCCATTTATTTGTGCCCATCCTGTTAACCCTGGCTTCACGATTAAACGATCCTTGAATTCTGGAATATACGTATCAAATTGTTTATAAAAATACGCTCTCTCTGGTCTAGGTCCAACAAAGGACATATCACCTTTTAAAATATTTAAAAGTTGCGGTAACTCATCAATTCTCGTTTTTCTTATAAATGATCCAACTTTAGTAATTCTTGGATCATTTTCATTTGCCCATTGCGGTCCATTTATTTCAGCATCTTTTACCATCGATCTTAATTTAAATACATTAAATTTCCTCCCGTTTATCCCTAAACGTTCTTGAAAATAGATTGGAGCTCCTGCTGTTTCGAAAGCAATCATAATACAAAAGAACAACATAATTGGTATCGTTACTAGTAACAATATGAGTGAAAATATAATATCAAACAAGCGCTTTATACTTCGATTCAACATACTGGTCTTTGCTTGAGCTGGAATCGTATACAACTTGGCTTGGTTTGTTTCACGAATCATAGATCGTTACCCCCACATTCAAGAATATAAAACTATACCTATTAATTCACATTCTTTCCTCTTTATGTCCGCTATTACTTTTTGCACAGTACGCAGGGAATCTTTTCTCTTTTTAACTGCTAAGACCACTCCATCGCATTTCCCTGTAATAATGTGCGTGGCAGGAAGCTCAAATACTTCAGAGGAATACAAGAAAATGTAATCAAAATCTTCTTTCCACCTCTCAATTGCACGATCAAATTCATCCATAGCAACTAAAGTCGTTCCGGTGTGTACTGTTTTTTTTGCAGGAATACAATATAAGTATTTAGATAAATTACTAGAAAAGGATTCGTAACTACAGGTGGAATCGCTTATTATATCATTCACTGTTTTCGTATGATTGCTTTGTAATAGTAGATGTAGTTTAGGATCAGAAAAATTCACGTCGATAAGTAACACCTTTTTTTTCATTTCCGCAAATACTAGCCCCATATTTACTATAAGCGAAGCGACAACACCTCTATCCTTCGTTGAACTAACTGTGAACACTTGTTTTCCCGATTTTTTCAACTCGTGATACACAGTATAAAACTGCTCTTTCATTAGAGCATCATGCGGATCAAATGGCAGCTGTTTCTTTGTCTTAAACATCGACATGTTCACCTCGATATATAGATGATTGCGGATCAACTTCTGTAGATTTCTTTTTTCTTTTCGGTTTCATATTTATGTGACCAATAACAGAGACTGTTGTTATTTTCTCTAAATCCTGTTCTTCGTATATACGTTCATCAAAATAATCTCGAAAGACCGCTAAACCTACCCCAACAAAAAAACTAACAATTAAAGAGATAGGAATGATAAGTTGAAATTTCGGAAACAACTTTTCAGCTTTTTCTTGTAACTCAGGGTCAGTTAATATTTTTATCCCCTGTACATTCGTATACTGTTGAAAGCTTTTTTGAGATTGTTCTGCCAATGACTTTACAATTTCCTTCACGATTTTAGGGTCCGAATCTTTTACTGTAACAGTAACAATTTGTGAATTGTCCATATTCACCACTGAAATTTTTTGTGCTAACTCATAACTTGATTGCTCTAATTTCAAAGTTTTTTTGACTGTTGAAATAATAAGCGGACTTTTTAAAATATCAACATACGAAGTTACGAGCTGCTTATTTTCTTGTGTTTTATTCACTGCATTTTCCTTATTAAACCCATCTAAATTCCCAACAAGAATTTGCGTTGAATATTGATATGAAGGCTTTAATACATACATAGAGATAAGAATTAAAGAGATAGTTAAACAGCACATCGTCAAAATGATTGTTACTATCCTTCTTTTCAATAACTGTTGAAAATCCTTCATACTAATTTCTTGCTTCAATTATTTCACCGCCTTTGTTTGAATGGCATCCTGCAACTCACTTTCTACAGATAGTCCTTTCTTTTCTAAATTCGATTGCTTTGTTACATACTTTCCGATCCTGAATGCAAATTTTTCTACAAACAAATAAGAAATCATCGCAAGTATAAACGAAAGAATAAGCGAAAAAATTAAAACAAGAGATAACGGGAATATTTCATGGAGCATGTACATAAGGGAAAATAAAGATATGATATGGTATAAATAAAGACTGTAAGAAATCTTCCCCAAATATAATAAGTATTTATTACGCAGCAAGGATGACAAAGTTGATACTGACAAACTTAATATGACAAATAAACACGCACTTATCGCTACTACGTAGTCTCGAAATATAAAATTATTGAGCAATTTAATTTCTCCAATAAGCCCTTCATACATATAAAGTAAAATCGCAAATAAAAACCATGCAATTTTCTCATTTTTAGTACGATTACTATAAAAAACTATTAAATTATTTTTATACTTCGCAACTAGTGCTCCTAGTAAAAACAGCACCGTGTAATGTGGCGTTAATACATAGCTTGTTAATGTTAAACTCGAGCGAAATAAAAATAATATCACGACAGAGCATATACTAAAACTAAACAATGATAATAATGAATACATCAACGTTTTTCGTAAACAAACCATCAAAACTAACGGGAAAATTATTGATATTCGCATTTCATGGACAAGTGACCAAATTACGCCGTTATATGCATCTGTATTATATTTCCCAACCAATAAAATATGTTGCGCTATTAGGCTTAAAGAACCTTCAATCGTCCATGAGCGATTAAACCATTCACTTAAATTAGAAATACCATATTTACTCATTGTAGTTTGGCATAAAATAGCTATAATTATTGCTACGATATATGGAATATATATTCTGCATATACGCTTTACAACAAATGACCTATAGCTATCGTAGTTTTTTTGAATGGATGTATACAAAACAAATCCACTCAAAACAAAAAAGATAATAACAGATTCGTTACCACTACTAAAAATTAGACGAGCAGGCGTTTCTTTTAATAGATAAATAACAAATGGTTTATTATCTTCATAGCTATAATTTTGAAATACTGAAAAAATCATTAAATGATGGCCAATCATTACTACCAATGAAGAAATCCCTCTAATTGAATCCAGTTCTTCATACCTATCCATCGCTTTACATCAACTCCTACTGAAATGATAATAATCATTTCGAAGCGACACCATTATTCATATTCCTCTCCTTTCTTTTCATTCCAATTTTCATTTTAAAGCGATTTTATAGCATAAATTTGAATGTATTGTAACATTTTTTGTAATATTATGAATAGCGAATCTTAAAAATCGGCATATACCAATTTCAACCTCGAAAAATGAGTAATATTGATAGAAAAACACTATAAAAATATCTTGCATATTTACATAAATCAAGAGAGGAATAACGTTTTTTCAATATAAAATAAAAAAGATAGCCTTGTAAGGCTATCTTTTTTATTTTATTTAATTACTGGCACCACTATATGCTACATGTCGTTTCTCAATTCGTTCCTCAATTTCTTTCATATTTTCTTTATTATTTAATAGTGATTGTTTATTTTCAATTAATAATTGTTTAAAAGACTTTCTCACTTTTTTTCTCATTTTCATTGTCCTCCTTGGGGGATGGTTTATATAAAAGATAAAGAATTATCTGGTTGTTCTTATAATAATTGATTGTTGTGAATTCTATTTGAACTTCATATGAAAATTCCACTTATTTTCTGACAACTTTGTGAACACGAAAAAAAAGATCCTCCTACAATCATTTTGAAGTCGATTCATTTGATTATATAAATTGCTATCTTCATCCTCTTATATCGATTTATCTTGTCGAAATATTTATATATTTCAAGCTAAGTCCCCTATACTTTCACTTACTAACATACTGTTTTCGAAACAAAAAAGAAGGTGTCACCTAGTCAACGTTCGACTCATGCAACATCCCTCTTACCAAACTATTTACAGCATATTGATTAATATTTCAGGTCTTCCCCAATTCATTTCTTCACATACGAATCGTAGTTTTTCTTCGTTCATTGTGTGTAATCCTTCTTCTAATGAACATGAAATAGGAACTTCACAATGAATTTGTGCTAATTGTAATGAAATATTTAAATTCTCTAAATCACTTTCAATCTTCGTACGCTGTGCTTTCGTTAACGATGATACATTTTCTAGTACGGTTGCTACTGTCCCATGCTCTTGAATAAGCTTGTACGCTGTTTTTTCACCAATACCTTTTACACCTGGATAATTATCACTCGTATCGCCCATGAAAGCTTTCGCATGCACGATTTGCCAAGGTTCTACACTTTTTTCTTCCATAATTTTCTCTGGTGTGTAATATTCGTAATTTCCAATTCCTTTGCGCAAAAGCATAACTGTAACGTTCTTATCGACAAGCTGAAGTAAATCCGTATCACCTGTTAAAATATAAACTTCCGCTTCATTACAATATTGTTTTGCAAGCGTACCGATACAATCATCCGCTTCATATCCTTTCATACCGATGACTGGAATTGATAATTTCGCAGTCATTTCTTGTACTAAATCAAATTGCGGAATTAATTCTTCAGGCGGCGCTGCACGATTCGCTTTATAATTTGAGAACGATTCTGTTCTAAATGTCGTACTTCCCATATCCCAGCATGTTACGATGTGTGTCGGTTCAATTGCTTGCATAGCTGTTAATAAATGTTTCATATAACCATGAATCCCGTTTGTAGGGGTACCATCTTGTCGTTTCATAAATTGTCCGTAGACACTTGTTGCATAAAAAGCACGAAATAATAGTGCCATACCATCAACTAATAATACTTTTTTCATAATCCCTCTCCTACTAAAAAAAAATAATAACCCCACGTCATCACGTAAGGTTATATAAATAGATTACCATTCTACGTTTTTTCAACTTTGTCTATTATACATTGTTTTTGTATATTTAGCATCATTTACACATTAAGACGTTCTACTACAACAAGTATGAAGAATTCCTGAATACGTATTTTTCCCAGTTGAAACAACTACAGCCTTTGCATTTCCACCAACAATATACGTCCCTTTGAAACATACGTTTTCAAGTTCAAGTGGATTATAGTCTTTCATTCGTTTTAAAGGAATAAATCGTTTGCGCTCAAGATGATAGCAGCTTTCAAATTTTTCAATACTTACATCGTTTCCTGTTAGCACAGCTTCATTTACTAATAAATCATTCGCATAAATGATACGTACATCTGCTGGTACTGTATCACCTTCTGAAAGAAAAATCATATCGCCAGGAACAAGCTCTTGTACTGGCAAATTCATCATTTTCAATTCACCATTTAAACCTGTTATACTAGAACATTCTACTCGAGACACAGTAATTTTCTCACATTGTAATCCATCACGCACATGTTGTTTTGACAGACCTGGGATCATTCCAGTTAGCTTCATCATTACTTCCGCAATACGCGCTCTTTTTGAAGTTAATTCATTTCGGCCGTATAATTGAATACGTTTTTGTGCCTCTTTCATAGATAATCCGTCTCTTGTTGTTTTAAAATACGCAAATACAGATTTTACATCTCTCGTTGCGATTTCAATTAATAAATCTTTATTTTTTTGAAGCATTGTTTGTTCTTTCATTGATTTTTTACTTAATTTATATGACGTGTTACCCACAGTTTTGTTTGCATATAACATATTATCGTCTCCTCCATTACAACATAGGAAGAAACGCTTTGTTTCTCAATTTATCCACTTTACTGTGAAAGTGTCTAGCGCTTAAACATACATATAAACGCTACATGATGATAAATATAGAGGGAGGAACAAGTCGTTTCCTGCCTACATCATATATTTTTGATTTGAAGTATATGGGTAACGGAACCGAGTCAGAATTTGACATGCTCCTCACCTCCTCGTTTAATTTTATAGTTTATACTATGAAATTACTCATAGCTTGGTAACAAAAAGACCCTTACTCCGAAAAGAGTAAAGGCCATTACATACACAAATAAACGATTCCTAATACAATTAGAAATCTACGGACCTCTCCCTCGCCGAGTTTTAGCACTGTATAGCATAGGTACGTTACCAGCTACGTTAAGAAAAACCTTAATTCGATCATTCCTGTTGACCCATTGGCGTCTCTCGACATTTTTGGGCAGTAGCATTTCTCTATACAGGAGCCTCACCTAACAGAGACTTATTTTATTACATAGAAAATGTTACTCTTATTTAAAATAGATGTCAACACTTTGAATGGAATCTTTTCCTTATTAAAACAACTCCCTCTCATATACACACTATTTCTCTTTCGACTCATTAAATGAATCAAACACACATTTCAAAATTAGTAAAAATAAAAACCTTACGTTTAAACGTAAGGTTTTTAATAAGTTATACACCCAGCAATTACAATCCCAATTGAAAGCGATAAAAACATAAGAAAAAGACCGACTGCTTGATTATCTTCTTCGAGACTTTTATTTATATTAAAGCGTGGTGTAAGCCACTCAGCTAAATAAAAGACGATAATTTGAGCAAAAATCCCAACTGCCCCCCACGAAACCATATCAAGAAGTGAAATGGAATTAGCTGCTGTCGAATATAATACAATAGCTAACCCAAGTAATCGCCCTCCAAGTACATAGCTTACCGCCTTATTTCCTTGGGCCATTAGCTTAAATTCTTTTACTTTCGTTGTCACTTCCATTAGGAAAAGACCAATGCATAAAAGGCCAAGTGTTACCGCTAAATATAATAAAAAATTAATCATATACTTTCCTCCTTTTTTATACCTACTGGTAAATAGTACGATTCATTCCCCGTAATTTTTTCCCCTGCACGAATACCGATACTACTCGCTTTTCCGGCAATTAAAAACGAACCAAACACATACGACAGTTTCTCTATCCCTTTTTCTGTTTCCAAGGATACGACTGGCAGTATTGTATACTTTTGAAAAATCGGCAGTGACGCCTTATACGTTTGATGTGCATTTTGAAGCATAATATGTTCGTTCTTATCACGAATGGTAATTGTGTCTCCTTCTCTACCAAATGAAGGTTTTTGAACGAAAGAATCTTTTCCTAAAAATAAATCTGGTTCTAAGTATGTAGGTAACATATATTCTTTAATCCACTGTTGTTCCTCATTTGTATAAAAAGCCTCTTCTTCTGCTAATCCCCAAATAAGACACTGAACTGATTTAGGCTGAAGTAAAACTGCTGACAATGGATTGATTATAAAAAGCTTTCCGGCTTTTACAAGTTCCAACAGTTCCACACCTACCAAATCTCCTGTTTCAGGATCTTGATCCTCAATTAAATCTTCTATCGGATATGTTTGGCGATATAACACATCAATCTGTACCCCATCCCTATCCACTAAAGCATCTTTTGTAATTCTAAGTTCTGACATTGGCACTACTTTATTTTCAACATGGCATAATTGACTCAAATACACAGTCGTATTCCAATCCTCAATATGTTCATGATGTGCTGTAAAAACAACATTTGGGTTGTCTATTCCCTTTGTCGCTTCCATAACAGCTTTTGTAACACCAGAAGATAGTAGTCGTTCTTGATCCGAGTTTGGATCATCATAGCCTAGTTGCTCGCAAACTTTCCCATTCATTTGAAAGCATTCCATAATAAAAGTTGGTGTATCACTATTAAATTCGAGCATTTTAATTTGGTTATCATCTGTTAAAACGAAATCAAACCGCGAAATAACAGATTCAGGATATAATCCTTTCATTCTAATGAACGATAAGCTTGCAGGAGGAAACCCGAGTTCAATAAGCTGTTCGTCGCTTAAATTGCGCAGAAGTCTAGCAGTCTTAAAAAATATTTTCCCCATTCGTTCAGTTGCTAACTGTAATTGTTTCATAGTCTCATTTGTTATAGAGAAAACATGAAACAAACTATATTCACATTCATATAAATCCGACCAAAAATTCGGATATTTCGAATAAAATTCTTTTCGATTCCTTATGTATTGCGACATATTTTAGCCCCCAAATCCTCCCTTTGAACCGCTTCCAATTCCACCTTTAAATTCCGCAGACGATTGATAAGATTTAAACGCCGATGAATTTTTGAAAGTGGATTTATTTTGATAGTATCTTCCACCATAGAAGTAATGCCCACGATATCCTGAACTACTATCATCACACTGCCATACCCCAAGTTCATCATCCCAATCCCAATCTGAACAACTATTATCATTCGGTTTTGGGGGAAGATCTTGCGCGCAGCCAAATAAAGTGCCAGTCATTAAAGACGTTACGACACCACCTACTAGCCATTTCGTTTTTGTCACCTTCGCACTCCCCTTTTTAAATTCTATTCCTATTATATAGGATAGCATGATAAAGTAGAAGAAAAAGGAAGAAGAGGGATAAAATGCGCTTAGAATATCGACTTAATGATGAAACGAAAGAGTATCCTGCTTTATGGAACTACGCAAATATTTCTAATTCTGAAATCATCGCACGCATGACTTGTGAATATTTTATAAAAGATAAAAATACATATGTTGTTACTGCAACTTCTGTAGATCCAGACGGAACAGCAGTTATATATATTCAAAAAGAAGAGTTTGCAAATGACCCTTCAGACCCGACATACTCCCACATCGGTTTTGAAGTTAGAGAACTAAGTGAAACGAGTTCAAGCATAATAGATAGTAAAGATGTATGGAACTATGAAGAGATTTTGCCATCTCTTCATTCAGATATTATCTATATTCAGCGCGACGGCATGTATATGGAGTTTACTTTAGATTCAAGAGAAATTGATGAAGACAGAAAGTGCTATATTTATTATGGAAACTTTACAGGTGAATCGAGATAACATGAATATATGTATGCAACAAAAAAACCTTACGTATAAAACGTAAGGTTTTTATTTAGCCCCACATATGCCGTTCTCTCTAGATGTCCATAAACCTGCTCTCACAGGTGGATGCTCTCACAAATGTTTGTAACTTCCTTCTTAAAAAGATGGCATGTTAGCTACATTTAAATATCGAACTTCCATATTAAACTTATTGGTTTAAGACATGCATAAGCTACGTACACCGTAGGAATTTTATATAATGTTAGTTGAAATAAGACCCCCGCACGTGCCGCTCCTCGTAAATGTCCAAAAACCCGCTACTCGCAGGTGGATGCCCTCACAGTTACCGTACATCTTCCTCCACAAGGAAGGCTTGATGATGGTCGCTAAATATTGAGCTTCCGTATAACTAACATCGGTTTTAGACATAAATAAGTTACGTACACCGCAGGATGTATTATTTACTTGTCGTTATATTATCACATTGTTTCCAATGTGTAAAATACAAAGTTTTTCGAGCAATCTCTTGCTTGTGTCCTTATTTTAATACAAATTATTTTTGCATGCAAGTGATTAATCTTCTTCTTTTGCAATTTGATTTTCTGGATAAGAAATCCAATCACTCCAGCTACCTGCATACAATTTAACATTTTGAAATCCAGCTAATTTTAATGCAAGGATATTTGGACATGCCGTAACACCAGAACCACAATATACAATTGTTTCCTTATCTTTAGAAAGATTTCGGAATCGTTCTTGTTGCTGAGCTTCATTCTTAAATTGTCCTGATTGTGCAATTCCATCCTTCCAAAAATAGTTTACGGCTGTCGGAATATGTCCTGCTTTTGGATCAACAAGTTCCTCTACACCAGCATAACGTTTTGGCTCTCTAGAATCAATTAACGTAACATCTGCACCTGCATGAATATTCTCTCTAACCGTTTCCATCGTTACAAGCATATGATCTTGTATATTGGCTTTGAATGTTTTTCGTATAGCAACAGGAATTTCCGTTGTTATCGGTAGTCCCTTCTCTTCCCAAGCTGGAAATCCGCCATCTAATATATATACTTTCTCATGTCCTACATAGTTTAATAACCACCATACACGAGAAGCATTTGCACCCGCTTGACTGTCATATGCAACTACTGTCGTATGTTCATCAATACCAGCTCGCGAAAGCTTGTCTGCAAACTCCTCAATGTTTGGCAACGGATGACGACCACCATGTTCTGTTATTGGACTTGATAAATCTAAATTTAAATCTAAATATAACGCATGAGGAATATGTTCTTCCTCATACTTTTCTCTACCCCAATTAGGATTCGCTAAATCAAAACGACAATCGATTATACGGACATTCTCATCTTCTATATGCTCACGTAACCATTCGACTGTAACTATCATCTTTAACGACCTTCTTTCTCTTGCAAACGACTTACATACTCCATAACCATTTCTTCTGTAACATATTTACGCTGTAGTGTAACACCATTTTTTGCAAGATCATTAATTTGCTTTGTTACAACATTAATGACATCAACCGAAAATTCTTTCCCATTTGACGCAAGAGATACGGCTGCTTCAATAGCTGCTTCACGCTGCGCATCTAATTGTAAACATGCTTTTACACTTTCATTTTGTTTACGAGAATGTGCTGTAATTGCTTTATGTACTTCCATCTTCTCTTCCCCCTAAATAAGTTATACGTTCTAATTCAATTCCATTGCAAGTCGAATCATATCTCGGCATACAATCCCATTTTCAATAATCTCTTCTTCATAATGCTTCGAAAAGTAATCAAAATCAATAGAAAAAATACGAAATCCACATTTTTGATAGAAAGCAAGTTGTGAAACACTAGAATTGCCTGTACCAACTTCAAGTTGTAACATACCATGTTCCTTAGCTGTTTCTACCGCATGCTCTAATAATTTCTTTCCAATACCTTTTCCTTGCATATGCTCTACAACCGCAATATTCATAATTTCCATCGTCTTCGGTCTTGTTTCCAAAAGAACAAATACACCGATAACACTCTCCTCTTGCTTAGCTACATATGTTAACCCTCTTTGTACATATGTATCAATTTGCTGGTCGCTTGGATCAGCAAGCAATAATAAAGGCTTCGGTATTGCTTCTTTCGAAATATACTCTATTACTACACCCATAAAAATTCCCCCTTCTCTATTGTTCTAAACCCTCCTTGTCTACCATAAGTAATAGAAAGGAGGGATTCATCATGGACAACAATGAGAAAAAATGCAACGTCATCTCTATTGATGGAAAGAAGAAGAAAAGCGACACGTATTCCTATCCAAAATTAGTAGTAGAAAACAAAACATATGAATTTTCTTCATTCGTCTTATGCGGTGAAACACCAGACGGCAGACGACTCGTTCTTACTCATATGATTTCTACCGATGAATTTGCTGGGTTTGTCAAATCTTTAGATACGGTACTACAAAAGAAAATTGAACGAATCTTTTTCTCATAACGACTATATCACATAAATTTCTTTTTCAATCTCTACTAACTGCTTTTGCAATTGTTCTTTACTTTGTTCATATAGTGATACATCAATTGTTTCAGCCAATGCAAATAATACACTTTCATAATAGTTCATCACATCTTGCTGCATCACTTTTTGGAATAGGTTCCATTTCAAATCCCACTCTTGCTTATAATGATGAACAAATAAATCTTTTTCATCAGCTACATAGTTTGATACAAATGGTTCTAATACAGCTTTAGCCTCTTCTTGCATGAAAGCTTTATCATTTTTTTCAAAAAAGCTTTTTTCATTTTTAAAATGTGCCAGTGCTTTTTTGAAATCTTTTATTTCAACTGAAGGGAACGGTTCTTTATGTGTAATATCTTTATATTCATAATCCACTGTTCCACTCATAGAAATTGATTCATTTTCTACTTTACAGTTCACCACAATTTCATTCTTTGCACGCTTCATCGCTTCATCTATCCATTTTTCAAGGCGTAACGACGTCGCACGCATTTCTTGTAATAAATCATGCTGAATAAATGCTACTAATTCCATAACGCACTGCTGCAACTGCACTTTCACATTTCCATCCGTTCGAAGCGATGCTGGATTAATAAATTCAGTAAACACATCGTTATAGCGTAGGAATAGACGTTGGTGTACATAATAAAGCAATTCTTTCACTTCATTTTGCATCGCCTGTTCTTCAGCAAGCACACTATATGATGAAATAATATGAAGTAGTTGATCACGCTCTGCTTCATATTTTTTCGTTTGCTTCTCTTTCTCTTCATTCCCCTGCTTTGCACCATTTATCATATTTACTAAAAGCTGATCTGCTCCCTGCAACGCACCATATAAAGCATGAACAGATACGAGCATTAAATCTCTCATCATAAAGGATGTAAATGATTCCTCAAACTTAGCAATCCCAGAGTTTTGTAAAATACCGTACTTCTCTTTTTCAATATTCTTTCCTTGTTTCTCTTCAAGCGCACATAAACTTGAAATTGCAAATAAACGCGGATTTCTAATACCGTATTGCAGTAGCTGGTCTGCGATATAACCTTTTACCATTTCAAGCTCATCTTCAGACGCTGCTAAATCGGCCGCATTAATTAAGAAGAACATTTTATCAAGAGCAAAAGTATCCTTTACACGACCAAGCTGAATTAAAAATTCACGGTCAGCACGAGAGAACACATGGTTATAATACGTTACAAATAAAATAGCATCTGCGTTTTTAATATACTGGAATGCAACGTCTGTATGGCGGGCGTTAATAGAATCTGCTCCAGGTGTGTCTACAAGCGCTACTCCTTGCCTTGTTAAAGCACAATCATAATAAAGCTCCATATACTCAACAAAACACGATTTTTCTTCATTCGCTACATAATCAGAAAACTCTTCTAATGTAACTTGTACTTGCTTCCCTAAATATGCAGAAACCGTATCATACCCTTTTTGTACCGCTCGTAAAAAGCTAAATGTTGTTTTTTGCTTCCCAGTTGGTGAAGGATATTTCATAACTTTATCAATTTGTGCTAACGCTTCATCTAACGTCGTAATCTCATAATGAAACAGCTTGTAAACAGCTTTCATATCCTCTAATAGAGCTTGCTTTGATTTAAATTGAACCATTACTGTTCCATGTGGTTTTTCCTCTGTAACAGGCAAAATTTGATTAATCGTTGCCGTCGTCGGATTTGGTGATACTGGAAGTACCTTCTCACCAAGCAATGCATTGGCAAATGATGATTTCCCAGCACTAAAAGCTCCGAATAACGCTACTGTAAATTGTTTCGTTTCCACACGACGCCTTTTCTCTATTACCTCTTGCTGTACATGTTTCAGTGTAGACAATGGTTCTAATATCGTTTCAGCTTTCTTCACTTTCTCTAATATACGCTGAATATTTAAAGCTGCCGTTCCTTTTATCTCTTCTTCATGAGCTACTACGTTATCATTTACAATTTCCTGCTCTTGTAATGTGAATTTCTCACTAACAATTTGTTTTTCACTTTGCAATATGTCCTCTACTTGCAACCCTTCTGGCGTAGCAACACGCTCGTGCCAAATATTTTGCAAATAACTTTCATATGTCTCCAAATTGTTACTGTATTGTAATTTCGTTTCTTTTGCCGTTTGCAACATCGTATATGTTTCAATCTCTTCTTCAATACGAGCAACTGCTTCCTTCACCTTTTGCTTTAAAACGACCGCACTTTTATCAAAAATTTGCTGTGCTTTTATAAAATAACGCTTCTTTAGTTCATTCGCTACATCCGCTGTATAAAGAAGTAAGTAATCACCAGTGAAACCTGCGCCTTGTTTAATTACTTCAGCCAACATTTCTGGTCCGAAAGCAATTTCTAAAGCATATATGTCTTTCCCAATTTCCTCTGTGAACAATCCTTCTTCTTTTAAGAAGACAACAATAAATTCTTTCACATGAAAATCAAGTTGCGTTTCAACAGTCTTTTGTAAAGCAGAATAAAAAGCATCAACACGTCTCTGTTTTTCTTGCTCCGTCTTTCCTTTCGCAAATAGCAAACCGACCTTAAATTTTGTTAATTTCGTTTCTAAATACGCATTTGCCAATTCTCTCATTTCAAATGGCATTAAATACGCGTTATCTAATATAGCTTGTAAGCCTTTTATAAATTCATTTCTCACATGAGATTCTTTACCGGCCTCACGATTTTTATTTTCCGTTAGCTCTTCTTTTTTTTCAACTACTTCTGCAATGGAAAGTGGTGATGCCAACTCTTCCTCATATTTCAAAAGAGCTTTTTCATTTTCAGAAAGAATAAACGAGAAATGTTCCCCCATTAAATATTCTGTTTCTCTTTCCATTCCATCTCTTACATACTGCTCTTTTTCTTTCATAATAGAAGTAATTAATGTTTCTAAGCTTTCAATTTCATTATGTGGATGGTTCATCATTCGTAACGACGTATAATAAACGCCATCTACTTCAATATCCCAGTTAGAGAACGATTGTTGTACACTATCTTTATAATCCTCAAACGATAATTCATTTTCTTTATGTTTATCTATTTGATTTACAACGAGATAAACCGTTTTATTACGTTGTTTCAATTCTTTAACGAATTGCAAATTCACTTCCGATTGGACGTGATTGTAATCCATCATATAAAAAATCACATCTGCTAGATGCAGCGTTGATTCTGTCGCTAGTTGATGGGCATCATCTGTTGAATCAATCCCTGGTGTATCAACTAACATAACACCCTCAGGAATTGGCGCATCATTCCGATAAATATGAACACCAATTACCTCATCGCCATCTTTACAAATTTGCTTTAATTCTTCTGCTGAATATGCACCGTCATATTCGTACTGCTCTCCAGATTTAACTGTTACAACAACACGATCCATTCCTTTTTCAATTTTAACGACGTTAGCGCTTGTCGGAATTGGACTTGTTGGTAACAACTGCGCTTTATATAGATGATTCATCATCGTTGATTTTCCTGCAGAGAAGTGACCGCAGAACGCTATCATAAGCTGCTCTCGTTTATATTTTTGAATCACTTCAAACAACTTTAAGCTATTTTCTGCATCGCCGTGTTTTTGCCACTCTTCATAAAAACAAACAAGTTTTTTCATACCGTTTGTCTGTACTATGTTTGTCATCCCCTTGTTCCCCTTTATCCAAGATGTATATACTTTTCCCCGCTATTTGCGAGCTCATAATCAGTGAGAGATACACCTACCCATTGATTACAGTTTCACTTTACTATCATACTAAATTTTCAGCATATTCTCATTAAAAATAAAAAATCCCTTTCATTCTTTTTACAAATGAAAGGGATTTTATGTCATATTACTCATTTTGCTGTTCCTACTCCATTTAAAACATACTTTGCAATAACTGCATATACAGCAACTGTACCTGCTACTAATGCATATACCATACTCATGCACCAACCTTTTTGATAATGATTATCACTTTTGAATACATTTTATCATTAAAGAGAATCATTATCAACACTTTTCATAAAGAAAGCCCCTTATAAGAAGGAGCTTCACTGCCTGTTTTGAAGAAGGTTAAAACTTGTTGTGCATTCTTATTATATCTCATCTTACATAACTTAATAGTTAAAAAAAATGGAAATCCACCCTATCCCCCCCATCTTACATTTTGTATAATAAAAGGGAATTACTTAACAAGGAGGAAAATAATGACACAAAATATTTCACAAGGCGAGAGGATACACTCCATCGATATTATTAGAGGGATAGCAGTACTAGGTATTTTTCTTGTTAACTGGCCTGTTATCGCCGGGATTGACTCACGTGATCTTTCAGGAGTTTATGAGGGGCTAGATAGCTATATCCGTCTATTTTACGATATGTTTATTCAAACAAAGTTTTATACTATCTTTTCATTTTTATTCGGCCTAGGCTTTTACATTTTTATGACTCGTGCTGAAGCGAAAACAGATCGTCCAAAAACTTTATTTGTTCGTCGCTTACTTATTTTATTATTATTTGGTTTCTTACATTACGTTCTTTTATGGGACGGAGACATTTTACATAGTTATGCAATCGCTGGATTTTTCTTATTTTTATTTTATAAGAGAGAACCTCGTACCATTTTAATATGGGCCATCGTTTTATTAAGTATTTTTCAATTTCTTATGCTAATTGCTAGTATTGGTATTGCCTTTATGCCAAAGGAGGAACTTGGATTATCCTTACCAATCATGCCACTTGAAGACTGGGTGTCACAAATACAAAATCGTTTCTATGCATTTTATGCCGATGGAATAGGGCTAAATATTTCGATGCTCCCAGAAACACTCGGATTATTTCTACTCGGTTTATACGCTGGTAAAAAAGACATTTTCCGTCGTACGAAAGAGTTAGATCCGAAACTAAAAAAATGGCAAATTATTATGTTCGTTTTAACATTACCGTTTTGGTTCTTTATGGTTCGTTATTTCTTATCAACATCGTCATATGAACCACTTTATATGCAAGGTCTTGCAATGTTTAGCGGGAAAACATTATTCATATTCTACATTTTCACGCTCATGCGTTTATTACAAAAAGAAAGATGGCAAACATTATTACGTCCATTCCAGTACGTTGGTCGAATGGCGTTAACAAATTACATCTCGCATACAATTGTTACATTACTTGTATTCGGACTACTGTTTAAAAATTATTATCCTGCTCCATTATGGGTAGGACCACTATTCTGCATCGGTTTCTACACGTTACAAATCTTTATTAGCCGCTGGTGGCTGTCACGTTATCAATACGGGCCACTTGAATATATATGGCGCCTTGGTACGTATGGGAAAATGATGCCACTTAAAAAGAAAAGCAAGGTCTCGTAACGAGACCTTGCTTTTTTATGCTTCTCTTACCGCACTTTGTATCGAGTGTTCTAGTTGCAACATTTGAAGTAGCACTAACTAAACTGTTTTATTTGATGTAAGAGGGCAAAATGTAACTGTGGAAATATTAAAAGAGACTAGAGAAGAAATAACATGATAGATTATTACAAATTAAAAAAGAACTTTATTCAAGTTCTTTTAATCTACGATACAGGGCGGCTTAACTCAAACCTGTAATTTGGCATATCTCTTCAATGGAAATCCTCTCTTTTCTTTTAATCCATTAAAGCGTGTAGCTATAGGCATACCGTCAACATTTTAACGAAAATATATGCTAAGCAAGATTTGACATGAGAGAACATCACTTTAAATTCTATTCCTACAAGAAATCACAATGTGCGATCCAATCATTTGTTTTACTATTTTTAGCAAAATAAATTCCGCCGTCATGAATAATCTTTAAATGTGCTTTTGGATCGTCTGTTATTTGAAAAATAAATTCATAATCCGCGGGCCATTGGATACCTGATTGGGCAAAGCAAGCATAGCCTCCTAATTTGTGTATGTAATGATTTTCTTCAAAAATGTCCTCGTAGTAGTCAATCTCAATTGTATTTTCAAGTTCAATAATTTTATCTTGCACGTTGTGGGGGAAATCTTCCGTATCCCATTGTGGAAACTCATCAGCTACTAACTTTGGTATTAAGGGGAATGGTTTTAGACTTGGAAACGTAAGTGACATTTCATTCGGTACTAGTTCTTCTAAAGAATCATATTCCCTAACACAAAAATTCCCTGATAAGTTGGACAAATCTTTAACAAAGTTTGGAGAAAGAAATACTGCGATTGCTTTCATATCTTTTACTGCTTCTGGAACAAAAGGTATTTGAGTTAAATTAAGCATCATGATCGCATACATTTTATCTTGATAGCGATCGATTGGGTAAGTTTCATTTGGTAATGAATAGGGAATCTTTCCAATCCAACTTTCATTTATAGATAAATCAGGTCTTTTTCCGCCTGTTTGAAAGATAGTTGCTCTTTTTCTTAAGATATTCTTTATTTGATCTATTTCCAAAATATTTCTCCTCCTAAATATATATTTTTGTTTCTCTTTATTTTAACGAGTAATTATATTGTAACAATAATGTATGTTATTTTATAATGATTCTTTTGAAAAGTATTGTTAAGCAGCAATTTCACTTCTCTTCTTATGGTTTTACTGTCGATCTAAAACAAATTTGTACTGTTTATAAAAAATCGTACCGTTTTGAGTAAAGTTTAACCCTTTGTAAAAAAGTTGCACCATTTTTCATCATCGGGTAAAACTCCTGAAGTAACTAAGCTTTAGAATTAAAAGGAAATCTAGAAATTGAGACATTATAAATTTATTAAACTAGCTCAATAATAAAAACGATGAGTTCAATTTGACTGGTGTTTTAAAAATAACCACAAATTAAAAACCTATCTCAAATGAGATAGGCTTAATTACATACAATTCATATCGTATCCTAATTGCTTTTTACGCTTCTCTTACCGCACTTTGTATCGGAACTGGTTCATCCTTTACTTTCACTTTACGCTGCGGCACCATATTAAATACGATATTTAAAAGGACTGCTGACGCACTTCCAAGTACGATTCCGTTATCTGTTAAAATACGAATACTTTCTGGAAGTTGTGAGAATAATGTAGGAACGACTGTAACTCCAAGTCCGATTCCGACAGAGCATGCAACAATTAATAAGTTTTCTTGTTTTCCAAAATCAACACTGCTTAACATTTTAATACCATAAGCCATAACCATACCGAACATCGCTAGCATTGCACCGCCAAGTACTGATTTCGGAATGATTGTTGTAATAGCTGCGATTTTAGGAATGAATCCAAGAACGATTAACATACCACCACAAGTATAAATAATAACGCGATTTCTTACTCCAGTTAATTGAACAAGTCCTACGTTTTGAGAGTATGTTGTATATGGAAATGCGTTAAAAATACCACCTAACACCATCGCTAATCCTTCTGCGCGATAGCCTTTTGTTAATTCTTTTTCACCGATCTTTTTATTGCAAATATCAGATAACGCAAAGTATACACCCGTTGCTTCTACAATCCCTACGCAAGCAACAAGAACCATCGTAATAATTGGTGTTAATTCAAATGTTGGTGTACCGAAGTAAAATGGTTGAATACCATGGAACCAATCCGCTTCTCCAACCGCTTGCAAGCTTACTTTCCCCATAAATGCTGCAACGATTGTACCGAACAATAGACCTAGTAAAATAGAGATTGAACGAATAAATCCGTCAAAGAAACGATACATAATGATGATAAATAGTAACACACCAAATGCTAATGCTAAATTTTCAAGACTACCGAAATCCTTACTTCCTACTCCACCAGCCATATCATTAATAGCGGCAGGAACAAGTGTAACTCCAATTACTGTAACGACAGATCCTGTTACAACAGGTGGAAACAGCTTTACAAGCTTTCCAAATAATTTCGCAAAAATAACAACGAATAACCCCGCAGCAATAATTGCCCCATAAATAGAAGACACGCCGTATTGTTTCCCGATTGCAATCATCGGCCCAACTGCTGTAAATGTACAACCAAGTACAACTGGAAGTCCAATACCGAAAAAGCGATTTGATAATGCTTGTAAAATTGTCGCAACGCCGCACATTAATAAATCAATTGAGACTAAATACGTTAACTCTTTTTGATTTAAACCAAGTCCACCGCCCACAATAAGCGGAACGATAATTGCACCAGCATACATAGCAAGCATATGCTGCATACCAAGCGATGCAATTTTAAATGGATGTTGCTTCATCGTTTACTTCACCTCCGCAGTTTCTTGCTGTACAAATGTAACTGTGCCGTTATCAAGTGATGCAATTTCTGCTAGTGATTCAACACGAACGCCTTGTTCACGAAGCTTCTTTCCTCCATCTTGAAATGCTTTTTCAATAACAATACCAATTCCTGCAATGCTTGCTCCAGCTTGCTCGACTAAACTCATTAAACCTAAAGCAGCCTGACCGTTTGCTAAAAAGTCATCGATAATTAAAACGCGATCACTTTCATCGATATGATTTCGAGATAATGAAATTTCATTCGTTTCTTGTTTTGTAAATGAATATACGTTTGCAACGTACATATTATCTTGTAACGTTAACGATTTACGTTTTCTTGCAAAGATTACTTTTACACCAAGCTCTAATGCAGCCATAACTGCTGGTGCAATGCCTGAAGATTCAATCGTCACGATTTTTGTAATGTTCTCTTCTTTAAAACGTTTAGCAAATTCTTTTCCGATTTCTTGCATAAGTACTGGATCAATTTGATGATTTAAAAAAGCATCTACCTTTAATACGTCACCAGATAAAACCTTTCCTTCGTTCAAAATCTTTTCTTGTAATACTTTCATGTTTGTTCCCCCTCTTATGCAATAAAAAAACTCCAAAAGCCGCCATCACTCGTTACAAGTGAGAGACGCGCTTTTGGAGTTTCGCAAAAAAAGAATGCTAAACAAGCAAATATATTCGTCCTCACTCATAGTCAAAGTATTTACGGTACTTCGGTAGAAACTTGCAGGCCATATCCCCGCGATTATATGAGTGTAGCTAACTATTTATTTTATAGATGGATTATAACGCATTTTTTATACTTTGAAAAGCATTTATTAACAAAACACGTACAAATTTTATAAAATTATCATTTTCGTTCGAGTTTTGTAAACTCTTTCATTCCCAATTATAACTTCGTTAAAATGATTGGTCCATCTTTTGTAATCGCAATTGTATGCTCATATTGAGCTGATAATTTCCCGTCCATCGTTCTCGCGGTCCATCCATTTAAATCTACTTTCGAATATCGCATACCTACATTGACAATCGGCTCAATCGTAATTACCATTCCTTCTTGTAACTCAGGCCCTTGTCCTTGCTTCCCAAAATGAAAAATTACTGGTTCTTCATGAATCTCTTTACCGATTCCATGTCCCGTAAAGTCTCTTGCAACAGAAAAACCTTCATTTGCTACATAACTTTCAATTGCATAGCCAACATCTCCTACATGATTACCGATTATCGCCTGATCAATCCCTTTATACAAAGCATTCTCAGCTACTAACAACAACTTTTCTGCTTCATCAGAAACTTTTCCAATTCTATACGACCAAGCAGAATCCGAAAGACCACCATTTAAGTTTACTACCATGTCAATTGTTACAATATCACCCTCAGTTAAAGGAATATCGGCCGGAAACCCATGACACATTTCATCGTTTACAGATGCACATATCGCATATGGATACCCGTTGTAACCTTTCTGCTCAGATGTTGCACCATGCTGTTCTAAATATGCTTCAACAAACGTATTAATTTCTTTTGTCGTAATACCCGGTTTCATTATTTTCGCAATTTCTCTATGACATGAAGCAAGTAATTTTCCAGATTCATGCATTAAATCTATTTCATTTTTCGTTTTAATTGTAACCATTCTTACCTCTACCTTCCTTGCTAGACCTACTATTTGCTACTAAATTTCAATCATACACATACTCTTCCAATACTTTCAATTATAAAAGTAAACATCATTTTTTCTATTTCCGAATGTAATTTTTATTTCATTCGTTTTTTAATATTACATCTAGTATTTTTGGTTGATGTTTACTTATAAACAAAGTATATTGTTACTATACTATTAAAAGGAGGATTGTTAAAGATGATGCATGCAGGAAGACTACGTCAGCAAACTTTGAACAATAAGTAACTTAATATGTTCAAAGGCTCTGTTTTCATAAAGCAGAGTAAACAGGATTAGTCTGCACATTTTTAATAATCTTCAACGGAAGAGTACACTTTCCATATGGAGAAAGGCAGATATGTATCTGTCTTTTTTTCGTATATTTTTCATACAAAGAGAGACGTTTATTCATTATATCCTCGTTTACTCTTAACCACAGACAGAAGCCAGTCTGTGGTTTTTTTATGATTACATTTTCTTACGTCTCGCTACTTTAATCATATTGATGTAGTTAGGGACAAATAGTAACAGAAAACGTATGAAAGCATTAAAATCAGCATAAACATTTGGAGGAAATAAAAATGAATACACTTAAAGTTAAACAATTAGCAAATAAAGAAGGACTAAATATCTTAGAAGATTCAATAGAAATCAATGAATCTGGCGTTGACTTTCAAGTAGCACACGTTAAAGAACAAAACGGGGATAAATGGATACTAAGAATTCCTCGTAGACCAGAATCTATGAGACATGCTCTATGGGAAAAAAAAAGCATTAGAAATTATGAAAAAACATGTAGAATTCCAGGTTCCTGATTGGTCTATATTTTCTGAGGAACTAATTGCTTATAAACAACTAAGTGGTGTTCCTGCTGCTACTATCGATATAGAACAACAAAGTTATATATGGACCTTTAACGAAAAGAATGTACCAACTGAATACTATATTTCATTAGGAAAAGTTCTAGCGAATTTACACTCATTACCTCAACAAAAATTTAATAATATAGGTGTTGAAGTTCTTACTACTAATGAATTAAGAACTTCTATGAAACAAAGGATGAATCGAGTGAAGGAACAATACCACATCAATCAAAACTTATGGGATCGTTGGCAAGCATGGCTAGCTGAAGACTCTTTTTGGCCATCTCACGTAGGAGTAAAGCATGGGGATATCCATCCAGGTCATATCCTGATTAATAATAAAAATAATGCAACTGGCTTAATCGATTGGACAGAAGTAGGGATAGGTGATCTATCTATAGATTTCACATCGCATTATCTACTCTTTGGGAAGGATGGACTAACAAAGTTAATTCACTCTTATGAAAACGCTGGCGGTAAAACTTGGTCAAAAATGGATGAACATATTATCGAACTTCTAACAACGAGTAGTATCACTGTTGCTGAATACGCTCAAGTGTCAGGTTTGAAAGACATGCATGAAATAGCTGTACACATGCTATCAACTGAAAGTTAATGAAGTTACAAAAAAACATTAAACTAAAAAACAGAAGAACCCTCTTCTGTTTTTTAATTATTTTTTACATAAATAACTCATTTTCAAAAACTCAAAACAACTACCATTTGTTTTCTGTATAAACGTCCCAACTGCTTCAAATCCTGCTCTTTTATACACTTTGATTGCTCTCTCATTAAATGTGGCTACTGATAATGTTATATAATTGCAACCATATTTTTCTTTACTAAAATCTAGTCCAGCATTTACAAACTGTAAACCAAATCCACTTCCAGTTATATCAGGTCTCATTCCAAGCCCTATATCAACCGTTTGATTATTTACGTTACTAAAACTTAAGAAACCAATGAGAGTGCCATTTTCCTTCACAGAAAAAGTATGATCTCCTCTACTCTCCTCATGTAAAAACTCAGCTAAATCTTCTTCATCTGCTTCTATATCGTAAAAGGAATATTTCCCTTCATAATGCCAGTTATATGCCATTTCCTCCGCTTCTTTTTGCGTCATTACTGTATATGTATAAATCATTCTTCTACCCCCTATAAAAAAGAGCTGCAAGTAAGTGAACTGCACCCCAATTGTTAGACACAGTCTAACAATTGGAGGTGCAGTTTTTCTATGGCTAAATTTACTGCTGATGAAAAAATACAAATCGTTCTACGTTATTTGAACGGAAATGAAAGTTATCGAGAAATGGGTAGATCGATCGGTATAAGTGACACAATCATTTTGAATTGGGTAAACCAATATAAACAGAATGGTGTGGAAGCTTTTCTAAAACGATGTACAAATTACACACAACAATTTAAACTAGACGTACTAAACTTTATGATTGAAAACGGTATGTCCTTATTTGAGACGGCAGCTATCTTTAACATTCCTGCCCCTTCAACGATTTCTGTTTGGAAAAAACAGTTCGAAACACAAGGAATTGATGCCCTTCAATCTAAGAAAAAGGGGCGTCTATCCATGAAAAAAGATTCAAATAAACAATTAAAACAAGCTTTAGCTGAAGGGTCAGTCGAAGCACTTGAAGCACGTATTCAACAGCTTGAGATGGAAAATGAGTACTTAAAAAAGTTGAATGCCTTAGTTCAAAACAAGGAAAAATCACGAAACAAGACAAAGCGCAAGTAGTCTATGAATTAAGGCATAAATATTCGGTGAAGGCACTCGTGGAGCTAGCTACTATTCCTCGAAGCACGTATTATGATTTAGTAAAGAAAATGAATCGTCCAGATGTAGATGCCGATTTGAAAGCGGAGATTAAAGCGATTTATGAGGAAAATGAAGGTCGTTATGGTTACCGTCGCATTCGTGATGAATTAACGAATCGTGGTCAGAAAGTGAATCACAAGAAGGTTCAGCGCATTATGAAAGAGCTTGGATTAAAGTGTGTTGTGCGTATGAAAAAATATAAGTCTTATAAAGGAAAAGTTGGTAGAATTGCACCTAATTTTTTAGAGCGTAATTTTCATACAGATGCACCGAATCAAAAATGGGTAACAGACATCACAGAGTTTAAATTATTTGGAGAAAAACTGTATGTATCACCTGTATTAGATTTGTATAATGGTGAAATTATTACCTATACAATTGGTTCTAGACCGACGTATTCACTTGTTTCAGAGATGTTAGAGAAAGCATTGGAACGTTTACCTGAAACCCACCAGCTACTGATGCATTCAGATCAAGGATGGCATTATCAAATGAGACAGTACGTCTGTACACTTGAATCAAGAGCTATCGTCCAGAGTATGTCTCGAAAAGGCAACTGTTACGACAACGCAGTAATAGAGAATTTCTTTGGGATTATGAAGTCGGAGTTCCTCTACATAAAAGAGTTTGAAAGTGTAGAGCATTTTAAAAGAGAATTAGAAAAATATATAGATTATTATAATACGAAACGGATTAAGGCAAAATTAAAAATGAGCCCGGTACAATACCGGACTCACTTTTATCAAGCTGCCTAATGAAATAACCGTGTCTAACTTTTAGGGGTCACTTCATAAGCAGCTCTTTTTTATAACTCATAGATTTCTTTATACTTCGCTTCTAAATAATCTGCTAAGTAGTTTGCATTTAATCCTTCGCCTGTCACATCTTCTAAAATTTCAAGTGGCTTTTTCGTTTTACCGTATTGGTGAATATTTTCTGTTAACCATTCACGAATTGGTGTTACGTTTCCTTCTTCTAACAATGCATCAAAGTTCGGAATGTCTTTTAACATTCTTTCCTTAAATTGCGCTGCATACATATAACCAAGCGCATAAGATGGGAAGTATCCAAATGAACCACCAGCCCAGTGAACATCTTGCAATACACCTTGTGCATCGTTTGCCGGACGAATTCCTAAATATGCTTCCATCTTATCATTCCAAGCCGCTGGCAAATCCTTCACTTGTAATGTACCATCAAATAATTCTTTCTCAAGTTCATAACGAACCATGACGTGAAGCGGATATGTAAGCTCATCTGCTTCTATACGAATGAACGATGGCTTCGATTCGTTAATCGCATCATAAAACTCATCTACTGATATATCATTGAATTGACCATCGCTATACTCTTTTAATACATCATAATTTTTCTTCCAGAATGATTTATTACGACCGATAAAGTTCTCAAAGAATAATGATTGTGACTCATGAATACCCATAGATGTTCCACTACATAGCGGTGTACCTTCAAATTTTTCTGCAATATTTTGTTCATATACAGCATGACCACATTCATGGATTGTTCCAAACACAGCCATACGGAAATCTTTTTCATCATAGCGTGTCGTAATACGAACATCCCCTCTATTTAATGTAATCTCGAATGGATGTACCGTTTCATCAAGACGACCTGCTTCAAAGTCATAATTCAATTGCTTTAATAGCTCTAATGTAAAGTTCTTTTGTTTTTCTTTTGAAAAATGTTCTGATAAAGCACTTGTCTTTAATCTCTTTTGCGACTCCGATATTTCTTTTACAAGCGGAACGATACGTTCACGAAGTTGACCAAATACGTGATCTAACACTTCTACTGTAATACCCGGCTCATACATATCTAATAATGTATTATATTTATATGTTTCGTAACCCCAATATGTAATAAATTTCTTTTTAAATTCAACAATTTTTTCTAAATACGGACGGAACATTTCGAAATCAGATTTTTCGCGAGCTTCTTCCCACACACTTTCCGCTTTCGCTTCTAATTTCACATACGCTTCATATTCCGCTTGTGGAATTTTCTTATTTCTATCATATTCTTTACGACACTCTTCAACCATTTTCTTCGTCGTTTCAGAAAGTTTGTCTTCACGTATTAAATTTTCAAGCTCTGTTAAATAATTTCCCATCTCATCTGAAGTCGACATGGCAAACACTTCTGATGAAAGCATACCAATTACTTCTGAACGCTGGTCTACACCTTTTTTAGGCGCACCTGTTCTCAAGTCCCAAAACATTAAGCTTAATGCTTCCCCATAATTCTGTATCTTCTTCACATATGTTAAAAATTGTTTTTCTACTTCATATGTAGCTACTGTCATCGTATAAAAACCTCCTTTTTCTACCTCAAACTTAATTCGACATAGAAATCTAAATTCCTTTTATAATAAAAAAAAGCTTGGCAAGCGCCAAGCTTTTTCCTTACAATTCTTTACCTTCTACTGGTAGTACGTTTTTCACCGCTTCTACCACTTTCTCATCTTCTGTATCAGATAAGAAGATTGATATAGCACCTTTATCGTCGCTCGTACGAATTAAACGTCCAATCCCTTGACGAAGACGTAAAATCATATATGGTACATCTACATTCCAGAATGGATCATTTACATGTTTACGCTTCGCTTCAAACACAGGATCGTTTGGAGGGAATGGTAATGACCAAATAATAACATGTGATAATGATGAACCAGGAATATCTAAACCTTCCCATAAATGAACGGCACAAAGCACAGTCTCTTCTTCATTTTGGAAACGAGAAACTAACTGACTAATTTCTTGATCCCCTTCATATAGGAACGGAACTGACATTTGTTCTTTACTTACATATTCTTTAAACGCTGCAAGCTCTTGTGTTGTACGGAATAATACAAGTGTACGTCCATTTGTCTTTTGTATATTTTCAAGTGTATATTGACACTTTCTTTCCCATTCATTTTCTTTCGTATGCGATAGTAGGTTTACTGCCATTTGCTCCTCATAATCAAACGGTGAGGCAACTGAGAATGATAAGTAATCTTTTACCCCTAGACTATTTGCCGTAAATGCGAATGAATCGTTGTTAGATAGTGTAGCAGAAGAGAAAATATATGGAATCTTCTTCGAGAATACTTTCTCTTGTAATACTTCTTCAACAGCACGTGGCATAATCACTAACGTGAAGGCTCCATCACCTTCTTCACCCCATGTAATTACATTTTTCTCGTGCATGAACAGACGAAGTGAATGTTCTAATACATCTAAATGTTCATCAACAATATTTAAATCATACGTGTTTACTGTATGCATTTCACTTTCAAATACTAATGCGTCTCCGACTTCACCGATTTTTGCATAAAGTCGCTTCGCTTCAGCAGTTACTTTTTCTGTCACAGTAATTTCTAAGCGATCAGAACCGGCGATTTCCTTTTTATTCTCTTGTAACACATCAAAAAATCGCTCTGTTTGCCAAATTGTTTCTTCTACTAAATGTGCAAACTCCTCACGAATATCGTTTTGCAACAATCTCGTTAAAAGTTGCTCCATCATCGTTTGCTTTAAACGATATGTTAAAGCTTTTTGAGCTGCATATTCTACAAGATGTCCTTCATCGAATACAACGCAGCTACTTTCTGGTAATAACGGAATTTGCCCTTCACGCTTACGAGCATCGTACGTCCAAATATGATCCATATAGAAATCTTGAGAACAAATAATTAAATCTGCTGCTTTACGATAATGCTCACGAGAAAGAGTCTGTCCACAACGGTGACGTGAATCACAAGTGAAGCAATCTTGGAAGTAATCCCAATTTACCTTTGACCATTCTTCGTCATTTAAAAGTGGAAATTCTTTTCTGTCACCATAGTGAGTAAAGTTTTGCATCGTACCATGATCGAATACAAACTGTGGTAATTCGTAATATACGTCTTCAATTACTTCTGGAGCTCGTCCACTCATAACATCTTCAAGTTTACGTAAGCATAAATAATTATCCATTGATTTTGCAAGCCTTACATCAACAGATAGCCCTAACGCTTCAGATAACTTAGCAATGTCCCCTTCTTCTTTTACAAGCTGCTCAATTAACGTTTCATCTGCACAAGCGATAATAGCTGGTTTTCCAGTATAACGCGCATAACAAATTGCATATAGAAGATATACAATTGTTTTCCCTGTTCCTACACCCGCTTCCGCGAACATTACTTTCTTTTCTTGGAAAGCACGCTCTAATTGAAACGCCATAAAAATTTGTTCATCACGCTCTTCAAAGCCTTTTTCCGGAAGGATGTCGTAAAATACATCTCCAATCCACTCATTCAACTTATCATAAAAATTGTCTTGTTTTCCTACTTCAAATGGTAATCTCTTCTCAGTAAACATCCTTAGCCTCCAACCAAAAAGTTTTTCTATAAAAAGATATAGCAACTGCTACTCATATGTGTGCAGCCACTTTCCCCTGTTGCCATACATAGAAATACACGAAAAAAAATTTTCCTTTCGAAAAAGGAAAATTTTCTTCTATATTAATGACTTTAAATACCGTTTATCAATCGCTGTTTCATGTGAAAGAGCTGACAAATATTCTTCTTGTGCTTTTTGTATTTCATCTACAATCACACTTTGACTATCCACTTCTTTTCCGAGCTCATCATACGTACGGTGAATAGCCTTTTGAATCATTGATAATTGGAAACTATCCATATCAGTTCCTCCTTTACGCATTACATAATAGCCAGTATATGCGTGCTGGAGGAGTTTTATACTATGAATTACGCGGTGGACGTTTTCCAAAGTACTGGTAGTAATCTGTACGGATAAATCCATTAAACAGCTTACGTTTCTTCGAAGCATCTTTTCCATAGCACTTCTCAAATGCTTCGTAACTTGTTAATACATATGCTGACCATGTATCTAATGGGCGGAATACTTGTCCCATTTCTTTATACAATTGTTCAACAAGTGCTTTTTCACTTAAACGTTCTCCGTATGGAGGATTCGTTACAACGTAGCCATAATCCTCTTTTGTTGTGAAATCTTTTACTTGCATTTGTTTAAATGTAATTAAATCACCTAAACCTACTTCTTCTGCGTTATCTTGAGCAACTCGAATCATACGATGATCAATATCTGATCCGATGATTTGCAGTGGTTGATTATAGTTCGCTAAATCTTCAGCTTCTTGACGAGCTTCACGCCAGTTTTGTTTACCTACCCAGCCCCACTCATCTGATGCGAAGCCACGGTTAAATCCTGGTGCGATATTTTGTCCAATTAATGCTGCTTCAATCGGAATTGTACCTGATCCACAGAAAGGATCCACGAAAGGACGATCTGGCTTCCAGTTTGTTAATTTAATTAAAGACGCAGCTAATGTTTCTTTTAAAGGAGCTTCCCCTTGATCCATACGGTATCCACGTTTATGAAGTCCAACACCGCTTGCATCAATTGTTAATGTTGCAATATCCTTGAGCATTGCAATCTCAATACGGAATAACGGACCATCTTCTTCAAACCAAGTTGTACGTTTATATGTTGTTTTTAATTTTTCAACGACAGCCTTTTTAACGATACGTTGGCAATCCGAAACACTGAATAATTCAGATTTTAAAGATTTACCGATAACAGGGAACTCACCGTTCTCTGGAATATAATCTCCCCAGTTTAATGCTTTCGTTTTCTCAAACAGCTCATCAAATGTTGTCGCTTTAAATTCGCCAACTTTAATTTTCACACGGTCCGCAGTACGTAACCATAAATTCGTGCGACAAATCGCCTTTTCATCTGCTTCAAATGTTACTTTGCTGTTTTCTACTTGGCACTCATAACCAAGATCACGAACTTCTCGAGCAACTAACGCTTCAATACCCATTGCCGCTGTTGCGATTAAAGTAACTTTTCCCATTTGCATTCACCTCTTATGTATAGTCAAACAATAATTAATAACAATTTTCCTTATTAATTATTACATTTTACGAAAAATTTTCTCATTAACCATTTTAACTCATAATTTATAACTTCATACAAATAAAAAGCCCTCCTCTAACAAAGGAGAGCTGAGTTATTTCATAGTTGGTTCATAACGTTCTGTAAGCCATGTTCTGTTCCTTTGTACTGCAAACGGCCCACGCCTCGTACTCCGGTGGCAATCATCTATCTACAGGTTATACAACCTGTCCTTTCCCATCGTTCATTTCCTTGGAAAAGATTCCCCTACCATTATTTGGGTTTCTCGCTCGTGGGGTTTACCTCGTTCCACTCCTATCATTTCTTCAAGGACTTCGTCACTGTGGCACTTTAAAGGTAGTCAAACCATATCCGAAAGGACTTAGGTTTTTTCCCTGCCGTTAAACCAGCCTTACAGCCAGAATACCCTAGCTTATGAATTGGCTAGGCACGAACACTACAGCCATCTCAGGCCGTGCGAGCATGGACTTTCCTCTACAACGTTGGCGTTGCAGCGATTACCCAAACGTTATGACATCAATTAGTATAGTGGAAACAAAAAGATTTTGCAATGTTTTTTTCTATGTAAAATGCTTTTACCTTTTTATCACCAAAAATTATTCGTATAACTTACTTCCAAATACAGCTTTTTCTAAATTAGATAGACGTTTTAAAATGTCCGTATTCGTGTTGTTATATACTGGTTGTGCAACTGGTGTTTGTACAGGTTGTTGTGGAGCTTGCGTTGCTACTAGTTTTTGTTCTTCTAGTTCACGCTTTAAACGAGCATTTTGTTGCTTTAATTGATCAAACTCCTTGTGGAAAGCCTCATAATCTTTAATGATCATATCAAGAAACTTGTCTACTTCTTCTTGTTGATAACCTCTCATACCTGTTTTAAATTCTTTTTCTAAAATATCTTTTGCTGTTAATTTAATTTTATCCGAAATCATTTTCTTCACCTCAAATTTTTGCCAAAACTTTCATTAACTAAATTTTTTCAGAAACAATGCTTTTTGTCAATCATATATACGAGTACTATATTACATATTACTCAGCATTATTCCATTGTTCCTCTTCTATTATATCTTGTAAATCGGAAAAAAGAATGAAATAACTGTGATAATTTTCTATTTCTCCTTTTTTCTTTGCTGCTTCTACAATATATTTAGGACTCCCTGGTTTTTCTTCATCATATACAGCTAAAAGAGCATCACTTTTTTCAATAAAAAATTGATTTTTTAATTTAAATTGCTCTGGGCTTTCATACTTCCGTTTCGTAATACTATCAATATGATCTGCTTGAGAGAGAATAAATTCGTAATACTCACGGTTATCTTCCTTCCAGTTTTCTTCTTGTTCTAAAAACGGAGTGAATACCGCTAATTTTAAATTTGGGTATTCTACTTGTATTTCAAAAACAACCTCAGCAGCCCATAATTCTACACCTAACTGGCCGCTTATTATAACCCACTCTAAACCATCTTCTACAAAAGCAGTTAATTTACGACGCAGCGCCTTTTTTATACATTCTACTCCTGGATGATCATTTTTAAATATTCCAAGTTCAAATGGCTTATATCCTGTTACTGCAATAACTTTCATATCAACACTCCAATTACAAAAAAAGAACTAGCATTTCGCTAGTTCTAACATATCATTTACTTTTTAAATATTCCACCAACGTTTGGTCCGATATTTGGACCTACTGGTGATACATTTGGTCCTGGTCCAAATGGTGATACATTCGGCCCTGGTCCAAATGGTGATACATTCGGTCCTGGTCCAAACGGTGATACATTCGGTCCTGGTCCGAATGGAGATATTTGATGGCCGTGGTGATGATGACCATGGCCACATGGTCCACATCCGCCGCCAAATCCGCCGCCAAATCCACCAACAGATCCTGGATTAACAGGGTCTACAACATTTACATTCGAGTTTGTTTGCGGGAAGAAGTTTTGGTTTTTAATTTGTTGATGATGTACATGTGTTGTATGTGTTGGGAAGATGTGTGGCACCACCGTTGTTGAAAAAGAGTGTGTTACGCATTGTTTGGTCGGATGAACGACAGGAGCAGTTGTACAAATAGGTCCTACAGGCTTATGCCCTCCAAAACAAGGATGACAATGATGCATAGTTTTTTCTCTCCTCTCTCATAAAAAAAATCTGATTACACTTTACAGTATGAGAAAAGAGGGAAAGCCGTTTGTTATATATACCCATTTACTCCAAGGAAATTTGTCTAGTCCCTACTCTTCATATAAGATACTTTTTATAGACAACCCTCCAAAATTACTTACCAAAAAATCCTCCAACTTGCTTTACAATGCCTGTCACTTGATTCATCGCATTCATCATTTGTCCAGCTGTATTCATCATTTTATTTACATCATAGTTACCATCTGAATTTTTAAATTGGGAAACAAAACTAGAAAATTGACTTGGTTGCTGCTGTTGCTTTTGTTTATTTTGCGTCGGATACGGTTGTTTTGGTGGATAAAACATCGCTTGTTGATTTCCATAGGGAGATGGTGGTGGCATATAGTATTGTGAATTCATATAAGGTTGCTGCTGTTGATCCATATAGGGCTGCTGTTGTTGATTCATATAGGGTTGCTGCTGTTGCGGTTGATTCATAAACGACACTTCAAATGGCTGATAATAATTTTGATTTCCATAATGAGGCTCGAAAGGATACATATTATATCGTAAATATGTATCCTTATTATATTGGTACATATTTTGCTGTGCATATGGATTCGTTTGCTGATATACGTTAGGTTGTTGAAACATGCATTCTCTCCTCCTTCACATAAGTTTCTACATATATAATATGTACCTGTAAAATAATTTGTGTGACGGAGTATCTGTCTATTTTTGTCGGAAGTTTAAATTTTTAAAAAATTAAAAAAGAAAACCCTTCCATGCTATGATAATGAAGAAGAAGATTCTCATGGGGGAGGAATCAACATGGTATTAGGGGATTTAAAACAAGCGTTTTCTCAAAAAAAGGGGTATTACACAGAGAATGTAAATGAATTGTTAGACTTTGCGAGACATTGGTATCTCGAAGGAAAAATATGCATTTCAGATTACCGAACGTTAATAAAAGAATTAGAAATAAACGGTGCAACAAAACCTACAACAATGACAGAAGCATAAAAAAACAAGAGGGTTTCCCCTCTTGTTACTTACATTGCTCAATTATATTTTGCAAAGTATACGAAATGGCTTGATGTGTTTCAAAGAATCGCTTACCTTTTCCTTTATTTACAAAACATTGCAACACATTTGTTTGTAAATTATCGTACACTTGATCAATTTGCTGTACATGTATATACTTCGGTTTTTCTTCCTTAATCCATTTATACGCTAATTCTTTCCACACTTTTAATTCCTCATCTACCATATCTACAAATGGTTTCATATCCTTATAAAAATCATATTCAATCATTTCTCTTTTTTTCACATTCGCTTCATTATTATGCTGCATAAGTTTTTCCGAAGACTGTATTAATGCTTCATACTTCATTTTATTCCCACCTTATTATGCACTCACTACGACGTTTTGAAATGCCTTCACCCAATTCCCTTTTTCTTCGTGATGCACTAATTTATTTTCCATATGCTCAATATGCATTTCTGTTATTTCTATCTTGTTGCATATTTTTTCACTCTTATCCTTCAATGCATGATTCATTCTAATCCCTATATTCATTTCCAGCAAATCGAGAGAACTTAACATTTGATCCATCGTTTTCATTACATCTTCCTTCTGAACCATCGCCATATACAAAACGCCCCCTTCTTTGCTTTTCCTTTGTCATGTAATTTCGCCGAATGATTTCCCACTCCTGCCCACATGACAAAACTAGTTGTTATTCGTCAAAGAAATCATTTTGTATGTCATCTATAGAAATGGTAACAATACAAAAAGGAGGTGTATGAAGATGGCAAAGAACAAAAATGAAAAAAAGAAAAAACAAAACAAACAAAATAAACCCGAAACTGGCAATCCAAAGTTAGATGGTCCAAACTTCCCTGCTACATAAAGTAAAATTTTAATCAGTGGGGTCTGTTCATCTCCGACTGATTATCAACCCTCACCAATCGGGCTTTTACAAAAAGCTAATTTCTGAAGCATCCTTAATCTCTTATATTCATTAAGTTTTGAGATTAAATTTTTAGCACAAATGGCAGGATTACTTCACATTAAGAAGTCCCGTCTTCATAAATGAAGACGGGACTTCTTTTTTATTATATCACGAACTCTTCCATCCTTTTAACAAAACGATTTACAATAGAAGCAACATAGATTTGCTCTCTCTTTCTTTTATACCATTCTGTTATATCAACTTCACCCTTATACTCTTCTGGTAAAAATAGCTCATTTATTTCTGTATCTCTACAAAACCAATCTCTCATACTTATCCCCTTATGTGCAACAACAGGATAAACCTCTCTAAGGGCTGGCGTACAAGATTTTCTAGCTACTCTTACATAATATTCATAATCTGCTCTTGACCCTGTGTGTGTAGTTTGCAATGCAAACCTATGGAATAACCTTTTATAATCTGGATGAAACAGTAACTCCGCTAATTTCTTCCCTAGTTCTATACGCTTTTGTAACGTTTCAAATTGATAAACTGAAAAACCATACATATTCCCTTCAACGGTTGGAAAAATAACGGCACTAATATGAAGCATTTCTTGCAATTTAAAAAGTGCTGTATGGAATACATGTTTTTTAAAATATGCATTCTCAATAACTGGTTTTTGAATTTTATTTTGCTCATTTATAATAAGCGCTGTCATGAGCCTGTTTATATCTTTTTTCTCCCAAAAATATATCCATTCTTTTTCCATAAAAATTGATACGTTGAAATATTGTAACAAATAGAATAGTGGCACCTGCCTCCTCTTACTTTCTTCGTATAACAACAGCTGAGGAAATGCATCTAAAAAAATAATCCAATTCGCTTCTTCATACGTCAGAAACAAATGTTTTTTTACTTTTTGAGGTAAAACAGTAGCATAATACCTCCCTTCTAAATCAGTCATATTCCATCCCGCATTTCTCGAGACCATACTCGCTAAGAAGGCCCACCTGATTTCACTATTTCTTACATAATATTCTTGATAAGACTGTGTTCGAGAAATGTTGTCCATATTAGCTATTTCTATTTCCCTCTTAATGTTGTAAACGATTGTTTTTTCTTCTTCTGTACAGGCGATATTTTTACGATATTGTTTAATTTTTTCATAATCATTCCATGTAAACATGAATAAGTCATCATACCTTTCTTCAAAAAGGTCACATCTTTTTTCATTTTTTGTTATAATCACTTTTGTAAGTAATTCTTAACAAGTTGGGAGTGGACACAATATGACCATTCGTTACCCAAATGGAAAACGGTTCAATCAAGCTTCACAACCTCATAAAACACCAATTAAAAAACATACTTATAGTAATAGAGGTATGTCCCTTGAAGAGGAATTGAATGAAACAAATGAATATTACTTAACCCATAATATTGCATGTGTACATAAAAAACCTACACCTCTTCAAATTGTAAAAGTAGATTACCCCGCTCGAAGTGCTGCAGTGGTAAAAGAAGCGTATTTTAAACAACCTTCTACAACAGATTACAACGGTGTATACAAAGGGAAATACATCGATTTTGAAGCGAAAGAAACAAAAAATAAAACCAGTTTTCCACTTCAAAACTTCCACCTTCATCAAATTGAACATATGAAGCAAGTAATAGCTCATAATGGAATTGCATTTGTTATTATTAAATTTACACTTTTTGATGAGTTTTATTTATTAGATGCAAAACATATTATTGCGTTTTGGAATCGTCAAAATACTGGTGGACGGAAATCGATTACGAAAGAAGAAATAGGAGAGCATGGATCTTTATTATCATGCGGTTATCACCCTCGGATTGATTATATCCGTGTACTAGACACGGTTTATTTTTCGTGATAGAGTCATCACTAAGGCTCTTTTTTCGACTTTTGGGGAGAGAATGAAAGGTAGGAGAAAGTATAATGTCAGATAATTATCGTTCTCGTACAGAACGAAATCATGTAAAAAATCAAAATCAACAGCAAGAAACAAATAAAGAAAAAAAACCAAAGAAAAAAGGCTCCTTTTTTAAAAAATTCCTTATAGGTTGTCTACTTCTTGGTATCGTTGGTCTTGTTGCTGGCGTTTCCGCTTTCTTTGTTATGGTGAAGGACGCTCCAAAATTAGACAAATCAAAACTTGTCAATCCTTTATCAACAAAGTTTCTTGATAAAGATGGGAACTTTTTCTATGAATACGGTGCTGAAAAACGAACCCACGTTACGTATGATCAAATTCCAAAAGTAGTTGAAAATGCATTCCTTGCAACTGAGGATTCACGTTTCTATGACCATAATGGAATTGATTTTAAACGAACTACAAAAGCAGTTATGGAAAACGTCACTGGAGGTTTCGGATCTCAAGGTGGTAGTACGATTACACAACAAGTAGTCAAAAACTATTTTCTAACGATGGACAAAACTGCAAAGAGAAAAGTGCAAGAATGGTACCTATCTTACAAATTAGAGCAACAATACTCTAAACATGAAATCTTAGAAATGTACTTAAATAAGATTAACTTAGGTAACCGTTCGTACGGTATTTCAACAGCAGCAAAAAAATATTATAACAAAGATTTAAAAGACTTACAGTTACATGAAGCTGCGATGCTCGCTGGTTTACCCCAAGGTCCTAATATTTATGATCCAACAAAAAAAGACAACGTTGAACGAGCTACACAACGTCGTAACGTCGTATTATCATTAATGAATCGACATGGTTATATAACAAAAGACGAAATGAATAACGCAATAAAAATCCCTGTAACTGAAGGTCTTCAACCGTCTTCAGAAGTAACCGAGATGAAGTATCAAGCATTTTTAGATGCTGTTGTAACAGAAATTGAAAAAGAATATCCTGATATAAATATTGGTTCAGATGGTTTAACAATTCATACAACACTTGATCAAGATGCTCAAGATTACGCTGAAAAAATTATGGATGGCAACCTTATTAAGTATCCAAGCGACCAATTCCAAGGATCATTCGTATTTATGGATACAAAGTCTGGAGAAGTTCGAGCAATTGGGGCTGGGCGCAAAGACAGTAAGTCTACTTTCAAAGGTCATAATATGGCAACTGATTTAAAACGCCAAGTTGGTTCAACAATGAAACCAATTTTCGACTATGGTCCAGCATTCGAGAATTTACAATGGTCTACATACCATCAATTAAACGACTCAGAGTATACGTATTCCAATGGAAAGAAAATACGAAATGCAACAAAGAGTTACAAAGGTGACGTTTCACTACGTGAAGCTTTGAAAAAATCATTAAACATCCCAGCTTTAAAGACAGCTCAAGCGGTTGGACTACCGAAGTCACAAGCGTTTGCTGAAGGCTTAGGTATGACCTTTAAAGACGGCAAAGTATATGAATCAACAGCAATCGGTAGTAACGATAGTTCTCCATTACAATTAGCAGGTGCATATGCAGCCTTTGGTAATGATGGTAACTATAATAAACCGCACTTCGTAAAAGAAGTCATCTTCCCCGACGGGACAAAGAAAAGTTTTAAACCGAAAGAACAACGAGTGATGCAAGACTACACAGCTTACATGGTTACTGACGTTCTTCGTGACGTAGTAAAACCTGGTTCTGGTGGTACAGGTCCAACAGCATACGTTTCTGGTGTTGACGTAGCTGGTAAAACAGGGACACAAAACTTTGATGAAGACGTTCTTAAAAAATATGATATTCCAGCTGATGCAAACAGAGATAGCTGGTTCGCTGGATATACACCGCAGTATACAATGGCAGTATGGACTGGTTACGAAAAGGATGGTCCAGAAAATTACATTGGCGATCGCTCTACCAGAATTGCACAACAAATGTTCCAAGTAATGATGAGCAAATTCGCTACAGATAACTCCCGTTTTGAGCGTCCTTCTTCTGTACAAGAAATAAACGGAGAGTTATATGTAAAAGGTGCGAAAAAAGATGCAATTAAACAAATTAAAGTAGATGCACCTAGTGGTCTTAATGTCAATTTCGATGGTGCTAGCACAGTTACACTAAACTGGTCTGGACCAGCAGAGGTTGATGCATATGCAGCAAGCTATAAAGCGACAGACGGTTCAAGTGGTAGTTTATCAATAAAAGGTACAACAGCTACTCTTGGCGGTATTAAACCAGGCGTTACTTACAGCTTCTCTGTAGTAGCGAAAAAAGGTACTGGAACAAGCCCTGCAGTTGGTGCATCCTTCACTGCGCCTGGAGGAACTCCAGACGCGAAGAAAGCTGACGAAGAGGCTAAGAAGAAGGCTGACGAAGAAGCTAAGAAAAAAGCTGATGAGGAAGCACAGAAAAAAGCTAATGAAGATAAACTAAAACAAGACGAGGCTAAGAAAATAGCTGATGAAGAAGCTAAGAAAAAGGCTGATGAAGAGGCTAAGAAAAAGGCTGATGAAGAAGCTAAGAAAAAGGCTGATGAAGAAGCTAAGCAGAAAGCTGACGAAGAGGCTAGAAAAAAGGCTGATGAAGAAGCTAAGAAAAAGGCTGATGAAGAAGCTAAAAGAAAGGCTGATGAGGAAGCTAAGAAAAAGGCTGATGAGGAACGCAAACAACAAGAACAGCAACAACAGCACCAGGATACTGGAGGAGATACTACTCCTCACGCAGACGGAAATGTTGTTACAACAGAGTCTTAATAACAAAAAAGAAGTCCTTTCTCTTAACGAGAAAAGGACTTCTTTTTTGTTATCATTTTCTTTACATATAGCTTTTCTATTTCAATATACAACTGTGCTAACTGAATATAAGAATGATAATTATTTGGTTTCTTTATAATGAACGAATACCGCTCCATAAAATTAACTGGTTGTACTTCCAATTTACTCGTGTAATCTTCCATTTCATCCAAACTATGAACAGGTTGCTCATTTAACCAATATACAATTGATAACAAATGCGCTGCAAAAAGAATCATCGGACCTTCAGCTTCTTGTTTCTTTCTGTTTCGAAATAATGCGGCAATGTCTTCATGCTTATTTTTCCATACATTCAACATTACCGGAATACTATTTTCAATTTCATTCCACGGCTCATATTGTCTTTCAATATCAAATATAAAGTAAGTACATTGTATGATTTCTTCAAAAGACTGTTCTGTATGATACTCAATTGAATTTATACTTTCTTTAAAAAATGGTAAGTACCGAAATTCTCTCGGTACTTCTATAACTCGCTCCATCCTTTATTTCCCCTTCATTCGCTTCTTTCCTTCTCGACACACTTCTAGCAATCGACACTCTTCACACTGTGGTCGCTGTGCTTTACAGTGATAACGTCCAAAGAAAATCAAACGGTGATGTGTAACGCCCCATTCATCCATCGGAATTTTCTTCATTAATGTTTTTTCGACTTCTAATACAGAGTCTTTCCATCTACAAATCGCTAATCGTTTGCTCACCCGCTCTACATGCGTATCGACAGCAATTGCCGGTATTCCAAAAGCTACCGATACTACAACATTCGCTGTCTTCCGTCCTACACCTGGTAACTTCGTAAGCTCATCTCGATCTTTCGGCACTTCCCCATTGTAATCATCTAATAACATTCGGCACAATTTTTGAATGTTTTTCGCTTTATTTCTATACAATCCAATAGAACGTATATCTTGTTGTAACTCTTCTAGAGAAACACTTAAATAATCTTCTGGTGTTTTATATTTTCGAAATAAATTTTTCGTCACTTTATTTACAAGTGCATCTGTACATTGTGCAGATAATGCTACCGCTATTACTAGTTCAAACGGATTATCATGAATTAATTCACAATGTGCTTCTGGGTACATATCCGCCATTGTGTCTAAACAATAGCGGATTTGCGTTTTATTTAACATATACTTCCTCCTACATTACTGCTCCAACCAATTATAAAAAGGCACTTTTCCAGTAAATTTCGTCTCTTGTTTTGTCGTTTGCTGTGTTCGTTGTTGATTTGCTCTAAATTTTCGTCCTTGATTTTGGGCTTGATCTACTGTTTTAATACCATTCTTTTTCCACTCAAATAAAATGCGATCAATATATCGGAAATTAAGCTTACCACTCATTACAGCTTCCCTGAGGGCCGCTTGAATTAAATTCGGATGATGTTGATCTTGATCTTCCCACATCCCCAACGTTTCACATTCAAATGGAGAAAGTGGTCTTCCAAATTCTTTTTCAAATACTGTATATAAATTTACTTGCAGTTGTTTTATTTCTTTTTGTTCTTCCTCTATTGATTCATTCATTAAGAAATGCAATATTTTTTCCCATAGTGGTTGTAAAGAATAACTTTCACACATCATCGCTTCTGATCTTTGTCCACCTTCTAGTGATAAAAAACCTTTTTGAATCAATGTCTGAATTACTTCCATACATTTCATTTCAGTAATCGTCATCCGTTCTGAAATCTCTGACGGAGTCGGAAACGAATTGCCCGATTCTAAAAATGTGTGTACATGAAGTACAACCATAAATTCCGTTTCATTTAACCCTAATTTTTTATAATGCATCATAAGTAATTTTGGAATTGCAATGCTTCCCTGTTCAAACCACTGTAACATCATTTTCTTTTTCATCACCAAACACCTCGCTCTCTAGTATAACACACCTTTCGCTAATTCTTTTTGCCACAATTCGTCAAAAAAAACCTCCCTATCATGTAGGAAGGTTTTTTGTATTGCGTTAATAAAATATACAATTAAGCTTGCACTTTACTTTTCATAAACGTATGAATGCGTTCTAATGCTTTCTCTACTTGTTCAAGAGATGTCGCATATGATAAACGAACGTTGTTTGGAGCACCAAATCCTGTACCTGGTACAAGAGCCACTTTTTCCTCTTCTAATAGAGCTTTTGCCCAATCATCAACAGTTTCATATCCTGATAAAACTACCGCTTCTTTTACATTAGGGAATAAGTAAAATGCACCTTGTGGTTTAATGCAAGTAAAGCCAGGGATTTGAATTAATTTATCATAAATAATGTTTAATCTCTCTTCGAATGCTTGACGCATTGTTTCTACAGGTTCTTGTGAGCCTGCATATGCCGCGATTGCGCCGTATTGAGCGATTGAAGTAGGGTTTGACGTGCTATGACTTGCTAAGTTCGTCATCGCTTTAATAAGCTGCTTATTTCCTGCTGCATATCCAATACGCCATCCCGTCATAGAATGAGATTTAGATACACCATTAATAATAAGTGTTTGTTCTTTTAATGCATTAGAAAGCTGGGCAATTGAAGTATATTCTGCTCCACCATAAATTAATTTTTCATAAATTTCATCTGAAACGATTAAAATATCATGTTCTAAACATACTTCTCCAAGCTGTTGTAATTCTTCTTTGCTGTAAATCATTCCTGTTGGATTGCTCGGTGAATTAATAATAACTGCTTTCGTTTTCTCTGTAATTGCCTCACGCAGCTGCTTTGCTGTAATCTTGTACTCATTGTCTTCCATGCCTTCTACATAAACCGGCTTACCTCCAGCGAGTTTTACTTGTTCAGGATAACTTACCCAGTAAGGCGTTGGGATGATAACTTCATCTCCTTCATCAAGTAACACTTGGAATAATGTATATAATGCATGCTTTGCGCCGTTACATACAATAATTTCAGACGGATCATACGCAATTCCTTGATCGCGAGTAAACTTCTTCACAATTTCTTGTTTTAACGCTTGTAATCCACCTGTTGGTGTATACTTCGTATGTCCTTCTAACATCGCTTTATGTGCGGCATCCATAATATGTTCTGGCGTATTAAAATCAGGTTCTCCTGCCCCTAATCCAATTACATCATGACCTTCTGCTTTTAATGCTTGTGCCTTTGCTGTAATTTCTAAAGTTGCAGATGGTGTTAAAGCAGCTACTCGCTTTGCTAATTTCATTTGTAGTTCCCCCTACATCTATTTTTCAATGCTATATCGTTTTAAAAACTGACCATCTTGAAATGCAAGATTGTAGTAACTATAACGATTGTCATCATCAATATATGTAACTTCCCATAGTGGTATATTGTTTTCAACGCCTAATTTTACTTTTAAAATTTCTTTAGGCTTACTTTTGGGCTCTTTACTGTCATCTCCGACTTGTTCAATCGTTCTTTGTAAAGCCTCTTTTTCAGAAATACCTTCACTCTTTTTCCTTACTATTGTTTCCCCTTTTTTCTCAGGCACCCAAACGATAAGTTGTTCTCCTTTTTCATCTGTACCTTGTACGACTGTATATGAAGATTCTCCGTTATAATAATCAACAGATTTTACTTTTGTAAGCTTTGCCTTTTCTTTCGCAATTTCTACAGATTTTGCCTCTTTAGGAAGTTTCTTTTCCATTGCTTTATTATAAACATACGCCCCATATATTCCGCTAGCAACGATTACGATAATGATTGTAAAGATCCACTTTTTCATTTTATCACTACGTTCTGTAAATCGTAAATACAGCTGTTTCTTTATCTTTTTCGTCTAATGCTAATCCGAACATGAGGTCCTGCTCTTTTAACGTACGATTCAAGCTATCAACAATTTTATACAAGTCAGACGAATATTTAATACGCGTCGTTGATAGCACTTCGATTTTCTTATCCATGAAAAAACTCCTCCGTTACACAAAAATTTCTAATTATAGAAGAACGCAATGCGGTTACAATAAGAGTACATTCTTTACAACCCCTGCTTCATCACCCATCTATTATAGCAGGACATGTACAGCAAAAAAAGGTTTCAAGTCGAAAACCAATACATTTTGTATACAAGAAGTAAGAAAAATAAAATTCCTCCTACCCACATTTTTTACGCCTGAAGATTAAATGTACTTCAGGCGTATTTTTCTTCCAATTTTATTCAGTTGGCCGTTCCTTTAATTGTTCTAACAATTCTTCTAAAGAGCCTTCATAGAGCGGGACAGTTGGAATTGATTGCAAAAAATGTTTCCCATAGGAAGAGCTTGTCAAACGACGATCTAATACAAATACTGTTCCAGTATCTGTACTCGTTCTAATGAGACGACCAAACCCTTGTTTGAAACGCAGTATCGCTTGCGGGAGTGCTAACTTAGCGAATACGTCCTCTCCTTGATTTTTTAACCATTCTCCTTTTGCTTCTATCATCGGTTGATGAGGAGGCGTAAAGGGAAGCCGGACAATTACAAGACAACTAAGGGCATCTCCAGGTATATCGATCCCTTCCCAAAAACTACTTGTTCCTAACAAAATTGATTTGTCGAACTCTTGAAACTTACGAATGAGACGACTTCGGCTCTTATTATTCACACTTTGCGTTAATAATAAATACCCTTCTAACTCCTCGTCATTTTTCAAATTCGTATACGCTTCTTTCAACATCTCATACGAGGTGAATAAAACGAGCATTCTACCTTTTGTAGCTTTCGCTATTTTTGCAATATGTGCTGACACAGATTCAATATATTCTTCATTACTTGCTTTCTTAATAAAAGGCACATCAGTTGAAACCATTAATTTCATCTGTTCTTCAAAACGGAATGGTGACGGAACCTGTAATGTATTAGGAGCAAAATCATGTAAACCTAGCTCTTCTTTTATATAGGCAAATGAATCGTTTACTGTTAACGTTGCTGATGTGAAAATAACACTCTTTTTCTGTGTTAAAAATTCATCAGCAAACCTTTCACCAATATGAACAGGTTGCCCATATAAAACAGTTGAATGAATAGTTCCCTTCGTTTCAGTCTCCATCCATGTCACATATGAATTTTTTTCTAAAATGAGTAATTGTAAAGCTTGTGCCATCTTTCTCAACAACTCAATTAAATGCATAAATTCACCAGTAACAACATGCATTTCCCATTCTATTTTACTTTGCAATATATCAACTTGCTTCTCAAGTGTAGTCAATAATTTTCTTATATCATATACAAAACGATTTGTTAACTCGGTAATGCTATCCCATAACTTACCTTTCTCTACTTCTGTGTTATATCGATAAATGAGTGGCATATTGCTTATCCCTTGTTCCTGCTTTGTTTGTTTAAAGATGAACGCACGTAACATTTGGAATAGCTCATCCGCATCAAATTTCAATTCCTTCAAACTATGACTCACCATCCGGAAAGTCGAACGAGAGGCTTGTTCTGATTTTTTCATCATTTTATATACCTTAGAAAGTATATCATCTGTTTCTAGCGTACCAAGACGAGATAAAACTAGTTGGAAATACATACAGGAGAACTGTTCACCTAATGTTCTACTCGCCGCTTCCTCGATATGATGAGCCTCATCAAAAATAATATGTTCACATGAAGCAAACAATGGTTCTTCACTTGAAAAATCTTGAAATAATAACGCATGATTTGTAATAACGATATCTGCAAATAACGCTTTATTCTTTGCTCGTTGATAAAAACAACGACTAAACCAGTTACTTTGCATCCCGCCCGGACTATGTACATCACTACAAATACGGTTCCAAAGTAACTTTCCGCCCTCAGGAATATTTAATTCATCCCGATCGCCAGTTTCCGTTTGTAATAACCACACTAAAATTTTTGCCTTTGTGAGCGCCATATCATAATTTTTCTCTTCCTCTTGCAAAGCATATTCAAATTTATGTAGGCAAAGATAATGCTTTCTTCCCTTCAAAAGAGCTACTTCAAATGAAAATGGCATTATTTTCTGTAATAATGGAATTTCTTTTTCTAGTATTTGCTGTTGCAGTTGTACAGTTTGGGTACTTATGATGACAGGTTCTTCTTTTTTCTTTGCAAAATAAATACTTGGAAGTAAATATGCAAGAGTCTTCCCTGTTCCTGTTCCTGCTTCAATTAGGGAAAACCTAGAATCTCTTAGTGCTGTATATATTTCCTTCATCATAATTTGTTGGCTTTCTCTTTTTTCAAACTTTGGCATATTCAATGCAAGTTTATCGATTGTCTTATGCAAAAAAGCATCAAATTTAGATGAACATGTTTCACTGAGATTTAAAGAATAATTCCGTTTTCGAAGCGCAATATTTCGATACACTTCATACCCCTCTGCCGCTTTTTTACCATGCATCATTTTCTTTAAAATATTTTCAGAAAGTACATCCGCAATATCACTTTGAAAAACATCGCTCAATTCATAAAGCGATTGCAAGGTGACAAGTGGTAACTTTTCAATTTCATTTAAAAATTGTAAAAACAATTCCGCTGTAGCAAGAGCATCACTATCCGCACGATGCGGTTGATCGTGCTCTAGTTCATGTTGTTTAGCTAAATCACGTAATTTATAACTATCAGCCGTCGGCAATAGAATTTGTGCCAACTCAACTGTATCAACTTTTGGACAATGTACTTCTGTATATCCAGCCTGCCTTAATTCTTCCGTTAAAAAATTCCAATCAAAGTGAACGTTATGTGCAACGAAAGCTGCACCTTGTAATAGCTCAACAACCATCGGGGCTACATCTTGAAATAACGGGGCTTGCTTAACCATACCCTCATCAATCCCTGTTAGTTCTGTAATAAATGGTGGAATCTCTCTCTTCGGATTAATAAAAGATGAAAAAATCTCCAATATCTCTCCATCTTCCACTACAACAGCTGCAATTTGGGTAATTTTATCCTTCCCATCCTTCCAGGAGTTCCCTGTCGTCTCTAAATCCACAACGACATAACGCTTACTCATATATGTAACACCTCAATTTCTTACCTATCAAACACAAAATTATATAATGTTACTATACCACGTTTTATCTCATCTTAATGAAAAGATGCACAAAAAAGCTATCTCTGTAATAGAGATAGCCTTCCTACTTATAATATCGTACCCGCTTTTTCAGCACCTAACATTTCAATAATTTGATTATCATCGTCTAATACTGCAATTTTCGGCTCTTGTTTATGAATATTTTCTTCTGCCACTAAACCGTAGCAAATAATAATAACTTTATCCCCTGGCTGTACCAGCCTTGCAGCTGCACCATTTAAACAAACAACACCGCTACCGCGTTCTCCTTTAATAACATATGTCTCTAAGCGAGCACCATTATTGTTATTTACAATTTGTACTTTTTCATTTTCTACAATATTTACTGCATCCATTAAATCTTCATCAATTGTAATACTACCTACATAATTTAAATTTGCTTCTGTTACTGTTGCGCGATGTAACTTCGCTCTCATCATTGTGCGAAACATAGATGCTCCCCCTTAGTTCACCTTTAATGTTATATTGTCAATTAATCGTACATTATCAAATTTGACTGCAATTGCTAAAATAATTCGTCCTTCAATTTTATCCATTACTTGTAATGAAGGATAGGCATATAAATCAGCATAATCTACGGTGCCTTTCGTATACGTCGCAATATACTCTTTCACAAGAGTTGTAATGATTTCTGAATTACGTTCGCCTGCCTCAATTCTTTCTTTCGCTATACATAGGCTGCGGTATAAATGAGGAGCCTCTTCACGCTCTTTTTGTGATAAATACACGTTACGAGAACTTTTCGCTAATCCATCTTCTTCCCTTACAATATCAACTGGTACGATGGTAACCGGAATATTAAAATCAGCGACAAATCCTTCAATGACAGCAACTTGCTGTGCATCTTTCATACCGAAATAAGCACGCGTTGGCAATGTAATATTAAATAGTTTCATTAATACAGTCGCAACACCAGCGAAATGACCAGGTCTTTGTTTACCGCATAATACATCGGTACGCTTCACAACTTCTACCGTTGTCGTTTGTTCTACTGGATACATTTCTTCTACGCTCGGATAAAATAAATAATCTACACCGTTTTCTTTTGCTACATTCTCATCTCTATCAATATCACGAGGGTATCGATCTAAATCTTCATTCGGCCCAAACTGTAGCGGATTGACAAACACGCTTAAAACTACAATTTCATTTTCTTCTCTTGCCTTACGTAATAAAGTCGCATGCCCTTCATGTAAATAACCCATCGTTGGAACAAAACCAATACTTTTTCCACTTGTACGCAATTCGTTTGTAATTTGCTGCATCTCTTGCACTGTCGTTACGATTTTCATTATTGGTTTCCTCCGTATAACGCTAAGCATTCTTCCTCTTTCATTGTGAACGAATGTTTTTCTTCTGGAAATTGTCCTGTCTTTACTTCAGCAACGTATTGTGAAATTCCGCGCACAATCTCCTCTTGAACAGACGTATATTGCTTCACAAATTTAGGAACACGATTTACGCCGTATGAGATAAGATCATGATAAACAAGCACTTGCCCATCTACTTTTTGTCCTGCCCCAATCCCGATTGTTGGAATTGTTAATTGCTCTGAAATAAGTTCTGCTAACTGCATTGGTACACACTCTAACACGAGTGCAATTGCACCAGCTTCCTCACATTTCTTCGCATCTTCTATTAATTTTTTTGCACTTTCAGCGTCTTTTCCTTGTACTTTATATCCACCTAGCACTCCTACAGATTGAGGAGTTAAACCTAAGTGCGCCACGACAGGAATTCCCGCATTCGTCAAATAGTGAATAGTCGATATCACTTCTCCCGCACCTTCTACCTTCAGTGCATGGGCACCACTCTCTTGAACGATGCGGCGTGCATTCACCATCGTATCTTGTAACGACACATGATACGACATAAATGGCATATCAGTTACAATAAACGTCTCTTTTGCTCCGCGGCGTACAGCTTTCGTATGATGAATCATATCCTCTACTGTTACAGGTACTGTTGAATCGTAGCCAAGTACAACCATCCCGAGAGAATCTCCAACTAGAATCATATCAACTTCAGCTTCTTCTGCTAATTTTGCAGATGGATAATCATACGCCGTTAGCATTGTAATCGGCTCACCTTGCTCTTTCATTTTCAAAAAATCTGTTTTTGTTTTCAAAAACTACTCCTCCTTTATGCAGGAGAGAGGAGATGGCCGAAATCATATAAAAAACCCCTCTGGCCATAAAAGGGCAGAAGGGTTGTGTGTTAGTCGGCATTATTCATCCCTCTGTCCCAGTCCGTTATTGGATCAAGGCAGAATCCAAGTTATTATTTTTCGTATTGCTTCGAATCATGGTGCAGTTCGCTCTGATACTGCCCACATTCGAACTAATTATAGCAAACTCCGAAAAGAAATTACTACATTTTTTTGAAAAAATAATTTTTATCCTCATTACGGTATGTGAAATTTTAAACATAAATCAACCACAGAAAGATAAACAACTTTTTACATACATAGTATAACTCTTAAAATAATGATGCAGGTTAATTGAGGAAACATACTTACAAAAGGAGAATTGCGAATGTCTATAAACAAATGGTTATTTCGATTCATCGGTTTGCTTGTGATGAGTGTAGGGATGATAACTTTTAGCTCCTTCCATGCATATGCCTCAGTTAACACCGTAACACAACCTATCGATTCAACGAAAGTAATTGAGGTCGAACTAAACGATGATTACTTTCGTCCAAACGTCATCACGATTCCAATTAAAGAGTCAACAACATTGTTATTAAAAAACAAAGGTAAGAATGAACATACCTTTACAGTAAAAAAACTCGATATTGATGTCGTAGTCGAGTCGGGAAAAGAAAAAAGCATTACAGTGAAACCTAAAAGTACTGGTACATATGAATTAATATGTCGGTACCATCTCCTGAAAGGAATGGAGGGCAAAGTAATCGTCAAATAACAAGTATAGGCAACCAGACGATATTCAAAAATTGATTATTGTATTACAAACTCAGCTCAAAAATATTGTAATAAAAAAAGAAGTTCCAAAAGAGGAACTTCTTTTACTTAATTTCGATATCCGCAGAATGAATGTGATGTACTTTTCCTTCATGGTCCTCTAGAAGTAATACACCCTCTTCTGTAATTCCTTTTGCTAGCCCTGTAATCGACTGTCGCATCGTTCGAGCGGTAATTTCTTTCCCTATGCTCACAGCGTAGCTTTCCCAAAGGATTTTAATGACAGAGAAACCATTTTGTAAATACTCTTCATATAATTTTTCTAGTTGTAAAAAGATTTGTTGCATAAGCTCTGCACGAACAATTGGCTTACCTGCTTCAATCGCCAAAGAAGTAGCAATATGCTGAATTTCCTCATCAAAATGTTCTTGTTTTTGATTCGCATTAATACCAATCCCCATAATGACAGCATTGATTTTATCAGGATCCGCCTGCATTTCTGTTAATATACCTACAGCCTTTTTCCCTTGAATTAAAATATCATTTGGCCATTTTATTCCTACGTTTACACCCGTACATTTTTCAATTGCTTGCGCAACGCTAACAGCCGCTAACAAAGTAAGTTGTGGTGCATGATGAACCGGGATTGACGGACGTAAAATAATACTCATCCAAATTCCTGTCCCTTTTGGTGAATGCCATTTTCTACTTAAACGACCTCTACCCGCTGTTTGTTCTTCTGCCACAACAATTGTTCCTTCTTCTACACCTTCATAAGCAAGTTTTGCTGCAATATGCTGCGTAGATTCAACAGACTCTTCAAAATACACTGTTCTACCAATATGTTTCGTTTGTAATCCTAACTGAATTTCATTCGCAGTCACTTTGTCCGGCTTACTCGCAATTCGATAGCCTAATCGACGTACAGCTTCAAGTTCGTAGCCCTCATTACGAAGGTCCTCCATATGTTTCCACACAGCGGTTCTCGAGCAACCAAGTTTATCACTAATCGTTTGGCCAGATACAAACTCGCCATCCGCTTCAGAAAAAACTTGCAATAACTGCTTTCTTATAGTAGATTGCATTCTTGCAGCCACTCCCTTATACACTCTTTCTCATTAACTACGTTTCCTTGTACGATTGCTTCTTCAATCTTTTGAATCATTTCAGCAACCCACGGACCAGGCTTTTTATTTGCCCAGCTTAATAAATCATTCCCAGTCACATTCATTTCTTGACGACTCTTTATTGGCAATGATTGCAACAATGTTTGTACTCGTTTAACAGATGTACGGTCATAACTTTCAATCATCGCTTCATATACTCTTTCAGCCATTTCAGCGATATGAATTCCCGTTTTATAGAGAAGGACCGTATCCCACTCCTTCTCTTTTCTCGTACGGATTGCCAATAAAACTGCAACAATATCTTTTATTTTTTTATTCGAAAACTTCCATTGACGTAAAAATACCGATGGATGCTCTTCTCCGATACAATATAAGAAAAATGCCCATGCCTCGATATCCGTCTCAAAAGAATCCCATTCATACTGCGTAGCTTTTAACAGTCTCTCCTCTGACATTTGTAAATATGGTAGATGAGAAAATAGCTTCGTTTCTACTAATTCCTGTAAGCCCTTCACGCAATATGTACCCGTTAACAGTTTCTCAAACTCCACTGTAATTCGTTCAATCGCTATATGTTCTAGTAAATGTCCATATGTTTCAATTGCTTGCTTCGTTTTTGTTTCTAAAGAAAATCCTAACGTACTTACAAACCGAATACCACGCATCATTCGTAAGGCATCTTCTTGAAAACGATCAGCAGCATCTCCAACTGTCACAATTTCTCTCTTTTGAATCGCTTCCTGTCCGGCAAATAAGTCCACCATTTCGCCTTCTTCTGTCATAGCAATTGCATTCATTGTAAAATCACGACGTTTTAAATCCTCTTCTAATGAACGAACAAATTGAACACTACTAGGTCTTCGAAAATCTTCATATTCGCTTTCTGTTCGAAAAGTGGTTACCTCATAAGGCTCACCATTTTCTACAACAATTACAGTTCCATGCTCAAGACCAACAGGCACATGTCTTGGAAATATAGCCATCACTTCTTCTGGTAAAGCAGATGTCGCAATATCAATATCTCCAATTGGCCTATCGATAATGAGATCTCTTACACTCCCACCAACAAAGTAAGCCTCATGTCCTTGTTGCTTTAATGTCTCAATAATAGAATTAGCTTTTTTAAATCTTTCCATTTTTGTCATCCCTTAGCACATCATAGTAAATCGTTTCATATTGTGAGACGATTTTTTCCGAGCGGAACTGCTCGTAAACACTTTCTCTTGCTCGTTCTCCCATATTACGGTGAAGTTCCTCATTCTTTAATAGCTGAATGGCTTGATTGGCCACTCCCGTTGCATCGCCAAATTCACATAAATACCCTGTTTCACCATGTTGAATGACTTCTGGAATACCTCCAACCCTTGTTCCAATACAAGGTACACCACATGCCATCGCTTCTAATAAAACAAGACCAAAACTTTCCTTCTCCGATAGAAGCAACATTAAATCACTCATCGCAAGTAGTTCTGCAACATTATCTTGCTTTCCTAGGAATAAGACGCGATCTTCAATATGTAAATTTTTCACTAACTGTAAAATCGTACAAAACTCTGGTCCATCCCCAACAAGAAGCAACTTCGCATCTACTTCTTGAACAATTTTAGCGAATGCATGAACAACATCCTGTACACGTTTCACCTTCCGGAAATTTGAAATGTGAATAATTATCTTTTCACTCTCACTAATACCGTATTCTTTCTTTAATTGAGACATATCACGCTTGAAATATACACGTTCGTCTATAAAGTTATATACAGTTTGAATTTCTTTATTTGGTTTTACAAGCTCATGCGTTTCGTTAATTAATGAATGCGAGACAGCAGTAACAACATCAGACTGCTCAATACCAAAACGAATCAAATTATTTAACGAAGGGTCGGAACCTAACACAGTAATATCTGTTCCATGCAAGGTTGTAACAATTTTAATACGCTCTCCAATCATTTGTTTCGCTAAATAAGCACAAATTGCATGCGGGATTGCGTAATGCACATGTAAAATATCAAGGTTTTCTCGTTGTGCAACCTCTGCCATTTTACTTGCTAACGCTAAATCGTACGGTGGATATTGAAATACAGAGTATTGATTTACCGTCACTTCATGAAAATAAATGTTTGGATACACTTTATTTAACCGGAATGGTAAACCCGATGTAATAAAATGAATTTCATGCCCGCGTTCCGCCAATTGCTTTCCTAATTCTGTTCCAACAACTCCAGAACCACCTACAGAAGGATAACATGTAATACCTATTTTTAATTTCATTTACATCCCCCTATTAAATCAGCATGTAATAAAACCGGTTTCTTACTCATAAACCCTTCGGCATACAAGGCACCAACTTCTTTCCCAAACATCTTCTCACGAGCAACCACAGTTTCAACATAACCTTCTGTTAATGGCGTTTTCACACCATCACTCCCTGTTGAAAACTGACTTTCATACGCTTCTAATGCTTCCACTTTGATAGAAAGGTACTCACTAATATCTATACAAAAATTCGGCTTATGAAAACCATTAATCATATAATTATAAAAAGACTCCACACGATGTGGTGGAAGTTCTGGCATATATTTACGAATCCCAGCTGAAAAAATAGCCTCTTCCACAAGCTTTGCACAATTGGCATGGTCTGGATGACGATCTTCATAATACGGCGCAAAAACTAGTTTTGGTTTATATGTACGGATCACCTTTACAATTTCACGTATATATTCTTCTCTCATATACAAACCACGGTCTGGCATCGCTAAATTCAGTCTCGTTTTTACTCCCATTATACGAGCAGCGACCTTTGCTTCTTCTTTTCTCAACTCTATCGTTCCATTAGAAGAAAGATCAGCCTCTGTTAAATCACAAATACCTACTTCATACCCTTGCTTCGTATATTTAGCAATGGTACCAGCCATGCCGATTTCAACATCATCGGCATGGGCACCAAACGCTAATATATGTAATCCACTCATAATTGTTCCCCTCATTTTCTAAACTTGCGGTAATCTAAATCTCCTCGCTCTAATGCATGCATTAACATTTCAGCACTTGCCATATTCGTTGCAAGTGGAATCGCATATACATCACATAAACGAAGTAATGCATTTACATCTGGCTCATGCGGCTGAGCAGTTAGTGGATCTCGGAAGAAAATCACCATGTCCATATCGTTTTTTGCAATCATGGCACCGATTTCTTGATCGCCACCAAGAGGACCCGACTGATATCTTGTTACAACTAAGCCAGTTGCCTCCATAATACGAAGTCCTGTCGTTCCTGTTGCAAATAATTCATGCTGTTCAAAAATCGGTTTATATGCATACGCAAACGAAACCATATCATTTTTCTTTTTGTCATGTGCGATTAAGGCAATTTTCATCCGTTGTCTCCCCTTTAGTCGATAATATTTTCTAAACCGTACACAAGATGATCTAGATTCATTACTGTATCAATTGATAGTTTTACACCCGACATAAATGATGCACGATTGAATGAATCATGGCGAACTGTTAACATTTGTCCGTCTCCACCAAACATTACTTCTTGATGTGCAATAAGTCCTGGTAATCGCACGCTATGAATGTGAATACCATCTACATTTGCACCACGAGCACCTTCTAGTTGCTCTACTTCGTTTGGATGACCTTGCTGCTTTGATTCACGATTTTGACGGATTAATTCTACTGTTTTTACTGCTGTACCAGATGGTGCATCTAATTTTTGATCATGATGCAATTCAATTACTTCAACATCTTGGAAGTACTTCGCTGCCATTTGTGAGAATTTCATCATAAGAACTGCACCAATTGCAAAGTTTGGAGCGATAATTGTTCCTACTGCCTTTTCTTTTGCATTCTCTGTTAATTGCTTTAGTTCTTCTTCTGTAAATCCAGTTGTACCAATAACAGAACGAAGTCCACGCTCAACTGCAAGTGTAACGTGTTGTTTCCCAACTTCTGGCGTTGTTAAATCTAACAACACATCTGCTTCTACTTCATCTAAACAAGTATGTAAATCAGCGTAAATCGGTGCATCCAGCGCTGGCATGCCAGGTAAATCAGAGATTTTCTCTCCACCATGCTTATAATCCACTACTGCTACTAAATTAAAATGTTCCGTTCTTTCCATAAGAAGGACTGCTTCATGTCCCATACGTCCTCTTGGTCCAGCGATAATTACTTTAATTTCTTTCATTATTCTTTCTCTCCCTCATCAATACGTGTCCAGCGATCTTTATCACGTGTATTAAATTTATTCATTACAATGTTATGTGCTGTTTCTAAATCAATATTTAAACTATTTGCCATACAAATCATAACAAATAATACATCTCCAAGCTCTTCTTCAATACTACGTTCTTTTTCAGTTGTTTTCTTCGGTTTCTCACCATAATAATGATTAACCTCTCTTGCAAGCTCCCCCATTTCTTCCGTTAAACGAGCCATCATTGCAAGTGGACTGAAATAACCTTCTTTAAACTGACCAATATATGCATCTACTTCTTTCTGCATATCCTTCATCGTTTTCGCTTCCATACAATTCACCTCTAATCCTTCCTCTTTCATGTTAGCCAATTCATCGCGATTTGACAAATATTATTCCCCGCCAAACACCTATTTGTGACCCTTTTTTGGATAGACTATAATAAAGTGAAACTTCTTTTGCATGCTTTTCGCAAAAGATCAGCCCGAACCAATCGGGCTCCTACGGCTGGCTTGTACTTCTTCAGAGCTTTATCTCCTACCAGCCGTTGGAACGGGGTAAAGTGAAACTTTCTTTTGCGATTTTACAACCTTCACTATTTTTACTAACAACTAGAAATTACTTATCATTATGTTTTACCGTTTCAGCGGAGCAATGCCATTTTCATAATTAGGGGGATTTCTATATGACATCAAATTTGAAGATTCGAAATATCATTTTTATTTTAATCGGTTCCGCTATTTTTTCTTTCGGTATTGTGAATATCAATATTGAAAATCACCTTGCAGAAGGTGGATTTACCGGTATTACACTATTATTGTATTTTCTATTTAAGTTTGATCCTTCTTACTCAAACTTAATTTTAAATATCCCTATATTTATTATTGGTTGGAAGTTACTTGGAAGAACGACATTTTTATATACACTAATCGGCACCTTTAGCGTATCTTTATTTCTATGGATTTTTCAGCGTTACGAAGTTCTCAACTTACATTTAAACTTACAAAATGATATGACACTCGCGGCTTTATTCGCCGGGGCATTTATAGGTATCGGGCTTGGGATCATATTTAAATATGGCGGGACTACTGGCGGTGTAGATATTATTGCGAGACTCGCTCATAAATATGTTGGCTGGAGTATGGGGAAAACGATGTTTATGTTTGATGCTATCGTCATTATCGTCTCTATTCTTACCTATTTATCATACCGCGAGGGCATGTATACATTAGTTGCTGTTTTTATTGGGGCGAAAGTCATTGATTTTATGCAAGAAGGAGCCTATGCGGCGAAAGGAGCAACTATTATATCAGATAAAAACGATGAAATTGCTGCCAAAATTTTATCTGATATGGAACGTGGAGCAACCTTTTTAAAAGCTGTTGGCTCATATACAAAAGTAGAACGGAACGTATTGTATTGCGTTGTTGCTAAAAATGAAATCGTGAAATTAAAAAATATTATTACTTCTGTAGATCCTCATGCATTTGTTGCTGTTAGTGATGTACATGATGTAGTTGGTGAAGGTTTTACATTAGATGAAAATAAAAATCCGTTACATAAATAAATGCAACTAGAAAAGCTCTTTAGCTTTTCTAGTTTCTTATTACATATTTTTTAAGACTCTCTAAATCCTCATAAATAAGTTCCAATAAACTCCGGTTATAAAAAATTGAAGCAGGATGAAAAGTCGGAAAAATATGATATTCTTTCTCTGACCATGTAAACTCTGCACTTTTCATATCCTTTAATTTTTGAATGGGCTGTTTTAATAATTGTCCATGCACATCTGTAATTTTTTTATTTTTTCCTGTTAAACGTTGAAGGCCGATATTTCCAAGCGTGACGATAAGCTTCGGGTTTATTTTCTCTAATTCATAATCTAACAAAGGTGCATGAGCAAGTATTTCTCCTTGATTTGGCGTTCTATTATACTTTTTCTGTATGATTTCACCATTTCGTTCTTTTTTCTCTCGCCACTTATATGGTCTACTTCGAACAGCGCTCGTAATATATACTTCTTCCCTTGTAACATCAATCCGTTCTAAAAAACCCATTAATTGTTTTCCCGCTCTCCCGCTAAAAGGAATACCATTATGAATTTCTGTTTCACCAGGCGCTTCTCCTAACAACATAAATTTCGGATTTTCAGGACCTTGGCCACTTAAAAAACCTTCTAGCTGATAAGAAGCACTCTGTTCTTTCACTTGTTTTACTAAATGGCTTGGATATTTCATTTCCCCCACCGCCTTTCCGCATTACTTCTATTATTCCTATTTGCAATACATTATATAATTCAATCCACAAAACAAAAAAGACTATCAAAATTGATAGTCTTTAGTCGTCGCTACGCTGCATACCAGTGTACATTAATACGAGACGTAATAATTCAAATACCGCTACAGCTGCAGCTGCTACATATGTTAATGCTGCCGCATTTAATACTTTACGAGCTTGGCCATATTCATCTGTTGATACAATTCCTAACGCTTCAATTTGTTGCATCGCACGCTTTGATGCATCAAACTCAACTGGTAATGTAACAAGTTGGAACACAACACCTGCTGCCATTAAGATAATACCTAATAACAATAAGTTAGACATGGATGCAAAGGCACCAATCATAATAAATATCCAAGAAATATTCGAGCCAAAGTTTGCAACTGGCACTAACGAATGACGAATACGCATAAAGTTATAATCTTTTGCATCTTGAATTGCGTGTCCTACTTCGTGTGCTGCAACTGCTGTACCGGCAACTGAATGACCGTAATAGTTATCTGTTGATAAGCGAACTGTTTTTGCAGTTGGATCATAATGGTCTGATAAATGACCTGGTGTTTCTTCTACAGCTACGTTGTATAATCCATTTTCATCCAAAATTTTCCGAGCCACTTCTGCTCCTGTCATACCTGATGTTGAATAAACTTGTGAATACTTGCTATAGGCACTACGTACTTTTGACTGTGCATACAACGGTATGATCAAAATGATCGCGAAGTAAATTAAATAAAACATCATGAATCTCTGAACCTCCATTGAAGTTTTAATTATAGTACTTCTCATTCTATTTTCTTCTGCTATCATTGTCAATGAATAAACCTTACAATCCGCATCTTTGTTTATTACATTATCTATTCTTAGAATGGACATTACTTTTTCTCTTTTCTCTCTCTCCTTTATACTTTCTCCATCCAACATAAGTTAATGTGAATAAAATAAGACCTCCAGTAATTGTCATAAACCAAATGAGAGAGGGGGCAATTTCATCTTTTTTTACTGTGTGAAATATTTTTTGCAAATCCCCTTTAATGATTCCTAATTGCATTTGCCCGCCTTTCGTTTTTAACATAACGTTACGAAATTCATCCAAATAAGATAAATGGGCATTTACACGCTGCACTTCGTTTTCTGGCAAGGCGATCATTAGGCTTGGATAAATAATATTAAATTCATGTAAAAATGTGTTTAACGTTTGTTGAAACTGTCCTGTATCTTCTTTTTTCATCGCTTTTTCCATTTGAGAAAAGGCATCCATTACTTTTCTTTCTCTTTCCATCCAAAGTGGTTGATACTTCGATACTTGCGCATCAATAGCGAGCTGCAAGGCTAACACATTATCAATTTTAACTTGTTTACTTACATCTTCTTCCGCGAGAGCTTGTTTCGCCTTGTCGTAAGCTAAAGAAATAACTCTAACTTGATCTGGCGTTACTTCTTGCTTTTTTTCATTCCCCTTTATTACAAACTGCTCCGAGAAATGTTGTAATACTTGTACTGCTTTTTCATCTTCATTACGCTTCACTAATTGTAATGAGTCATCTAACAACCCTGTTAGTTCACTCCACTCTTCAGCATATATACGTAACGGAAACATTATAATTAGAAATGCAATCAGTCCAATTAATGTTCTCTTCATCACGTTCCCCCCTATAACTACTAGTACAAAATATGTTAATGTGGACAAGAATAGAACAGAACTGGACCGAAAAATATATTATCGTTTTACAAACAAAAAAATTCTCTTTAAGCAGAGAATTTTTTATTTGACATCCTTTTCTTTTTTACAAAGTATCTATACAAACTGTAACAAAGTATGCTACCAAATAAAATGAATAATAAAATAGCACACGCAGCATGCATAAAGAATTCTTCTGGTAACATTAATATAATTGGATCCGTTTCAATATCAAACATCCAATAATCATTACTGAATAAAAGCTTGTGGAATATCACAAAACTCTTTTCAAAATTAATAGCAATCGGTAACATCAGCGCTATCGGAAAGATAATTGTTAAAATCGATCCGTGCAGTAAAAACTTTTCATTTCTCTTTTTTAATAAATACATGCCACCTATCATTGCAATCATAATTGTCGCATACATTACATATTGAATCTTTACTAAAATATTTTTCACATCTACAAAATGAATACGGCCATTTGTAGACATATCTAGTGTTGGCAACTGCAATGATCCATCAAAAAATGGCGATAAATATGTGATAAGCACATCATAATTTCTTTTAATATCATCTTTCGTCATATCCGCTAAATCTGGAATGTTTAAAAAATCAATTTCAAAATAATATAGCCATTTTCCGTATACAACCGCCGTTGTTGCAAGTGCAAATATAGAAAATGCTATGCTATATGAAACAACTATCATAATCAATCGATCCAATATTTTTATACCACTCTTATTTTTCTTCATTTTCTCCCCCTAAATGTCCTAACTATCATAAAGAAAACTGTTTTCGGTTCTCACGTAAGCAATAATAATATGTAATACATAGCACAGCAATACTTAGCCAGAACGTAAAATAACCAATTTCTCCTACGAACAAATGCATAATTCCATATCTCGGCATTTGCCAAAATAAATAATCAATTGCATCATTATGTAATGTCCATATAGCTACTACCGCAAAATGCCATTTTTTTATACGGTAAAACGGTGCATATAGCACTGCTTGTACTGCCATCGCAAAATGCGAAAGCATTAACATATACCCGATAAGACCAATAGGACCTTTTACATAGATCATAACCCCATTTACAACAACAGCCCATATTCCATATTTTATTAAAGTAACAATCGCTAGTGCCTCTATTAATCCCCAATTTCTCTTTATTAAAAAAGCAATTAAAACAAAGACAAAAAAGAGACTCGCCATAGGGCTATCAGGTACAAACGGCCAAAATATAGGGGAAGTTTCTTTTAATTGATTTCCATACCATATAAATCCGTAAATTGTACCTAATATGTTAACAGCTAATAAAAATAATAATACGGAGCGTTGTCTTAACATTGCATACAAGTAAACCAAGCTGTATGTCCAACACCTTTCATTCTTTCATCAAACTCTACTCTATTATATAGTAAACTTACTTTCATCAAAATAAAAAGCTGACTACAAATTTTGTAGTCAGCTTTTTATTATTTTTTATTATACTTTGCAACAAATTCCGAAAGCTTCTTCAGTTCCTCATCTGTGCCTTTAAATACACCTTTAGGCATTGAACCTTTTCCATCTTTCGCAATTTTAGCAATTTCTTCTGGCTTTAAAGTTAAGTTTTGCAGTGCTGGTGCTGCTGCCCCGCCCTGCAAATTGTCACCGTGACATGTTAAACAAGTGTTCTTTTGCATTAATTTATAGCCATCATCATTTTTATCGACTGGTGCTGTCTTTACAATTGCTCCTTGTTTTTTTGCAGCTTCCCAATCGTGATGCGCTACAGATTCCCAAGTTAAAAAGATAATCGACGCAATCGATAAAAGCATAAATCCAGTTGCTACTGGACGCTTCAATGGACGTCTTTCTGGGCCACGATCAAGAAATGGAGCTAAAAGTAATGCACCAAACGCAATCCCAGGCATAATAAACGCTCCAATTACAGTAAATGAACCAGAAGCATAAGAGTACTTTAATAACTGATACAAGAATAAGAAATACCAATCTGGAAGTGGTATATATCCAGCATCAGTTGGATCCGCCATTCTCTCAAGCGGTGACGGATGCGCCACTGTTAAACATAAATAACCGATTAAAAAAACTGCACCTACCATCCATTCTTTTAACAAGAAGTTCGGCCAAAACGCTTCTGTTTTCCCTGGGTATTCAGAATAGTCTTTTGGAATATTTGGTTTCCGAGCTACTGGTACCCGAGAATCTCCTACAAACTTCATCCCTTTGCCGCGATGCATAATCTCCCTCCTTTAGTTCTTTCCCCTTTAATTTAGCAATCTCTTATAGCGGACCGGAAATACCTTGTTTGCGAATCATGATGAAGTGGAAGGCCATTAAACCTAGAAGTGCTGCTGGTAAGAAGAAGACGTGAATAGCAAAGAAGCGAGTTAATGTTTGAGCGCCAACAATTTCGGAATGACCAGCGAGTAATGTTTTAATATAAGGACCAATGAGCGGCGTTTGTTCTGCAATTTGAATCCCTACTTTCGTAGCAAATAACGCTTTCATATCCCACGGTAATAAATATCCGGTAAAACCAAGACCTAACATAACAAAGAAAATAAGAACACCAACAATCCAGTTTAACTCACGAGGTTTTTTATACGCACCCTGGAAGAAAACTCTAAGTGTATGTAAAAACATCATTACAATGACGAGACTAGCACCCCAGTGGTGCATACCACGAACAATTTGTCCGTACGCAACTTCATTTTGTAAATAATAAACCGATTCCCAAGCATTTTTAATATCAGGCACATAATACATTGTCAAAAACATTCCAGATAAAATTTGAATTACAGTAACAAAAAAGGTAAGTCCTCCAAAGCAATAAACGAATGCAGAGAAGTGATGTGCCGGGTTTACATGTTCAGGTACTTCATGATCAGCGATATCACGCCATATTGGTGTAATATCTAACCTTTCATCTACCCAATCATAAATTTTATTTAGCATCTACTTCGCACCCCCTTTTGGCTTCGCTTTTCCTAAATACAGCGTTCCATCTTTCACTTTAGATTCGTATACATCCAGTGGAGCAAGGGGCGGTGTGCCTTTAATGTTCATCCCGTCCTTTGTATAACGGCCCCCGTGACATGGACAAAAGAATTGATTCGGATGTGCTTTGTCCGAATTCCAGTTAACTGTACATCCTAAATGTTTACATACTGGAGAGAACGCAACAATGTCTCCGCTTTCATCTTTATGAACCCAAGCTGATTTTGGCTCTTCAGACTTGTACCAACCATCAACCTGCTTCACCTTAAAGTCGAAACGTTTCGGCTCTGTTGTAATATCCTTTACTTGTGCAACAGCAACCATATCCGTTCCCGCTTCTTTTCTTAACACCGGATCAAGCGCAAACCGCGTCATCGGCATTAAAATACCCGCTGCCATAAAGCCTCCTACCCCTGTAAGGGTGTAATTTAAAAACTGTCTTCTTGACACACGATGTTCGTTCTCGCTCACGAAAATTTCCCCCCTCTATCAGAAATTGTCCCCTCGTGATAAATTATATAAAAAATAAAAACTAGGACACTATCATGATATAATACGCTCATGCACAGGTCAATATCATACTACTCATAATAATAAGAACTTTCTGTTTATTATTACTTTCCCCATTTTTCTTCTAACATCACCATTATATTTTTTATATGTGCATGAATAACTTCTCTTTTCGCTTGATCACTAAATTGTTCTAAAGCTAACGAAGGAAACCAAAATAAATCCCCCTGTAATTCTTGCATATCTTCTTTCCATGAAAAATCACTTGTAACATAAGCAATATGCTTAAAACCTTGCTTTTGTAAATGATTTGTCCATTCTTGCAAACGACCTTTTTCATTTTTTTGACTTTCTACTAAATACGTAAATGCAGGTAGTAAAAGCACCCTTCCTTTATATTCTCTTTCCAACTCCATACTCAACAATTCGATAAATTCACCTTGTTCTACTACCATTTTCATTTCTTTCGCTGCCGAAATTGATAAAAGTGGTATAACACCTGTATCTACATATTCTCTTGCTTGCTCAAACTGTTCCACATCTTTTACAATCCATTTCAAATTTCTTCCCTCCCTCATCTACAAATGACAGAACTTTCACTTTATATATATTAAACCATACTAAAAGAGGTAAAAAAAGAAAAACTACCTATATTAAGGTAGTTTTTCTTAAAAAGTCTGAAATTTGTAAAATTTTATGAATCCAAATGAATTCTATAACATCTTTAACTCCGCTGTTAACCTATGAAACGCTTCCTTATCTTGCTTATCCAGCGCTTCATCAATTTGTTTCAAAAGACGTTCTCTTCTAAAAGAAAATACACTTTCTTCTAAAAATCTTTCTGCAAGTAAACGATCTTTTTCATTTACTTCAATATGCTTTGGTAAATACGGGTTTTCTTCTAATACAGCTACATAATTAGCATTTTGAAATGATGATTTAAAATTGAGTTGAATATAAATATCCTCATCTCGATTTAAACGAATATCATGAAACGATTTTTCAGCATCTGTTGTCATAACATTTTGTTTAAAAAAGTGAAACGGTGTATCTTTTACACAATTCGCGGACATCACTAAGCCACGCGGACAATATTTTGCATGCTCTACGAAGTGGACTTTATGCATCAATTGGTCGTGACTCATTAAATAATTCAAAATCCATACACATTCACGCTGTTTCAGTTGGTAATTATTCAAAAACCATTTTACAAAATCCTTCTTCTCGTTTACAGAAACAGGGGTATTCATAGCAATTAAGTCCCTCCTCTGTCTTTCTCTTTTCTTTTTAGATTCAAGAAGCGTCATTCAGTTTCCTTCCAACTTATGAAAAATCCTCTAAATTATATAACAATTCTTCAATATGAATTTGTGTCGGGTCTAGTTGTATTAACTGAGTAAATACTTCTTTCGCCTCTTTTCGCATACCTTCTTCCAATAAGAAATAACCGTACTCTTCCAAGAAGTCTGGATGATTCTTAAAAGAAGTATATGCACTTTCATAGTGTTTTAATGCATCAGAATACATTTCTAATTGTTTTTTTGCAAACGCAAGATCCCAAAGTAGTTGTGTATCTGGTTCTCCGCTATCGATAGCCCGCTCTACAACTGCGATTAGCTCTTCATGCTTTTCTTGTTCCTTTAAGATATACGCATATTTTAATGTTGCACCTAAATGTCCTGGATCTAACTCAAGCGCTTTTTGAAGCACTTCCTCTGCTTCCGCTATTTTCCCTAATTTCGCCGCAATGTTCGCTAATTCTACATAAAATGGTACAGAAAGCTCATCTACTTTAATTCCTTCTTGAAGTGTTTCATAGCTTTCTTGAAGCATCCCTTCTTTTTCATAGCTTTTCGCTAAATACATGTAAAGCGATGCATATTCAGGATCTAATTCTTTTAGTTCTTGCCAAGCACCAATTGCTCTTTGGTATTCTTCACCTTGGTATAATGTGAAGGCATATCCAAATAATGAATGGATATCTTTTTGTTCCTCTAAACCTGCTTCGTAGTAAGAGATCGCTTCTTCCCAATTTCCAATCGCACTTAACGTTTCTGCGAGACGAAGTGCAATGACAACACCACCCATTACTTTATGTTCCGCTAATAGCGACTCATAATGAGTGATTGCCTTTTGTTCTTCACCTTTACTACTATATAACTCTGCTAATCCAAACGTAATAACAGGCTCGTCAGGCATCATTTCTTTCGCCTTTAATAGTTTTTGTTCTGCTACATCATCGAAACCTTGCATTTGGAATAAATCCGCAACAAGTAATAACGATTGAACATATAAATCATCATTTTCTGGAATATCATGAAGCACTTCAATCGCTTCATCTTCTTTGTCTAGATCAATATATAATTCTGCTAAAAATACAGTGAATTCACTTTCTTCTGGATACAATAAACGCAAGTCTTCTGTAATAGCTAACGCTTCATCCGTAAATCCAAGTGTATGATAATAACGAGCAATATCATACTTCTCTTCATCATTCGCCATTTTTAATTGCTCTGTTAATAATTGTAATCCCTTTTCGGCTTCACCATTTTCAATATATGAAACAGCTTGTTCAAACTTTTGCATAAACGTCTCCTTTAATTCTAAAAAATATTCTTTTCTGTTCATTTATCACTCTATTTGCCGGGCAGTAAGACCCCCACCTCAAAATTCAGAGAAGGCAAAGAAGTTAGATGGGGATCGGGCTACCCGTAAAAGCCCGATTGGTGTGGACTGATAATCAGCGGGAGATGAATATCCCCACTGATTCAAGTTTCACTTTATCATAAGCAACTAGGTGTAAGAACGCAACCTTAAGAAGAAGTATGCTTCTTCTTGTACTTTCACTTATCGCGGTTCGAATATGACACCGATACCGCATTACTACTTTCTATTGTACCGTTTTCTTTCGTTACCGTGCAAATAACTTCCCTTATTAATTATTGCCCCGCACGGATTAAGATTTACACGCCTTCTTAACCTCAATCTTTATTTAAATAAAAAAGGCTCCTATAATAGGAGCCTTCACAAACTCTTAAGAGTATGTTTCTTCTTTCTTTACTTGCTCTTTTACAAGCTCTTTCAATAATTCTATAATTTCATCATTCTCTTCTTTCAAACCAACAGTAATACGAATACCATCATGTATACCAAATGCAGCACCAGAACGAACAATATATCCTTTCTTCATTAATCGTTCGAAAGCCTCATTACCAGGAATACCGAGTTTTAAGAAAATGAAATTTGTTTGAGATGGATAATAGAATACGTTATACTCCTTACAAAATGCGTAATATTGATGTAATCCTTCTTCATTCTTTTTCACACATTCTTGTAAAAATGCTTGATCTTCTAATGCAGCAAGTGCTACAGATTGCGCTACAGTCGATGTATTAAATGGTAACCTTGCTACTTCTAGCTGCCCGATTAACTCCGCATTACCAACCGCATATCCGATACGGAAAGCAGCTAAACCATATGCTTTTGAAAATGTACGTAATACCATAAGATTTTCATACTTTTCAAGAAGTGGTAATGTTTGCGGATAGTCTTCTGCTCCCGCATATTCATAATATGCTTCGTCCATAATAACAAGCGCTGACTTAGGAACTGATTCTAAAAATGAAAGTAATTTTTGTTTTTCTACATATGTACCTGTTGGATTATTCGGGTTACAAATCCATACAATCTTCGTTTTATCATCTACTTGCTGTAACATCGCATCTAGATCGTGAATGCCATCTTTAAGTGGTACTTCACGAACTTCTGCTCCTTCAATAACAGCATGGTGATGGTATTGCGAGAATGTTGGATTCGCCATTACAACATTTGTTCCTTCGTGTAGTAATGCACGACTAATCATTTGGATGACTTCATCTAATCCACTACCAAATAACAGTTGTTCCGCTTTAACACCTAAATGTTTTGCTACTTGTGTCCGAAGTTCAAAGGCATATCCATCTGGATAAAGAGCGTATTGACTCGCTAAAGAAGTTAATGCTTCTGTTACGCGCGCTGAGCAACCGAATGGATTTTCGTTCGATGCTAATTTCACAATTTTTGATAACCCATATTCCCTTTTTACTTCTTCAATATTTTTCCCAGGTACATATGCTCTCAAAGTTAACAATTGCTCTTTCACTCTCATTTTTCTTCCCCCAGTCATTTTATTCAATTCGATTACAATACGGTTATAATTCCTCATTGTAATCGTTTATCATTACTGTCACTATTACGAGAACACCTCTAAACAAGCACTTCGCACTTCTTAAACCATATTCTTTTGAAATGCCTCTAACGCAATATGAACAGTCTCATCTGGAATAGATACGACATTCACTACCCCATATTCCTGCATTAACACCATATGAATTGCTCCAGCATTCGCTTTCTTATCTTGTTTCATCAATTGAACGAGACGCTCTACATTCAAATCACTTGGCATTTTTGGATAGCCGTACTTTAAGAACCACTGCTTCATCTCTTCATAAAAAAGATCAACCTTATACACTTGCTCACTTAAAAACAAGGCAAATAACATTCCAACCGCTACTCCGTCACCGTGAGTAATGTTTCCATATCCTAGTTCTTTTTCAAGAGCATGGCCTAACGTATGTCCAAAGTTCAAATGAGCACGTACACCTTTTTCTGTTTCATCTTGTGCTACAATGTTTGCCTTTACAGGAATCGCCTTCGTTAATATATGGATTAATTTCTCATCACGAAGATCTGCTAATGTTTGCACTTCTTCTTTTAGCCAATGATACAGCTTTACATCACCAATAAGAGCATGTTTGATCACTTCTGCATAACCTGAACGCCACTCTGTCTCAGGAAGAGACTGTAAAAACGGCGTATGATATACAACCGCTTCAGGTTGATGGAATGCCCCTATCATATTTTTACCTAACGGATGATTAATCGCTACTTTTCCACCTACTGCACTATCGTGAGCTAATAAAGTCGTTGGAACTTGAATAAAGCGGATTCCACGCATAAAAGACGCGGCAACAAAACCAGCTAAATCTCCAATCATCCCGCCGCCAAGTGCAATAATTAAAGAATTTCTATCTAATTTATTTTCAAGAGCTGACGTATGAGCCGCATAGAAATTTTCAAAAGACTTCTCTTTCTCGCCACTCGGTACAACGAATGAAAATACTTTTTGCTCTATTTGCAACGCATCTACAACTGTCTGTAAATGTAAAGATGCAACAGCTTCATCTGAAATGATCATGATGTTTGATACAGATGGCTGTATGTTTTGAATAATTGTTGTCAAATGTGACAACGATTCTTTTCCTACATGCACATCATATTCTTTTGATTTCGTTTGAATATGTATGTTTCCCATTAAAATCCCCTCGCATATTCATTATGTTTCTCAATATTTTCACGAATAAGGTCCATACGATCTAATCCGAATTGTTCTATTAAAGCTGTAGCTAATTCCCAAGCTACAACCGCTTCTGCAACGACACTAGCTGCTGGAACAGCACAACTATCTGAACGTTCAATACTTGCTGTAAAAGGCTCTTTCGTATCAATATCGACACTTTGAAGAGGTTTATATAGTGTAGGTATCGGTTTCATCACACCGCGCACAACAATTGGCATACCAGTCGTCATACCGCCTTCTAATCCACCTGCATTATTTGTTCTTCGTGTATATCCACGCTCTTCATTCCAAAGAATTTCATCATGAACTTCGCTACCCGGTCTATGTGCTGCTTCAAAACCAATTCCAATCTCAACACCTTTAAAGGCATTAATGCTCATAATTGCGGCTGCTAATTTTGCATCCAGTTTTCGATCATAATGCACATAGCTCCCTACTCCAATTGGCATGCCTTCCACAATCACTTCAACAATGCCACCGATTGAATCACCATTTGCTTTCGCATCATCAATTGCTTTAATCATTTGATTACCAGCTTCTTCATCTAAACAACGTACAGGTGATGCTTCTGTAATGCTTTTTAATTCTTCAATTGAACGATACGTAGTCTCTTTAGCCTGTACACCGCCAATTTCAATTACATGGCCCGCTACTGTAATACCAAGTTCCGCTAACACTTTTTTTGCAACCGCACCAGCAGCAACACGTACTGTCGTTTCACGAGCTGAAGAACGTTCCAGTACATTTCTCATATCTCTATGCCCATATTTAATCGCACCATTTAAATCAGCATGTCCAGGTCTTGGTTTTGTTACTTTCCTTTTCATTTCTTTTTCTTCTTGTTCCGTTAACGGCTCTGCACCCATAATTTTTGTCCAATGTGCAAAATCACGGTTTTCAACAACAAGTGCAATTGGAGAACCTAATGTCTCTCCATGTCTAACACCACTTACAATTTGCGCTTGATCCGTTTCAATTTGCATGCGTCTACCACGCCCATATCCCTTTTGCCTTCTAGCTAACTCTTCATTTATATCATCCGCTACTAAAGGTAGTCCTGCTGGTACACCTTCTATAATCGTTGTAAGTTGTGGACCATGAGATTCACCAGCTGTAATATATCGCATACGTTATTCCTCTTTTCGTATATGTATTTATCTCGCTATATTAAGCAATGATATTATCTTTCATTACTCTAAAAATATGAAAGAAACTATATAATTGATCAGCCATTCGCTTATTCTCCGATAGGCCTTTTACTTTACATATCAATATATCATAACGGCTCTAACTTCGTAACTAATTGAAATAAAAAAAGCGCAAGAAGAATACCCCTATTCTTCTTGCGCTTTTTACTATTATCACAGTGATTAAAGCGTTTACAAATTATTTCAAAATAATTAGTAAATCCATTCATTCATTAATTTTGAGTAGTCAACTAATTCTTCTTCTTTAAAGAAAATAGCAATCTCGCGCTCTGCACTTTCTAACGAATCAGAACCATGGATAATGTTTTTCGCAACAGTTACACCGAAATCTCCACGAATTGTTCCAGGAGCTGCTTCATGTGGTCTTGTTTTACCCATCATGTTACGAGCTGTATCTACTACACCTTCACCTTGCCATACCATTGCAAATACAGGGCCAGATGTAATAAAGTCTACTAATTCACCAAAGAAAGGTTTTTCTGTGTGCTCAGCATAGTGTTGTCCAGCAATTTCCGGAGTAACTTGCATTAATTTTGCACCAACTAATTGAAAGCCCTTCTTCTCAAAACGAGCTACAATTTCCCCAATGAAGGCACGTTGTACACCGTCTGGTTTAACCATTAGAAATGTTTTTTCCATAAAAAATCTCTCCACTTCTGAATTATGTATGTAATTGTATATCCCCACACACATATTAACACCCTTATCACAATTGTGCAATAGTTTTGAAATAGAGAGATTATTTTATTTTTTAGAAAAAACACTAAAATTTTCGTTTTCCAATATACTTTGCTACATTTTGTAATGCATACTTCGCTTGTCCACGTGGGAGTGGTTTTATAATTTCTAATGCTTTATGTAAATAACGTTCACTAAACGCAAATGCTTTATCAATAGCATCACTATTCTTTACAGCCTCAATAATTTCTTTCATTTCATCCGCTTGTGTATTTTCGTGTACAGATCTGATTTTCTTACGAAGCACTGGATCTTCCATAGCGTATAGGGCAGGAAGCGTAATATTTCCTTGCAACAAATCTCCGCCAGCAGGTTTCCCAAGCTTCTCTTCTGTGGAAACGAAATCTAGAATGTCATCAATAATTTGGTACGACATTCCTACAAAATACCCATACCAAAATAGTCGATTTACCGTATCACGACTAGCGCCAGCTGCAATTGCTCCTAATTGACAACTCGCAGCAATTAATAACGCTGTTTTTCGCTTTATCCTTCTTAAATACGTTCTTAAGTTTTGATCATAGTTATATTTATCTTTAATTTGTTCTATTTCACCTTTACAAACTTCTAAAATGGTATGCGATAGCGCCTGATGCGCCTCCGGAATTTCGATATTTGTTATACATTCAAGAGACTTAGCGAATAGATAATCGCCTGTATACATTGCAATACGATCTCCCCATTTCGCATTCACAGTTGCGCTACCACGTCGTAAAAATGCAGCATCAATAACATCATCGTGAACAAGAGAAGCCATATGAATAAGTTCTAACGCAACAGCTACATGCTTAATTGCGTCTAACTTATAATCTCCAAATTTCCCCGCAAGCAACACAAATACAGGACGAATTCGCTTCCCACCAGCTTCAATAAGTTGTAATGCCGCCTCTTCTACTAATGGCTGTTCAGAAGCAACTGTCTTTTTTAATTCTTTTTCTATCACATTAATATCCGATCGTAAAAAAGAGTACATAAGTTGTAACTTCATATTGTTCACCTTAACCTAAAACTTCTTTTTTCTTTTTTCTATTTTGATTCTGGTTTCATACCTAAATGCATCGCTGCTACCCCAAAAGTAAACGGCTTCACTTGTACACGTTCAAGTCCAGCTTTTTCGAACATCTTAGCCAATTCTTTCATACCAGGGAATGTACTAGCAGATTCTTGTAGCCATGAATATTCTTTATAACTTTTCGCAAATAACTTTCCAAATAACGGCATGATATATTTAAAGTATAAAGTATACCCTTGTCGAAAACCAATCATTGTTGGTTGAGATGTTTCCAAACAAATTACTTTTCCACCTGGTTTTACTACACGTGTCATTTCTTTTAATACGTGCATATAATCCGGTACGTTACGTAAACCAAACCCAATCGTTACATAATCAAATGTGTTATCTTCAAATGGAAGTTCCATTGCATTCCCATGTAGAAGTTCTACTTGTTTTAATTGTAACGTTTCTACCTTTTGCTTACCGACAGATAACATATTTTCACTGAAGTCTAAACCAACAACCTTGCCCTGCTCACCTACCGCTCCAGCTAGCGCAATTGTCCAGTCCGCTGTCCCGCAGCATACATCAAGCGCTTTACTACCTGGTTTTACATCCATAATACGCATCGTCTCTTTACGCCACGCTTTATGTCTTTGAAAACTAATTACAGAATTCATTACATCATATTTATCAGAGATTTTCTCAAATACATCATGTACTCTTTCTTCTTTTGATTGTTGCATGCTCGTACCTTCTTCCAATGTAAAATTGCTTATGTCTTCGATTTATCTCTTAACACAGAGTTTATTTCGCTTATATCTGTGTGATTTTCTAAAAATTGATTTTCTTTCTTTCTCAATTCCATCTTCCATCCATTAATAACTGTTTCTGCATCCGCTTTATCGTTCAAAATCCCTTGAACTGCTTGAAAAACAGGTGAATGTTGTTTATCAACATGTAGTTCACATTCTTTTTGAAGACGATTTTTTCCTAGTACATACGTTATAAACGGCTTCCAATGCGATAAATGAAAATGATCACATGTTTTTTGCAAGAGTGCAGACTCAATTGTTACTACACTTTCCATTATGTCATCCATCGTTTTATGCGCTTTTTGATATAACATTATTTTGTGTTCATTAATTTCTTTAATTCCTTCAGCAAGCGCACGAATTAAAACAATATCACGATTCATAGACAATAAGTAATAATATAACCCGCTATAGTAATCACCAGCAAGTACTGTTAGCTGACGACGTTTATGCGATTCATTTGCTTCTTCTCCTGCTTTATTTGATACTCTTTCATGTGTATCAAGCGCAATTTGCACAAGCATAATCGTTACTACATAATGCTCAATTTGTTCTATATGTAAATTTGCACTTTTTAAAGCACCGTATAACAATGCTATTTTTTCTTCATCAATAAATGGTTCTTCAATATAGTTTATAAAATAAGGATGGCGTAATTTCTCCATCAATTTCTCTCTTATACCTGCATACCCTCCGTAGATGTCACACACAAAAATCACCCTTGTTTTCTAATTCATAAAACTTATTATAACACATACATTCTATTTTCTATAACCAAAACTTGGCTACTCTTTCCAAACTTCCACCGAACTAAATAACATCTTCTATTCTTTTAAGTAGTCTTTCTATTCTCACTCTGCCTTACTAAAACTATATCATTTATTTACATAAAAAAAAAAAGAAAAGCAGTTTCCCACTTTTCTTTACTTCGTTTTAATAAAAGATAAAATTTCACTACGTGCTGCAGCATCATTTTCTAGCACACCACGTACTGCTGTTGTTACTGTTTTCGCACCTGGCTTTTTTACACCACGCATCGTCATACACATATGTTCCGCTTCTACTACTACCATTACACCATGCGGCTCTAGTACTTCCATAATAGAGTTCGCTACTGTTGATGTAATACGTTCTTGCAGTTGTGGACGACGTGCAATTGTATCTACAGTACGAGCTAATTTACTTAACCCTGTCACTTTTCCGCCTTGCGGAATATATGCAACGTGAGCAACTCCATAGAATGGAACTAAATGATGCTCACACATCGAATAAAACGGTATATCTTTTACTAATACAAGCTCCTCGTGATCTTCTCCGAACACTTTATGCAAATGTTCTTTCGGATCTTCGTGCATACCCGCGAACACTTCTGCGTACATTTTTGCAACACGCTTTGGTGTATCAAGTACTCCCTCACGATTTGGATCATCTCCGATTGCCTCTAAAATAAGGCGTACTGCATGTTCAATTTGTTCTAAATTAACTTTTGCCATCCGCTAGCCCTCCCGAAAACCTAAAAGTGATACGAACACATTCTAGCATATTTATGTTTTTAAAAGCAAAAAGAAGAGTTCCCAAAAAGGAAACTCTTCTTCCCTGTTAATATGTAAGGATTATTTAACCGCATCTTTTAACGCTTTACCAGGTTTGAATGCAGGTACTTTACTTGCAGCGATTTCAATCTCCTCACCTGTTTGTGGGTTACGACCTTTACGAGCCGCACGCTCACGAACTTCGAAGTTACCGAATCCGATCAGTTGTACTTTATCACCTTGTTTTAAAGCTTCTAAGATAGAATCAAAAACAGCGTCTACTGCTTTTGTTGCGTCCTTTTTAGAAAGGGAACTTGCTTCTGCAACAGCATTGATTAAATCTGTCTTGTTCATGCCATTCACCTCCTCCCAAAGATAAGACTGTATAATGATCATAAAATGAGTCTTACTTTCATTTGTAGGCAATTTTTGCAAATTCTATACTACAAAGATGTAGATAAATCATTATCAACGCCTATATTATACGATTCTCCTTTATAATTCAATATTTTTAAGGAAATTGTTACTCTTAAAATGTGAAAATCTGATGAAACTTGACAATTTACAACAATATATTAGATAATGACTGTTTATTTCTCTATTCTATACGCGAAAATCAAAAAAATCCCTCTACGATGAGAGGGATTTTTTTCTTATAATATAATCGCAATTAATCCGCCAGATCCTTCATTAATAATTCTTTCTAGCGTTTCTTTTAATTTATATCTCGCATTTTCTGGCATTAAAGAAAGTTTCGCTTGAATACCTTCTCGAACAATAGAGCTAAGCGAACGTCCAAATATATCAGAATTCCAAATTGATAATGGGTCATCTTCAAAATCTTGCATTAAGTAACGAACTAGTTCTTCACTTTGCTTTTCCGTACCAATGATTGGCTCAAACGTAGACTCCACATCTACTTTAATCATATGAATAGACGGAGCTACAGCTTTTAATTTCACACCAAACCTTGAACCGTGACGAATAATTTCTGGCTCATCTAAGCTCATATCAGCTAACGCAGGCGCCGCTACACCATATCCTGTTTGCTTTACCATACGCAGGGCATCCGCCACTTGATCGTATTCTACTTTCGCATGAGACAAATCGAGCATAAGTTTCAATAAATGATCTTTCCCTCGAATTTCTACCCCTACTACTTCTTTTAAAATTTGATCATATAATTCATCTGGTGCATATAAATCAATCTCCGCTACACCTTGCCCCATATCAATGCCAGCTAGGCTCGCTCGATCAATAAATTCATACTGACTAAACTGCCAAACAACACGGTCCACATCACGAAGACGTTTTATATCCTTGACAGTCTCCTGAACGGCTTCTTGATAACTTTGGCGTAACCAATGCCCTTCATTTAGCACCATTACCCAGCTCGGAAGATTAACATTCACTTCTAAAACAGGGAACTCAAATAACGCCTCTCGAAGCACATTGTACACATCTGTTTCTCTTAAACTTTCAACACTCATTGCAATGACTGGGATATCATATTCTTCAGATAAACTTTGGCGCAATTGCTCTGTATCTGGATGATACGGCTGTACAGTATTAATGATCATAATGAAAGGTTTTCCTACCTCTTTTAACTCATTTACTACGCGTTCTTCTGCCTCTATATAATCTCTTCTTGGAATTTCACCAATCGTTCCATCTGTTGTAATCACAACACCAATTGTTGAATGTTCCTGAATTACTTTACGTGTTCCGATTTCTGCAGCTTCATGGAACGGAATAGGTTCTTCATACCAAGGAGTATTAATCATGCGCGGGCCATTCTCATCTTCATAGCCTTTTGCTCCCGGAACCGTATATCCGACGCAATCTACCAATCGAATATTCACTTCAAGACCTTCATCTACTTCGATAGAAACCGCTTGGTTTGGAACAAACTTCGGTTCCGTCGTCATGATTGTACGTCCAGCAGCACTTTGAGGCAGTTCATCCTGCGCCCTTTGACGGTCAGACTCATTCTCAATATTAGGAATAACTACAAGTTCCATAAATTTTTTAATGAATGTTGATTTTCCTGTTCGAACAGCTCCTACAACTCCAAAATAAATATCACCGCCTGTGCGTTCCGCAATATCTTTAAAAATATCTACCTTTTCCAAGTGATTCCCTCCCTCAAAATTTTTGGGAATAATTCCACGTTTATAGTCAACTAATACCTTCTCTAACGTTGCCTATAATATCTGATATAATATAATGGTATTCTAGAAGTTCGGACAATATATCATATAATTTTGTCCAATTTCATATGACTATTTAAAAATATCGTTTGTTTGCATCACAAGTTGTATAACATAAAAAACCTTTCTTCTAGAACTTATTCGCTAAAAGAAAGGTTCATGACTTATGATTTAAAAAAAATTGGTTCTCCGTCTTTTACTGTATACGGTAGAGAATAGGCAGGAACAAATGGAGAATCTTTCGATAGTATATTCCGGATATCTTCTCCCTCCTTAAATTGGCCTTCATTTTGTTTTAATGCTTCATATAGATCCATTCTATAGTCAACAAAAACTTCCCCTTTTTCATTGATTACTAAAGGCAACCCTTTACCAGAATACGGACTTGTTACTTGTGGTATATCTTTATATCCTAGTTTTTTGAAATCTAATTCATAGACACCATCTGAAATTACTTTTTTAAAAGGTGGATATTGATGGTCATCACGGTACATTTTAAGTTTCAATGTTAATTCCTGAATTTGCTCAGTCATCCTTACATCAATTAACTTTACAGTTGGATTCGTTTCAACATCTATTAATACGTACTGATATACTCCACCACTTTCATATGCGTTCCCCGGTGCTTCTTGTATGTAACGCGGAGCAATCTTTTGAAAATCGATTGGATACTTTTGATAAATAGGCGTACTCATATCCCGCGTCTTAATTGGCAATATCCCATCATTTTGTTCTTTAAATGTCGCAACAGCTTTTTGAACGACTTGTAGCTGATCTTCATAAGGAACAGCATTTTGTTTCATATTTTCTTTCGGATACAAACACCCTGTTAAAAGGCTCATACAACAAAATATTAAAATAATATGGACTTTTTTCACTAGCAATCACCTTTTCATACTAATATAGCTTGCTTCGTATGTAGCATTTTCGGACCATCCTCTTTACTGCTGTACAGGTCCACTAAATACAACAAGAAAAATAACAATTCCTGAAACAATCATAAGGGTGTACGCTACTAACGCTGTAATCCCTTTCAAAAATTTATTCTTTATTTTATATCTGCTTAGTAAAATAAAACTTACTGCAAAAAACATAAATCCAATTGCCCCTAAAGCAAACCACATTTTTATAAGCCCTTCCGACATATACACACCCCTTTTTATTATCTATTTTTATACTATTTTAACAAATTAAAATCTTTAAACAAATAAAAAAAGAACATTTTACTACGAATTTGCTAATATGTAACTTTAATCAACAGGATTTCCACATTTTCCATTAATGTATATAAAAATAAAAACCGAAACGAGTGTATCCCTCGCTTCGGTTGACCAAATATGCCCAAAACAGCTCTATTCCCATACTTTCATGGCTATCATATGCAATCTACAAACTCTTTGTTTCTCATAATTTATTTTTTAAACATTTTGCTTAACGAACCAAAATCTGCCGGCATATTATTGTTAATAATCGCTTTTACAATTTGATCCTCTTGTTCTTTCGGCACTTCACGTCCTGCCATAAGAGCCACTTGATGAATCAATTGACGAAGTACAGTCTCATCACGTAAATTCGCATTTTGTACAGATGATGCTAATTTAAAAATATCTTCTTTATTCACTTTCGCTTCTTTTTCAATGTTATTAAAAATGTTATTATCCATTCTTTTCACCCTCTCCTCAAGTTACTCTTCATCCTATGCAAAAATAAAAAAATGGTGAAAAGACCCAAAAAAATAAAAAGCGCCAGAAGTACAATTGTACTTCTGGCGCTTTTCTTTAAAGTAAGTCCGGTATAGCTTCCACTTCATGTTTTCGAACACGTCCCATTAATGAGCCTACCGCATCTTTTACGTTATTCCCATTGAACAGTACGTCATATAAAGCAGCTGTAATCGGCATTTCAACTTCCATTTTCTCTGCTAATTCATGAGCAGCTTTCGTTGTTCTTACACCTTCTACAACCATACCCATACTTTCTAACACTTCTTCTAAAGAGTGTCCTTTTCCAAGCATATTTCCAGCGCGCCAATTGCGGCTATGAACACTTGTACACGTTACAATTAAGTCTCCCATTCCAGTTAGACCAGCAAACGTTAACGGATTTCCGCCCATCTTTCTTCCTAAACGAGCAATCTCCGTTAAACCGCGTGTCATTAATGCTGCTTTTGCATTATCACCTAATCCAAGTCCATCAGTTATTCCGGCAGCTAATGCGATAATATTTTTTAACGCACCGCCAAGCTCAACTCCAACGATATCTGGATTTGTGTATACACGGAAGTAGCTATTCATAAACAAGTCTTGTACTTCCTCAGCCGCTTCCATACGCTTTGCTGCAGACGTAACAGTTGTCTCTTGGCGTAAGCCGACTTCTTCAGCATGACTCGGTCCAGACAGTACAACAACATCTTTAATCAAGTTCTCTGGAATTTCTTCCTCAATCACTTCCGAAATACGTTTTGACGTACCAGGTTCAATTCCTTTACTTGCATGAATCCAAGTAGTCGGACCTGCTACATATTTCTTCATATCTTGTAGCACTTCTCTATACGCTTTTGTTGGTACTACAAGAAGTACTACATTTACATCTACTAATGCTTCTTCTAAAGAAGAGTAGGCTACGATTGTGCTTGGCAATGTAATGCCTGGGAGATATCGACTGTTCTCATGTTTCGTATTAATCTCATCCATAAGTTCAGTACGATGTCCCCAAATACGTACATCATGTCCATTGTCAGCTAATACCATCGCTAACGCTGTTCCCCAACTACCTGCTCCTACTACTGTGATTTTTGTCATAAAATCACATCCTCTCCATTAGTCTCTTGCTCTAGCGATAATGTGAATCGGCGTTCCTACAAAACCGAACGCTTCACGTAAACGATTCTTTAAGAAGCGCTCATATGAAAAGTGCATTAATTCTGTATCGTTTACAAACACAACAAATGTTGGTGGTTTTACCGCAACTTGTGTTGCATAGAAGATTTTCAGACGGCTACCATTATGAGTCGGCGTTGGATTCATCGCTACCGCATCCATAATTACATCATTTAATACGTTCGTTTGAATACGGATACTATGACTTTCATTTACTTCATTAATAACTGGTAATAATGTTTGTGTACGTTTTTTCGTTTTCGCAGATAAGAATACAATCGGCGCATACTCTAAAAATTGGAAATGAGCGCGAATGTTTTCTTCAAATGCTTTCATTGTTTTTTCATCTTTTTTCACGGCATCCCATTTGTTTACGACGATAATAACAGCACGTCCTGAATCATGAGCATATCCAGCGATTTTTTTATCTTGTTCAATAATTCCTTCTTCTCCGTCTAAAACGACTAAAACAACGTCAGAACGTTCAATCGCTCTAAGTGCACGAAGTACACTATATTTTTCTGTACTTTCGTATACTTTCCCTTTTTTACGCATACCAGCTGTATCGATGATTACATAATCTTGACCATCTTTGCTATATGGTGTATCAACCGCATCACGTGTCGTTCCCGCTATATTACTTACAATTACACGTTCTTGACCAAGAAGTGCGTTTACAAGTGATGATTTCCCTACGTTTGGACGTCCAATTAAAGAGAAACGGATTGTTTCATCGTCATACGCTTCTTCTTCAATCTTTGGAAAATGCTTTGCAGCTTCATCTAACAAATCACCAAGTCCTAAACCGTGTGTACCTGAAATCGGGAATGGCTCGCCAAATCCTAATGCATAGAAATCATAAATATCACTACGCATCTCTGGATTATCAACCTTATTTACCGCAAGTACAATTGGTTTTTTAGAGCGGTATAAAATTTTAGCAACTTCTTCATCTGCTGCAGTTACACCATCTCGACCATTCGTCATAAAAATGATAACATCTGCTTCATCAATCGCTACTTCCGCCTGTTGACGAATTTGTGTCAAAAATGGCTCGTCTCCAATATCAATTCCACCTGTATCAATAATGTTAAACTCATGATTTAACCATTCTCCCGCACTATAAATACGGTCTCGCGTTATACCTGGTATATCTTCTACAATTGAAACTCTTTCTCCAACAATTCTATTGAAAATAGTAGATTTTCCTACGTTCGGGCGGCCTACTATTGCTATTACTGGTTTCGGCATATACTTTCATCCTTTCAACTTACATCTGTTTATTATGTAAAAAACCCTTCTTTGTGCAAGAAGGGATTTGCATTCCAGAATAATTCTCAACGTATCAAAACACCTCGTATTATACCACACGTTGCTAATGTTTCACAATAATATATACATTCTCTTGTAAGCGATGCGCAATACCATCTAAAATAGCCTCTAAATTATTTGCAACAAATTCTAGTTCCTCTGTCGTCTCACAAGTAAACAAAGGAGCACCACCTCCAAATTTCTCTGGTTTCGTTGTAATAACCGCGAGAATAACGCTTTCTAACATCATCTCTTATCTCCCCTTCCTTTCGGGGCTTCCGATGACATATGAACGGCACTCTCTAACGTCGGCACATTCCCTATGACACCTATCGCTTTCTCTGCATCTTGATCTTGTGGCAAGACAAATATCCCAACTCTTCCATCCTCTAAATCACGCTTTGCTAACGGTACAAGCGCTGGTGTACCAGAATCTCTATATATCCCTAAAGCAACAGAAACATCGTGCAAAATAGCTTGTCGTTGCCCTAAATTTGCAATTGTAACCATCGCATCAATTGACTTCGGCTTTAGAATAAAACCCATTCCATATTTCATAATTTCCTCTTGTCTTGCTGGCAATCCAATATTCATAATGTAAATATTATCAATATATAGCCCGGCCCCTTCAAAACGAAGCGGAACATGCTCGATTTCAACAAGATCATGTAACCTCTTACCAGACATTAATTTTTTCGCGATAAAAAATGCAATTAGAGCCATAATTACTCCAGCAACCCATGAACGGAATCCTATATACGCAAACGTCGTTGCAAACGACGTTAACATCGCCAAATAGTTACGACTTTCAAAAACTAATGCAATTCCTTCAATGTATGTATTTCCACGTGGTACGAGCTCATATCCATCTAATTGTTGGAGTGTATTTCTTTCCATATTACGCACATCACGAAACTGTGTTGCCGCTAACGTAAGAAACGTAATAGCAGAAAAATCTTTTTTCAAAATTGACGGGATCGCAATTGCTCCTAAGGCCGCTGCAATTAACCCCATCGCAATGTGAATAATTTTCCCATGGAGCCTCGTCGGATATTGCCGCGTATCTGTCCGGAGCATTAGCAATCTTGTTA